>NZ_BAUC01000035.1 GCF_000474215.1 Edwardsiella hoshinae NBRC 105699 = ATCC 33379 | reverse complement strand
TACCGTTGCGTTACTATGGAGTAACGTAACCACGGAGGCGAATTCTAGAGATTTTCGTCGCGGCGTCAACAGTTATTTGCCGAATTTTCCGCGTTCGATGTAAATTTGGCCGCCCCAGCCCTCTTGTCGTCGTTTGTTGGCGAATTAGGGCCGGCGCAGCCGGTCTAGGGGATTAACGGCGGCTGTGTTCTAGCGCCGGACGGTCGAGGATGGCGGAGTATACCTTGAACTTTCCGGTCTGGGCGACTACCTCATGGCGGCCAAACACCGCATCGAATACTTGCGGATACGGCAGGAAAGCATTGGCGACGATGCGTAACTCGCCGCCCAACTGTAGATGGCTGATCGCCCCGCGGATCAGGGTCTGTGCGGCCAACAGGCTAGTCTGTACCCCATCATGGAAGGGCGGATTGGAGATGATCAGATCGAAGCGTCCGTTAATGTCGGAGAAGACATTGCTGGCAAGCACCTCGCCTGGAATATCATTTTGCGCCAGAGTCTGACGGCTGGCCGCCAGCGCGGCGGCGTTGACGTCGCACAGCGTGAGAGTCGTCTGTGGCGATATCCGAGCGATGGCGGCGGAGAGTACCCCGGCGCCGCAGCCAACATCCAGCACACGCCCTTTGAGACCATGAGGCAGCGAAGAGAGCAACAGATGGCTACCGATGTCCAGCCCATCGCGGCTGAATACTCCCGGCAGCGTAGCGATGTGCAACGAACCGGTATGGTAGCTCATCCACCAGTCAGCCAGATCGAAGGCGACCGGCTGGTTTAATTGGCCGTGATACAGGCCGCAGCGGCGAGCACTGTCGATTTTCGTCAGCGCCACCATCTCGGCGCTTAATTCCTCGGCGCTGCGCACCCCGGCGCGGTTCTCCCCGACGATAAACACCTCACACCCCTGCGGTAGCACCGATAGCAGCTGCGTGAGTTGGAATACGGCCTCGGGTTTGCTCTTCGGCCAATAGTAGAGCAGGGTATCGATGTCGGCGACAAAGGCGTGTGGCGCCTCCAGGGAGAACAGACAACGTTCACCCATGGTGGCTTGCAGCGCTTGCCAGTGGTGATACTGGGTGGTGTGGGCGCGCACCTCAAGGGCATCAAACTGCGCGGGCAGCATATCCTGTAGATCGCCGGCGAACAGGATGCGGCGTGAAGCCAATTCTTCGCTGTGGCGTAGAATGACCTCGCTGGCCGGGGTAAAAGCGGACATGACACAAAACTCCTCAATGGGCTGGCCGGCGATTATAAAGCTTTCAGCGAGGTTCTGAAACTCGGCGTCGTCTGTCATGGATGGTAGCGGGGCCAGGGGTTTGTTAGCATAGTAGGTCAGACAAGCATCCATGAGTTTCCGGCGCCGCACGGTGCCAATGAGGCAGGAGTAGTATGGTTTCGCGACGCGATCGACTTTTACAGCAGCTTGGCGTGACCCAGTGGATGCTACGCCGTCCGTCGCTATTGCGTGGCGAAGTCGCCATCACGCCGTCGCCCCAGACGCGGTTGTTGATCGTGTCACAGGCACCGTTATCGCCGGATGACCTGTTGTTGTGCGATATTCTGCGCGCGCTGTCACTGACGGCGGAGCAGGCGGTGATCCTGACCCCGGAACAGTATGCGACGCTGGATCAGCGTCAGCGTTATCTCTGCTGGTGGTTGGGGGATAGCGCCCCGGCAGAAGTGCAGCTACATACTTCGGCGCTTAGTGCGCTTTATCATAACCCCGGCGCCAAGCGCGCCCTATGGCAGCAAATTTGTCATGAGCAACACCATTTCTTCCCTGACCTCGGCGGACATTGACGCCGCCTACTGCGTGGAGTGTGCCAGCCACGCCTTTCCTTGGACGCGCCATACCTTTGTCGGCAACCAGGGAGAGCGTTACTACAATTTGAAGTTGGAGTCCCAGGGACAGCTGGCGGCTTTCGCCATCACTCAGGTGGTGCTGGATGAGGCGACACTGTTTAACATCGCGGTCGCCCCCGGCTTTCAGCGCCAAGGATTGGGGCGTCAGTTGCTTGAGCGCCTGATCGACGATCTGACGGCGCGCGGTGTGGTGACACTCTGGCTGGAGGTGCGAGACTCCAATCGGCCCGCCATCGCCCTGTATCAAGCGTTGGGCTTTAACGAGGTTTCGCTGCGGCGTAACTACTACCCGACCGCCGATGGGCGCGAGGATGCGCGTATCATGGCGCTGCCGCTCGGCTAGCGCTAATGCCCGGTGCCCAGCCGTTTCCCGCGCCTTGCTGTATGCGAGTAACGAAAATTGCGCGTTGTCTAACCTGGCTAAATCAGGGAAAATGGCGCGCTTATGACCCATTTACCCCTGTGTTGCCCGCGGATAGACGCCGTTAGCTCGCGTCGGCGGGCAGGGCAGCCCAAATACAGAACAGAAAATCATGTCGCCAAGTGAATACGCTCGCGAAGTCGCCAAACGGCGCACCTTTGCTATCATCTCGCACCCCGATGCCGGTAAAACGACCATCACCGAAAAAGTGCTGCTGTTCGGACAGGCGATTCAGGTCGCCGGGACGGTCAAGGGCCGCGGTTCGAGCCAACATGCCAAGTCTGACTGGATGGAGATGGAGAAGCAGCGCGGGATCTCGATTACGACCTCTGTGATGCAGTTCCCGTATCACGATTGCCTGGTGAATCTGCTGGATACCCCGGGGCACGAGGATTTCTCCGAGGATACCTACCGTACCCTGACGGCGGTGGACTGCTGTCTGATGGTGATCGATGCCGCCAAGGGCGTTGAGGATCGGACTCGCAAGCTGATGGAGGTGACGCGCTTGCGTGATACGCCGATCCTGACCTTTATGAACAAACTCGACCGTGACATTCGCGATCCGATGGAGCTGTTGGATGAGGTGGAGAATGAGCTGAAGATCGCCTGTGCGCCCATCACCTGGCCTATTGGTTGCGGTAAGCTGTTTAAGGGGGTCTACCACCTGTATAAGGATGAAACCTACCTGTACCAGAGCGGTAAAGGGCATACCATCCAAGAGGTGAGGGTGATCAAAGGATTGGATAACCCGCAGTTGGACGAGGCGGTGGGTGACGATCTGGCCGCGCAGCTGCGTGAAGAGCTGGAACTGGTCCAGGGCGCTTCGACGGAGTTCGAACAGGAGGCGTTCCTCAGCGGCCAGCTGACGCCTGTCTTCTTCGGGACCGCGCTGGGTAACTTCGGCGTGGATCACATGCTGGATGGCTTGGTAGCCTGGGCTCCCGCCCCGATGCCACGGATGACCGACGTGCGTGAAGTCAGCGCCGCCGAAGAGAAGTTCAGTGGCTTCGTGTTTAAGATCCAGGCCAATATGGATCCCAAGCATCGCGACCGGGTGGCCTTTATGCGTGTGGTCTCCGGGCGTTATGACAAAGGGATGAAATTGCGCCAAGTGCGTACCGGCAAGGATGTGGTGATCTCCGATGCATTGACCTTCATGGCCGGAGACCGTGCCCATGTGGAGGAAGCCTATCCGGGCGATATTATTGGTCTGCATAACCATGGCACCATCCAGATCGGTGATACCTTCACTCAAGGTGAAGAGATGAAGTTTACCGGCATTCCCAACTTTGCGCCGGAACTGTTCCGTCGTATTCGCCTGCGTGATCCGCTTAAGCAGAAGCAGTTGCTGAAGGGGCTGGTACAGCTCTCAGAGGAAGGCGCGGTACAGGTATTCCGCCCGTTGGCCAACAATGATCTGATCGTCGGTGCGGTCGGGGTGCTACAGTTCGATGTGGTGGTGGCCCGCCTGAAGAGCGAGTACAACGTCGAGGCGATCTATGAGTCGGTCAACGTCTCTACCGCGCGTTGGGTCGAGTGTGACGATGCCAAGAAGTTCGACGAATTCCAGCGGAAGAACGAGCAAAACTTAGCGTTGGATGGCGGTGACAACTTAGCCTATATCGCGCCGACCATGGTCAACCTGAATCTGACGCGGGAACGCTACCCCGAAGTGCGTTTCCGCCAGACGCGCGAACACTGATCGCTTCTTGCCGCTGAGCGAGTCGCCATCCGCACAACGGGCCGTCAGGCCCGTTGTTGCTATCTGGTGCGGCACGGCGACAACCAAAGCGGACAGAATATGAATATTTCCTCACCGGACTGGACTTATTCCGCCAGCTTATCCAAGGTATGCTTAACGGATCAGCGAGGTGTGCACCGGTGTGGGTGCATGCGTTCCGAGCGATCAGGTCGTTATGAGGTGCAACGTGGGTTACCGAATACCTATTACCCTGGGAAATATTGAACCTTTGGCTTATAAGCCTTATCGTCCGGGGAAGATCGCCCTCGTGTGCGAGGGGGGGGGGCAGCGGGGGATTTTCACCGCCGGCGTTTTGGATGAGTTTCTACGTGCGCGCTTCAACCCCTTCGATCTCTATCTGGGCACTTCCGCCGGCGCACAGAATCTTTCCGCCTTTGTCTGCGGTCAGCCCGGTTACGCCCGACGGGTGATCACTCGCTACACCACCCGGATCGATTTCTTCAATCCGTTGCGCTTTGTGCGTGGCGGGCATCTGATCGATCTCGACTGGCTGGTGGATCGTACCCATTGCGACATGCCGCTGGCCTTCGAACGTGCCGAACGTATGCTCGGCCAGCAGCGCCAGTTCTATATGGTTGCCAGCCGTAGCGATGATTTCCGCGCCACCTACTTCCCGGCGCGGCGCGACGATTGGTTGCAGGTGATCAAGGCCAGTAGTGCGATTCCCGGCTTCTACCGTAGTGGGGTGGAGTTGGATGGCGAGACTTACCAGGATGGGGGGATCAGCGATGCCATTCCTGTGCGTGAGGCTTATCGCCTGGGGGCGGATACCATTGTGGTGGTGCGTACTGTGCCGTCACAGATGTTCTATACCCCCCGTTGGGTCAAGCGGATGGAGTCGTTACTCAGCGAGAGTAGCCTTCAGCAAATGGTTCGCATGATGCAGTATCACGAAAAGAGCTATCGCCGCACACAGCGTTTTATCGAGCAGCCGCCGGGGCATTTGCGTATTTTCGAGATCTATCCCCCTAAGCCCTTGGCGAGCCATGCGCTAGGTAGCACCGTGGCGGCGTTGAATACTGACTATCATCTGGGGCGGCGCTGTGCCCGTTATTTTCTGGCGGCGGTAGGTCATTGGTTGCTACCGCGTGAATTGCCGGCCCATGCACATGGCCCGACGCGCCAGACGCCGCTTTCTGTGCCCTCCGCGGCTGATGCGCAGTGGCTGGAGGCCTCGGCGTGATGCGGCCGCGTCTGATCGACAGCCACTGTCATTTCGACTTTGCGCCATTCTGTGGCGATGAGGCGGCGAGCTTGCAACGTGCTCGTGCGGTGGGGGTTGAGGCCATCATCGTCCCTAGCGTCGCTGCCGCACGCTTCGCCCAGGTCGTGGCGCTGGCGCATGCTCACCCGATGCTGTATGCGGCTTTGGGACTCCATCCCTTATACATCGAGCAGCATTGTGATGAAGATGTGGTGCAACTAGAGCAGGCATTGGCGCAGCGTGATCCGACGATCGTTGCCGTGGGCGAGATCGGCTTAGATCACTATGGTGAGGCCGTACAACCGGCGCGCCAGTTGGCGCTGCTCCAGGCGCAACTCAGCTTGGCTCAACGTTACGCATTGCCCGTGATCTTGCATTCGCGTCGTAGCCACGATCTGTTGGCGCAGACGCTGCGTCGCCAGCCCGTGGCGCGTACCGGCGTGGTGCACGGCTTTTCCGGCAGTCTCTCCCAGGCCGAAGCTTTCGTTCGGCTTGGTTACGCCATCGGTGTCGGCGGTACCATCACTTATGCGCGAGCGCAGAAGACACGTGCTGTGGTGGCGGCGTTACCGTTGCACGCACTGGTGTTGGAGACCGATGCACCGGATATGCCGTTATCCGGTTTTCAGGGACAGGCCAATCGTCCCGAACAGTTGGCTCGTGTTTTCGCCGCCCTTTGTCAGTTACGCTCAGAGTCACCCGAGGTGATCGCCGATGCGTTGTATCGTAATACGCGTCGTTTATTCACCTTGCCGCCATCCGCCTAAGGTACCGCCGTTCTCCCCTTGCGCTCAGCGAGGTAGCCTGGCTATCTTCGCTGTTTTTTCAACGCGCAAACGAGTAAATGATGTGATATAAATCACTTTTTAACAATTTAACTTGCTTCAAGTTGTATAAATTTGTGAGCGATGCGCGCAAATAGCCTCGATGCCTCGCTATAATTCGACCGCCGGCGATGGACCCCTCCTGTTTTTTGCCTGGCACCAGGAGACGGCTTGCGCCATTGGGCGTGTAAGCCTTTGATCAAAGACTCACACAACAGGGATAATAACCATGCAACTTTTAATGGGTGTGGTGGGAATGGTTTCGCTGATCTTACTCGGCGTGCTGCTTTCCAATAACCGCCGCGCTATTCGAGTGCGCACCGTGGCTGGTGCCTTTGCGGTTCAGGTGTGCCTCGGCGCTTTTGTGCTGTATGTACCGGCAGGGCGCGACATGTTGGGGGCGATGTCTAACGGTGTAGCAAACGTTATCGCCTATGGTAATCAGGGTATTTCCTTCATGTTCGGCGGACTGGTGTCCGATAAAATGTTCGAGATGTTCGGTGGCGGTGGCTTCGTCTTCGCCCTGCGCGTCTTGCCGGTTATCGTCTTTTTCTCCTCGCTGATCGCGGTATTGTACTATCTGGGCATCATGCAACTGGTGATCCGAGTTCTGGGCGGCGCGTTGCATAAGCTGCTGGGAACGTCGCGTACCGAGTCGTTGTCGGCGACGGCTAATATCTTCGTCGGTCAGACCGAGGCGCCGCTGGTGGTGCGCCCCTACGTTGCGACCATGACACAATCCGAATTGTTCGCGGTGATGTGTGGGGGGTTAGCCTCCGTCGCCGGTTCGGTATTGGCTGGCTATGCCCAGATGGGCGTCCCCCTGGAATACCTGATCGCGGCTTCTTTCATGGCCGCACCGGGTGGTCTGTTGTTTGCTAAGCTGATCGTACCGGAAACCGAGCAGACGCATGATCGTGAAGATGCCAGCAAGTTGGTGGCCGCCGAGGAGCGCCCGGCTAACGTGATCGATGCTGCGGCCTCGGGCGCCGCCTCCGGTTTGCAGTTGGCCTTGAACGTGGGGGCGATGTTGTTAGCCTTCATCGCGCTGATTGCTTTGTTGAACGGTATGCTGGGTGGGATCGGTGCCTGGTTTGATTACCCGCAGCTCTCCATGGAGTTGATCCTGGGGTGGGTCTTCTCGCCGATCGCCTTCCTGATCGGCGTCCCGTGGAGCGAGGCGCAGGTTGCCGGCTCTTTTATCGGCCAGAAATTGATCGTCAACGAGTTCGTCGCCTATATGAACTTCGGCGAATATCTGAAGTCGGATGCTGATGTCGCCGCGGCAGGCCTCCAGGTGCTCTCGAACCATACCAAGGCTATCATCTCTTTTGCCTTGTGTGGTTTTGCCAACCTCTCCTCGGTGGCGATCCTGTTAGGCGGACTGGGCAGCATGGCGCCGAAGCGTCGTCATGACATCGCTCGTTTCGGCCTGCGCGCCGTCGCGGCCGGCACCCTTTCTAACCTGATGAGCGCGACCATCGCCGGTTTTTTCCTGGCGTTGTAAGTTGCGGCTTTGCTGATGAAGACACGCCCCGCCTTTCGGTGGGGCGTATTTTTTTATAGGTATAGCGCCGGGCGGATCACGTGAGCCACGCCGCGCACCGTCAATGCCTGGGCCAGCTGTTCAATCGTCTGCTGATCGGCATGCTGCCACGTCGCCGCCGAACCATAGACTCCGTGGTGGTGAAAGGCATTCAGTCGTACGGGAACCTCGCCCAGTGCTAGGATGAACTCGGCCAAGGCGTCGCAGTGTTCAAGGTAGTCGCTATGCTGTGGGATCACCAGTAGGCGTAGCTCGGCCAGTTGGTGCTGTTGCGCCAGCCAACGGATGCTTTGCAGGATGCGCCGATTGTCGCGTCCCGTCAGCCAGCGGTGGTGCTCGCTGTCCCAAGCCTTCAGATCGACCATCACGCCATCGCACCAGGGGCGCAACCGCCGCCAGCCAGCCAGTGCCAATTCTCCATTGCTGTCGACCAGACAGTTGAGCCTATGCAGTAGTGGATCTCGCCGAATCGCCTGAAACAACGCCAGGAGAAAGGGCAGTTGCAGGGTGGCTTCGCCGCCGCTGACGGTGAGGCCGTTGATGAATGGCGCTTGACGACGCAACTGCACTAACACCTCCTCAACGCGCAGGGAGAAGGCCATCGGGTTGGCTTGACGCGGACAGTGTTGCAAGCAGGTGTCGCACTGCTGGCAGCGGGCCTCATCCCAGACTACTTGCCCGTCGCACAGGCTAAGCGCCTGATGCGGACAATCTGCCACACAGCGTCCGCAATGGTCACAACGGCCAATAGTGTAGGGATTGTGGCAACTGCGACAGCGTAGGTTGCAGCCTTGTAGGAACAGCACCAAGCGACTACCCGGCCCATCGACGCAGGAGAAGGGGAGCAGCTTATTAACTAAAGCGCATTTGCTGCTCATGGCTGATCACGCGTACACGTCGTTGCAACATGCCGCTATTCCGTGCGGCCTCCTCAGCCAGCCAGGTGGTATTTAGGCGAGAGCCCTCGTGTTGAAAACGTTCCAGATCGGATTTCCGCACCATATAACCGGTGACGCGTACCAACTCGGCCCCCGCGACATTAGCGGTGAATTCGCGCATCCCGACGGAGAAGGCACCTAAGCAGAGTTGCATCAGCGCCTGGGGATTGCGCTGCACGGTGGGATCTAGCGTCAAGATATCGCTGATCCCTGCGGGATAATAGGCATGATGCGGGGCCACGGCCAACAGATGGCTGACGGGATCCGGCTCTTGGCCGTAGGGCAGGCGGGTTCCCGGTGTGGTGCCGCGATCGCTGCTGATACCCGACTGGGCATGCAGCAGGGCATGTTGCCGCCAGGCGTGGCGTAGCGGGGTGGCCGCAACAAAATCCGCTAACCAGGCACTGATGCGATACGACAGGGCATTGGCCTGTTCATCCTGCCCGTAGCGTTGCAGGGTTCCCGCTTGCTGAGTGAGGATTTCAACCGCCTCGGCGAGGGCGAAAATGCCGAACATCGGAACAAAACGCGCAGGATCGATCAGTCCCTCTCGTACCAGAAAACTTTGGCTAAAAAAGTGGGAGCGTTCGAACAGGAAGTCAGCACGTGCGTTGAGGATGGCGATTTGCCGTTGGCAGTAATCGGGCAGGGTGCGTTGAAAAAAGTCCGCTTCTCCCTGGCTACGTAGCGCGACTTCTTTAAGGTTGAGACGTACCAGGGTGCTGCCACCCCCTGCCAGCGGCAGTGAGTTATAGCAACTGACAATACCATAGCCGCCCGCTGTGAAAATTTTATCATGCAGTGCGGCATTGGCGATGTGTGGTTTGGCACAGTGGCAGATGTTCTCGATCGCCTGTTGCAGGCAGGCGTTTGAGGTGAGCTGGGGATGGTAGAGGAGGGTTAGATTGGGCACGACTTGCGCTAACTCGGCATCGGCACGCAGGAAGAGATGTGTTAGCCGATTATCGGCGGGTCCCAGATTGGCATGCATGAAGGCATCGGGAAAAGTGCGATCCAGGTAACGCCAAAACCGTTTTATACGGATATATAATTCTTTATCTGTTAGAATTCCAACATAAGGTAGTAATAGTTGATCTAAATGCCCCAAAAATACCGGCATAGATGTGACGGATGGGACATGGTGATACAGAATGGTCAACATCGCGAGGGCATCATCGAAGTCTTGCGCCGCGTCGAGCTCCAGCCACGCCGATCCCTGAGCCAAGAATCGGGCATAGTCCGGTAAGACGTAGCGCGGTTTGTAGGGTGCGTGGCCTTCAAACATGTCACAGATGACCCCTTCGTCCAAGGCTTGCCGAGCGTCGTCGGGTAGCGGCGGATAGGGTAGCTGGTTTTCCGCTTCCAATGCCAAGAAATGGCGTTTCTGTTCGGGAGCGAGATGGGGATCGCAGGCGATGGCCATGCAGTGTTGGCGTAATGCGCTATCGATGATCTCAGACATAGTCGCAACCGTTAATGATGAGGATGGCAATCAGATTACGAATAAGCGAGGTGGCGAGAGGTGATCCGCCTCGCAGCTGACTGCGTTGATCGATGCGTAGGCGATAATTGCGATTTATTTGTGATTAAAGTCACATATAAATAGATAATGTTGCATTGTGATTTTCATCTAATGTGACAGTGAACACAAATATGGCGGAGGTTTTGTGTTCAAATCATCACACCAGAAGGGCTTTGTGCGGTGAGAAGGATCTCAGTGACATCGCGGTGTATCCGGGTGTCTCTTCAGGGAACCAAGTCCGCTCGCCAACGTGTGGGATAACTTGATGGCGTAAGCCGTTAGCACCTCCGTCCCGTTTTTTTTGATTGAACCGGCATGGGCCGCGTTCAGCCAGTTGGAGAGTATTATGACCGAGTTACAAACTGCTGCTCAGCGCGCATTGCGCCTGATGGATCTGACCACCCTGAATGACAATGATACCGATGAGAAGGTGATCGCTCTGTGTCATCAGGCGAAAAGCCCGGTGGGTACCACGGCCGCGGTATGCATTTATCCCCGCTTCATTCCCATCGCGCGTAAAACCCTACGTGAACAAGGAACGCCGGAAGTCCGCATCGCGACAGTGACCAACTTCCCGCACGGCAACGATGATATCGATATCGCTCTGGCGGAAACCCGTGCAGCTATCGCGTATGGTGCCGACGAGGTGGATGTTGTTTTTCCATACCGTGCACTGATGGCCGGTAATGAGCAGGTGGGCTTCGAGCTGGTGAAAGCCTGTAAAGACGCCTGCGCCGCCGCTAACGTGCTGCTGAAAGTGATCATCGAAACCGGTGAATTGAAAGAGGCGGCGTTGATCCGCAAGGCCTCTGAAATCGCTATCAAGGCCGGTGCCGATTTTATTAAGACTTCGACGGGCAAGGTAGCGGTTAACGCCACCCTAGAGAGTGCGGAGATCATGATGAGCGTGATCCGTGACATGGGCGTAGCGCAAAGTGTCGGTTTCAAGCCCGCCGGTGGCGTACGTACGGCGGAAGATGCCGCGCAATACCTGGCGCTGGCCGATCGTCTGCTGGGTGAGGGCTGGGCCGATAGTCGTCATTTCCGCTTCGGGGCTTCTAGCCTGTTGGCGAGCCTATTGCAGACCTTAGGGTACGACGCCAAGGGCACCGGTAGCAGCTACTGATACCCACTCAGGCCGCCTACGGTGGCCTGAAAAAGATGAACAGCCTTTACCTCTGCGGGATCGCGCAGACGATCCTCGCCAAACAATCAGCTTAACAGGGGGTTACCTTGTTCCTAGCACAAGAAATTATTCGTAAGAAGCGCGATGGCCACGCATTGAGCGAGGACGAAATCCGCTTTTTCGTCAATGGTATCCGGGATAACACCGTCTCGGAAGGGCAGATCGCCGCGCTGGCGATGACCATCTTCTTTCACGATATGACAATGGCGGAGCGCGTCGCCTTAACCATGGCCATGCGCGACTCTGGCAGCGTGTTGGATTGGCGTGCGCTACACCTAAACGGCCCGATCGTCGACAAACACTCGACGGGGGGCGTCGGTGACGTCACTTCGCTGATGCTGGGGCCGATGGTCGCCGCCTGTGGCGGTTATGTGCCGATGATCTCCGGACGTGGCTTGGGACATACTGGCGGTACGCTGGATAAGCTAGAATCTATACCAGGCTTTGATATCTTCCCAGATGATAGTCGCTTCCGTAGCATTATTGCTGATGTTGGCGTCGCGATTATCGGGCAGACTACTTCATTGGCCCCGGCAGATAAGCGTTTCTATGCGACGCGAGATATCACCGCGACGGTGGATTCCATTCCGCTGATCACCGCCTCAATTCTGGCGAAGAAGCTGGCGGAAGGCTTGGATGCCTTGGTGATGGATGTGAAAGTTGGCTCGGGCGCGTTCATGCCAACCTTCGAGCTGTCCGCCGCGTTGGCGGAAGCTATCGTTGGGGTAGCCAATGGTGCCGGTTGCCGTACTACGGCGCTGCTAACCGACATGAATCAAGTACTGGCCTCCAGCGCAGGTAATGCGTTGGAAGTGCGTGAGGCCGTGCAGTTCCTGACGGGGGAAGCCCGTAACCCGCGCCTGTTTGAGGTGACCATGGCGCTGTGTGTCGAGATGCTGATCTCCGGGAAATTGGCCAGCGATCAGAATGATGCACGCCACAAGCTGCAGGCGGTGCTCGATAATGGCAAGGCTGCCGAGGTCTTTGGCCGCATGGTGGCGGCACAGGGTGGCCCGCTTGACTTTGTTGAGCATTATGACCGCTATCTACCGCAGGCCGTATTGAGTAAACCGGTATTTGCGGAACAAACTGGTATTATCACGGCGATGGATACTCGGGCGCTGGGAATGTCCGTCGTCGGTCTGGGTGGCGGTCGTCGCCAGGCCAGCGATAGCATTGATTACAGCGTGGGGCTGACCGAGATGGTTCGTCTGGGCGATAAGGTCGACACGCAGCGTCCGTTGGCCGTGGTGCATGCTCGCGATGAGGCGAGCTGGCAACAGGCTGCCGAGGCGGTGCGGGCGGCGGTGACACTGGGTGATAAGGCGCCTGAGGCGACGCCGGTGGTGTATCGTCGTATCACCCAGTAGCGGTAAGCCAAGAGTAAACCGAGTCTGATGATTTTGGCCCGTTCGCATGTCTCAGGGACGTCGGGCGGGCGCTTGGCGCGTAAGCGCGGGAGAGTAAGATGAAACGTGCATTTATCATGGTTCTGGATTCCTTTGGCATCGGTGCGGCCAAGGATGCGCAACGCTTTGGCGACGAAGGGGCTGACACCTTGGGACACATCGCCCGTGCGTGTGCTCGCGGCGAGGCTGACATCGGGCGTAAAGGGCCGCTGCATCTGCCCAACCTGTGCCGTCTGGGTCTGGGCAAGGCCGCCCAGGAGTCAACCGGACGCTTCCCCGAGGGATTGGACGCTAACGCCGAGATCATCGGCGCTTATGGTTATGCCAACGAGCTCTCCTCCGGTAAAGATACGCCGTCAGGTCACTGGGAAATCGCTGGCGTGCCAGTGTTGTTCGACTGGGGTTACTTCCACGAGCATCAGAACAGCTTCCCGCAGGCGCTGCTGGACACGTTGGTCGAGCGCGCTAACTTGCCAGGCTATCTGGGCAATTGCCATGCCTCCGGCACGGTGATCCTCGATGAGTTGGGTGAGGAACACATGCGCAGCGGCAAGCCAATTTTCTATACCTCTGCCGACTCGGTATTCCAGATCGCTTGTCATGAAGAGACTTTCGGACTGGAAAGATTGTATGAACTGTGCGAGATTGCGCGCGATGAACTGAACAAAGGTGGCTATAACATCGGGCGCGTCATCGCCCGGCCATTTGTCGGTGATAAGCCTGGCCAGTTCCAGCGCACTGGCAACCGTCACGATTTGGCGGTAGAGCCGCCGGCACCGACCATGCTGAAGAAGCTGGTGGATGAGAAGCAGGGCGAAGTGGTTTCCATCGGTAAGATCGCCGATATCTATGCCAACGTGGGTATCACCAAGAAGGTGAAAGCGACCGGCATTAATGCGTTGTTTGACGCCACATTACAGGAGATGCGCCAGGCAGGGGACGATACCATCGTCTTCACCAACTTCGTCGACTTTGACTCTTCCTATGGCCACCGTCGCGATGTCGCCGGTTATGCCGCGGCGCTGGAGTTGTTCGACCGCCGCTTGCCGGAGATGTTGGCGCTGGTGCAGCCAGATGACATTCTGATCCTGACCGCCGATCATGGTTGCGATCCGACCTGGCCGGGCAGCGATCATACCCGTGAGCATATCCCGGTACTGGTCTATGGTCCGAAGGTGAAACCCGGCTCTCTCGGTGAGCGCGATACTTTCGCCGATATCGGTCAGACCGTGGCTCAGTATTTCGGGCTGTCGCCGATGGCGTACGGTAAGCCGATGTTCTGATTATCAACGCCACCTCTGTGGGGTGGCGTTTCCTGTCTATTGCGTTAAAGAGAAGGATTAAATTTATGGCTACGCCGCACATTAATGCTGAAATGGGTGATTTCGCTGACGTCGTTTTGATGCCGGGCGATCCGCTGCGGGCGCAACATATCGCAGAAACCTTTTTGCAGGATGTTCGTCAGGTAAATAACGTCCGCGGTATGCTGGGTTTTACCGGAACCTATAAGGGCCGCAAGATCTCTGTGATGGGGCACGGTATGGGGATCCCCTCCTGCTCCATTTACGCCAAAGAGCTGATCACCGATTTTGGGGTGAAAAAAATCATCCGTGTTGGCTCCTGCGGCGCGGTCCGTATGGACGTTAAGCTGCGCGACGTGGTGATCGGCATGGGCGCCTGTACAGACTCTAAGGTGAACCGTCTACGCTTTAAAGATCAGGACTTTGCCGCCATCGCCGACTTCGACATGGTGCGTAATGCTGTTGATGCCGCCCAGGCGAAAGGCATCGATGTACGCGTCGGTAATCTGTTCTCCGCTGATCTGTTTTACTCCCCGGATCCGACCATGTTTGACGTGATGGAGAAATACGGCATCCTGGGCGTAGAGATGGAGGCCGCCGGGATCTACGGCGTGGCCGCTGAGTTTGGCGCCAAGGCGTTGACCATCTGCACCGTATCCGATCATATCCGGACCCACGAGCAAACCAGCTCTGCCGAGCGTCAGACTACGTTCAACGACATGATCGAAATCGCGTTGGAGTCTGTCCTGTTGGGCGATAAAGAGCAGGCATAACACGCTGACGGCTAGCGAATCCTGCGTAAGGGGACCGAATGGTCCCCTTTTTATTTATGGTAGATCTCACAGTATTACCGCAACAGGCGCTCTTTTATATCTCTCGTACTGATAGGTTATACCACATAGATTATCTCGTGTTGGTGCTTGCCTCTTTTCCCTATCCTTATTATGTTTAATAGCGTGGATAAATGTTAATAAAACGTAGAGGAATAGAGATGCGAAAGACAGTGTTGGCATTGGCGGGCTTGGCGATGATGGCGAGCAGCGCATTGGTTCAAGCCGCCAGCTTGGGCGAAGATATGGACATCATTAACCAGAATTACCGTCAGGCCCAGCAGGCGACGACGGTACAGGATTTTAAACAGGCGCTGACGGCGATGCGTAGCGCCGCCGAAGCGGCGAAGGCCGAGACTCCGCGTAAACTGCAAGGGCAGGCGAGCGATAGTGCGGAGATGAAAGATTATCGTCATGGCCTAGAGATACTGATCGGCCAGATTGATAAGGTTGAGAAGTTGGCTGATGCCGGCCAACTGGATCACGCTAAGGCCGAGGCGCAGCAGATGTTGCAGACGCGCAATACCTACCATAAGAAGTATCGTTAACGCGATGCGCTGGGATGCGGTCGTCCGCCTGACGCATTGGAGCGTGGCGCTGGGCTTCTTGCTCAATCGCCTATACCTCACGCTGCCTGGCGGGTTTTGGCATCGGAGCGTCGGGTTGACGGTGGCCGGGCTCGTCATCTTGCGCCTGTTGTGGGGGGGGACATTCGCACGCGGCCCCGCACGTCTGTCGGCCTTCATCCCGACGCCGCACAGCCTGATACAGCATCTGCATGAGTTGCGTAGCCGGACGGTGCCGCAGACTTTGCATCATAATCCATTGGGAGCCATTGGCATCTGGCTGACCTGGTTGCTGTTGTTGCTGATCGCCTGGACGGGCTGGGGGCAAGACAGTGCTTTGGCTTTGCGCTGGCCGTTGGATCTCTGGCATCTCTGGTTGATCGAGGCGTTGACACTGGTGGTCTGTGTGCATGTATTGGCGGTGATCGCCATGTCACTCTGGCTTCGTCGTAATTTGATCCATGCTATGTTGCCGGGGACTGGCGGCGAGCGCGAGTAGCCAAGAAATAGCCAGCCGTTTCCGGCTGGCTGCCTGGCTGCGCTTTTACTGGCGTAGCTTACCCGCTGCTTCTGGTTGGTACAGCAACGCCAACACTTCGATATGTGTTTGGCCACCGTTGGGTAAGTCCCAACGGATCACATCGCCGACGCGTAGACCAAGCAGTGCAGCACCGATCGGTGCCATCACCGATAGCCCATCCTCGGCGTCGTTCGGCAGGTGGGGGTAGATCAGGGTTCGCACATGCTCTTCGCTATTGGTCAAATCGCGGAAGCGTACCCGACTATTCATGGTGACCACATCGGCGGGCATGGTTTCCGGCGTCAGCAGTTGCGCGCGATCGAGCTCTTCATTTAATGCCTGGGCGACGGCTTGGTTAGCGAATTCTGGGCGTTCTAACAATCTATCGAGGCGTTCCGCGTCTAATTCATTAATGATAATCGCAGGTCGGGACATGATTCTCTCCATGATGTGACGCAGCGTTGCGTCCAGTCTCGTCACAAAATAAAACCCTCACCATCCCAGTATGGGCAGTGAGGGTCGCACCCTGATGATCATAGTAAGCTCGCACGGGGTTTAAAAGAGAGCAAGCTCACAAATCGGCCAGCACTCGTCAACGAGGCGAGTGAGGGCTATTCCTCGTCGAATCCGGCGTTAAAGAGGGAGACCACCGCTGCCAGGGCTTGTTGCTCATCCGGCCCGGAGGCTTGGACTTCAATTTGTCCGCCTTGTGCCGAGTCCAACATCAGCAATGCGATGACGCTATTAGCCTCCGCCTCGACCCCGTTTTCGTTACGTAAAGTGACGGTGGCATCGAATTCTTGCACGAGTTCGAACAGTTTCATCGCCGGACGGGCATGCATCCCCAGACGGTTCTTGATTTCGACGGTTTGTTTCACGCTCATTGCCAGCCTACTTGCGTTTTTCTAGGGTACGATGGCGCGATTGCACGTTCTTGCCGCGTGAGCGGAAATAGTCAGCCAATTGTTCGGCGACATAGACCGAGCGGTGCTTGCCGCCGGTGCAACCGATGGCGACGGTCAGGTAGCTACGATTGTTGTTTTCTAGCGCTGGCAGCCACTGCTCCAGATAGCTACGGGTCTGATAGATGAAGTTATGTACTTCGGTGTGGCGATCGAGGAAGGCCGCCACCGGCTTATCTAAGCCGGTCATCGGACGCAGCTTCGGATCCCAGTGCGGGTTCGGCAAAAAGCGCACGTCGAAGACATAGTCGGCATCGATAGGGATACCATGCTTGAAGCCGAAAGATTCAAACACCATGGTCAGCTCGCGCTCACGTTTGCCTAGCAGGCGAGCACGCAGCATCTCCGCCAGCTCATGTACCGACATTTCTGAGGTATCGATGATCAGATCGGCGCGAGAGCGCAAGGGCTCCAACAGCTCGTTCTCCTGATCGATAGCGTACTCCAGAGACAGGTTTTTACTCGACAGTGGGTGCAGACGCCGAGTATCGCTGTAGCGTCGGATCAGCGTATTGCGATCGGCATCGAGGAACAGTAACTGGGGAGAGAAGCTCTCAGGCAGATTGTTCATCGCCTTATCCAGCACCTCTGGTGACTCAGGCATATTACGCACATCGATACTGACCGCCGCCGAGGTTTCGCGGGTGGCCAGCGTACGCGCCAGATCGGGCAGTAGCTCGACCGGGAGGTTATCGACGCAGTAGAATCCCATATCTTCCAAAGCGCGTAAGGCCACGGATTTCCCTGAACCGGAACGGCCGCTGACAATCATCAGCACCATATTACCACTCCCCTGTTGTTGTTATGACGTGGCTCGGTATGACCTGCCAGTGACTCATACTATCAAGCTCAGATGATCAGAGATAGTATGGCATCGGCCAGGTCGGATCACTCGGTGATGATTTGGTATAGCTCGTCATCGCTTTGCGCCGCACGTAGACGGCGACACACGCTCTTATCCGCCAGTTTCTGCGCCATCAGAGACAGTGTTTGCAGATGCGTTTTGCACTGATCGGCGGGCACTAATAAGGCAAACAAGAGATCGACGGGTTGATTGTCGATAGCGTCAAAGTTGATGGGTTGATCGAGGTGGATGAAGACGGCGATAGCGCGCAGGGTATCCTCCTCGAGCTTGCCATGGGGAATGGCGATTCCATTTCCGATTCCGGTACTCCCCATACGCTCACGCGTTAAAATGGCGTCGAACACCACCTGCGTGGGCAGATTGAGTTGGGCGGCGGCCAGCTCGCTGATGATCTCCAGCACGCGTTTCTTGCTGGCACAGTGGACGGCGTTGCGTGTGCATTCTGGGGTCAGCACGACGCTTAAAGGCATAGTTAAGTCATTACTCATGGTGTTTTTTCAAAAAAAGCTGCTGTGTGCCTTCGACCTGTGCCGCTAAAGGCTTAAACGGCCTGCCCTTAGGGGCAGGCCGTCGGTCGGCAGACTGGCGTACCAGCCTGAAGGCTGTGTTAATGTTGTTTCAGTTTATCTTTATGTTTGTTCAACTGGCGCGCCAGTTTATCTATCAGTACATCGATGGCGGCATACATGTCTTCCTGCTCGGCTGAGGCGTGCAGTTCGCCGCCATTGATAAACACCGTTGCCTCGGCGATGTGATCGACCTTTTCAATACTGAGGGTGACGTTGACCTGGTTTATCCGGTCAAAATACTGCTCAAGTTTGGCAAATTTCTCGCTGACAAACTGACGAATGGCGTCAGTAATTTCAAGATGGTGTCCAGTTATATTGAGCTGCATCATGTCTTCCTTCTCGGTTAGTCACACCAGCTGTTTGCGCTGATTGGACGGTGGAATGGACAAAGACTCTCGATATTTAGCGACGGTACGCCGGGCGACCATAATACCCTGATCAGCTAATAGCGTGGTAAGTTTGCTATCACTCAGTGGTTTCGCCGGATTTTCCGCCGCGATCAGTTTCTTCACCAGCGCACGGATCGCTGTGGATGAGGCCTCACCGCCGTCATCAGTGCTGACGTGGCTGGAGAAGAAATATTTCAGTTCAAAGATCCCACGCGGACTGTGCAGAAACTTCTGAGTGGTCACGCGTGAGATCGTTGATTCGTGCATTTCGACTTGCTGGGCAATATCGGCCAGCACCATCGGTTTCATCGCCTCCGGTCCATGTTCGAAAAATGCCTGCTGCTGCTCTACGATACAACGCGATACCTTCAGCAGGGTATCGTTACGGCTCTCCAGACTCTTGATCAGCCACTTCGCCTCTTGCAGATTACTGCGGATGAACTGGCTGTCGTTATCGTTACGCGCTTGGGCACCCAACGCGGCGTAATGCTGATTGATGCGCAGGCGCGGTACGCTATCCTGATTGAGCTCGACTACCCAGCGCTGCTGATGTTTATGGACCAACACATCGGGGATGACATAGTCAGACTCGCTGGTATTGATGGAGAGTCCCGGCCGTGGGTCGAGGCTCTGAATCAGTTGCATTGCCGCCTTGAGCACTTCTTCTTTTAGCTTAGTCGAACGCATCAGATTTCGGAAATCGTGATTTCCCAGGAGTTCAAGATGGCGATCGACGATGCTGCGCGCCTCGTTGAGATAGGGCGTGTCGTCGGAAAATTGGGAGAGCTGCACCAACAGGCAATCGCGCAGATCGCGCGCGGCGACGCCCACCGGATCGAAGCGTTGAATCCGCTTGAGAACGGCTTCGATTTCCTCCGGCAAGAGATGCTCGTCTCCGAGACTCTCCAAGATCTCTGCCAGTGAGGCGGTGAGATAGCCGGTATCGTCTACCGCGTCGACGATGGCCGTGGCGATCGCCCGATCGGTATCGCTGAATGGGGTCAGTTCAACCTGCCACATCAGATAGTCTTGCAGTGTTTGCGTCGTTTCGCCTTGGAACACCGGCAACTCGTCATCGTGATAATCGGTTCCCGTACCTGAGGGTGTGCCGGCGGTATAGATCTCGTCCCAGCTGGCATCGAGTGGCAGTTCGTCCGGCATTTCCCGTTGCTCCAATGCCTCGCGGCTATCCAGTGGATCGGCGTCATCGCGCGTGACGGCACTCTCCTGCGGCTGTTCGAGAACGGCACCGTCGTCTCCGGCTTCCTCATTGGGCTCCAGTTGCTCCAGCAGCGGATTGCTTTCTAACGCCTGTTGGATCTCTTGCTGTAATTCCAGCGTTGAGAGCTGCAACAGGCGAATAGCCTGTTGCAGTTGCGGCGTCATGGCCAGCTGCTGGCTGAGTCTGAGTTGCAAGCCTTGCTTCATAATCGCGCGTTCTGTTCCTTGATGACCGACAGTGATAGCCGCAGGGAGACGCTGGTTCTCCCGCAGCGAGAATGTAAAGAGCCGCACTCACCCGATACCCGCGTATTCGCGCGGCACCGTGTTCGTTACAAACGGAACTCTTCACCCAGATAGACGCGTTTCACCTGCTCGTTCTCCAGAATTTCGTTGGGAGAGCCATGGGCAATCAAATTCCCCTGGCTGACGATATAGGCCCGTTCGCATACGTCTAATGTTTCGCGCACGTTGTGGTCAGTGATCAGCACGCCTAACCCTCGATCGCGCAAGTGCTCGATGATCTTCTTGATATCGATGACAGAGATCGGGTCGACACCAGCAAAGGGCTCGTCCAACAGGATAAACTTGGGATTGGCGGCCAGCGCACGCGCGATTTCCACACGACGACGTTCACCGCCGGAGAGCGATTGCCCCAGATTCTCACGCAGATGGGCGATGTGGAACTCCTCCAACAGCTCATCGGCGCGATCGGCGCGCTGTTCGGCATCCAGATCGTCGCGGATCTCTAATACCGCCATCAGATTATCATAGACGCTGAGGCGACGAAAAATCGAGGCCTCCTGCGGCAGATAGCCGATGCCGCGTCGGGCGCGGGCATGCAGCGGCAACAGGCTGATATCGTCGTCGTCGATGATGATGTTTCCCGCATCGCGCGGTACGATCCCGACCACCATATAAAACGTGGTGGTTTTGCCCGCCCCGTTCGGACCGAGCAGACCGACGATCTCGCCGGAGTTAACCGTCAGACTGACGTTTTCTACCACCCGACGCCCTTTATAGGATTTGGCCAGGTTTTGCGCAATTAATCGTGCCATAACGAATCAGTTACTCTTTTTCTGAGGGGCCGGTTTAGCGTTGCCCTTATCCTGCAATTGCGACGGCAACAGGACGGTAGTCACACGCTTGCCCTTGCCGCTGAAGGCTTCCATCTGTTGCTGTTTCACCAGATAGGTAATGCGATCACCCTCGATATTACTGTCGAGCTGTGTCAGCACGGCATTCCCAGTCAGGATGACATAGTCTTTGGCCAGTTCATAGCGCAGCTTCTGGCTGTGGCCTTTGACCGGCTTGCCGTTATCCTGCATTTGGTAGAACGTTACCGGATTACCATAAGCTTCGACCACCTCTTTACCTTGCTCGCCGTTAGGACGGGTGACGACTACTTTGTCCGCGGTGATTTTGATGGTGCCTTGAGTGACGATAACATCGCCGGTAAAGGTGGCGACATTCCCCTGCATATCTAATGCTTGTTGCATGGAATTGATATGGATCGGCTGATCGGTATCGCCGGTGACGGCCAATGCCGAAGCGCTGGCCGTTAACAGTGAGGCGGCAAGGATCAGATCACGCAGTTTAAGGGTGTTTGCTTTGAATTTCATAATAGGTGTTTACCTTGTCAATCAACCGTGCCGTTTTATCCCGCATGTTGCCGCGCATCTTCAGCCCGTGAGAGGTGAAATTACTGCCGAACAGCGTGACCTCATCATCCGAACTAATATCCTGAGTTACCAGGTTAACCTGCGCATTATCGGTGGTGATCCGCTCCAGTTGCGAGGTCGGGGTCAAACTATTGACCTCTACATTACCGTAGAGATACAGCATATTCGCTTTAGTCAGTTTCGCCCGGTCGGCGCGCACCGACCAGGTGGCCGCCGCTTGCGGATCGAAGGTCGTCAATACCGGCCGGGTGAACCAAGTCACCCCCTGCTCGTTGTAATGCTGTACGTCCTGGGCAACCAATTTATAGCTCAGCTTACCACTGGGGTCATAGACTACCGTCAGCGTATGCTGGCTTTGGTAGGTCGGTAGCGAGGGATCATTGACCGTGGGTGCATTGTTGGGCGAGTTATCGGCCAGATTCCAGCCGATCAGCGCCAGCGCGATGAGGGTCAACAAGGCGATGAGCCAGCGTTTACGCATACTCATATCGACAGCCCCTGGGCCTGCCCCAGCATCCCCTGAGCTTGCAGGATCAGATCGCACAGCTCGCGCACAGCACCGCGTCCACCGGCGATACGGGTCGTATAGTGCGCGCGCGGCGGCAGAAGTGGATGCGCATCAGCGACAGCAACGGCGAGACCGACGCGCGCCATGACCGGCCAATCGATCAGATCGTCACCAATATAGGCGGCCTGATCCGGGGTGAGCTTGAGATCGGCGAGGATACGCTCAAAGGCGATCAGCTTGTTCGATTGCCCCTGATATAGGTGGTTAATACCCAGCGTCGCGGCACGGTCAGCGACCAGTTGGGAGCGGCGACCGGTGATGATGGCCACCTCGATCCCCTGGGTGACCAGACAGCGGATGCCATAACCATCGCGCACGTTGAACGCCTTAAGCTCTTCGCCCTGGTTGCCCATATAGATCAGCCCGTCGGACAAGACACCGTCCACATCGCAGATCAGTAGACGGACCTGCGCGGCGCGCGCCATGACATCGGCGGAAACTGGCCCATAGCAGGTGGCGATCGGGGAGGTAGTGTGTGGCATGAAAGCTCCGTTTGTTCAGACTACGCCGGCGCGCAGCATATCATGCATATGCACCACGCCAAGCAGTTGATCGTTTTCCGCGACCAGCAACGAGGTGATATGGCGATCCTGCATCAGATTGAGCGCTTCGACCGCCAGCGCCGTCGGCCGGATTCGGATCCCGCCGCGGGTCATTACATCGGCAATCTTGGCGTCATTTAGATTGATTCCCATATCGAATATACGGCGCAGGTCACCATCGGTAAAGATCCCCTCGATATGGGCATCGGGGCCGCAGATAACCGTCAAACCAAGATTCTTGCGGGTAATTTCCAGCAGCGCATCGCGCAGGGAGGCCGCCGGATTAACAGTCGGTACTTCATCGCCGCTGTGCATGATGTCGCTGACCCGTAGCAGCAATTTGCGCCCCAGTGCGCCGCCGGGATGCGACATAGCAAAGTCTTCCGCGGTGAAGCCGCGCGCTTGTAACAAGGCGACGGCTAAGGCATCCCCCATCACCAGGGTCGCGGTGGTGCTGGTGGTCGGCGCTAGCCCCAACGGGCAGGCCTCTTGGGGGACTCGGATGCATAGATGGATGTCGGACGCACGCCCCATGGCACTCTCGGGGTTGTTGGTCATGCAGATCAGGGTGACATTCTGTCGTTTCAGCACGGGGATTAGGGCTTGGATCTCCTGCGACTCGCCCGAGTTGGAGATGGCCAACACCACATCACGCGCCTCCACCATGCCCAGATCGCCATGGCTAGCCTCACCGGGGTGAACGAAAAAGGCCGAAGTGCCGGTACTGGCCAGCGTGGCCGCTATCTTGCGGCCAATATGGCCGGATTTACCCATCCCCATTACCACCACCTTGCCGTGACAATGGAGCATGGCTTCGCAGGCACGGGCGAAGTCTTGGTTAATAAAGTGATCCAGTTGCGCTAATCCTTCACGCTCGATACGCAGGACTTCTTTACCCGCCTGCTGGAAATCAAAACCCGGCTGAAACTCCGTATGTGACATTTTGTTTTCTCACGTCTCGCAAAACCACTGACTCGGCGGACCCAGCCCGGGGAGTCAATCCCAATAAAATAGCAATGCAGGCTGCGTATATAGCAGCACGATGTAGGCGGCGAAGCCGCACAGCAACAGCGCGCCGGCCGGGCGACCGATGCGTTGCTGACGACGTAGACACAGTAGGGTCAGCACTAGGGTGACCGCTAACAGGGCCCAGTAATCGCGCCCGAAGGCAGCGGCGTCGATCAGCGTGTCGCGTGGCCCGATCAGCGCCGGCACCCCTAATACCATCAGAATATTACAGGTATTGGAACCGATGATATTACCCAAAACAATGTCATGCTCTCCTTTTATTGCACCGGCTATGGCTGTCGCCAGTTCTGGCAGGCTGGTACCGATGGCAATCACCGTCAGGCCGATGGTTAGCTCATTGACGCCGAGATAGCGCGCCAGTACGGTGGCGTTATCGATAACCATGCGTGAGGCGAGCGGTAGGATGATCAGCCCGAGCGCCATCCATAATAGGGCGACCGGTAAGCCAGTACCGCGTGGCAACTCGGCGATCTGTTCACGGGCGTAGCTATCCAGTCCCTCGGGTTGTGTCTGATGGGCTATTTTAAGCATCATCCATAAGAATGCGGCGAAAAAGGTCACTAAAATAACACCATCAATGCGATTAAGCTGATTGTCATGCAGCAAAAAACCGCACAATATAGTGGCCCCCAGAGTTAGGGGCAGTTCACGGCGTACGAGCGTAGAGCGCACGGAGAGCGGGCGGATGAGTGCCGCACAGCCAAGAATGAGTAAGATATTAGCGATGTTCGACCCCAGAACGTTGCCGACGGCCGTATCGATCTGGTTATGTATCACGGCACTCAGCGAGACGGTCAACTCGGGCAGGGATGTTCCTATGCTGACGATGGTCATGCCGATGACCAGCGGCGCTACACCTAACGCATGCGCGACGGCTGCCGCGCCGTATACCACACGGTCTGCGCCATACACTACGAGTAGTAAGCCGATGAGCAGTAGCAGGGTGGCGAGCAGCATGCTGAATCCTTGAGTAGAGTAAGTCCGGATGTCGGTATCCGGCTAAACGAAACGGACGAAAGGCTGTTAGCAGTCCGCCGATGCCGCTAACAGTAAGCTATACGCTTAATTTTGACGGTAGGCGGGATAAAAGTAAAACTTATGCTGCCCTATGGCCGGAATTTGGCCCGATGCGTGCCAAAGTGACGAAAAAATAGCACTAATCGCCGAGAAAAAGCGTTGGATTGTGTTTTGCTTGGGTTAGCTAACCTATAACCAGGAATCATTGTGGATGAATCATCAGGAAAATAATCTGGTGGATATCCGCGGTATGAGTTTTAGCCGCGGAAATCGCCCGATTTTTACCGACATTAATCTCACCGTTCCGCGAGGCAAGGTGACGGCCATCATGGGGCCGTCGGGTATCGGTAAGACCACCTTGTTGCGCCTGATCGGTGGCCAGTTGCGCCCAGACAGTGGGGAGATCTGGTTCGATGGGGAGAATATTCCGGCGCTATCCCGTCGCCAACTGTTCGCAGCGCGTAAGAAAATGAGCATGTTGTTCCAATCTGGCGCGTTATTTACCGATCTCAGTGTCTTCGACAATGTGGCCTTTCCCTTGCGGGAGCATACACGCCTGCCAGAGACGCTGTTACGCACCATCGTGCTGATGAAGCTGGAGGCTGTCGGGTTGCGCGGTGCCGCTGAGCTGATGCCATCTGAACTCTCCGGCGGGATGGCGCGCCGTGCCGCCTTGGCGCGGGCCATTGCACTCGATCCGCAGATGATCCTGTTCGACGAACCGTTCGTCGGCCAGGATCCGATCACCATGGGGGTGTTGGTCAAGCTGATCGACGAACTGAACCATGCCCTGGGGATCACCTGCGTGGTGGTATCGCACGATGTGCCAGAGGTGTTGAGCATCGCGGATCAGGCCTATATCGTGGCCGATCAACGGGTGATCGCTCATGGCGATCGCCAGGCGTTGCGTGATAATCGGGATCCGCGAGTGCGTCAATTCCTCGACGGTATCGCCGATGGGCCCGTGCCTTTCCGTTATCCGGCTGGCGACTATCGTCGGGCCTTGTTGTCTTCAGAAGAGGCCGCATCACATGTTGCTTAATGGGTTGGCGTCGTTAGGACGTCGCGGAATCAATGTCTGTGCGGCCTTTGGCCGTGCTGGTCTGATGCTTTTCAGCGCGTTGATCGGGCGTCCTGAACCGAGTAAACAGTGGCCGTTGCTACGCCGTCAGCTATATAGCGTCGGGGTACAGTCATTGCTGATCATCATGGTTTCCGGGTTGTTTATCGGCATGGTGTTGGGGCTACAGGGCTACCTGGTGCTGACGACTTACAGTGCCGAGGCCAGTCTCGGAATGATGGTCGCACTGTCATTACTGCGCGAGTTGGGGCCAGTGGTTACCGCCCTGTTATTCGCCGGGCGCGCCGGCTCGGCGTTGACCGCTGAGATTGGTCTGATGAAGGCGACGGAGCAGCTTTCCAGCTTAGAAATGATGGCCGTTGATCCCCTGCGGCGTGTTGTCGCGCCGCGTTTTTGGGCTGGGGTGATCAGTATGCCCCTGCTGACGGTGATCTTCGTCGCCGTCGGCATCTGGGGAGGTGCGGTGGTCGGTGTCGATTGGAAAGGCATCGATGCTGGCTTTTTCTGGTCGGCGATGCAGGGCGCGGTAGATTACCGTACAGACCTGTTGAACTGCCTGATCAAGAGTCTGGTATTCGCCATCACGGTGATGTGGATCGCCTTGTTTAACGGCTATGATGCCATCCCCACCTCCGCAGGGATTAGCCGCGCGACCACGCGCACCGTTGTACATGCTTCGCTGGCGGTTCTGGGGTTAGATTTTGTGCTGACGGCACTGATGTTTGGGAATTGAGACGATGCAAACGAAAAAAACTGAAATCTGGGTCGGCCTATTTATATTGATCGCCCTATGTGCCGCCGTATTTCTCTGTCTACAGGTGGCCAACGTCAAGTCGCTGGGCAGCGAGCCGACCTATCGCCTGTATGCGACCTTCGATAATGTCGGCGGCCTGAAGGCGCGTTCGCCGGTGAAGATCGGCGGGGTGGTGATCGGGCGCGTCGCAAATATCACCCTGGATCCGCAGACCTATCTACCCAAGGTCGCCATGGATATCGACACGCGTTACAACCATATTCCAGACACCAGTTCACTGGCGATCCGGACTTCGGGGCTGCTGGGAGAGCAATTCTTAGCGCTTAACGTCGGCTTCGAGGACCCGGAGATGGGTACAGCCATTCTGAAGGACGGCGGTACCATCCAAGACACCAAATCAGCGATGGTGTTAGAAGATCTGATCGGTCAGTTCTTGTATAAGAGTGCTGGCGATGAGACTAAGAATGCTGCCGACCATTCACAGCCTGTGGCGAGCGCGCCGGCGGCTGTCGCCCATTAATCACGACGAGGAAGTCTATTATGTTAAAACGTATTGTGATGGCCGCGTTGTTGTGCGTGTCGCCTTGGTTCGCCGTGCAGGCCGCGAGCACGCCGACGTTGGACCAAAGTAATCCCTATACCCTGATGAATCAGGCGGCGGCGCGGACCTTTAATCGTTTGAAGAACGAGCAACCGCGCATCCAACAGGATCCCAACTACCTGCGTACTATCGTACGCGAAGAGTTGATGCCCTATGTCCAAGTGAAATATGCCGGAGCCTTGGTGTTGGGGCCGTATTATCGTAGCGCCACGCCGGCGCAGCGCGATGCCTATTTTAAGGCGTTTCAGAGCTACCTAGAGCAGGTGTATGGTCAGGCTCTAGCGCTATATCATGGCCAACATTATGAGGTGGCCGCGGAGCGTCCGTTGGGGGACGCTACCATCGTCACCATCCGTGTGACCATCCTAGACAACCAAGGGCGTCCGCCGGTGCGTCTTGATTTCCAATGGCGTAAGAACAGTCAGACCGGCCATTGGCAGGCATTCGATATGATTGCGGAAGGTGTGAGCATGATTACCACCAAACAGAACGAGTGGGCGGCGCTGCTGCGCGAAAAAGGTGTGGAAGGGCTGACGCAGCAACTGATCGTCTCCGCCAAGCAACCCATCACCCTGGACAATAAGCAGTGATACAGCAAGAGGAGCTGCGTTGGCAGCGTGACGGCGCTCACCTTCGTTTGCAAGGTGCGCTAGTGTGCGATGCATTAGGCGAGTTTTGGCGCCAGCGCCAGACGCTGTTACAGGGGGTTGATTGCCTGGACATCAGCGGTGTGACACGGGTGGATTCGGCCGGGCTGGCGCTGTTGTTGCACGCGCAGAATCTCTACCCAGGGACGCCGATCCCCTTGCGCGGCGTGAGCGAGCGCCTGCATACGCTGATCGCCTTGTACAACCTGCGAGAGATCGTGCTGTGTGAGCGCGATGTCAGCTAACTCTCGGTAATCGCAGACAATAGTGATGAAGCCCCCGACACCGGCGTGAATGGGGGCTTTTCACTGTTTCAGCCGGCCCGAGTTTCCTCTAATATGTACCCCCTAATGTTGCCTATCGATAGGCTGGATAACCGGAAAAGAGTCGAACGCCATGGACAATGATCAAATCAAAGACGTGCTGATGAAGGCATTGGCCTTGCAGGAAGCCCATGTCACTGGAGACGGTAGCCATTTTCAGGTTATCGTTGTGGGTGAACTGTTTGCCGGCATGAGCCGGGTCAAGCAGCAACAGGCGGTCTATGCCCCGCTGATGGAGTACATCGCGGATAACCGCATCCATGCGCTGACCATCAAGGCCTATACCCCGGAACAGTGGCAGCGCGACCGTAAATTGAGCGGTCTATGATTTTGCGCCGTCGGCTAAAGGGCGGGCGGCGAGCGATAACTGATTAAGCGAGAACGCGATTAAATGGATAAATTTCGTTTGCAGGGGCCGACCCGTCTGGACGGCGAGGTGACGATTTCCGGTGCGAAGAACGCCGCGCTACCTATCCTGTTTGCCGCTCTGCTGGCCGAGGAGCCGGTTGAGATCCAGAACGTGCCGAAGCTGCGTGATATCGACACCACCATGAAGCTGCTCAGTCAACTGGGAGCGAAGGTGGCGCGCAATGGTTCGGTACATGTCGACGCCAGCAACGTCAACGAGTTGTGTGCCCCCTATGAATTGGTGAAGACCATGCGTGCCTCTATCTGGGCGCTGGGGCCGCTGGTGGCGCGTTTCGGCTATGGACAGGTCTCCCTACCGGGCGGCTGCGCCATCGGAGCTCGTCCGGTCGATCTGCATATCTCTGGATTGGAGCAGTTAGGGGCGGAGATCCGCCTGGAAGAGGGCTATGTGAAGGCCTCGGTTCAAGGGCGTCTACGTGGAGCCCATATCGTGATGGATAAGGTGAGCGTCGGTGCTACCGTGACCATTATGAGTGCAGCCACCTTGGCCGAAGGAACCACGGTGATCGAGAATGCCGCGCGTGAGCCGGAGATCGTCGACACGGCCTGTTTCCTGAATACCTTGGGCGCTAAGATCAGCGGTGCCGGGACTGATCGTATTACGATTGAAGGGGTCGCGCGTCTCGGTGGTGGAGTCTATCGTGTCCTGCCGGATCGTATCGAAACTGGTACGTTCCTGGTAGCCGCCGCCGTTTCTCGTGGGCGTGTGGTGTGCCGTCATACTCGTCCCGATACCCTGGACGCGGTGTTAGCGAAGCTGCGTGAGGCTGGCGCCGATATTGAGGTCGGCGATGATTGGATCTCGCTGGATATGCATGGTCAACGTCCGAAGGCCGTCACTATCCGTACCGCCCCCCATCCGGGTTTCCCGACCGATATGCAGGCGCAGTTCAGCTTGCTGAACTTGGTGGCCGAGGGGACGGGCGTGATCACCGAGACGATCTTTGAAAACCGCTTTATGCATATTCCTGAGTTGATCCGTATGGGCGCGCACGCCGAGATCGAAGGCAATACCGCCATCTGTCACGGCGTGGAGACGCTCTCGGGCGCGCAGGTGATGGCGACGGATCTGCGAGCCTCTGCCAGCCTGGTGATCGCGGGCTGTATCGCGCAGGGTACCACCCTGGTCGATCGCATCTACCATATCGATCGTGGCTATGAGCGCATCGAAGAAAAGCTGAGCGCCATGGGCGCCCAGATCGAGCGTGTCGGCGAGTAACGCCCGTTCGGTGCGTCGCCCTGGCTACTCACGCCCTCGCCGTCCCTGTCGGGCGGCGGGGGCGTTGCATAAGGAGGAAACCGTAACCTGGTGTATTTAGTCGACGCTGGGAAACTCGGCGATGGTGACGTTAAGCGTCAGGCGTTCGCCGTTGCGCATGATGGTCACTGGCACCACGCTACCTGGGCGAATTTCTGCTACCTGATCCATGGTCTCCGTGGCGCTGATTGCCGGTTTACCATTGACGTTGAGTACGATGTCGCCGGGACGGATGCCAGCCAGCGCTGCCGGGCCATTACTGGCTACGTTATTGACGATGATCCCTTGGATGCGCTCTGAACTCGCCGGCTGGCTACGTATCGGTACGATCTCTCGCCCGCTGATGCCGATGAATCCGCGGATCACCCGGCCATCGCGGATCAGTTTATTCATGATCTTGGTCGCTAAGGCGGTGGGAATCGCGAAGCCGATGCCCTCCGGTGTCTCGCCGTCGTTACTTTTATCCAGCGAAAGGGTGTTGATGCCGACCAGTTCACCGAGGGAGTTGACCAATGCTCCGCCCGAGTTGCCGTGGTTGATGGAGGCGTCCGTTTGCAAGAAGTTCTGGTGGCCGTAGGTGCTTAGCCCGACACGCCCGGTAGCGCTGATGATCCCCTGAGTGGTGGTCTGGCCGATGTTATAGGGGTTGCCGATGGCCAATACGACATCGCCGATATGGGGAACCCGTTTCGGGTTGATGGTGATGACCGGAAGATTGTTGGCCTGGATCTTCAGTACCGCCAGATCTGTTAGCGTATCGGAGCCGACCAGCATCGCCTCGAACCAACGTCCGTCTTGCAGAGCAACCACGATCTGATCGGCACCGCTGACCACGTGCTTATTGGTCAGGATGTAGCCCTTGGCATCCATGATCACCCCCGAGCCCAGGGTTTTGATCGCTAATCCACTGTTGTTGCCGCTCATGCTGCCATTGTACACATTGACCACCGCCGGCGCGGCGCGTTTCACCGCGGCGTTGTAGCTGATCGGCTGCTCCTCAAATGTCGCCTCGCTGAAGAGGGCCAATAGCCCATGCGGGCGTAGAGAAGGAAGGGCAATCATTAACACGATCGCCACGGCCAGACCAAGCAGGGTGGAGCGTAGCAGTTTTACCAACATGATTATCGACGTAACGTGAAAGGATGGCGTCAGAATAACAGAGAAAGGTGGGCGGGGCAGCGCTCCCCCGCCAAATTTGTGCAAAGAATCAGCGTATCAACGCACCAAGAGGTACATCAGCTGACCATCGCGTATGACATGCAAAGCGATCACTGGGGGATCGCCCGCTAGCGCCTTGCGTAATGCCTGGAGCGTCGGGGTTCGTATACGGTTAACGCCGATGATCAGATCCGTCTTGTGTAGCCCGACCTGGGCTGCCGGCGAGCCTTTCTCTAGGGTATCGATCAGGACTCCTGCGGTTCCGGCGACATGCCCCGCACTGAGGGTTGTTCCCTGGAGTGCCGGCGTGAGGTTTTCCCCCGCGACGCTGGCTTGACGGCGGTTGTCTAGGGTTACGCTGACATTCAATGGCTTACCGTTGCGCAATAGTCCGATGTGGAGCGTAGTGCCTGGGGCGAGGGAGCCAATCTTGGCACGCAGTTCGGCGAAACTACTGATCGGCGTGCCATTGAGTGAGAGCAGAATATCCCCAGCATGAATACCGGCCTTGGCGGCGGCTGACTTGGGTAACACTTCGTTGACAAAGGTGCCGCGCGGGGTTGCCAGATTAAAGGCCTTGGCCAGATCTGCCGTCATATCGCGTCCGCGAATGCCTAGCACTCCGCGTCTTACCTCTCCATATTTGATCAACTGGTCGCTCAGGTTACGCGCCATATTGCTGGGGATGGCGAACCCGATGCCGATGTTGCCCCCAGCGGGCGCCAGAATGGCGGTGTTAATCCCCACTAATTCGCCTTTCAGGTTGAGCAGTGCGCCGCCAGAGTTGCCGCTGTTGATCGAGGCGTCCGTCTGAATGAAGTTCTCCAACCCCTCGCGTTGTAATCCGCTGCGCCCCAGCGCCGAGATGATACCGGCGGTCGCTGTTTGCCCCAGACCAAAAGGATTACCGACGGCGACGGCAAAATCACCGACCCGCAGTCGATCGGAGTCGGCCAGCTTAATCTCTGTCAGATTATGGGCGTTGCGCAATTGCAACAGGGCAATATCCGAGGCGGCGTCACGGCCGACCAAGCGTGCCGAATATTCGCGTCCGTCCTCCAATTGCACTCGGATGTGACGAGCGGCATCGATGACATGATTATTGGTCAGGACGTAGCCTTTAGCCGCATTGATGATTACCCCGGAGCCGATCGCTTCCACGGCTCGTGTGTGACCGCGGCCTGTAGGCTGATCGCTGCCGACGTAGATGTTGACGACCGCCGGCAGGACGTGGGCCAACATCGGCGCCAGGCTGGGGAGAGGCTGACCGTTCACCGCGCTCGGTAACGAGGCTTGGGCAAGAGGTGAGGTAGCCAGCGAGAGCCCTAGACTGAGGGCGAGCGTGCGAAGAAGTGGAGAGAAACTGCGGGTCATGGCACCATCCTACAATCAACGACGGAAGAAGCGGGAGGGCGAGCGGACGCGTAACGGCGCCGCGCCGCCTGAGACATCGTGCGGTGTGGCGGAAGAACCCGCCGCCGCCTGATCCGCGCCGTGTGACGGCGCGGTAACGCGCTTAATCGTGGCGATCGGCGCGCAGTAGACCGGAGGCTCCCTCAGAATAGTCGCGCGGCGGGATCTCGACCGGTGCCTGATCGTTATCTGCCTCGGTCAGACGATAACGGAATGGATTATCGTGCGCAGGCATGTCCGGCAGTAGGTTGTTCGAGCTGGTGGCCATATGTTGATACAACTGGCGATAGTCTTTCGCCATATTGTCGAGCAACTCTGCGCTGCGGGCGAAGTGGTTGACGAGCTCCTGGCGGTACTGATCAAGATCGGTTTTACTCTTTTCTAACTCATCTTGCAGCGCCTGCTGTTGACGCAGTTTGCGGTTGCCGAAGCGCATTGCCAACGCCCCAATGATGAGGCCGACAACTAAACCAATAAGCGCATACTCCCAAGTCATAATGACTCCTATTGTCTAAACGATCCTGCTCGCCTGAGGGCGAGATTACCGGAGAAGAGAATCCGGGTGACATCTTACCGATACCCACACTATAACCGCTAACCTCATCGGAGTGGAATCCCGTAACCATTTTGCCTATGGTTATGCGTAACCGAAGCGTGGACGCCGACGTCTGCGTACAGTCGGGCGAGCTCCTCGCCACCCAGCTCAAGGATCGTGTCGCGATGTCAGCCTCCTCTTTACTGTGTGCTACCCCTCTACAACGCTATCGTGCGGCGCTGGTTGCTGGCGACTATCAGGCTGATGCCGCCCAGCGTCAGGCCATGGAGGCGTTGGAAGCGATCCATCAGCAATGGGTGTCACGTTGGCGGGAGAGCGCGGCGCCAGGTTGGCGCCAGCGGTTGCCGCGTTGCTTAGGTGGCGTGCCGCCATGTGCGCCGATCGCGGGATTGTATCTGTGGGGCGGTGTTGGGCGAGGGAAAACGTGGATGATGGATCTGTTTTTCGCGGCCTTACCCGGGGAGCGCAAGCTGCGGCTGCATTTCCACCACTTTATGCGACGCGTGCAGGCATCGCTGGCGACTAAGCAAGGGCAAGAGAATCCGTTACTGTTGGTGGCGGAGGAGTTTAAGCGCCAAGCCGACGTCTTATGTTTTGACGAGTTTTTCGTCTCCGATATTGGTGATGCCATGTTGCTTGGTACATTGCTCCAGGCACTGTTTGCCCGCGGTATCACGTTGGTCGCCACCTCGAATGTCATGCCGGATCAGCTCTACCATAACGGTTTGCAGCGTAGCCGTTTCCTACCGGCTATCACTCTGCTCCAACGCCATTGTCGGGTATTGAATGTGGATGGTGGGGTCGACTATCGCCTGCGTACCCTGACCCAGGCCCATCTTTATCTGACGCCGCTGGGGGCGGCGAGTGAGCGTGCGATGGCGGCATTGTTTCTGCGCCTGTCCGGTCAAGAGGGGGAAAAGGGCGGTTCATTGGAGATCAATCATCACGCCTTACCGGTGCTGTGTCGAGCCGATGGGGTGATCGCCTTGGATTTTTCGGCGTTGTGCGAGGCGGCGCGAAGTCAGCTGGATTACATGCTGTTAGCACAGACGTATCATACTGTGCTGCTGCACCGGGTTAAGGCGATGGATAGCGAGCATGAGGAGAGCGCGCGGCGTTTTCTGGCGCTGGTGGATGAGTTTTACGAGCGACGCGTCAAGCTGATCATCAGCGCGGAGTGCGACATGTTTACGCTGTATCGCGGCGAGCGTCTGAAGTTTGAGTATCAGCGTTGCCTGTCGCGCCTACAGGAAATGCAGAGTGAGGACTATCTGCGTCTGCCCCATCGTGCCTAAAGAGACCCGCACACGCGTTGTGCCCGCCGCCGCGGGTAAGAAATTACGTCAGCAGCGCGAAAAAGCGATCGATCTTTCAAGCTGACTTCTCTATAATCTCGCGACCCCACGTTACAACAAAGTTTTTTTCCCAAAAACTTTATGTGCCGGCATGGCTATTCGAAGGGGTAGGTTTGCTGGACGATGGTCGTGTGAACCTCAACACTAAAAATCGAAGCGTTGTGTTCACCAACGTGTAACTAAAAATTGGGTAAGCTTTTAATGAAAACTTTTACAGCTAAACCAGAAACCGTAAAACGCGACTGGTATGTTGTTGATGCTACCGGCAAAACTTTAGGCCGTCTGGCAACTGAACTGGCTCGTCGCCTGCGCGGCAAGCATAAGGCGGAGTATACCCCGCATGTGGATACTGGTGATTACATCATCGTTCTGAACGCAGAAAAAGTTGCTGTAACCGGCAATAAGCGTCTGGACAAGAAGTATTTCCACCACACTGGCCACATCGGTGGTATCAAAGAAGCGACCTTTGAAGAGATGATTGCTCGCCATCCTGAGCGTGTAATTGAAATCGCGGTTAAAGGCATGCTGCCGAAAGGCCCGCTGGGTCGTGCAATGTTCCGTAAACTGAAAGTTTACGCGGGCAACGAGCACAATCACGCGGCGCAGCAACCGCAGGTTCTGGACATTTAATCGGGATATAGGCAATGGCTGAAAATCAATACTACGGCACTGGTCGCCGCAAAAGCTCCGCCGCTCGCGTATTTATCAAACCGGGTAGCGGTAAAATCGTTATCAACCAGCGTTCTCTGGAACAGTACTTCGGTCGCGAAACTGCCCGCATGGTAGTTCGTCAGCCGCTGGAACTGGTCGACATGGTTGAGAAATTGGATCTGTACATCACTGTTAAAGGTGGTGGTATCTCTGGTCAGGCCGGTGCGATCCGTCATGGTATCACCCGCGCTCTGATGGAGTACGATGAAACTCTGCGCGCTGAACTGCGTAAAGCTGGCTTCGTCACCCGTGACGCTCGTCAGGTTGAACGTAAGAAAGTCGGTCTGCGTAAAGCACGTCGTCGTCCGCAGTTCTCCAAGCGTTAATGGTTTTCTGCTTCGGCAGATCCTTAATGCTAAAAAACCCGGCTTTGCCGGGTTTTTTTATTGCAGCTAGCGCTATTTCTCGCTGCTGTAAAGCATTTTATCCATGAAATCACTATCAACCCCCCACAAGTACGCCAATTTCTGGTAAACTAGCCTACACATTTATATCCTGTTGCAACGTATAAATTTTGAGCGCCGCAGGCCTGGGTAAGTTAATGTTTTCACTACCCAACCTTTTGGTGTGCGTCATTGTGCAACGGGTGTTGCGCGTCACGCAGTGTGGAGCTTGAGGCGCATCTGTTCATACCGTTTTCTAGATAAACTTGGAGGTTTTCATGGCTGTCGCTGCCAACAAACGTTCGGTAATGACGCTGTTTTCTGGGCCGACCGACATTTTTAGCCATCAAGTACGTATTGTCCTGGCTGAGAAAGGTGTCAGCGTCGAGATCGAGCAGGTAGAGATGGATAATCTGCCGCAGGATCTGATTGACCTCAACCCTTACCGTACGGTCCCGACGTTGGTTGACCGCGAGCTGACGCTGTATGAATCCCGAATCATCATGGAGTACCTGGATGAGCGTTTCCCGCATCCGCCGTTGATGCCGGTTTATCCGGTGGCGCGTGGTGAGAGCCGTCTGTTCATGCATCAGATCGAGCGTGATTGGTACTCGCTGTTGTACAAGATCGAACAAGGCAGTGCGCAAGAGGCCGAGGCCGCACGTAAACAGCTGCGCGAAGAGTTGCTGGCCATTGCGCCGGTCTTCGCCCAGAAGCCGTTCTTCATGAGCGATGAATTCAGCTTGGTCGATTGCTATTTGGCTCCGCTGTTGTGGCGCCTGCCGGTGTTGGGTATTGAGCTGAGCGGTGCCGGTGCCAAGGAGCTGAAAGGCTACATGACGCGCGTCTTTGAACGCGATGCTTTCCTCGCTTCCCTGACTGAGGCAGAGCGTGAGATGCGTCTGCACACCCGAGGCTGATGATGGAACTGTCGCAAATGTCTCCGCGCCGTCCCTTCCTGCTGCGTGCCTTTTACGATTGGTTGCTTGATAACCAATTGACGCCGCATCTGGTGGTGGATGTGAACTGTGCTGGCGTGATGGTACCGATGGAGTATGCCCGTGACGGCCAGATCGTGCTGAATATCGCTCCTCGTGCCGTCGGTGCGTTAGAGTTGGCCGATGATGCGGTACGTTTTAATGCGCGCTTCGGCGGGGTGCCGCGCCAGGTCTATGTGCCAATGGCTGCGGTAATGGCGATCTATGCGCGTGAAAATGGGGCGGGCACCATGTTCGAACCGGAAGTGGCCTATGATCGTGATGCTGAGTTGTCGCAGACGACAGCGCAGGACGAGGAGCCGGCGATGACCCTGATCGAGGGGGAACGTCCGTCGGGTGAAGACGATGAGGGCGGCGATGAGCCCCCACCGCCACCGCGAGGTCGTCCGGCGTTGCGGGTGGTGAAGTAACGCTCGCGCGTCATCGCGCAGAAACCGGGGGCTCGGCTCCCGGTTTTTTTATGCGTAGCGGTAAGTAGATAAAAAAGTGTGATGCCCCGCAAGGGGGGCGCGGAGCGATCACACGTCAAAGAGGATGGCGGCCGGATTTCCCGGCTGAGGCGATCTCGGGGACCCGCCACCGTACTACCGTTATCTACTCTCTTCCTTGAGACAGTCGCGATGGAGTTTAATCACGACTTTCCGAATCGGGTCTGAGGCATGGCCAAGGCAGCCGGGTTTATGGGGCTCGCCAGGTAGAAAGATCGCAAACATGCCTGGTGTTAGATAGAGACTCTGGGGATGTGTCAGGGTGTCGCAGAGTTGATAGTCCCCCTCGGTCTGGTAGGGCTGGCAATCGCGCGCCTGCCCCGCTAAGGCGAAATCGATACGCTCCTCCCCCTGCATGAGTAATTGCAGATCCAGGTAGTCGCGGTGTAGTTCACCTTGTTTGTCGGCTGCTGCCTGCGGCGTTAGCGTCATGACGTTCATATATATTCGCTCGCCGTCGAGCGGGTAGTGGCCGTCCGCGAGCTGCTGGACGCCGGCATCTAGTGCCCATTGCAAGGCTTGGCGGATGGCGTGGGGCAGATCGCCGCGTTGGGGTAAGTCATCGAGATGTCCGAATATCATGCTGTTTCCCTCCTGCTCCAGAGTGCTGCGCCGATCAACCCGGCATCACGCCGATGGCGCGCCAGGCAGAGCGGAGCGTGGTAAGCCCGTGGCATTTGCCGCAGATGATGCTGAACCTGCCCCAGATAACCGGACGCTAGCCCGACGCTGCCGCCGAGTACTACACACTGAATGTCCAGACTGGCACGCAAGTTAGCGACCAACTGTGCGATGGCTTGGGCGGAGTGATCGATCAGACGCCGTGCTTGTGCGTCGCCCGCCTCGGCGTGTTGGAAAATGGCCCGGGCATCCAACCCGGCCAGCATCCCTTGCGCCGCCGTGGCGATGGCACGGCCAGAGGCGATGGCTTCAACGCAGCCGATGCGACCGCAACCGCAACGCGGTCCAGCCGGATCGGCCAAGGTATGGCCGAGATGACCCGCGAAGTCGCCACGGCCAACTTGTAGCCGACCATCGAGAACGAGGCCGCCGCCGACGCCTGTCGAGACGGTGATGAAGGCCATGTCTTGCCCAGCGGGTGTCAGCGCGAGATATTCCGCCCAGGCGGCGGCTTGCGCATCGTTCAGTAGTTGGCAGGATAAACCACTGAGGCGCTCAATACAGGCTTGTAACGGGAAGCGGTTCAGGCCGCCGAGGTTAGCGGGATTTAGGGCAGTTAGCACCCCGCGGTGGATGATCCCGGTGGAGGCGACGGCCACCTGTTGCGCCCGCCCATGGTAGTGAGCCAGTACCTGGCTTAATACCTGCTCCAGGGCGCGGGGATCGCCGTTGCCTGGTGTCGCCACCTCCCTGCGATCGCTGAGCTCCCCGGCAGTGTTAACCAGGGCGCTGGCCAGTTTGGTTCCGCCCAGATCAATGGCCAGAATAGTCATGTTGTGCCTCCGCTAATAGAGCCTGACAGTACCACTGACAGATGTGTTCGATGCGGGTGATGGCCGAACCAACGGTGACTGCCCAGGCGCCCTGTGCGAGTGCCTGGGCAGCTTGCGCCGGGGTGTTATAACGCCCCTCGGCGATAACCCGACATCCCGCGTCGCTCAGGGCGGCGACCAGCGCCAGATCCGGCTCACAAGGCGTCGGTGCGGCGGTGTAGCCGGAGAGCGTGGTGCCGATCAGATTGCAGCCGAGTCGCTGGCAGTCAAGGCCATCCTCCAGGTTAGAACAGTCGGCCATCGCCAGACAGCCGTGCGCATGAACCCGTTCTAACAATGCCTCGCGGCTAACCGGACGCGTACGTAGCGTACCATCGAAGGCAATGATGTCGGCACCGGCCTGAGCCAAAGCATCAACATCCGCCAACAACGGAGTGATGCGCACTGGGCAGTCATCCAGATCACGCTTGAGGATGCCGATGATCGGCACGTTGACGCAGGCACGTACGGCTTGCAGGTTGGCGATCCCTTCGATACGCAGGGCGGCGGCCCCGGCTTGCACCGCGGCACTAGCCATGGCAGCGACGATTTCCGGGCGATCCATCGGGCTGTTCGGAACTGGCTGACAGGAGACAATTAACGCGCCGTTGCGCTGGATGTTTTGCTGTAGTGTGGCGAATACGGACATAGACCCTCACCTTAATGATATGTGTAAATTCTACTCCATATCAATTTATGTTACGGAGTAATACTCCATCAAGATAAAATGCAGGGAAGCGTGAGTCGCATCAAACTATCATCGGTGAGCCTCATTCAGTCGGGAGGTAAACGGCGGAGTAACACTCCGCCGCTAGGTTAGCGCGGGGGAAAGGGCGTGTGGCTGGCTGTCGCACTATGCGTACGCCACAGATGGATCCCCCAGGCAAAGGCCATGATCGTCAACAGCACGAAACAGAGTGCAAAAGCCAGGAAACAGGCTTGGGCCATATTCATTAGCTTGATGGAAGGGAGCAGATACCAGCCATCGGCCTGGACATACATATCGATAAACCAGCGTTGCACGCTGTCTAAGGTGATGCCTTGGGGAACCATCGGCGCATCGTAGCCGCAGTCTCCAGTTGGCTTAAACCAAGAGGGGGACCAGTTGGCCAACGGTAGCCCGAAGGGAAAGCTGGGCTCGGCCGAGCAGCCCTGTACGCCGAATAGGGCGTCGGGACTGTGTACTGCGTGGTGGATCGCATTCAGTTTGATGGAATATCCCATGCCGATCCAGCTACCGTAGAAAGCAGCGAGACAGCCAAACAGCTTCAGTAACAGGTTACGAGGATTGATGGCCGCGACTACGCCACCCAGCACCATCACCAGCATAGCAAAGCGGATGTAGACACACTGCTCGCAGGGCGCCATGTAGAGGTAGATCTGAAAGAAGGCGTGTGCCAGGACGACCAGGCCACCCATTGCCAAGGCCATCAGTAGCCACAGGAAACGCTGCTCCTGCCAGCGAACTAAGGTCGCCACTGGATTGCGGCGTAGATCATGCCAGAGTGTTGCCAACATGCGTCCCTCCTTAGGCTACTTGGCGGCTAACTCGTTGACCAGCGCGGCCATTGAGTCGATGGACTTGATGTTCTTGGTCATGATCAGATATTTACCGTTGACGACGTAGGCGGGGACTCCTTGGATCTTGGCAACGTCATAGGCGGCGTTTTTCCAGGCGGCGAGGGTCTTCTGTACCGCCGGATCGTGACGTCCCTGCTCCAGTTCGGCTTGGCTCAGCCCTGCGGCCTGGAGTCCGGTCTGAATGAAGGCGGCGGGATCTTTGCCATCCCCCCAACGCTCTTTCTTGTCGTGATAGGCGGCATAGTAGGCAAACTTGGCCTTCTTGAACCGGGAGGTATCGTCAAAGAGAGAGAGACCGGCGGCGCGATCCTTGTTGATCAGGACGGCGAACACGTCGCTCGCCTGTGGGCCATAGACACCTTTGGTGTCCAGGTGATAGGGTTCGAAGCGTACCACTGCCTTCACTTTCTCCGCCACCGGCCCGGTCACTGCCTTGTCGTACTTGTAGCAGAAAGGGCAGTCGTAGCTAAACACCTTGATTAAGGTGCCCTGTGCATTGGGGATCGGTTTTTCCAGTAGCATATAATCGGTTCCCTCACTGAAGGCGCTGGCGGCGAAGGAACTGGCTAGTAGGGCGCAAGCGAGCAACATGTTGAATGACTTGTTAGCCAGAGTGAAACACATGATGGATACTCCTTTCCTGATAGAGATGACACGCGTACGCCCACTCGAGCGTACGCAGCAGTATTACTGGAACAGCTCCTGCGGACGGATGGGTAGCGCACGATAATGTGTCTGGTTGGGTTTATCGGACAGGACATCCAACTCGACCTTGACCTCTTTGGTCTTGTGATCGATCTCGTTTAAGCGCCCGATAGTCGGTTGGCCCGCTTCGAACAGATTGGTGGAACCGCCGAAGCTGAACATGGTGTCGCGATCCGGTTGATATTCAACGATCGAGGTGATCGGGTTGTACCACGCGTAGCCACGATCTTTGCCGTATTCCCAGACCTGCTGCACCGTCATGTTTTTCTCATCGATCTTGTATTCGACGATGCGTGAGTATTTCATGGTGGGCAGTGCCGGTTGCTCCAGATGACGCCCGTCGCCGTTGTCGAATACCGTCAGCGTTCCCTTGGGCGACAGCCAGGCGGTGTGCTGGGTATAGACGAAGTCGAAGTCGCTGTTTTCACAGACGCCCTTGGTATTACAGTTCAGCGGTTTGTTCTTCTCATCGACTGGCTTAAGCAGCTTGGTAGACAACTTTTCGTTCCAGCCCTCGGACGGTGCCAGGATCCACTTCACTTGCTTGTCTCGCCCGATCTTGACGACCCCTTGATGGCGGGAGGAGAGGATGATGCTGTCGTCTTTGGGGTCGTAGGCGATGGAGTTGACGTGAGCCCAGTTGCGACCCGGGCCGACGCCCAACGCGTCACCGAATGGGGTATCCGGTTCTAACTTCGCTTGCTGACCGGCGTGATTTAGATCGACGTTAACACACACCGCACCGGCATCGAGGGCACCGAGCAGACTGTCGCGTAGTGGATCGAGGATCCGGGTGAGATCCCAGACGTCGACGACTCGCCCCGATTTATCGACCTCTAAGATATGGTCGCGTATGGTATGTACCCGCTGACCGTCTTCGCGCAGATAGTTGCGCTTACCGACACGTAGCAACACGGTGCCTTGCGGCGTTTCTAGCGACTCGTGGGTGGCATCCAGATAGCCGCGCGGCAGGCGGTGGTCATTTAGCACCTGTCCCAGCATATCGAACTCGTACCAGTGTTGTCCTTGCACGGCGGTGAAGGTACCGCGTGGGGTTGCGCGGATCCCCATCAAGTAACCGCGTTTATTGACGTTCACGTCGTGGCCGTTATACAGCGCATCTTGACTGAGCCACCAGCGGTATTCACCTTGAGTATCGACGATGAAAGTAAAAGGCGCGATGTCGAAAGGCAGTGATCCCGTGGCGGGATTGGCGTCGAGTAAGCCAGCGTTTTTATCTTTCTCGCCACTCCAGTGTAAATCTGAGCCTTGTGGTGTAAAGGTGTGGCTATTAACCAGGTATAGACGATCTTTAAATCCTGTCGCGACTTTCACCGCCTTGACGGATTGTAAGTCACTGAATGAGCGGTTATCCATATATTTATTTACGATGGCGGATGTTCGAATAATATAGTCGTCTTTATTATTTTTCCCTGCTTGGGTATATTCGATACTGACTTTATTATCATGTTTCTGATACAGACCGAAAATAGGAATGCCATCGTAGGTTAAGAGCGATTGTTGGCCGACCGGGTAACTGATCGCTACGCCATTTTTCCCTTTACCGTGTACAGTGACTTTGACATTGGAGAGTCTCTGTCCGTTGAGGTTGATGATGGCGGTGAGTGGTGCGTTACCATAGGGATCGACGACGACGGAGCCAAGGTTACCGACGGCGGGGGCGGCCGGCATGCCTGCGGCGTGCAGGTTGAGGGAGAGGGTGCCGAGGGTTAAGGCGATGGCGGCAGCGATCAGGCCTCTTTGGGGGGTACGCAGCATAGTGTTCTCCTAACGTTGCAATAATCCATGTTGATTATCAGAGGACGGTGAGGCGTTGGGGGCCAGCCGTCCGTCGTATCCTAAAAAAGGGAACCCGTTACTTTCTTTCATGTGTCGAGGTTATAAGTCATGCGATAATAAATAATATAAGAATTCTATTTATTACATTGCATCGATGATTGTTTTGCCAGGGAATGTATTTTATGAATATTAAGGGCATTACGCTGACGCATATTTTTATAACTGATAAAAATAGCGTGTTGATGCACCATGTTATGATAATAACTTGACTGTTATCACGTAATTTAATTCGGCAAGGATTTCTTTTGTCAAGATAGTAGGTTATCTGTAGAGGGAGATAAATACTTATTTCCGGATAATGATCATGCGTAAACTGAATAATGTAGCGCTGGATAGTGAACTGCTGGCGTTATTTCGCGCGTTGACGGAAACCGGCTCGCTTTCTCAAGCGGCGATGCGCATGGGAATGAGCCAGGCTGCGGCCAGTCGTGCATTGGCTAAGTTACGCCTCATCTTTCTGGATGCCCTGTTTGTCAAAGGTGGCTATGGCATGCAGGCGACCGCGCGAGCGCGTGAACTGATGCCGCAGGTGACGCGTGTGCTGCAAGCCTTGGATCACCTGACGAGACCTTATCAGTTCGATCCGCAGACGTTGCGACGCACGCTGACGCTTGGGGCGGTGGATAACGGTGTCGGGATGATCTTCTCACGCGTGGTGAAGGCATTGTTTCAGCAAGCGCCTCAGGCGCGGATCGCGATCCTACCGATTGGCGATGATCTGTTCTCCAGCCTGAAGTTCGGTCGCATGGATCTGGCCATCTACCCCTTGATCGAACTACCTGCGGATTTTCATGAGGCGAACCTCTTCCAGACGGAGATCGTCTGCCTCGTGCGTCGGGAACACCCGTTAGCGCACCGGATGCGGCGCGGCGAGACGCCGAACTTGGCGCAGATCAATGCCTATCGCCGGCTACAGATTAGCCTGCATGACGGCACGCCGGGAGCGGCGGTAGGACATCCGTTGACGGGCCCGCAGGTGGAGTACGACGTCGCCATGTCGCTGCCCTACTTTCTAGCGGCACCAATGATCCTGGCGCAGACCGACTTTGTCTTGGCATTGCCGCTGCAAACCGCCCGTTACTTCGCCGGGATGGCTAACTTGACGATCCTGCCCTATCCCGTCGCCGCGGGCCGTTTCTATACCCGTTTGATCTGGCATCATCGGGTACATCATGATCCGGCGATCCAGTGGCTGCGCGATCTGTTTCTACGCTTCGCCGGCGAAGCGCAGGCGTTAGGCTCGACTATGACGCGGGAGGCGGACGCGGCGTGCGTCGCGCCAGGATGAGAGGCGGCGTGTGGCCGCCTCGTTTACCGACGTGTTATTGCTCAAGGTAGGCCAGAATACCCTGGGCTGCCTGGCGCCCTTCGGCGATCGCTGTCACCACCAGGTCGGATCCGCGTACCGCATCACCGCCAGCGAAGATCTGCGGGTGACTGGTCTGGTAGGGGTAGTCGCCCTGCGTGTCGGCGATGATGCGTCCTTGCGCGTCGCGCGCTACATCATGCGCATCCAGCCAGGGGAGATCGTGTGGGCGGAAGCCGAATGCCAAGAGCACCGCATCGGCCGCTAGCGTCACCTCTGAACCAGGGATGATACGCACTGCGCGTCGTCCGGCCGCATCGGCTTCGCCCAGTTCGGTCTGTGCCATGCGTACGCCACATACCCGTCCGGCCGTGTTGGTTTCGATAGCCAATGGCTGGAGGTTGAAGCGGAACTCGGCGCCTTCCTCGCGGGCATTCTTCACCTCACGGCGTGAGCCGGGCATGTTCGCCTCGTCGCGTCGGTAGGCGCAGATCACCTGGGTCGCACCTTGACGTAGGGCGCTACGAACGCAATCCATGGCGGTATCGCCACCACCGAGTACCACCACGCGTTTTGCTTGCATCGAGACATACGGCGTTTGTGCCTCTTCGGGATAGCCCATCAGGTGGCGTGTGTTGGCGATCAGATAGGGAAGGGCGGCGAGTACGCCCGGCGCCTCCTCATTGGCTAATCCGCCCGGTAAGGCGCGGTAGGTGCCAACCGCGAGAAACACGGCGTCATATTCCTGTAGGAGTTGTTCCAGCGCCACATCACGGCCTATTTCGCAATTCAGATGGAACCGGATGCCCATGGCGCTGAAGATTTCGCGCCGGCGTACCATTACCTGCTTCTCCAGCTTGAAGGCTGGGATACCGAAAGTCAGGAGACCGCCGATCTCTGGATGGCGGTCAAAGACTTCGGCCTGGACGCCGCAGCGGGCCAATACGTCGGCACAGGCGAGCCCCGCAGGCCCCGCGCCGATGATCGCTACGCGCTTACCGCTTGGCTGAACATCGCTGAGATCCGGCTGCCAGCCTTCGGCCAGCGCCCTATCGGTCAGATAGCGTTCGATGCTGCCGATGGTGACGGCACCGAACTCGCCGTTCAGGGTGCAGGCGCCTTCGCACAACCGGTCCTGCGGGCAGACTCGGCCACACACCTCGGGCAGACTATTGGTTTGATGCGCTAGCGTTGCCGCCTCGTGGATACGTCCCTCGTTGGCCAGTTTCAGCCAGTTGGGGATGTAGTTGTGCAACGGACAACGCCACTCGCAATAGGGGTTACCACAGGCGAGGCAGCGATCGGCCTGCGCCTGTGCCTGGCTGTCGGAGAATGGTTCGTAGATCTCGATAAACTCGGCCTGCCTTTGTTTCAGCGGCTTCTTTGGCGGATCGATGCGCTGTAGGTCAATAAACTGATAAACATTCTGACTCATGGTGTCTCCGCCTCCTTATTGGGCCTGTACACGCAGCTCGGCTGCGGAGCGGCTACGGTGTCCTAGCAGCGCTTTCACGTCGCTAGACTTGGGTTTGACCAGCACGAAATGCGTGGCCCAATGCGGCCAGTCGGCCAGAATCGTTTCGCCGCGTCCAGAGCCGGTCAGGCGGACGTGTTCGGTGATCATGCCGCGCAGGTGCTCCTCGTGGATCGCCAGATCTGTCATATCCAACACCTCGACCAGTTCCGCGTTGACGCGTTGACGGAACTCACCGTCCTCGTCGAGGACATAGGCGAAACCTCCGGTCATTCCGGCTCCGAAGTTGATGCCTGTGCGTCCAAGGATGCAGACGATGCCGCCGGTCATATATTCGCAGCCGTTATCCCCGATTCCTTCGACCACTGTCAGCGCGCCGGAGTTACGCACAGCAAAACGCTCGCCGGCGCGCCCGGCGGCAAACAGCTTCCCGCCGGTGGCACCATATAGACAGGTGTTGCCGATGATACTGGCTTCATGGCTGCGGAAAGCAGAGCCGACGGGCGGCCGGACGACGATACGCCCGCCGGCCATTCCCTTGCCGACATAGTCGTTAGCGTCACCGGTTAACGTCAGTTCGACACCGGCGGCGTTCCACACGCCAAAGCTCTGGCCGGCGGTACCGTTAAATTGCAGCTTCAGTGGTGCGCTGGCCATCCCTTGCTCGCCGTAACGCTCGGCGATGGTACCGGAGAGCGAGGCACCGACCGAGCGGTCGGTATTATGAATGTCGCAGAACAGCGTACGTCCTTGGCGGTTGGCGATGTTTTGGTGTAATTGGGCCAGCAGATTCTGGTTGAGCACTCCCGCGTCGAAGGGTGGGTTTCCCTCGGTGCAGTACAGCGCCTTGCCCGGATGGGGCGTGGCGGTTTCCAGTAGCGGTGCCAGATCCAGGCGTTGCTGCTTGGCAGTGATCCCGTCCAGTGTGGTCAGCAGATCGGTACGCCCGATCAGATCCACGAGGCGACGAACCCCAAGTTGCGCCATCAGCTCGCGGGTTTCGCGGGCGATAAAGTGGAAGTAGTGGCTGACGCGTAACGGCAGGCCATGGAAGTGGTCGCGGCGTAGCTTCTCATCTTGGGTCGCGACGCCGGTCGCACAGTTATTAAGGTGGCAGATACGCAGGTACTTGCAGCCCAGGGCGACCATCGGTCCGGTACCGAACCCGAAGCTCTCCGCCCCAAGGATCGCTGCTTTAACGATGTCGACGCCGCTCTTCAGTCCTCCGTCCACCTGGAGACGGATCTTATGGCGTAACCCGTTCGCGACCAGCGCCTGTTGCGTTTCTACCAGCCCCAGTTCCCAGGGACAACCAGCATGTTTCACCGAGGAGAGTGGGCTGGCCCCCGTGCCTCCATCGTAGCCGGCAATCGTGATCAGGTCGGCATAGGCCTTGGCAACCCCGGTCGCGATGGTACCGACGCCCGGCTCGGAGACCAGCTTGACGGAGATTAGCGCGCGCGGGTTAACCTGTTTAAGATCGAAGATCAACTGTGCCAGATCCTCGATGGAGTAGATGTCGTGATGTGGCGGGGGCGAGATCAGGGTGACGCCAGGCACCGAGTAGCGCAGCTTAGCGATGTAGGGCGTCACCTTATCGCCCGGCAACTGACCACCTTCACCTGGCTTAGCCCCTTGCGCCACCTTAATCTGGATCACGTCGGCATTGACCAGGTAGGCCGGGGTAACGCCGAAGCGTCCAGAGGCAACCTGCTTGATGCGCGAGACTTTATCGGTACGATAACGGGCCGGATCTTCGCCGCCTTCGCCAGAGTTAGAGAAGCCCCCCAAGCCGTTCATCGCCTGGGCTAGCGCCTCGTGCGCCTCGGGACTCAGGGCTCCGATGGACATGGCTGCGGTGTCGAAACGCTGGAATAGCTCTCTCTCTGGCTCGACTTGCTCCAGATCGAGCGGTTGCGACGCGGGACGCAGTGCCAGTAGATCGCGTAGCGTGGTCACCGGGCGGTGGTTGACCAACTCTGCATAACGCTGATAGTCATGGTATTCGCCGCTGTTGACCGCCTGTTGTAGAGCGCGTACTACATCTGGGTTATAGGCGTGATATTCACCGTCATGCACATATTTCAACAAGCCGCCCTGTTCCAAAGGCTGGCGGGCGAGCCAGGCACGGCGCGCCAGGTTGTGTAGATCTTGTTGGAAGTCGCTGAAGTTGGCACCGCCGATGCGACTGACGACACCGGGGAAGCAGAGCGCGCAGATCTCGGTGTGCAGCCCGACGGCTTCGAACAGCTTGGAGCAGCGGTAAGAGGCCACCGTCGAGATGCCCATCTTGGACATGATCTTGTACAGCCCCTTGTTGATCCCGTTACGGTAATTGAGCATCACCTGGCGGTAGCTGCGGGTGATGGCACCGCTATCCACCAGTTTGGCCAGCGTTTCATAGGCCAGATAGGGATAAATGGCGGTGGCGCCGAAGCCGAGCAACACGGCGAAATGGTGCGGGTCGCGAGCGCTGGCCGTTTCGACGATGATGTTGGCATCGCAACGCAGGTTCTGCTCCACCAGTCGCTGCTGCACGGCACCGACGGCCATCGGGGCAGGGATCGGCAGGCGCTGTATGCCGATGGCGCGATCGGAGAGCACCAGCATGACGGCGCCCTGGCGTACCCGGCGCTCGGCCTCGTCGCACAGTTCAGCGATGGCTTGGCGTAGATCGCGCTGTTGCGGATCGAAGGTGATGTCGAGTGTTTCGGCGCGATAGTACTCCTCATCTTGTCCGGTCAACTGCACGAAGTCGGAGTAGAGCAGCACCGGCGACTTGAAGTTTAAGCGGTGCGCCTGGCCTTCCGCCTCGCAGAAGACGTTCATTTCGCGCCCGATGCTGGTGGAGAGCGACATGACGTGCGCCTCACGCAGCGGATCGATAGGCGGGTTGGTTACCTGGGCGAACTGTTGGCGGAAATAGTCATAGATCAGGCGTGGCCGGCTGGAGAGCACGGCGAACGGCGTGTCATCGCCCATCGAGCCAGTGGCCTCTTGGCCATTCTCCCCCAGAACCTGCACGATCTGCTCGATCTCTTCGCGGCTGTAGGCAAACTGTTTCTGGTAGCTAAGCAGCGTGCGGTCATCCAGGGTGCGACTACCGACTTGATCGTCAGGCAGATCCTCGAAGGGGATCAGGCGGCGTACGTTCTTCTCCATCCACTCGCGATAGGGGTGGCGGCTCTTCAGATCGTCATCGGTCTCCTGCGAATGGAGAATGTGGCCGGAGCGGGTGTCGATCACCATTAATTCACCGGGGCCGACGCGTCCCTTCTCGACCACCTCGTCGGGTTGGTATTCCCAGATCCCGACCTCCGAGGCGCAGGTGATCAGCTTATCTTTGGTGATCACATAGCGCGCCGGGCGCAGGCCATTGCGATCCAGGTTACAGGCGGCGAAGCGCCCGTCGGACATTACGATGCCCGCCGGCCCATCCCATGGCTCCATGTGCATCGAGTTGAAGTCGAAGAAGGCGCGTAGATCGGGATCCATGTCGGGGTTGTTCTGCCAGGCAGGCGGTACCAGCAGACGCATGGCGCGCACGATGTCCATCCCACCACTAAGCAGCAGCTCCAGCATGTTGTCCAGCGAGCTGGAATCGGAGCCACTCTCGTTGACGAAAGGCGCGGCATCGTGCAGATCGGGGATCAGCGGCGTCTTGAACTTATAGGTGCGCGCTCGCGCCCATTGTCGGTTACCGGTGATGGTGTTGATCTCGCCGTTGTGAGCAAGGTAGCGAAATGGCTGTGCTAGTGGCCAGCGTGGTACGGTATTGGTCGAGAAGCGTTGGTGGAACAGGCAAATAGCCGACTCCATACGCAGATCGGCCAGATCAGGGTAGAAGCGTGGCAGATCGGCCGGCATACATAGACCCTTGTAGATGGTCACCAGGTTAGAGAGGCTACAGATGTAGAAGTCGGGATGATGGATACGCTTTTCGATACGCCGCCGGGCGACAAACAGACGTCGCTCCAGATCGCGTGGACGCCATCCGGCTGGCGCGTTAATGAAGATTTGTTCGATGCGTGGCATCGAAGAGAGGGCGATCTCGCCGAGGACCTCTTGGTTAACCGGCACTTCACGCCAACCAACGATGGACAGGGTTTCGTTCTGTAACTCCTCTTCGACGATGCGCTGCGCGTCGCGTGCCTGTTCGTTATCGCGACTGAGGAACAACATGCCGACGGCGTAGTTCTTCGCCAAGCGCCAGCCCCGCTCCTCTGCGACCATGCGCAGGAAACGGTCAGGCTTCTGCAATAACAGCCCGCAACCATCGCCGGTTTTGCCGTCGGCCAGGATCGCGCCGCGGTGTTGCATGCGGGCCAGGGCGTGGATGGCGGTACGCACGACCTTATGACTCGGCTCGCCTTCGATATGGGCAATCAAGCCGAAGCCGCAGTTGTCCCTTTCGTGGGATGCATCGTACAACATATTCAGTGAACCTCCCCAAGCTCTGCGTACCCCGCCGCTGAGCGCGGCAACCGCTGGCGGGCAGAGCCCCCGTCAACTGGCACGGGAGATCCGCCCGCCGGGCAGCCGCTTGCATCGGTATTCACAAGCAAGCTGTCACTCGTTACGCGGGGGACATAAATAACTGGATGACTGTGATGTGATGTTGTGCCGCACGGATGGTTATTGATTTTATTTCCGGCGGCTTTTCAACTTATCGGGAAAGATTTCTCAGGTCAAATGAGGGGTCTATCACAGTTTCATGTGGCGTTTTTTGAGTCATTGCATTGATTTTAAAATAAAAATAGGATCTGCGCGCACGATGAGCCCACACGATCACTGACGTAATGATTAACCATTGGTCACTATAAAACCCCTCTCATTATGCTGTCTCATGCTAATAACTTCTTTTTTATCGGATTAAAATTTCAAAAATTAATGTAATGGTGATGGTTAATTTTGTTTTTAGTCTGTTGAAATATTCCACCGCCACGGTCATTTTGTGGTCAGGGATTGATGGTTTTATCATTGCATAAGTAGTCATGTTCTTATGGCATCTCTGCGCCGTTCTCCGGGGACGCGCGCCGCAGAGGCACGCCAGGGGCGCGTAACAGGACGGCTCGGCGTATAATGGCGCACTTTGCCGGCGGGTTAGATGGGGCGTGTAGTCGATTATGCAGTTGCAGCAATTAGTTAATATGTTCGGCGCGGATTTGCAGCGCCGTTATGGTGAAAAAATCCATAAACTGACCTTGCACGGCGGCTTTAGTTGTCCCAACCGTGACGGAACTCTCGGTCGCGGGGGATGCACCTTTTGCAATGTCGCCTCCTTTGCCGACGAGCAGATGCAACAGCGTAGCATTGCCGAACAGCTGGCGGCGCAGGCGCGTAAGGTGAACCGTGCCCGGCGTTATCTGGCCTATTTTCAAGCCTATACCAGTACCTATGCTGAGGTTTGCGTGCTGCGTGAAATGTACCAAGAGGCGCTCCGACAGGCGGATATGGTGGGGTTGTGCGTGGGAACGCGCCCTGATTGCGTACCGGAGAGTGTGCTCGATCTGCTGGCGGAATACCGTGAGCAGGGGTATGAGGTCTGGTTGGAGCTGGGACTACAGAGTGCCCACGATCGTACCCTGCACCGCATCAACCGCGGGCATGATTTTGCTTGTTACCAGCGCACCACGCGCGCCGCCCGGGCGCGTGGATTGAAAGTCTGTAGCCATCTGATCGTCGGTTTACCCGGGGAGAGCCACTCGGATTGTCTAGAGACGCTGCAACGGGTGGTCGAGACGGGCGTCGACGGTATCAAGTTGCACCCGTTGCACATCGTCAGCGGTAGCGTGATGGCCAAGGCTTGGCAGGCCGGGCGTCTGCCGGCATTGACCCTAGAGCAGTATGTACAGACGGCCGCCGAGATGATCCGTCACACGCCTCCTGCGGTGATCTACCATCGTATTTCCGCCAGCGCGCGCCGTCCGACGCTACTGGCCCCACAATGGTGCGAGAATCGTTGGACTGGCATGGTGGCGATCAACGACTATCTGTTGCGTCATGGCGGGCAGGCGTCGGCATGCTAACTGCGCCGTGCCCAAGCGGTTAGCGGCGATTTTACGGTATGATGGTTCAGGGAAAACGGCCGGGGAGTGCAAGATGAAACAAATTCGGGTATTAGCCCAGTATTACGTTGATTTAATGGTAAAACTTGGGCTGGTGCGCTTCTCCATCCTACTTGCGTTGGCGTTAGTCTTGCTCGCGATGGTGGTGCAGTTAGCCGTGACTATGTTGTTGCGTGGTCAGGTGGACAGCATCGACGTGGTGCGCTCGGTGTTCTTTGGACTGCTGATCACGCCCTGGGCCGTGTACTTTCTATCGGTGGTGGTCGAACAGTTGGAAGAGTCACGCCAGCGTCTGAGTAAGCTGGTCAATAAACTCGAGGAGATGCGCCATCGTGACTTGCAGCTCAACCAGCAACTTAAAGACAATATCACCCAACTCAATCAAGAGATCGCCGACCGCGTCAAGGCCGAGGAAGCACGCTTGCAGGTGCTGGATACCCTCCAGCACGAGATCGATCAGCGAGAGCTGGCTCAGGTCGAGCTGGAGCAACAATCTGCGCTGCTACGCTCTTTCCTCGACGCCTCCCCGGATCTGGTGTATTACCGCAATGAGAACGGTGAATTTTCTGGCTGCAACCGTGCGATGGAATTATTAACCGGCAAGAGCGAGAAACAGCTTATCGGCCTGACGCCGCGCGATGTCTACGATGCGGATATCGCCCAGAAAGTGATCGAGACGGATGAGAAGGTATTCCGCCACAACGTCTCGCTGACCTATGAACAGTGGCTGGTCTATCCCGATGGGCGTAAGGCTTGCTTCGAGTTGCGGAAGGTGCCGTTCTACGATCGCGTGGGTAAACGCCATGGCCTGATGGGCTTTGGGCGCGACATCACCGAGCGTAAACGCTACCAGGATGCATTGGAGAACGCGAGCCGCGATAAGACCACTTTCATCTCGACCATTAGTCATGAGTTACGTACTCCGCTCAACGGTATTGTCGGCCTCAGCCGTATCCTTTTGGATACCGAGCTGAATGATGAACAGTTGAAGTACCTGAAAACTATCCACGTCAGCGCCATCACTCTTGGTAATATATTTAACGATATCATAGAGATGGATAAGCTTGAGCGCCGTAAGGTCCAGTTGGACAATCAGGAGATCGACTTTACCGGCTTTCTGACGGATCTGGAGAATCTCTCCGGCTTGCTGGTACAACCGAAGGGATTGAGTTTTACGCTGGCTCCCGAGGCTGGCTTGCCGCATAAAATTATGGCGGATGGGACGCGTTTGCGTCAGATCCTGTGGAATCTGATCGGTAACGCCGTAAAGTTCACGCAACAAGGTGGGGTCAGTGTACGCGTCTGGCGTGAGCCATCGGATAAGCTGCTCTTCGAGGTTCGCGATACCGGTATCGGCATTCCACGCGATGAACAGGACAAGATCTTCGCCATGTATTATCAGGTGAAGGATAGGAACGGCGGTAAGCCCGCTACGGGAACCGGTATCGGTCTGGCCGTCTCCAAACGCCTGGCCCAAGCGATGGGGGGCGATATCGTTGTTCACAGCGAGGCGGGCAAAGGCGCCTGTTTTACCCTCAGCATCCGGGCACCGTTGGTCGAGGAGGCGCTGAGTGAACCGCATGCCGACGAAGAGATGCCGTTGCCAGCATTACACGTCCTGCTGGTCGAAGACATCGAGTTGAACGTCATCGTAGCGCGTTCGGTACTGGAGAAGATGGGGAATAGCGTGGAGGTGGCGATGAGTGGTGCCGAGGCGCTCTCCATGTTTGATCCGCAGGAGTACGACTTGGTGTTGTTGGATATTCAATTGCCGGATATGACTGGCCTGGATATCGCCCGTACCCTGTGCCAACGCTATGGTAAGGCCGCTTTGCCTCCGCTGGTGGCACTGACGGCGAATGTATTGAAAGATAAAAAAGAGTATCTGGATGCCGGCATGGATGACGTGCTGAGCAAGCCGCTGGCCGTCCCGGCGTTAACGGCGGTGATCCGCCGTTTCTGGGACGGTGCGCCGGCGGCACCATCCACTGCTGTGGGCGTGGCCGTACACGACGCGCGTGAGTTGTTAGACACCGAGATGCTGCAACAGTATCTCGAGCTGGTCGGGCCGCAATTGATCACGCAGAGCTTGGCGGTCTTCGAGAAGATGATGCCGGGTTACCTTTCGGTGTTGGAGTCCAATATGACTGCCCGCGATCAGAAAGGGATCACCGAGGAAGGGCATAAGATCAAAGGCGCCGCCGGTTCGGTGGGATTGCGCCATCTGCAACAGTTGGCGCAACAGATCCAGACGCCTACTTTGCCTGCTTGGTGGGACAACGTGCAGGAGTGGATCGAAGAGCTGAAGCAGGAGTGGCGCCACGATGTGCAAGCGTTACGAGAGTGGGTCGAGCAAGCGGTAAAAAAATGACCCCGACGGAGTCGGGGTGCGCAACGACTGCGCCAACACCAGGGAAACTGGCTAGCTACGCATAGTTGATGAGAGAAATTATCAAGAAAAGGTTTGCGTAACTAGAACGATTCGGTTCGACGCACAACATTGTCAACATACCAATAACTAGATGATGAATGTTAGTTCATTCATTTAAATGTGTGATGCATTTTGTTTTTTACCAATACAAACCGCCAATATATTGACTTAATTAGAATTCGTTACTAGTGGGATTGATGGCGTAACGTGGTGCTAAAAAGGTAAAGAAAATCGAATAGTTAATCAGCGTTAATGCTAATGATGCGACACCCCGTGCGGGGCGGTATCGCGGCTAACGTAGGTAATCAATGAGTGAGGAGAAGCAATGAAACGAGTTGGCGTAGTGCTCAGTGGCTGCGGGGTGTTCGATGGCAGCGAGATTCATGAGGCGGTGTTGACGCTGTTGGCGCTCTCCCGCGCTGGCGTTCAGGCGGTATGTTTGGCGCCGGATCGGGAACAGGCGCAGGTGATCGATCACCGGCGCGGCGAGGCGGTTGCCGAGCAACGTAACATATTGGTCGAAGCGGCACGTATCGCCAGAGGCGAGGTACAGCCCTTGGATCAAGCGGATGCCAGCCAACTGGATGCCTTAATCGTCCCAGGCGGATTTGGTGCAGCGAAGAACCTGAGTAGTTTGGCAAGCGAAGGGGCGGAATGTTGGGTTGATAGCGATCTGCAACGCTTGGTCAAGCAGTTACACCAGGCCGGTAAGCCGTTGGGTTTCATTTGTATTGCGCCGGCGCTGTTGCCCAAATTGTTGGGCGAGCCGGTGCGGGTAACCATCGGCAATGATGCGGGAACCGTCGCCGCCATCGAGGCAATGGGCGGCCAGCATGTTGCCTGTCCGGTGGATGAGATTGTCGTGGATGCTGCGCAGCGCGTAGTTACTACCCCGGCCTATATGTTGGCTGGCTCGATCGCCGAAGCGGCACAAGGGATCGACAAGCTGGTCGCACAGGTGTTGGAAATGATGCGATGAGAAAAACAGCAGCGCTGCGTCGCATCGGACGAGGCGTACGACATTGGTGCGGACGACTGTGCGTTGCGCTGCTGGGGATGTGGCTCGCGGCTTTGTTGTTGTTTGCCATCCTGCCAGTGCCCTACTCGACGGTGATGATACAACGCCAGGTTGCTGCCTGGTTGGATGGCGATTTTAGTTATGTCGCCCATCAGCGTTGGCGGCCACTTTCGGCGATCTCACCTGAAATGGCATTGGCGGTGATTGCCGCTGAAGATCAGAAATTCCCACAACACTGGGGATTCGATCTGAGCGCTATCGAACAGGTGCTGGATCGTGCCACTGAGGGCGATCGACCATTGCGTGGTGCCTCGACACTTTCTCAACAAACGGTGAAGAATCTGCTGCTGTGGGATGGACGTAGCTGGTTACGCAAAGGATTGGAGGCCGTGCTCACGTTAAGTGAGGAGCTGCTGTGGAGCAAGCGCCGTATTCTGACCGTCTATCTGAATATTGTCGAGTTCGGTCCGGGTATCTTCGGGGTGGAGGCGGCGGCCCAGCATTACTTCCATAAACCGGCTAGCCGCTTGACGGCCAGTGAGGCTGCGCTGTTGGCGGCGGTACTGCCCAATCCGCATCGTTTTCACGTCCAGGCACCCTCAGGTTATGTCTGGCAGCGTCAACGCTGGATCTTGCGTCAAATGCGTCAATTGGGGGGAGAGGCCTTCTTGCGGCGCTATGATTTGTAGATATCGTCACCTCCCCGCCAATAAGGGGAGGTGACGCGAGGGTTACTTCAACAATGTGAAGGCGGTAGTGACGTGTTTCACGCCGCTAACGCGGCTGGCGATTTGCGCCGCCGCCTGTCCCTCTTTCGGTGTGACCAACCCTAACAGGAAGACTTCACCATTCTCGGTGGTCACCTTCACGTTGGTCGATTTTACCTGATCGCTGGCGAGTAACTGAGAGCGCACCTTGGTGGTGATCCAGGCATCAGCCGAGGCGGTGCCTAGGCTAACAGGATTCCCCCGCCGGATCTCGTTGTAGACGGCCTTGGTGCCTTCGACGCCCATGGCGATCTGCTTAGCACGGTTGATCAGTTCTTGGCTTGGGGCCTGTCCGGTCAGTAAGACCTGGCCTTGATAGGCCGTGACCACTACCCGCGCTTCTTTCTTCAGTTGCGCATCTTTGCTCAAGGCATTGGAGATACGCGCTTCGAGCGTGCCATCGTCGACCTGAGTGCCCACACTACGCGGATCGCTGGCTGCTTGGGTCGCCATGGTGGCGCTACCGATCACGGCGGCAACACAGCCTTGCAACAGCAGCGCGCTCAGCACCAGCAGCAGGGGGAAACATCGGGTTAAGGGAAAACGCATCGTCATGACGACTCCTTCAGTCAGCCTGATGAGGGAACAGAGTGTTATCGATTAAATCACACAGGCAATTGACGGTCAGCATGTGCATCTCTTGGATCCGGGTACTGCGATGGGAGGGGATGCGGATTTCTACATCCTGCTGCCCTAGCAGTCCGGCCAACTCACCGCCGTCGTAGCCAGTCAGTGCCACAATGGTCATATCGCGCGTTACCGCCGCTTCGACCGCCTTCACGATATCACGGCTATTGCCGCGGGTTGAGATAGCCAACAGGACGTCACCGGCGTGTCCGAGGGCTCGCACCTGTTTGGCGTAGATTTCGTCATGCAGACGATCATTGCCTATCGCGGTTAAGACCACGCTATCGGCATTAAGTGCGATCGCGGGTAGGCTAGGACGCTCGGTTTCAAAGCGATTGATCAGCGTGGCGGCAAAATGTTGGGCATTGGCGCCGGAAGCACCATTACCGCAGCACAGAATTTTATTACCGTTGAGTAGCGACTGTACCAAGGTCATTGCCGCGCGGGAGATGGCATCAGGCAGGGCCTCGGCGGCGGCAATTTGAGTTTGAATGCTTTCAGTAAAACAGCCTTTGATTCTTTCCAGCACGGTAAGTATCCATTGATTCAGAAAAGCCTGAAAAGCAAGCGCGCTTCAGACAAATGCATTAGGCAGCCATTGTAACCGCCCGCCGGTGATTGCCAAAACGTCAAAACGGCAGTCAGCCGTTTCTAGGCTCTGATTTTGTGCCGCCAGCCAGCGAGCGGCAGTACGTAACAAGCGTCGTCGTTTACCGCTATCGATGCTGGCCGCCGCGCCGCCATAGCGCTCGGAGCGGCGATAGCGCACCTCGACAAACACCCAGGTAGTGCCGTCGCGCATGATCAGATCGATCTCGCCGCCGGGTAAACGCACATTGGCGGCGTGAAAACGCAGTCCGGCATGCTCCAGATAACGGCGCGCCTGTTGCTCATACTGCGCGCCGATCTGTTGCGAGCTTACTGTACTGGGACAATGCTGCCCTGTTGGTACTGTAGCCATGGCAGTTTTCGCTGAATGACGCAGTCCGCGTTGGCGCTGAGCACCCCGGTCGCGCCCTTGACTTGGAAGCCGGGGATCTGGCGCATTTGGGTAAAGTGGTTCGCCAAAGTCCAAGCATCGGCTCCCATGGCATACAGGCGCATCAACGAATAGTCGTTACGATACTGAGCCGGAGCCTGTTGCAGAATGGCGGGGGCGCTGCCAGCCAGTAATGGGATGTCGCTAAACTGCACGCCCTCCATCTCTAGGCGGAAGTCCGGACCGGCGCCCGCCTGATAGCTGCGTGAGCTGGCATACAACCCGACCCCGTTATGGGTCCCGTTGGCCAGATCGATCATCGGTTTGATCAGCGTCAGCTCGGCCGGGGTGGCGATGATGTAAACGGCATCCACATTACCGCCACTCGTGGCGGGAGGCTGCACCGGCGCCGGGATAGTCAGGCCGGCGATGGTGACTGATGCCGGCTGAGCGGGGGCGACCATGACTGGTTGTCCGCTCAGACGGATGCCCGTTCCTCCGTTGATGGTGCTGCGCAGTTCAGCGCTGGAGCCGAAGGTTTGTTGCAATACCGTACCGCCGCCCAGGGATTGCCACTCGCTGGCGAAGGCTTTCGCGACGCGATCACCCAGCGGACTGCGTGGGATCAGCAGTAGCGGCGTGCGTTTACCCTGTTCCCAGATGTGGTGTGCGGCATCGCGCGCCTCATCCTCTGGAGATAGAGCGAAGTAACAAATATTGGGCTGGTTTTGTACTTTTTCCGGCTGGTTGAGCGCCAGAATATTCAGCGGCGTAGCGAGACTAGCGAGTTGCTCGACGTTGTTTTTTAGCAGCGGACCGACGACCAAACTCGCGCCACCTTGTTGCGCCTGGGTCAATAGCGCCGACAAGGGCGTGGCGCTGGTGTCATACACCTGAATATGGGCTGCGGGGTTGCCGGGGCTGACGCTTGGGGCGATGGGATCGCCCGCCGCATCCAGTTGCGGCGGCGTCGATGCGCTGGCGTCGCCCGGTGCCGCTGCGGTGCTTGCCGCGGCGCTTGCGCCGTTCTGAGCGCTGGGGCTGACGGCACCGCCGGCGTTAACATCCGTCTCCGCTGGCGTGTTGCCTGTACTTACGGCTGGTGCTGTCGGCGTCGTGTTCGTTGCCGCGTTTACTGAAGCCGTCGCGTCTGCCGTGGCACCTTGGCTGAAGGCGCCATTCTTGGCCGCGTTGAAGCCAGCTTCGATGGCGTCGGAGAAGGCCTTCGCCTGGCCATTTAGCGGCAATAGCAAAGCGATGTTAGCGGTGGAGGCAGCTTGCAGGTGTAGGATATTATCCAGGGCAGAAGGCAGCAGTGTCGCCGCCGGATTGTTGGGATAACGTGTCTGCCAGTCCTTGATTGCCGCTTTGAGTAAGGCCGGATCCTGGCGGTTATCCTGGTACAGACGCAGTAGATCTAGCCAGCCACGGAGTACATCCTCATTGGCGTTGATCACCATACCGTTGAGATCGGCCTGGCTGAGTCCGCTTAGCGCAGCCCAGGTGGCGTCGATGTTGGCCTTACGCTGCGCATCTTGCGTCAGTAGCGGTTGTAGCGCGATGTAGGCGCGGAGCTGCGCCAGCGTGTTTTTACCTGCTGGCGTGGCGATCAGCGCTTGATAGTAACGCTGTTGCTGCGCCGGGGCGAGCTGGGTGGCATCCAACTTGGCGAGCAGTACAGCGGCCTGCTGTGGTGCATGGCGGGCAAGCGCTAACTCGGCGCCCACCAACAGGTGTTCCTGTTGCTGCGCCGCACTCAGCTGTTGCGGCAGTTGGCCGTACAGTTTGGCCGCCAAGGGCAGCTTTCCTTCGCGCAGCAATGCACGAATGGCAAGTAATTGCCAATCAGCCTTGCTATCATCGCTACTTTGCTTCATCTGCTGCAAATAATAGGCGGCGGATGCGGTTGCTTCGCTCTGAATGGCGGCGGGCGGCGTGGTGGATTCGCGCCCGGCGCAGGCGGCCAATAACATGGCGGCCAGAACCAGCGGGATGAGGCGTCCGGACTTGGTGCGGACAGTGATTGAGGAAAGCATACTGTACCCAGTGAATTTTTTTTCAGAATGCTCAATATTAAATCGACAAACCGGATGAAACAATGAATCAAAACGATCATGCTGCCATTTCTGCGGCGACGCTGTATGTGGTACCGACGCCGATCGGTAACCTTGGGGACATTACCCAGCGGGCGTTGGCGACGCTGAAAGCGGTCGATTTGATAGCGGCTGAGGATACCCGTCATACGGGAATGCTGTTACAACATTTTGCCATTAATGCGCGTTTCTTCGCATTACATGACCATAACGAACAACAGAAGGCCGAACTGTTGCTCGACAAGCTACGCGCCGGCCAGAGTATTGCCTTGGTTTCAGACGCCGGTACGCCGCTAATCAACGATCCTGGCTACCATTTGGTGCGTCGTTGCCGTGAGGCGGGGATCCGTGTGGTTCCTTTGCCGGGAGCGTGCGCCGCGACCACCGCGTTGTGTGCGGCAGGGGTGGCGTCGGACCGTTTCTGTTACGAAGGCTTCTTGCCGGCTAAGAGCAAGGCGCGGCGCGATCGTCTACGAGCTCTGCAACAGGAGGCGCGCACGCTGATCTTCTACGAGTCGACCCATCGTCTACTGGAGAGTCTGGAAGATATGGTGAGCGAACTGGGCGGTGAGCGGTATGTGGTGCTGGCGCGCGAGCTGACTAAGACCTGGGAGAGTATTTACGGTGCGCCAGTGGCGCAGCTGTTGGCCTGGGTGCGTGAAGATGAGAATCGGCGCAAGGGCGAGATGGTGCTGATCGTTGAAGGTTATCAGGCCGATGAGGAGGCCCTATCGCCCGAGGCACTGCGCACATTGGCGTTGCTCCAGGCGGAGCTACCGCTGAAAAAGGCAGCGGCGTTGGCGGCAGAGATCCACGGTGTGAAGAAGAATGCGCTGTATAAATATGCACTCGCGCAGCAATCAGGTGACAACGGCGCTTGAATAGCCTATCATCCGCGCCGGAGTTGACCAGACAATCGCCGCTGTGTCGTCGTCCTTTCGAGGAGACGGGCGCAGGGGAGGAAAGTCCGGGCTCCATAGGGCAGGGTGCCAGGTAACGCCTGGGGGGCGCGAGCCCACGACCAGTGCAACAGAGAGCAAACCGCCGATGGCCCGCCGTAAGGCGGGATCAGGTAAGGGTGAAAGGGTGCGGTAAGAGCGCACCGCGCGGCTGGCAACAGACCGTGGCACGGTAAACTCCACCCGGAGCAAGGCCAAATAGGGGTTCACAAGGTACGGCCCGTACTGAACCCGGGTAGGCTGCTTGAGCCAGTGAGCGATTGCTGGCCTAGACGAATGATTGTCCACGACAGAACCCGGCTTACCGGTCAACTCCCTCCATCTAAAAACCCCGCTTCGGCGGGGTTTTTGCTTTTTATGGGATCAGGGATGCGGGGCGGAGGAAGAGGAGGTGGGGTTATCTCCCTCTGGCGGCACCGAGGTGCTCGTCCCATCCTCCTTCGGCGGGGATGTCGGTGCGTGCTCTTCTTCCAGCGGCGCGTTAGCCGTGAGCAGATAAGATGACTGCTGCCAGCGGCTGCGTTGAGTCTGTAGCAGGGTACGTGCCAGGATGATGCCGATGGCCAGCGCCAGCAGTATCATTAGACGTAGCAGGTTAGTGGTGTTATCGACCTGCTGTGATTCGGTCGCCAGCACGTGCGTATCCAGCGTCAAGCGTAAGAAACCGAGCGGGCCATCGTGGCCGTCGATCGGTTGGACGATCTGATGGTTGAAGTAGCTACCGGCTCGTTGCCCATCCAGCGCCAAGCGATCACGCACCTTGACGCGTTCTCCAGCCTGCGCCACCAATGTGCCGTTCAAGGTATAGACGCTGGCGTCCAGAATTCGACTATGACGAGTCAGCCCCTCAAGAATGGGAGCGATGCGCTTGCTGTCTGGTGAGTCATCATTCATAAACGGCGTTAGGCGGGCGGCGACCTGTTGCGCCAGGGTTTGTGCCAACTCGCCGACCTGATCAAGCCTCGCCCGTTGATGGCTCAGACTGAAATAGGACGCCCCCTGGAGTAAAATAACCAATAAAGCTAAGCATATCAGAACGATAGCGGTTCTGTGTAGGCGGAAGCGAAGTGTGGCCTTAACCATGAAGAGATCCTATACAGCGGTAATGACTTTATGTTGCCAGAAGCCTTAACGATAGGATAGCGTGAGGCTCGGTTTTGACGCATGGATGGTGTTTGAGAGGAGTGGTTATGCCCAATTGTCTTACCTTTTGCGATCTACCGGCGGAGATCTACCGCTGGCCCGGCTTACCGCTGTCGCTGAGTGGCGATGAAGTGATGCCGTTAGACTATCGTGCCGGGCATACCGGTTGGTTGTTGTACGGGCGTCATTTAGATAAGGCGGCGCTGCATGCCTTTCAACGTCGTCTGGTCGCGCCGTTGGTGGTGGTGGCGGCATGGTGCATCGAGGATTATCAAGTGGTACGCCTGGCCGGCAATATGCCGCCGCGTGCGGCGCTTATCGCCAATGAGCAAGGCTTCGATGTGGCGGTGCTGGGGCGTCTGCCACATCTGCGCTCCCCCGGACTGTTAGTGATGGATATGGACTCTACCGCCATCACCATCGAGTGTATCGATGAGATCGCGCGTCTAGCTGGGGTTGGGGGGGAGGTCGCTGCGGTGACAGAACGCGCGATGCGCGGCGAGTTGGATTTTGCTGCCAGTCTGCGACAGCGCGTCGCGGCGCTAGAGGGGGCGGATGCCACACTCCTGCAACAGGTGCGAGAGAGCCTGCCACTGATGCCGGGGCTGACCAGCTTAGTGCGTAAGCTGCAAGCTTTCGACTGGCATGTGGCGATCGCTTCCGGTGGTTTTACCTACTTCGCCAGTCACCTGCGCGAGCGGTTGAATCTGTATGCGGCGGTGGCGAATGGGTTAGAGGTACGGAATGGACGCCTGACGGGGCGGCTAGAGGGCCGCATCGTGGATGCTCAATGTAAGGAGGATACTCTATGCGATCTGGCGCAACAACTCGGCATTCCGCTGGCGCAGACGGTCGCCATTGGTGATGGTGCTAACGATCTGAAAATGATCCAACGTGCGGGATTGGGCATTGCCTATCACGCCAAACCCTGTGTGTATGAGCGCGCACCGATGGCCATTCGCCATGCCGATCTGATCGGGGTGTTGTGCGTGTTGAGCGCCACGCTGAAACATGAAGAGCGTTAACCGCTGTACGCATTCACAGTGTTATCGCTCGTTTCCTGTTATACTGAGCGCCGGCGTTGGCGTAGTTTGTCCGGGAAGAGAGCAGGGGGACTGGGCGTGGCCGTGTGAACATCAAGAAGGAGAACGGTGGTGGCGAAGGCGGTAAAACGGGCGTTTGTTTGTAACGAATGTGGGGCGGACTACCCGCGTTGGCAGGGGCAGTGCTCAGCCTGTCAAGCCTGGAACAGTATCAGCGAGGTACGGCTAGCGGCGGCACCGACGGCGGCGCGTGGCGCCCGCCTGTCCGGTTATGCCGGTGATGCTGGTGGCCTGAGCAAAGTACAAAAGCTCGCCGAGATCAGTCTGGAGGCGTTGCCGCGTTTTTCCACCGGCTTCGCCGAGTTCGACCGAGTTTTGGGCGGTGGGGTCGTACCCGGCAGCGCCATTCTGATCGGTGGTAACCCCGGTGCCGGCAAGAGCACTCTACTGTTGCAGACCCTGTGCCGTCTAGCACAGCAGATGAAGACCTTGTATGTCACCGGTGAGGAGTCGCTGCAACAGGTGGCGATGCGTGCCCATCGCCTCGGTTTACCGACCGAGGGGTTGAACATGCTGTCGGAGACCAGTATCGAGCAGATCTGCCTGATTGCCGAACAGGAGCAACCGAAGCTGATGGTGATCGATTCGATCCAGGTGATGCATATGGCCGATATTCAGTCGTCTCCCGGTAGCGTGGCACAAGTGCGTGAAACGGCGGCTTATCTGACGCGTTTCGCTAAGACTCGCGGGGTGGCGATCATTATGGTGGGCCATGTGACCAAGGATGGCTCGCTGGCAGGCCCCAAGGTATTGGAGCATTGCATCGATTGTTCGGTGCTGCTCGATGGTGACGCCGACTCGCGCTTTCGTACTCTACGCAGCCATAAGAACCGCTTCGGTGCGGTCAATGAGTTGGGGGTGTTCGCCATGACTGAGCAGGGGCTGCGTGAAGTCAGCAACCCCTCGGCCATTTTCCTTAGCCGCGGCGAGGAGATCACCGCCGGTAGCTCGGTGATGGTGGTTTGGGAGGGGACTCGCCCCTTGCTGGTGGAGATCCAGGCGTTAGTGGATACCTCGATGATGTCTAACCCGCGTCGGGTGGCGGTGGGGTTGGAGCAGAACCGTCTGGCGATCCTGTTGGCGGTGCTGCACCGTCACGGTGGGTTGCAGATGGCCGATCAAGATGTGTTCGTCAATGTGGTCGGCGGGGTGAAAGTAGCGGAAACCAGTGCCGATTTGGCGTTGTTGATGTCACTGGTTTCCAGCCTGCGTGATCGGCCGTTACCACAGGATCTGGTGATCTTCGGCGAGGTAGGGCTGGCCGGTGAGGTGCGCCCGGTGGCGAGCGGTCAGGAACGCATCATTGAGGCGGCGAAACATGGTTTCCGTCGGGCGATGGTGCCCCACGCCAATATGCCGAAAAAGGCCATTCCTAATATGACCGTGTACGGGGTGAAGAAGCTGGCGGACGCGTTGGCGATCCTGCAAGATTTGGAGTGATAATTGCGCCATAAAAACGGGCTCCCGTA
>NZ_BAUC01000036.1 GCF_000474215.1 Edwardsiella hoshinae NBRC 105699 = ATCC 33379 | reverse complement strand
ACCAGATTGTCGCGCTTCGTTATCAGCGGAAGCGGGGCGCATAATAACAAATCGCGCCGCGCTGTAAAGTGCTGCGTAAGAAAAAAAAATCGTTTGCCGTTTTTTTGCCCGCACTGTTGTGCGGGCATACAGGAAATAGAGAAAAAACGAACAAATCAAAAAATTACTGTGCGATTGCCACAAACGAACACCCGCTGTGCTAGCACGCGGTAGAGGGCGCGACTCAGTACATTTTTTTCCACATCCCGTCCTGCACGGATCATCTCTTCGGCGGTATAACTGTGGTCGACGTGGATCACATCCTGCATGATGATGGGGCCTTCATCCAGATCGTTGTTCACGAAGTGAGCGGTGGCGCCGATGATCTTCACCCCACGCTGATAAGCCTGATGATAGGGACGAGCGCCGATAAAGGCGGGCAGGAAAGAGTGATGGATATTGATGATGCGGTTAGGGTAGCGGGCGACGAAATCCGGCGTAAGAATACGCATATATTTAGCCAGCACCACATAGTCTGGCGCTAGACGATCGATCTGTTCGGCGACCGCGTCGTCATGTGCCTCGCGGCTCAGGCCTTCGTGGCTGATCAGAATGAATGGGATCGCAAACTTTTCGACCAGTGGTTGCAGGGTGGCATGGTTAGCGATGACTGCCGCAATCTCAATATCCAGATCGCCGAAAGCGTTCTTGATCAGCAGATCACCCAAGCAGTGCGCTTCTTTCGTCACTAGGATCACGACCCGTTGTCGAGCGGTGACGATGAGCTCGCGTTCGGAGCCCGGCGGCAGCGCGTCATCCAGATCGGCGAGCAGGGTCTCATCGTTAAAGATGCCTTCTAACTCGGTACGCATGAAAAAGCGCCCGCAGTGGTGATCGACGAACTCGTTATTCTGGATGATATTGAGTTGGTGTTTGTAGCAAATATTGGTGATCTTGGCGATCAGGCCCTTGGCATCGGGGCAGGTGGTGCGTAGAACTTTGCGTTGAATAACGGGGTGTGACATCGGTTTGCATCCTTGTTGTGGCGCCGTGCTGGCTGGGCTCGCCCCGCAATGGTAACGGCACCGCCGTTCGGCGCCGAAACGCCGTTCGGTAGCGGGACTCTACCTAGCGTCCGCAGCATTTTTTATATTTGTTCCCACTGGCGCAGGGACAGGGGTCGTTACGTCCTACCTCCGGCCGGGTCCCATCGACATAGTACCAAGTGTGATGCAGATTCAGAAAACGTGAACGCTCGTGAATTGCGCCGTTTCTATTAGTTGAAGGTGTATGGAAACGGGCGATGAATTCGACATAGCCTTCGTGCGCATCCCGGCCCGGCGTGCAAGCGATAACCCGGAGTCCCAGCCATGCGGTATCGGCAAAGCTGGCACAGATGGCCGTGCGTTCGCCCGCCATAGCACAGTCGGGATGCCACGTGGCGATCAGATAGTCGGCGTTGTGGGTAACGAAGGCGCTGTAGCGTGAGCGCATCAGTTGTTCTGGGGTGCTGGCTGGACGTGAGCCATCGAGGCATGGGGCGCAGCAAGCGGCGAAGGTGAGCGTGCTGCCACAGGGGCAGGGGGCGGAATGGGTGATCGGCGACATCATAGCTATAACCATTTGCAACTATTGGTGAGAAAAGATGAGCATAATACCGCGAGAGCTCTATGCTGATCATAATAACTAATAATAATGTTGAATAAGTTAATTCCGATTTTGTGAAAACTGCGTTGAATCACGCAGTATTAAATATTTTTACTGGCCGTTAGGGTATTCGTACCGTTATTGAACCACACTAGGATCAGATGAGTAGGAGGGGCCGGCTATGTCACAGGTACTCACCAATAAACAGATCATGATCGTCGATGACGATGCCGTGTTCCGCCATATGCTGTGCGGCTACCTGGAGACACAGGGCGCTAAGATAACGCAGGCGGAGAATGGGCGCCAGGCGTTGCGTCTGTATGAGCGGCAGCGTCCCGATATCATTCTGTGCGATCTGGCGATGCCGGAAATGGATGGCGCGGATTTCCTCCGCCATCTGCGGATGCGCGGACAACGTACGCCGGTGGTAGTGATTTCGGCGACCGAGTCGGTCAGTGATATCGCCCGGGTGATGCGTTTGGGGGCGAAGGATGTGTTGTTGAAGCCGGTGCGTGACTATGAGCGGCTGCGTCAGATGCTCTTGGCCTGCCTCTATCCGGCGTTGTTCGACTCCTTGGCATTGGAGGAGGATGCGCTGAGTCACGATTGGGCGGCGTTGTTGCATGATCCAGCGCGTGCGGTGCGTCTGCTGCGCCAGTTGCAACCGCCGGTGCAGCAGGTCGTGGCGGGGTGTCGGGTCAATTACCGTCAATTGACCGACCCGGCAAGTTGTGGCTTAGTTCTGGATATGGCATCGCTGTCAGCGCGCGAGATGGCGTTTTACTGCCTCGATGTGACGCGTAGCCGTGAATATGGCGTGCTGGCGGCGTTGATGATGCGCGCGATTTTCAATGGGTTGTTGCAGCAACAGGTGATCACCCAGGCACGCCCATTGCCGCATATTGCCGCAGTACTGAAACAGGCGAACCAGCTACTGCGCCGTGCGGGCTTCGTCGGGCAGTTTCCGATGCTGGCTGGTTATTATCATGCCGGATCGGGAAACGTATTGTTGGTCGCCGCCGGTCTACACGCCTGCCTCGATGCGGAGGGACAGACGGTGCAGTTAAATGGCGGTGTGCCCTTGGGTACGTTGGGCAGCGCGCATATGAATCAGCTTTGCCTACGTAGCCGCCGCTGGCAGTGCCAGGTCTGGGGGGCAGGAGGGCAGTTGCGCTTGATGCTGACCGCGCCGGATCATCACCATGTCTTGCCCGCGTTATGTCAGGCGCAGTCATCGTAACCACTCCCCCTCCTTATTTTTCGGCATTTTCTGCTACTCTTGTGGCCAACGCTAGGCGTTATTTTATGCGTTGTCGCTTGTTTATCCAGTTGATATCAAATACAGATGAAAGACATGCGTAGGATTGCCGAACTGGTATACTCGCAGGCAGTCTAGTACTCATATCGTTCGATTATGGACGGGCGAACAATGCGTCATCCGTAGAGAGAGGTTGTATGTCAACGTCAGTGAGAAAAGTAAAAAAAGCTGTTATCCCGGTCGCAGGGCTAGGAACGCGCATGCTGCCGGCAACGAAAGCTATTCCTAAAGAAATGTTGCCGTTGGTAGATAAACCGCTGATTCAATACGTGGTCAATGAATGTATTGCGGCGGGTATTAATGAAATCATTTTAGTCACGCACTCATCCAAAAACTCCATCGAGAACCACTTCGATACCAGTTTTGAGTTGGAAGCGATGCTGGAAAAGCGCGTTAAGCGTCAGCTGTTGGCCGAAGTTCAAGCTATTTGTCCTAAGCATGTCACTATTATGCAGGTGCGTCAGGGACTGGCCAAAGGTTTAGGTCACGCCATTCTGTGTGCCCATCCGCTGGTGGGTGATGAACCTTTCGCCGTGGTATTACCAGATGTTATTTTGGACGAATATAGCGCGGATTTGAGTAGTGATAACCTAAGCGAGATGTTGCGTCGCTATGAATCTACCGGTGCCAGCCAGATTATGGTGGAGCCGGTGCCAATGGCCGACGTCTCTAATTATGGGGTGGTCGACTGTAATGGTGCACAATTGGCCGCAGGAGAGAGCCTGGCCATTAGAGCGGTGGTAGAAAAGCCGCCGCGTGATAAAGCACCGTCTAACCTCTCCATTGTTGGGCGTTATGTTCTTTCCCCCGACATTTGGCCGTTGCTCTCTAAAACCCCGCCAGGCGCCGGTGAAGAGATTCAGTTGACGGATGCCATCGCAATGTTGCTGAAGAACGAAACCGTTGAGGCTTATCACTTGAAAGGACGTAGCCACGATTGCGGGAATAAACTGGGTTATATGCAGGCGTTTGTCGAGTATGGTTTGCGTCATCCGTCGCTGGGTAAAGAGTTTGCCGCGTGGATCAAAGGACTTAACTTAAGCAAGTAAGGTGATGAATAAAAGATGGCGGCCATTGGCCGCCATTTTTTTTATCACGATGCAACTGGACAAAGGTCTGGGTAGTGGCACGCGGAGCTACCTCTAATTGATTAAATTGACAAATGAGACTTTTCCTAAGAAGAGGCGTGATGGACTCAACGGTAATAAATAAACTGAAGGAATAATTATAGATCTTGATGATATGAAGAGGAGATAGCATGTTCGGTGTGAGGGGGGAAGAAACAAAAATAGCCTCATGAAGAGGCTATTTTTAGGCGTATTCTGGATTAGATCAGGAAATCGTCCAGGGTCTTACCCTGTTCTTCCATGGCTGTCTTGATCACGGCAGGCGTACGGCCCTGACCGGTCCAGGTCTTGGTTTCGCCATTTTCGTCGACATACTGGTATTTCGCCGGACGTGCAGCGCGCTTGGTTTTACCGCCAGTTGCTTTGCTGGCATTCATGCTCTGCAACAACTCATTCGGATCAATACCGTCAGCGATCAGCATCTCACGATATTGCTGTAGTTTACGGGTGCGCTCTTCGATCTCGGCTTGTGCTTGCTGCTCTTCTTCGCGACGTTCTTTAACGACGACTTCCAGTTTCTCCAGCATTTCTTCCAGAGTTTCCAGCGTGCATTCGCGAGCCTGGGCGCGTAGAGTACGAATGTTGTTAAGAATCTTTAATGCTTCGCTCATTTTCCTAATCTCAAATTATATTGGTGGGGGCGTCATCTTTATAATAGAGTGCGCTCTTATTTAACGCAATAGTGAATTTTGTAAGATTGGCAAAATATTCGTAGGTCAGGACGAATATGTTCTTGGTCCGAATTGTTAATATTATGCCTGATTCTCTATATAACTCGCTAGGGGGGCGGGCAGCTTGCCTGCGCTTTCGTGGCAGGGGTATCGGCAGAGACTATGTATATAAATGCAGCGTAGCGCCAGTGCCTAGTGCCAATTGCCGAGCGGGGTTTACGTTATCCCGTTCGGCGGCTTGCCAGCCTGATAACTGTTAGGTTGATCACTTATTGGCATGAATAATGTCGTAATTATTCTGTCGCCCCGCCTGGCAGTTTAGTCATTGTACACGGATAGCGCAGTCGATCACTTGTTGGCGGGGGGAATAAGTGAACCCCGCTCCGCTCTGCTTATATGATAGAATCCCGTAAAATTGATGACTTTTTTCCGTTTAAGGCGTTTTGATGGCTCAACTCTATTTTTATTACTCGGCAATGAATGCGGGAAAATCGACAGCATTGTTGCAGTCCTCCTACAACTATCGGGAGCGGGGTATGCATACGCTGGCGTTCACCGCAGAAATTGATAACCGCTATGCGGTGGGACAGATCAGCTCACGCATCGGGCTACATTCACCGGCGATGTTGTATAACCCCCAGACGGATCTGTTTACGGCGATCCGCGATGCGCATCAACAACAGACGGTGCATTGTGTATTGGTGGATGAGAGCCAGTTCCTGACTAAGGCTCAAGTGCTGGCGCTCTCCGAGGTGGTGGATTCGTTGGATATTCCTGTGCTGTGCTATGGCCTGCGCACCGATTTTCGCGGTGAGCTGTTTCCCGGTAGCCAATATCTGCTGGCCTGGGCGGATAAGTTGGTCGAGCTGAAGACCATCTGCCATTGCGGTCGTAAGGCGAATATGGTGTTGCGCTTGGATCAGGATGGTCGTGCTTTAAAAGAGGGAGAGCAGGTGGTCATCGGTGGTAATGAGCGCTATGTTTCCGTCTGCCGTAAGCATTATAAGGATGCGCTCGGCGGCGCCACGCATACCTAGATTGCGCGTGTTGCTCAGCGCTTAGCTCTGGACGGGCGCAGATACGACGCCGCCCGTCTCCACGTGCTCGTGACTCATGCCGTCAGCGCGGCAGCGGCGCTACCTCACACAGCGTGCCGTGGCTTGGCTGGGGGGATGCCCCGTCCGCGTTCGCTTAGCCGTTACATGTCGCTATCCCCGTAGGCATCACGCACCCGCCGTCAGTATTGACCCCGCCTATGCCTGCGCGTAGGTCTCGACTGAGACACCGTACAGGGCGAACCATTGGGCGAATTTGAGTTGGGGAGCGATGGCGATCGTAGCGATACGTGTTTCACGCGATCCCTCACTTGCTCTGCCACAGTCTCGCCGGTGCCGGCAACGCTGTTACTCTCGCCTGGGGGAGCGGTGGGGCTGTGTGCTCACTGCCCCGCTTAGCGTTCTGCGCTGTCTTGAGCGAGTTTGCGCTGAGGCGTGTTATTCCTCTGTTCTTCCCGCGTGGGGATTGTCGTACGCCGCGCCGCATCCCCTCATGTTGAGAGGCTAGCGCACGCCTGGGGGGCGCTGAGCGCGCGCTCACGCCGCTTGAGACGCGTAGCGTATCGGCGTAAGGATATATGCGGTTCGGCGCATCACCACCGGCAGGAGGCCGATTCTGCGCCGCGAGTGTCATTGCCAGCGCTCAGCCGCTGGCCGTGCCAGGGCGACCCGGTGTGCCGCGTCACGGCGGCGAGTTGTGGGATGCGCGCGTGGTGTGTTTAGGCGGTCTCTGAGGAGGGACACCGTGGGAGGGGGCAGGGCGTACTGGCGCTATGGCCAATAAAAAAACGGGCCACGTAATAACGTAGCCCGTAAAGTGCGGAGGCGAATATCGATCATGCGCCTCGTTGTTGGCGAGTCAAATTAGGCTTTCTTGGCCTTTTTCTCGGCTTTCGGTGCTGCGGCTTTGTCGTCCTGCTGTGCATGCTCGACGTAGTCGCGGCCGTAGTAGCTATCCAGCAGGATCTGCTTGAGTTCGGCGATCAGCGGGTAGCGCGGGTTGGCGCCGGTGCACTGGTCATCGAAAGCGTCTTCAGACAGCTTGTCCACTTTCGCCAGGAAGTCGGCTTCCTGTACGCCCGCTTCACGGATGGAGGCCGGGATACCCAGTTCAGCCTTGATGCTTTCCAACCAAGCCAGCAGTTTCTCGATCTTTTGCGCGGTGCGGTCGCCCGGTGCGCTCAGACCCAGGTGGTCGGCGACTTCCGCATAACGACGACGCGCTTGCGGACGGTCGTACTGGCTGAATGCGGTCTGCTTGGTCGGGTTGTCGTTCGCGTTATAGCGGATGACGTTGGAGATCAGCAGGGCGTTGGCCAGACCGTGCGGGATGTGGAACTCGGAACCCAGCTTGTGGGCCATAGAGTGACATACCCCGAGGAAGGCGTTGGCGAATGCGATACCGGCGATGGTGGCGGCGTTGTGTACACGCTCACGCGCTACCGGATTCTTGGCCCCCTCTGCATAGCTGGCTGGCAGGAACTCTTTCAGCAGTTTCAGGGCTTGCAACGCCTGGCCGTCAGAGTATTCGTTCGCCAGTACGGAGACGTAGGCCTCCAGGGCGTGAGTCACCGCATCCAGACCGCCGAAGGCGCACAGGGATTTCGGCATATTCATCACCAGGTTGGCATCGACGATGGCCATATCCGGCGTCAGTGCATAGTCGGCCAGCGGGTACTTCTGACCGGTAGCATCATCGGTAACGACGGCGAACGGCGTAACTTCAGAACCGGTACCGGAGGTGGTGGTAATGGCGATCATCTTCGCCTTCACGCCCATTTTCGGGAACTTGTAGATACGCTTACGGATGTCCATAAAGCGCAGCGCCAGCTCTTCGAAGTGGGTTTCCGGGTGCTCATACATCACCCACATGATCTTGGCTGCGTCCATCGGAGAACCGCCGCCCAGCGCGATGATGACATCCGGCTTGAAAGAGTGCATCTGCTCGGCACCCTTGCGCACGATGCTTAGGGTCGGGTCAGCTTCGACTTCGAAGAACACTTCGGTTTCGATGCCGTGTGCCTTCAGCACATTCGTTACCTGATCGGCATAACCGTTGTTGAACAGGAAACGGTCGGTCACGACGAAGGCGCGTTTGGCACCGTCGGTTGCCACTTCATCCAGCGCGATCGGCAGCGCGCCGCGACGGAAGTAGATAGACTTCGGAAGTTTATGCCACAACATGTTTTCTGCTCGCTTCGCTACCGTTTTTTTGTTGATCAGGTGCTTCGGACCCACGTTTTCAGAGATGGAGTTACCGCCCCAGGAGCCGCAGCCCAGCGTCAGGGAAGGTGCCAGCTTGAAGTTGTACAGGTCACCGATCCCCCCTTGGGAAGCCGGGGTATTGATCAGGATACGGGCGGTTTTCATCTTCTCGCCGAAGTAGTTGACGCGAGCACCCTGGTTGTCTTGGTCGGTGTATAGGCAAGAGGTGTGGCCGATACCGCCCATGGCGACCAGTTTTTCCGCTTTGCTTACGGCGTCTTCGAAGTCTTTGGCACGGTACATCGCCAGGGTCGGAGAGAGTTTCTCGTGGGCGAACGGCTCGGAGTCATCAACCACGCTGACTTCACCGATCAGGATCTTGGTCCCTGCCGGTACGGTGATGCCAGCCATCTCGGCGATTTTCGTCGCCGGCTGCCCAACGATAGCCGCATTCAGCGCGCCATTTTTCAGGATGATGTCTTGAACGGCTTTCAGCTCTTTACCTTGGAGCAGGTAGCCGCCGTGGGTGGCGAAACGCTCACGGACTGCGCCGTAGACAGCGTCGACCACGATGACGGACTGTTCAGAAGCACAGATGACGCCATTGTCGAACGTCTTGGACATCAGAATAGAAGCAACGGCACGTTTGATGTCAGCAGTTTCGTCGATCACGACCGGTGTGTTACCCGCGCCGACGCCGATCGCCGGCTTACCGGAGCTGTATGCGGCTTTCACCATACCCGGGCCGCCAGTGGCCAGGATCAGGTTGATGTCCGGGTGGTGCATCAATGCATTGGACAGCTCGACGGACGGCTCATCGATCCAGCCGATGATGTCTTTCGGTGCGCCGGCGGCGATGGCTGCCTGGAGTACGATGTCAGCCGCCTTGTTGGTGGCCTGCTTGGCGCGTGGGTGCGGAGAGAAGATGATACCGTTGCGGGTCTTCAGGCTGATCAACGCCTTGAAGATTGCGGTAGAGGTCGGGTTAGTGGTCGGTACGATACCGCAGATCAGGCCAGTCGGCTCGGCGATGGTGATGGTGCCGAAGGTGTCGTCTTCAGACAGAATGCCGCAGGTCTTCTCGTCTTTGTAGGCGTTGTAGATATATTCGGAGGCGAAGTGGTTCTTGATTACTTTATCTTCCACGATGCCCATGCCGGATTCGGCGACGGCCATCTTAGCCAGCGGAATGCGAGCATCGGCCGCGGCCAGCGCAGCAGCGCGGAAGATTTTGTCGACTTGTTCCTGTGAGAAGTTAGCAAACTCGCGTTGGGCGTTTTTTACACGGGCGACCAGCGCATCGAGTTCAGCAGTATTGGTTACAGCCATGAATGCTCTCCTGATAATGTTAAACTTTTTTAGTCAATCAGCCGCACAAGGCACACAAGTATAGCTGGCGGTGTCACCTTTGCCGGGTTATGGCTGCCGCCCGGGCTGCTAATTTGCTAAAACAGCTTAAGCTACGAGGTAAGACGCTCAGGCATACAGCCGTTTCACCTTACCAAGATGCTCATCCCTAATTCATCTTTTTTGATGTAACGAAGCTTACTCATTCTTGGGTATTTGTTTTGTGATTAGAGTCACGAAAACGCCAAGCTGACTCCATTCAGCATGGCGTAATTGATAATGATTATTAGTAGCGTGAAAAAAGCAGTGCTTAACGGTTAAAATCACGGCGCGGCGTATCGCACACAATGGAGAGTAGGATAAGCGGCATCTCTGGTTAAATGACAAAATTCTATGGCGGGATGATAGATCGGCGCAGGTATTTCTATTACATTAGCGCGCGATGACCATCATCTTTAACTTGTGGAGCGCATAGTGAGTCAGTCTCTGCTGGACTTGTCCGGGTATATCAAATTTTTTATTGGCCTGTTCGCCTTGGTAAACCCGGTAGGGATCTTGCCCGTCTTCATTAGTATGACCAGCTATCAGGCCGTTGCAGCGCGCAATCGGACTAACCTGACCGCGAATCTCTCAGTGGCGATCATTCTGATTACCGCGTTGTTGCTGGGGGACTCCATCCTCTATTTCTTCGGTATTTCCATCGACTCCTTCCGTATTGCGGGCGGTATCCTGGTGGTGACCATCGCCATGTCGATGATCAGCGGTAAGTTGGGGGAGGATAAACAGAACAAACAGGAGAAGTCGGAGACGGCAATCCGTGAAAATGTTGGCGTGGTACCACTGGCGCTGCCTCTGATGGCCGGCCCTGGCGCCATCAGTTCGACCATCGTCTGGAGTTCACGTTACCACGGCTGGCAGAACCTGCTGGGCTTCTCGCTGGCGATTATCTTATTTGCCTTTTGCTGCTGGCTCTTGTTCCGTGCTGCACCGTTGTTGGTGCGGTTGCTGGGCCAGACCGGGATCAACGTGGTAACCCGTATCATGGGGCTGTTGCTAATGGCCTTGGGGATTGAGTTTATCGTGACCGGGGTGAAGGCGATCTTTCCGGGATTATTGTAAGTCCGTCGGCGGTGTGGCGTGTCGCTTGCGGCGCGCCTAACCAAGGGACGGCGCTTTTTATAGGCTATCTATTTTTTAATATATTTTATCATTTTCTATTTTGTTTTCCTCTCTAACTATTACTCAGGGTTAATTCACCTATTCCCGTCCTAATTACGCAAAATTGTCCTACACAATCGTTGCTATTGTGTACATTCTTCCGCGTTTAGCCGAAAAATTCTCACTAACAATTAGTCTTTATATCTAGAAAAAAGACATGAATTGTAATTTTATTTTGCTTTTTTTCTGTTCGGCGAAACATTAGCCAATTCAAATGGTGGTTAGTGTATATTTTATTTTATATCAGTAAGTTAAGATTGATTTTTGTCATGGCTGAGGGCAGTCTGTGAGAAAGCACGGATTAAAACAGTGCATTGGGCAGTGAGTCGACTCAAGGCGTGCGCTATGTGGCCATGCGTGGCTGTCGGCATTACAGAGGGTTCTCTCGGTATGGCATGTTACAGCGCCAGCGCGCTGATTATGCGTCCTCTCCCGTGGTGTCATTGCGCGTACTGCGCCGCTCCTGTCCACCATTAACCTTACGGCGTATGACGTCGTGATTTCGTTACCCGGCAACAATAATGCCGACGCTCCCATGAGGGCGCGTCAGGCCAGCCGTCGCGCGGACTCGTTCCTCCGGTGCGATAGCCATAACTCATCATGTTGACCAGCCTGCAAACAGGCTTCCTTTGAATACGGGAGTGGTAGTAATGAGCAAACACATCATCAAAAAACCTATGTTAACCCTCGCCATCTGTAGTGCACTGGGCGGCATCGTTTTTTCGGCCTCGGCGGCCGAGGTGCCGGCCGGTGTAAAGCTGGCGGCGAAGCAGGAACTGGTCAGGAATAATGGCTCCGAAGTCTCTTCCCTCGATCCGCATAAAATCGAAGGGGTGCCGGAAAATAACGTCACCAACGACCTGTTGGAAGGGCTGACGCAGCACGATCCGCAGGGGCATACCATTCCCGGCGTGGCCGAGCGCTGGGAGAGCAAAGATAACAAGGTGTGGGTCTTCCATTTGCGCCCGGATGCTAAGTGGTCGAATGGGGAGCCGGTCACCGCCGAAGATTTCGTCTATAGCTGGCAGCGGATGGCCGACCCGAAGACGGCGTCGCCCTATGCCAGTTATCTCCAGTATGCTCATGTCGCCAATGTGGATGACATCATCGCCGGCAAAAAAGATAAGTCGACCTTGGGCGTGAAAGCGCTGGATGATCACACCTTCCAGGTAACCCTGAGCGAGCCGGTGCCCTATCTGCCGGAGATGACCGCGCACTACGCGATGAAGCCGGTCAATAAGGCGGCGGTCGAGAAGTACGGTGAAAAGTGGACCCTGCCGCAGAACTATGTCAGCAATGGTGCCTATAAATTGAAAGACTGGGTCGTCAACGAACGCATCGTGCTGGAGCGTAACCCGCTGTACTGGGATAACGCTAAGACAGTGATCGACAAAGTGACCTTCCTGCCGATCGCCTCGGAAGTGACGGATGTGAACCGTTACCGGACTGGCGAGATCGACATGACCTACAACAACATGCCGATTGAGATGTTCCAGAAGCTGAAGCGCGAAATTCCCGAGCAGGTCAAGATCGATCCTTACCTGTGTACCTACTACTACGAGATCAACAACCAGAAGCCGCCGTTTAATGATCCGCGCGTGCGTGAGGCCCTCAAGCTGGGGTTGGATCGCGACATCATCGTCAACAAGGTGAAGAATCAGGGCGATCTGCCGGCCTATAGCTTTACCCCTCCCTATACCGATGGTGCCAACCTGACGCCGCCAGCCTGGTTTGGCTGGACGCAGGAGCAGCGTAACCAACAGGCGAAGAAGCTGCTGGCCGAGGCAGGCTATGGCCCGGACAAGCCGCTCACCTTCAACCTGTTGTACAACACCTCGGATCTGCATAAGAAGCTGGCGATCGCCGCCGCCTCTATCTGGAAGAAGAACCTGGGCATCGACGTGAAACTGGAGAACCAGGAGTGGAAGACCTTCCTCGACTCGCGTCACCAGGGGAACTACGACGTGGCGCGTGCGGGCTGGTGTGCTGACTATAACGAGCCGAGTTCCTTCCTCAACATGATGTTGTCCAACAGCAGCAACAACACGCCGCATTACAAGAGCGCGGCCTTCGATCGCATCATGGCCGGCGCCCTACAGGCGAAGGATAAGGCCGAGCGTGCGCAGGTCTATCAGCATGCCGAGCAGCAGTTGGATAAAGACTCCGCCATCGTGCCGGTCTATTACTATGTTAACGCCCGTCTGGTGAAACCTTACGTCGGTGGCTACACCGGCCAGGATCCACTGGATTATGTCTACGATAAGAATCTCTACATCATTCAACACTAATAACTGTGCGGCCGGGTGACCGGCCGCCGGGTAGACGACCACCGGCCATTGCGGCCGGCGTACAGGGTTTGGGCCATGCTAAAATTCATATTTCGTCGCTTCTTGGAAGCGATACCGACACTGTTCATCCTGGTGACCATCTCTTTCTTTATGATGCGTTTAGCACCGGGCAGCCCGTTCACCGGGGAGCGCACGCTGCCGCCTGAGGTGATGGCCAACATTGAGGCTAAGTATCATCTCAACGATCCCATGTGGAAGCAGTACGGCCACTATTTGTTGCAACTCTCCAAGGGAGACTTTGGGCCATCGTTCAAATATAAGGATTATTCGGTTAACGATCTGCTCGCCGCTTCTTTTCCGGTCTCTGCCAAGTTGGGGCTGGCCGCCTTTGTGATGGCGCTGGTGTTTGGGATTTCGGCCGGTGTCATCGCCGCCTTGAAGCAGAATTCACGCTGGGACTATTTGGTGATGACCTTTGCCATGACCGGCGTGGTGATCCCCAGTTTCGTGGTGGCGCCATTACTGGTGTTGATCTTCGCCATCTCGTTGCATTGGCTGCCTGGCGGCGGTTGGAACGGCGGGGCACTGAAATACATGCTGTTGCCGATGGTGGCCTTGTCGCTGTCGTATATCGCCGGCATCGCGCGTATCACCCGTGGCTCGATGATCGAGGTATTGCACTCGAACTTCATCCGTACCGCACGCGCCAAGGGGCTACCGATGCGGCGCATCGTGTGGCGTCACGCGCTGCGTCCGGCGCTGTTGCCGGTGCTCTCCTACATGGGGCCCGCTTTCGTCGGTATTATCACCGGTTCGATGGTGATCGAGACTATCTACGGCCTGCCGGGGATCGGCCAATTGTTTGTCAATGGGGCGTTGAATCGTGACTATTCACTGGTGCTCAGCCTGACCATCCTGGTCGGTACGCTGACCATTCTGTTTAATGCCATCGTTGACGTGCTGTATGCCGTAATCGATCCCAAGATCCGCTATTAACAGGAGGCGTTTATGCGAGTCAATAAGAGTAACGCCGCCGCGGTCGAGCGTTTCAGTGAGCAGTTGGATGTCGAGGGGCGCAGCCTATGGCAGGATGCCCGTCGCCGTTTTATGCATAATCGGGCGGCGCTGATCAGCCTCTTTGTCTTAACCCTGATCGCGTTGTTCGTCATACTGGCGCCGATGCTGTCATCTTTTGCCTATGATGACACCGACTGGAACATGATGTCCTCCGCGCCGGCATGGGAGGGGGGGCACTATTTCGGCACCGACTCCTCGGGGCGTGATTTACTGGTGCGCGTCGCCATCGGCGGGCGCATTTCGCTGATGGTCGGCGTCGCCGCCGCGTTGGTGGCGGTGGTGGTCGGCACGCTGTACGGCGCGCTCTCCGGCTACTTGGGCGGGAAGGTGGATTCGGTGATGATGCGTTTGCTGGAGATCCTTAACTCTTTCCCCTTTATGTTTTTCGTTATCCTGCTGGTCACCTTTTTTGGCCAAAACATCCTACTGATCTTCATCGCTATCGGCATGGTCTCTTGGTTGGATATGGCGCGTATCGTGCGCGGTCAGACCTTGAGCCTGAAACGTAAGGAGTTTATCGAGGCGGCGCAGGTTGGTGGGGTCAGTACCGGGCGTATCATCTTGCGTCACGTGGTGCCTAACGTATTGGGGGTGGTGGTGGTCTACGCCTCGTTGCTGGTTCCCGGCATGATCCTGTTCGAATCGTTCTTAAGTTTCCTCGGTCTGGGAACACAGGAGCCGCTCAGCAGTTGGGGCGCGTTGCTGAGTGACGGCGCTAATTCGATGGAGGTCTCTCCCTGGCTATTGATCTTTCCGGCCTCGTTCCTGGTGATCACCCTATTCTGTTTTAACTTTATCGGCGATGGGCTGCGTGACGCCCTCGATCCGAAAGACCGCTAAGGAGCGTGCACAGATGAAGTCCTGTTTGCTCGATGTCCGTGATCTTCGCGTGACCTTTGCTACGCCGGACGGTGATGTTACGGCGGTCAACGATCTTAACTTTACCCTGGCGGCCGGCGAAACCTTGGGGATCGTCGGCGAGTCCGGCTCCGGTAAGTCGCAGACTGCCTTTGCCCTGATGGGGCTGCTGGCGGCCAACGGGCGCATCAGCGGTTCGGCCCGTTTCGACGGGCGTGAGATCCTCAATCTGCCGGAGTCGGCGCTCAATCGGTTGCGCGCCGAGCAGATCGCCATGATCTTCCAAGACCCGATGACCTCACTCAATCCCTATATGCGGGTGGGGGAGCAGCTGATGGAGGTGCTGATGCTGCACAAGGGGATGAGCAAGGCGCAGGCGTTCGACGAATCGGTACGCATGCTGGATGCAGTGAAGATGCCGGAGGCGCGTAAACGCATGCGCATGTTCCCTCATGAATTTTCTGGCGGGATGCGGCAGCGAGTGATGGTCGCCATGGCGCTGCTGTGTCGCCCGCGCCTATTGATCGCCGACGAGCCGACCACCGCGTTAGATGTGACGGTGCAGGCGCAGATCATGACGCTACTCAATGAACTGAAGCGGGAGTTCAACACCGCCATCATTATGATTACTCACGATTTGGGCGTGGTGGCCGGTATCTGCGATAAGGTACTGGTCATGTACGCCGGGCGCACCATGGAGTACGGCCAGGCTCGCGATGTGTTCTACCATCCGTCTCATCCTTACTCCATCGGCCTGTTGAACGCGGTGCCGCGCTTGGATGGCGAAGAGGCGGCGCTGTTGACTATTCCCGGTAATCCGCCCAACCTGCTGCATCTGCCGGCAGGCTGTCCATTCCAACCGCGCTGTCCTTACGCCGATGCCGGCTGTGAGGCTACGCCGCCGTTGGCGGCCTTTGGCGACGGGCGCTTGCGCGCCTGCTTTAGAACGGTGGAGGAATTGGCATGAGTGGGCAGCTAAACGATAAGAAGGTCTTGTTGGAGGTGGCCGATCTGCGTGTGCATTTCGACATTCGTGACAGCCGGGCTTGGTTCTGGCAGCCGCCCAAGCGCCTTAAGGCGGTAGATGGGGTGACGCTGCGGCTGTATCAAGGCGAGACCCTGGGGGTGGTGGGGGAGTCGGGCTGCGGTAAGTCAACTTTCGCCCGCGCGTTGATTGGGCTAGTGAAGGCAACCTCCGGCAATGTCAGCTGGTTGGGGCGTGATCTGCTGGGGATGAACGAGGCGCAGTGGCGTGAAGTGCGTCGCGATATTCAGATGATCTTTCAGGACCCATTGGCTTCGTTGAATCCACGGATGACCATTGGCGAGATCATTGCCGAACCGTTGCGTACCTACCATCCCGAGATGGGGCGTACGGAGGTACGAGATCGTGTCAAGGCGATGATGATGCGTGTCGGCCTGTTGCCTAACCTGATCAACCGTTACCCGCACGAGTTCTCCGGGGGGCAATGTCAGCGCATCGGCATCGCGCGCGCCTTGATCCTGGAGCCAAAGTTGATCATCTGTGATGAGCCGGTATCGGCGCTGGATGTGTCAATTCAGGCGCAGGTAGTCAACTTGCTACAGGAGTTGCAGCGTGAGATGGGATTATCACTGATTTTCATCGCCCATGATTTGGCGGTGGTGAAACACATCTCCGATCGGGTGTTGGTGATGTATTTGGGGCATGCGGTAGAGCTGGGAACCTATGACGAGGTATACCACAATCCGCAGCACCCCTACACCAAGGCGTTGATGTCGGCGGTGCCAGTGCCGGACCCCGATAAGGAGCGCAATAAGCGTATCCAATTGTTGGAGGGGGAGCTGCCGTCACCGATCGATCCGCCCACCGGGTGCGTGTTCCGTACCCGCTGCCCGTTAGCTGGCCCGGAGTGTGCCGAGACACGGCCTTTGCTGGAGGGGAGCTTCCGCCATGCCGTCTCCTGTCTGAAGGTCGATCCGTTGTAAGCGCTCGGCATTGTCTTTGCGTCGCGTAATAAAAAACCGCCGAAATTGGCGGTTTTTTTTCAGGGTGCGCGCTGGTGGGTTTATTCCTTCCACAGAATGTGGCACAGCTTGTGATCTTTCTCGCGGCAGATCAGGACGCGGGCGAAGACATCGTCGATAGTATCGTTTTCGCCATCGCCGTTGGTGAGGCCAATGACCACTTCGGCGAAGAAATCGGGATTGAGGTCGAAGTCGACGTGCTCCTGCCAATCCTCCGCTGGGTCGAACAACTCGGCAGCGCCGCGCTGCTCAAACTGGAGATTGAACAGCAGCACATCGGCCGGATCCAGGTTGTCCGCCGCCAGCTCCAGGAAAATGTCGTAGGCCTGATCCAAGGTCTCTTCTTCGCTCAGGCGGTTGTTTAAGTCCATCATGTTACTATCTCACGAGGGCCGTAGCCCGGTTAAATACCCTGCATCTTACAGCAGGGGACTGAAAAAGTAGAATAGCCGCTCGACCATGCGTTGCCACAGCGGGCGCTTTAGCCAGGTCAGCGGATCCAGCAGGGTTGAGCGTGCGATGTAGTCATCTTGCACGCAAGCCAGATCGCTGCCGAACCCATCATCGTCGATCACCAGGGTAATCTCAAAATTAAGCCATAGGCTGCGCATATCCAGATTAACGGTACCGACCAGGCTCAGTTGACCATCGACCAGTACGCTCTTGGTGTGCAGCAGGCCGCCTTCGAACTGGTAGATCTTGACGCCGGCGGCCAACATCTCAGTGAAGAAGGCGCGGCTAGCCCAACCGACCATCATTGAGTCGTTTTTCTTCGGTACGATGATGGAAACATCCACCCCACGTTGTGCGGCGGTACAGATGGCGTGCAGCAGATCGTCGCTAGGGACGAAGTAGGGCGTCGTCATCACCAACTGCTGGCGGGCGGAGTAGACGGCGGTCAATAGTGATTGGTGGATTAGCTCCTCGGGGAAACCGGGGCCAGAGGCGATCACCTGGATGGTATGACCGGATTCTTTCTCGAACGGCAGGATACTACAGGTCGGCTCCGGTGGCAGGAGGCGTTTACCGGTCTCCATCTCCCAGTCAAAGGCATAGTAGATCCCCATGGTCGTCGCGACCGGCCCTTCCATGCGCGCCATGACATCGACCCATTGTCCGACGCCGGCATCCTGCTTGAAATAGCGCGGATCGACCAGGTTCATGCTGCCGGTGTAGGCGATGAAGTTATCGACCAATACCACCTTGCGGTGTTGACGCAGATCCATGCGGCGTAGGAAGACACGCAGCAGATTGACTTGTAGCGCCTCGACCACCTCGATACCTGCCTCACGCATCATCGCCGGATAGGGACTGCGGAAGAAGGCCACGCTGCCGGCCGAATCAAGCATCAGGCGGCAATGAACACCGCGCCGCGCCGCGGCCATCAAGGCTTCCGCCACCTGGTCGGCCAGTCCTCCCGGTTGCCAGATATAGAACACCATTTCGATGCTATTATGCGCTAGCTCGATGTCCCGGATCAGCGCCTTGAGGGTCTCATCGCTAGAGGTGAGCAACTGTAACTGGTTGCCTTTGACCCCGGCGATCCCTTGGCGGCGTTCGCACAGTTGGAACAAGGGAGCCGCCACCTCGCTGTTATGGGTGGCGAAGATGCTGCGACAGTTGCGTAAGTCGGCCAGCCAACGGGCCGTAGAGGGCCACATGGCGCGCGCCCGTTCGGCGCGCCGCTTGCCGAGATGCAGCTCACCAAAGGAGAGGTAGGCGATGATCCCCACCAACGGCAGAATATAAATAATCAGCAGCCAGGCCATTGCGGAGGGGACCGCACGGCGCTTCATTAAAATCCGTAATGTGACGCTGGCGATGAGCAACCAGTAGCCGAAGATCGCCAGCCAACTGATTACTGTATAAAAAGTGCTCATAATCGCAGAATGTCCTTACACAAATCGATCAATTGAGAGTGTACGCACAGATATAGAAAGAAGAAACCTTTAGCGGCTAAATATATAGCGAGGGGGGAGAAACAAGGCGAGAACGTGTACTCCCCGGCTTTTTTGTGGTGTGGTGGCGTCGGGACTTGGTTTGTCTTCCTAGGGGGGTATAATCGCAACGCAGCTATCTGGAGGAAGTATGCGACACAGTCGAAATGAAGTAGGGCGTTGGCGGATGCTGCGCCAGATCCATCGGCGCCGCAGCCATTGGTTGGAAGGCCAATCACGCCGTAATCGCCATATCTATTGCATTCGCCGTTTACACAGAATTCAGCATCATCGTTCCTTGCTCTATTCCGTTGCCTATGAGTGGTAAACGCTCAGCCCCGCTTCCGCGGGGCTGACGTCATTATTGGCCGAGATAGGCGTTCAACATCCACACCTGTTTTTCCTGCTGCTTAATATAGTCGCTCATCAACGCGACCGTCCCCTCATCGCCAGCCTCGGTGGCCAGTTGTAGGATTGCGCGTTGTTGTTCGAGCAGTAAGGCGTAACCGGAGAGCAGTCCGTGCAGCGTGCCGCGATCGTCACAGACCGCGACATCCTCTTTGATGGTGGCGATCTTCAAATAGTCGCTGAAGGCATGATGCGGCTGCTCCCCCAGGGTCAGGATGCGTTCGGCCAGTTCATCGACTTTCAACAACAGATCGTTGTAGGTCTCCTCAAACTTGACATGCAACGCGAAGAATTGCGGGCCGCTGATGTTCCAGTGATAGCCGCGTACGTTCATATACAGGATCTGATAGTTGGCCAGCAACGTGTTCAGGGCCGTGGCTAATTGGTTGGATTGTTGAGGATCGAGACCGATGGCGGTTTTCGTCAGCTGTTTGTTGTTTGCCATATTCATACTCTCCTTGAGGACGTGGGTATTGCGATAGGCGATACGGATGAAAACAGTATAAATAGTGCGGGATCCGGCTAATCCTCTTCATCCTGCCAGAGTCGGCGTGTGAGATCTAGCGTGTCATCGCGAGGAGTGACTCGCCTTCCGATGTGCGCCAGGAGGCGTTGCGCCATTGCCCGTGCGCGGCGCCGCTCATGTTGCTCGGTTGAGTGTGGGACTGGGGGGAGGCGTTACGCACGCATTGTTGCCAGGCTGCGCTGATGTGTCGCTGGCCTAAGGGGGTCGCTGTACGCGATGGTTATTCGCTAGCTGGCGGTGGTGGCGTCCATGTCGCTGGGATGGGGGAAGGTGACGGCAGCGTGTGGGAGTGAGAATAAAAGCAGCGAATGCATTTATCCTAATTATCATGATATTGCGGCGGCTGAGGAATCAGGGTAGACTGCCCGGCATCACAGCAATGTGACAGAAAAACGCATTTAGCATTTTAATGAAATCTTCATGTAGCCACGGCTAAGTGCGTTTCTCTGAGGTAAGGAAAAGCCCGCTTTATGCGGGCTTTTTTCGCGCCGTCGTCCGGTGGGTCGCGTCAGAAGACCTGCTTGTAAGGGGTGACACTGACTTGGCGGTAGACACCGGCGGCGACATAGGGATCGTTCCCTGCCCACGCCTGCGCCTCGGTCAGCGAGGCAAACTCGGCAATCACCGCCGAACCGGTGAAGCCGGCTGCGCCGGGATCGTTGCTATCGATGGCGGGCAAGGGGCCTGCCGTTAATAGGCGGCCTTGATCGCGCAGGGTCTGGAGCCTGGCCAGATGGGCAGGGCGGGCCGCCAGACGTTGCGCTTGTGTGTCGGGTGCATCCTGGGCATAAATCAGGTACAACATACTCATCTCCTTATCATGGGGTTCGGCGAATCGCGGGGCCGCTAAGGCACAGGTTAAGGTATCGGTGCAGGGGGGGCAATATTCCTGCCGCGCTCGACGTGGATAATCCGTGCCATCGCACAGTTTTTTCTCTCCGCTCAGCTCGTAGTTGAATATGATTGTCATTTGCATTTAAACTAATGTCTATACGCCATGTCCATTTACCCATTGAGTTATCCACATTTTGTCGGCTGATAAATCTATCTTGCAGCATTTTTTTCTGGTGCGTCGGCTTTCATGGCCGATGGCGCTGTCGCTAGCGCTGCACTCTTCGCTGATCGCCGCGCTGCTTTATGCCTCCTATCATGAGGTGCGTCCACTGCCGGTGAGCCGCCTCGGGCAGATCAACGCGATCATGGTCAACCCGGCGATGTTTGCCACGGTGGGGGGAGGCGCGACCGCCTCTGCAACGCCGTCGGCGCCAGCCTCTGTCGCCCGACCACCAGCGCCGGCCATGCCTCCGGCACCAGCGCAGAAAGCGCCGCCGGAGACGCGGAGCAAGTCGGTCGCGCCTTCACCGGTGGCGCGTGCGGAGGCGAAGGCTGTGCACAGCCCACCACAGCCAGCGCAGCGAGCCGAACAAGCCAAGCGCCAGGCGCTCGTGCCGCGCGCCGCGCGGCCGTCCACCGTTGAGCAAGCACCGACACCGACGCGCAGCCAGACGGCGCCGCGGACGCACAAGTCGCGCCAAGTCGTGGCGGCGCGTCATGCGTCGAGCGAAGCCGCGGATAGCGCTACGCCATCGTCCGTGGCAGCGGCAACGGCACAGGCGAGCCCAGCCATACCGTCATCGGCTCGTGGCGACGGCGGGTCGGGGGCGGCGGCGAATCGCCATAGCGCTGGCGGGCCGCAGGCCGTCAGCCGTCGGGAGCCGGATTATCCGGTCCGAGCATTGGCGCTGCATATCGAAGGGCGAGTTAAGGTCAGCTTTGATGTCGATGACAGCGGGCGGGTCGATAATGTGCGCATCGTGAGCGCCGATCCGGCGGGCGTGTTTGAGCGGGAAGTGAAGCGTGCCGTACGCCGCTGGCGCTACCAACCGGGCCGCCCTGGTCACGATGTGAGGGTGACGGTCTATTTCCGTATCGATGGGCGCAGCACGGTAGAATAAATGCAGTGGGCCGGCTGGTCAGCCAGCCCTGTCGGTGGGGCGGGGATTATTCATGCATCCCGTGGCGAAAGTTAGCCTTGCCGCTCGGTAAGGCTCGCGACTTGTTGTCATCGTTGACCGCAACATAGGTAAATACCGCCTCGGTAACGCATTCGCGCTGGCCGATGGGTTCAGAGGCGACCTTCTTCACCCAGACCTCAATATTGACGGTAATGGAACTGCGCCCGGTACGGATGCAGCGTGCGTAACAGCAGACCACATCGCCTACCGCCACCGGTTTTAGGAAGGTGATGGCGTTGACCGCCACCGTTACGACACGCCCTTCGGCGATCTCTTTGGCTAGGATTGCGCCGCCAATATCCATTTGTGACATGATCCAACCGCCGAAGATGTCCCCGTTAGCGTTGGTGTCGGCTGGCATCGCCAAGGTACGCAGAACAAGCTCACCTGCCGGTAAACGAAGTTTTTCGCTCATAGTTGTTGTCAGTCTTTACAGTATCAATGCCCAAACTCACGCCGACCGCTTGGGCCGGCGCCCACTCATCGTATTTATTTAATTTTTCTGCTCTTCCGCCATGTGTCGGTAGATGTAAATACCACTCAGCAGGGTAAACAGCAACGTCAGGATCGTTAGGCCAAAGACTTTAAAATCGACCCAAACACTCTGGGGCAACCAGAAGGCGACATAGATATTCGCCAAGCCGCAGGCCAGAAAGAACAGCGCCCAGGCCGTATTCAGTCGCGACCAGACGCTATCGGGTAATTGCAGCTCTTTCCCCAGCATGCGCTGGATCAGCGGCTTCTTCAGTACCAGTTGGCTGACCAGCAGTGCCAAGGCGAAAAGGGTATAAATTACGGTGACCTTCCATTTGATAAACAGATCGTTATGGAAGACCAGTGTCAGGGTGCCGAAGATGGCGACCATGATAAAGGTGATCAGCGTCATCTTCTCTACCCGGCGATACTTCAGCCAGGTCAACACCAAGGTGGCGGCGGTTGCCGCGATTAGCGCGCCAGAGGCGACATAAATGTCATACAGTTTGTAACAGACGAAAAATACCACCAGGGGTAAAAAATCTAACAGTTGCTTCATTCGGCAATCCATCCTTTCATCGACCGGGCGACTATACCTGATTCGGCGCGTCGACGGTATCTTTGTCAGCGCCGGAACGTGCGCCCACGTGTATTGATTATCTCCGATCCTGCATTATGCCGCCGAATGGGCGGCGGCTTTATTTTTTTGCAAAAGATTACATCCCATGGGGCGGCTGGGGCGACTTGACCAATGTCGCCCGACTTACCATGATGAGAGAGCGCACCTTTTAGGATAAATGGCTTATGCAATGGAATTTTTTGCGTCGTTGGATGCCGGGATTGTATCTATTAATGCACTATCGTCGCGAATGGCTCGGTGACGATCTCCGCGCCGGGTTGTCGGTGGCGGCGGTAGCCTTGCCGGTCGCGCTGGCTTACGCCGATCTGGTCGGTGTGAGCGCGGTGGTGGGGATTTATTCGTGCATCTTGCCGATGATCGCCTATGCGCTATTCGGCTCGTCGCGACAGGTGATCGTCGGGCCGGATACCGCCACCTGCGCGGTGATCGCCGCGGTGGTCACGCCGCTAGCGGCCGGCGATGTACAGCGTCAGTGGCAGTTGTGCGTCATGATGAGCCTGATGACCGGTATCTGGTGTCTGGTAGCCAGCCGTTTTCGGCTGGGCGCGTTGGCCGACTTGCTCTCCCGTCCCATTTTAACCGGGCTACTCAATGGCCTGGCGCTGACCATCATCGTCGATCAGTTGGCTAAGATGATGGGCTACCAGCCCGCCTCACGCGAGGTGATCGAGCGTATCTTATCCTTGCCCCATGATGTCCTCGGTAGCCATTGGCCGACGCTGTTGCTGTCGCTGCTGGTGCTGGCGGCATTACTGGCGCTACGTCGTTGGCGCCCCGGATGGCCGGCGGCGTTGTTGGTGATGATGCTGGCGATGTGTGTGATGGGGGGGTTCGATCTACGACGCTACGGGATTCAGACCATAGCGGGCTTCGACGGCGCGTTGCCACTGGTGCAGTGGCCCAGTTTTCAGCCGGCGTTGCTGCGCGATCTGGTGATGCCCTCCCTTAACCTGGCGTTGATCAGCTTCGTTAGCCTGATGCTGACGGCGCGTAGTTTCGCCAGTAAGAATGGTTATGACGTCAACGCCGATGACGAGTTTCGCGCTTTGGGGATGGCGAACATGGCTGCGGCCTTGTCTCAGGGATTCGCCATTAGTGGCGCCAGTTCACGCACCGCCGTCAATGATGCCAACGGCGGTAAGAGTCAACTGGTCTCCATCATCGCGGCGTTGACCATCGCCACGGTGTTGTTTTCCTTGGGCCACTTGCTGCATTACATTCCGGTGGCGGCATTGGGGGTGGTGTTGATCTACGCCTCATGGCTGTTGTTGGATATTCGCTCGCTGGCCGGGCTGCGTAAGCGTAACCCCTCCGCTTTTCGTCTGGCGCTGTTTACCTTCGCCAGCGTGCTGCTGGTGGGGGTCATGCCGGGGATCGGGCTGGCGGTGCTGTTGGGACTCTTGCAGTTTTTCCGTACTGTCTTTCGCCCCAGCGAACAGCTTCTGGGGGTGAACGACGAGGGAATGATCCACTCGCTCGGTAATGGCAATGCGGTGCGGGCGGTGGAGGGGGTGTTGATCTACCGCTTCAACTCGCCGCTGACTTATTTCAATATCGCCTATTTCAAGCGCCGGATCCTCAATCTGGTGGAGGGGATGCCTTTCCAGACGCGTTGGGTGGTGATCGACGCGGTATCCTGCTTTACCTACCCCGATGTCAGCGTGTTGGCGGGCATTGATGAGCTGAAGCGCGATCTGCGTCAGCGTAAGGTGCATCTGGTGCTGGCCGGGCGCAAGACCGATCTCAAACGCTGGTTTGGCCGCAATCGTGCGGCCGGTGAGGAAAAGGGGCTGCTATTTGTCGCCGATCTCTATCTGGCACTGAAGCTTATTCAGAGTAGCCAGTGCGCAAACGAAGCGCCGGCTCCCAGCGTAAATTCCGCCGCTATAGTGCGCTGATACCCGCGCGTTTTATGTTGCCTTCCGGCACGCCGTCGCGCAGCCCCATGCCGCGCGTGACAGTGGACGCGCGGCATGGGGCTGCGCAGACGCCGACACACCTATTGTGGTATAGCATGACATCAAAAACGACGCGGTAATCCGTGCGAGCATGGCGGACATAGTGCTGGGGGCGGTCCCCACTGGATGCCCCCATTCATCGTTGAGTCGCGGGTTATCGTCATGGAAAGCAATACCACGATTTATGTCATTATTGGCATCTACATGCTGGCGATGATTGGGATTGGCTTATATGCCAAACGTAAAATCAAAAATAGCGAAGACTATCATCTGGCGGGGCGGCGTCTTGGCCCCATCATGTTGGCGGGAACATTGGCGGCAACGGAAATCGGGGGTGGCAGCTCGGTCGGCGTCGCGGCGAAAGCCTATGGGGCTTGGGGGGTGTCGGCGGGGTGGTATGTCGTCGCGACCGGATTGGGAATTTTTCTGGTGTCGTTTATCGCTCCCTTTATGCGCCGCGCGTTGGCAACGACGGTGCCGGAAATTATCGGTCGCCGTTATGGTCAGGCCAGTTACCTCATTACCGCCATTCTGTCGTTATTCGCATTAGTGGCGCTGGGCGCGGCGCAGATCACCGCCACGGCGACCATCGTGCATGTCCTCACCGGCTTTAATAGTACCTATGCAACCATTATCTCTGGGGTGATCGTGGTGTTTTATACCTGGCTCGGTGGCATGTGGAGCGTGACGCTGACGGACTTTGTTCAGTTTTTCCTGATCGTGTTCGGTTTTGCCATCGCCATACCGGTGGCGCTGTCCATGTTGGATGGCGGCTGGCAGTTTGTCGTGCAGCGCGTGCCGGCACAGCAGTTTGAATTTACTCATCTGGGGTGGAAGACGATCATCGGATTGACAGTCATGTATTTTATGACCTTTGCGACGGGGCAGGAGGCGGTACAGCGTTATTATTCGGCACGTAATGAGCGCGTCGCGCTAGTCGGGTCGCTGTTGTGTAGCCTATTCATGGCGTTGTATGCCTTTATCCCCGCGGTTCTGGGACTGATCGCCTTAGCGGCATTTCCCGATATTAATCCGAACAATGCGCTCGCGATGGTTTCCAGCGGATTGCTGCCCCCCGTTATCGCCGGATTGTTGCTAGCGGCGGTGATCTCGGCGACGCTCTCTAGCGCCTCGGGCGATCTTCTGGGAGCGGCGAGCATCTATACGCGTGATATTCATCGTCACTATGTCGCACAGAGCATGACTCCTGAGCAAGAATTGATATTAAGTCGAGCGGTGGTCTTGGTGACTGGCCTGTTGTCGATCGCCTTAGCCCTGTGGCGTGGGGAGATTATCAGCCTGTTGATGTTCGCCTTTACGCTACGGGCCACGGGACCGTTCGCCGCTTATTTATTTGCCTTGCTATGGGAGCGGGCGACGCCGCATGCCGGCCTGTGGTCGATCCTCTTCGGTTGTGCGGCGGGGTTAGCCTGGCAACTGGCCGGAGAGCCTTATGGCATTATGGCGATCATCGTTGGTTCATTGGTTAGCCTGGTGGTTTTCCTAGGCGTGGCCTGGATTGAACGGTGTTTGGGGATTGCCCCGGCGCCCTCTGCCTACTTAACGGATTCCCCCGCTCAGGGGCGGGGGAGGCATGATCAAGCAGGGGTGCGCAGCAGCATATACAGGCGCGAGAGGTAGAGGATCAGTCCGACGGAGATCAGGTTGCTCAGCGTTCCCATGATCACCATCCCCAGTGTGGGGTGCAGTGCGGCGAGCGTATCGACCAGCAGCAGCAGTACCAGCTTCATTAGCATCCAGAGCAGGATGGCAGGACTTATCAGGCGCACATTGGCGAAAGAGAGGCGAAAACTGCTGCGGATCGCCGTGATGACGCCACAGCGCTCTGCGCTCATGATCATCGGCGACAACGCCAAGCCGACGGCCAGGATGATCCCCGGTAAGATAAACAGCGTGATACCCAATTGCACCATCAAGGTACACAGCAGCATCAGCAGCAGCAGACGGGGGAGCAGCGGTGCGGAGAGGCCGATCGCCCGTAAGGCGCTGAGGCGGGTGCCGCTCGATGCCTGGGCGATTAATACCAACATCCCCCCCAGTAACAAAACATTCCCAATCAGAACGGAAAAACTGGCGGCGGCGGACACTTTCAGCAGCGTCATCTGCTGCTCGGGGGTCATCTGGCGGATCATATCCTGTAACCCTCGCGCCGCGCTGACATGATCATCGTTAGCCAATTGGGTCAGTGCTTGGCTACTGGGGCTAAAGGTTTGGTTCAACGCCACGCTGATAAATGCCGTCAATAACGCCAACAGGATGATTGGGGTCATCTGGTGGCGGAAAAAGTTAACGCTGTCACGGTAAAGGCTCCGGGCCGTGATGGGCATGCAGTGCTCCTTGGCATCTCGCCGGGCGGTACAGGTAACGCCCGAGGTGAAAAGTATGATGCGCGATTGTACCCCGTTAACTGCGCCGGTGGCACCCCGCAATTTTTCAGCTGGCGATTTCTTCCGCGTTTGTTTGGCGTGCCCGCGTGTGGGGTGCGAGAGGTGGTAGGCCATAGGCGGCACGCGCCCGATCGCAGGCCGGATTCGGCTGGCCGTTTTCTCCGGCGGGGATAAACTCCCGGCACGGCGTTGGCCGTAGCGCATAGGCGCGGCAACTGACGGCTTGGCCGACCTCGCCGCACAGGTAGATACAGCGTGGCGCTTTACTGTTGGTACCTCGCATACAGCGCATCAATGATGAGATTTGCTCCGTATCGCAGGCGGGCAACTGGCCGCCGCCGTCATCGGCTTCGGCCCAGTAGAAGGAGACGCGAAAATAGGCGCAACAGGCACCGCAGTGGACACAAGGATTGGTTTGAATGGTGAGTGGAGTCAGCGTTGAATGAGCCATGATGATGTTTTACCTAGATTAATCACCGCTATCTGTCATTACGCTAATCCTTGATCTCCTCCGTCGTCAAGGTGCGATGGCGAGAAATTTGCGCGCTTACTTTTCGCTGTTATGGCGATTTTTGATGTGCATCAAAATACCTATCTTTGGTTAATTGGATTTTTTCCCAAAAATATCATTTTGTTTCTTTTCCATATAAAAGATGTGATCCGCGGCGGATCAAAAATCACCCGATGTGGTTATATTGCAGGCGCACACAATAACCATATAAAGGAAAGGGATGATGAAAAAGTTTAGCGTCGCGCTCTGTCTTGCTGCGGTCTTAGCGCCGGTGGTGGCCTCAGCTCATCAGGCGGGGGATTTTATTTTCCGTGCTGGCACCGCCACGGTGCGTCCGACCACCAGTTCCGATGACGTCTTGGGAATGGGGGAGTTTAAGGTCGATAACAATACTCAGCTGGGGTTGACCTTCGGCTATATGGCGACGGATAACATCGGTGTCGAGCTGCTGGCGGCCACGCCGTTTCGCCACAAGGTGTCGCTGGGGGGCTTGGGGAATATCGCCACCGTGCATCAGCTACCACCGACTCTGATGGCGCAGTGGTACTTCGGGCGTGCCGAAGACAAACTGCGACCTTATTTGGGGATTGGGGTTAACTACACGACCTTCTTCGATAATACCTTCGATCAGAATGCTAAGAATCTGGGGTTGAACGATCTCAAGGCGACCAGTTCGTGGGGCGTGGCCGGCCAGGCAGGATTGGATTATCTGGTCAGTGAGAACTGGATGATTAACGCCTCGGTGTGGTACATCAACATCGACACCAAGGTGAAATTCCGTGATGGGGCGGGCGATCAGACTAGCATCAAGACCGAGATCAATCCGTGGGTGTTCATGTTCGGTGCCGGTTATCGCTTCTAAGCTATACGCCCTGTTTAGCATTGGCGATGGCGGGGATGCCCCGTCGTTTATCATTCCCCGCCGCGCCGCGGCGGGGGAGTCCAGGACAAGCCTAGCGGATACGCATGTCGTTCTCGACCGAGCGCACCCCGTTGACCCCGCGGGTGATCTGCACCGCCCGTTGCGCATCGGCGCGGGAAGAGACAAATCCACTCAGTTGTACCCGTCCCTTATAGGTTTCGACGCTGATCTCGGTAGACTTGATGTTCTTGGCGTTGAGCAACGCGCTCTTCACCTTGGTGGTGATCACGGTGTCATCGATATAGTTGCCGGTACTCTCCTGGGTAGCCGATCCAGCACAGCCAGCCAGTGGCCCGGCTAACACAGCAGCCAGCCCGAGCGCATAGAGATGCTTCGACCATTTCATCTTGTTCTCCTTCGGCGGTAGCATGAAAGGCGCGCCGTGCAGCACGGCGTCCCGATACATCATTAATAATATCAATGAGTCGTCAGAGGGCAAGGTGAAATCGGCGACCGTGGGCGTGCGATCGCCGTGGCGGCGAGTTATGGATGTGCGGCGGCTCGCATCGTCTGAACGAAGTTGTGCAACTGGCGCAGCATTTGGGGCGGATCGTCGCGGTACTCGGCGATCAGGCTGACGACGGCCGAACCGGAGATGGCGCCTGCTGCCCCCGCCGCCAAGGCGGTGTGCACCTGCTCGGGAGTGCGGATGCCGAAGCCCTGCAACGCCGGGGCCCCGCCCAGCTCGCGTAAACGCTGGGTGAGATGGCGTAGTGGAGGCAGGTCGGCGTTTACGGCACCGGTGACGCCGGCGCGCGACAGCAGGTAGATATACCCTTGGCTATGATTCGCCAGGCGTTGCAGTAGCGCCTCGTCGGCGTTGGGCGGGCAGATATAGATCGGGGCGACCCCGTGGCGTAGTGCCGCCGCATGGAAGGGGGCGGACTCCTCCAGCGGCACGTCGGCGATCAGGACGGAATCGACCCCCACCTCGGCGCAGCGGCGGTAGAAGGCGTCGATACCCGGATTGACTATCAGGTTGGCATACATCAACAACCCGATGGGGAGCTGAGGGTACCTTGCCCGGATGCGGCTCAACAAGTCGAAGCAGCGTTCGGGCGTGACGCCGGCCTGGAGGGCGCGCAGGGTGGCGTTCTGGATCACCGGGCCGTCGGCTAACGGATCGGAGAAAGGAATCCCCAACTCCAAGGCATCGGCACCGGCCTGTACCAGCGTATCGATGATGCGTAGCGATAGCTCGGGCGTCGGATCGCCTAAGGTGACGAAAGGGACAAAAGCGCCTGCACCGTACTGGCGTAAGTGTGAAAACAGAGTCTGATAACGCGTCATTGCATTTCTCCCCGAGCTTGCAGAATGTCGTGAACGGTAAAAATATCCTTGTCGCCGCGCCCCGAGAGGTTTACCACTAACAGCTGCTCTTTTTCCGGCTGTTGGCGGATCAGCGTCAAGGCGTGGGCCAGGGCGTGAGCCGACTCCAGCGCCGGGATGATCCCCTCTTGGCGTGAGAGTTGCATGAAGGCCTGCAACGCCTCCTCGTCGCTGGCGGAGACGTAGTTGGCACGGCCGATGCTGTTCAGGTGGGCGTGCTGTGGCCCGACGGAAGGGAAATCCAATCCGGCGGAGAGGGAGTAGGACTCCTCGATCTGTCCATCGGCGGTCTGCATCATCGGTGAACGCATGCCGAAATAGATGCCGACCCGGCCATGCTTGAGCGGTGCGCCATGTTGACCGCTCTCGATCCCCAGTCCGGCTGGCTCGACCCCGATCAGGGCGACCTCGCTATCGTCGATAAAGTCGGCGAACATGCCGATGGCGTTGGAGCCGCCACCAACACAGGCCAGCACCGCATCGGGCAGTCGTCCTTCGGCTTGGAGGATCTGGCGACGCGTTTCGGCACCGATCATGCGCTGGAATTCACGCACTATCGTTGGGTAGGGATGGGGGCCGGCGGCAGTGCCCAGCAGGTAGTGGGCCTGGTCATAGTTAGCGGACCAGTCACGTAGCGCCTCATTACAGGCATCTTTCAGGGTGGCCGAGCCGCTGTGTACCGGGATCACCTCGGCGCCCATCAGGCGCATGCGGAACACGTTAGGGGATTGGCGGGCGACATCCTTGGCCCCCATATAGACCCGGCATTTCAGTCCTAATAGGGCGCAGGCGAGCGCCGTCGCCACACCATGCTGGCCGGCACCGGTCTCGGCGATGATCTCGCGTTTGCCCATGCGTTTCGCCAGCAGCGCTTGACCGAGCACCTGGTTCGTCTTGTGGGCGCCGCCGTGTAACAGGTCTTCACGCTTTAGATATAGCCGGGTAGCGGTGCCGGCGGTCAGGTTGCGGCACAGGGTCAGGGCGGTAGGGCGACCGGCATAGTTGTGCAGCAGATCGTGAAACTGGCGCTGAAACGCGGCATCGTCGCGTGCCGCTAAGAAGGCCGCCTCCAACTGATTTAGCGCTGGGATCAGAATCTGGGGCACGAACTGGCCGCCAAATTCGCCGAAGTAGGGGTTCAGTAAGCTCATAACATTATCATCCTGTTAGTAATGGCAAAAAGTTTCGCGGCGTTCAGGGGCGCAGCGCCAGAAACGCGGCCTGTAGCTTGGCGCGCGCCTTGATCCCTGGGCTGGATTCGAGTGCCGAATTAAAGTCGAGGCCGCAGACGCCGAGCGCCGCCGCCTGGCGGCAGTTATCGGCACCGATTCCCCCGGCCAGCATCACGTTATCCAATGCTTGACCGGCCAGTAGCCGCCAGTCGAAGGGGCGGCCGCCGCCGGGATGCGTCGCGTCAAACAGGTAGCGATCCACCAAGCGCAGGTTGCGCGCCGGCAGGGTGTCGCCTACCGCCAACGCCTTCCAGATCTGGCAATGCGCGGGTAGCAGGGGACGTAGGCGGTCGATATAGGCCTGATCCTCGGTGCCATGGAGTTGCACGGCGTACAGTCCCAGGCGTGTGGCTGTTAGTGCGACGCGCGACGCTGGGGCATCGCGAAAGACGCCGACGTAACGCAATGGGGCACCCTGCATGACGTGTTGCGCCGTGGCGAGGTCGACACAGCGCGCGGAGCGGGCGGCGAAGATCAACCCGCCATAGATCGCGCCGGCCTGATAGGCTGCGGCGGCATCCTCTGGTCGAGTCAGACCGCAGATCTTGTTGTCGCCAAAGCGTAGCCGACAGACGGCGGCGCGTAGATCCGCCTGCGCCATCAGGGCGCTACCGATCAGGAAGCCCTGGACGCGCCGGCCCAGATCGCGCAACTGGGCGTACTGGCGGATGCCGGACTCGGCGATCAGGGTGACAGAGGCTGGCGCCAGTGCCGCCAGATGGCGAGTACGTTCGGTATCGACGCTCAGGTCGTGCAGGTTGCGGTTATTGATGCCGATGACTCGGGCTCCCAGCGCCAGCGCGCGCGCCATCTCCGGTTCGTTGCTGACCTCGGTCAACACCCCCATCGCCAAGCTGGCGGCGATCGCGGCGAGTTGGCGATAGCGGTCGTCATCCAGTATCGACAGCATCAACAGGATGGCGTCGGCCCGATAGTGGCGCGCCAGGTAGATCTGGTAGGGGTCGATGATGAAGTCCTTGCAGAGCACCGGTTGCGTGACAACGTCACTTACTGCGCGTAGGTAGGCGAAGTCACCCTGAAAGTCATCGCTATCGGTCAATACCGAGATCGCCGCCGCGTGGTCGCGGTACACCCGGGCGATGGCCTGGGGATCGAAGTCGGCGCGGATCACCCCGCGTGAGGGGGAGGCTTTCTTACACTCCAGGATTAAGGCGCAGCGTTCGCCGCGGAGCGCGTGGTAAAAGTCGCGCTTGGCGGGCTGTAGCGTCGGGCGAAAGGTCGCCAACGGCTGGCGCTGTTGGCGCATGGCGATCCAACGTCGTTTATTCGCCACGATGCGTAACAGCAGGCTGGGGGGGGAGGTCAGGGTGGTCATCGTCAGCTCCTTGGATAACATTAGCCGCGCGCGGCCAGGGCGGTGACACAGTGATAGGCGCGACCGCTGCGTAGCGTCTCCAGCGCCAGACGGGCGTTGTCAGCCAGATTGTGCCGGCCAAACAGGCGTAGCAGCAGGGCGACATTGGCGGCGACGGCGCTTTGGTGTGCTGGTTCGCCGTGCCCTTGCAGCAGTCGGGTGAGCAGGTGCCGATTCTCCTCCGGCGCCCCACCGCGCAGGGCGCTCAGTGGGTAGGCCGGCAGCGCGAAGTCCTCGGCGGTCAGCTGGTAATGGCGGAGTGTGCCGTCATGCAGTTCGGCAACCTGGGTCGGCGCGTGCAGCGCGACTTCATCCAGCCCGCCGCCATGCACGACCGCCGCATGGTGGTAGCCCAGTTCACGTAGGCTCTCGGCCAGCGGTAAGACCAGTTCAGGACTGTAGACGCCGATCAAGGCGTGGCTTGGCCGTGCGGGGTTCACCAGCGGGCCGAGAAGATTGAAGATGGTACGCGTCTTCAACTGCTGACGTACCGGCATGGCATGGCGAAAGCCGCTGTGATAATGCGGGGCAAACAGGAAACATAATCCCAACTCGTCCAGTGCTTGGCGCGCCGCCTCGGCGCTCATGTCCAGGCGGATCCCCAACGCTTGCAGCACATCGGATGATCCACTCTGGCTGGAGACGCTACGGTTACCGTGCTTGGCGATACGTATGCCACAGGCGGCGGCGACGAAGGCGCTAGCGGTGGAGATATTGATGCTATTGCTGCCGTCGCCGCCGGTGCCGACGATATCGGCGAACGCATAACTCGGGCGGGGGAAGGGGTGCGCATGCTCCAGCAACGCCGTAGCGGCACCAGCGATCTCATCCGGATGTTCACCTCGGACTTTGAGGCTGATCAGCACCGCCGCCAGTTGGCTCGGCTCAAGCTGGCCGCGCATGATGGCGCTAAATAACTGTTGGCTCTCGGTACGGCTGAGCACCTGGGCCTGGTACAGTTTCTCCACGATCTGTTGTTGATAGGCGGTTAAGGGCATCAGGGTGCCTCCATGGTGAGAGGGAAAACGGTCGCTGCAACGTCGGCGGATTGCGCCCAGGCGATGCTCTGCTCCAGCAGTCGCGCACCGTGCGGGGTTAGCAGCGATTCGGGATGAAACTGGAAGCCACATACACGGTGGTGATCGTGACGCACCGCCATCACCATCTCTCCGGCCCAGGCATTGACGCACAGCGTGGCGGGGATCTGACTAGCGACCAGCGAGTGATAGCGCGCCACGGTCAACGGGACGGGCAGATCGGCGAACATCGCCTGGCCGTCGTGCTCAATGGCACAGGTGCGGCCATGGAGGATCTCGCGCGCCGGACTGACCTGACCACCATAGTGTTGGACGATAGCCTGATGACCAAGACAGATGCCGATGATCGGCAGACGACCACACTGGGCGCGCAATAGAGCGGGCATACAGCCGGCCTCGGCGGGAGTCCCGGGACCGGGAGAAAGCATCAGGATCGGGCGGCAGAGGTGAGCCAATTGATGCTGGATCGTCGCCAGATTGACGTTATTGCGGTAGATCACCACCTGATGGCCCGCGCTACGTAACTGATCGACCAGGTTGTAGGTGAAGGAATCGATATTATCGAGCAACAGAATGGTGGCCATCATCGTCCTCCCGGCGTGTGTTGATAGGCGTCATGCGCCTGGAGAATGGCGTTGAGCACCGCGCGCGCCTTGTTGCGCGTCTCTTCGGCTTCGGCCTGAGGCTGCGAGTCGAGCACCACGCCGGCGCCGGCTTGTACGCTGGCGATGCCATCTTCGACATAGGCCGCGCGGATGACGATACAGCTATCCAGATCGCCGTGTGCCGTGAGGTAGCCGACGGCACCGCCGTAGCTGCCGCGCCGCCGTCCCTCACAGGCGGCGATCAGCTGCATGGCGCGGACTTTGGGCGCACCGCTCAGGGTGCCCATGTTCATGCAGGCCTGGTAGGCGTGTAGGGCATCGAGATCGGCCCGCAGGGTGCCGACGACACGCGACACCAGGTGCATCACCACGGAGTAGCGATCGACGTGGGTTAACTCGGCGACGTAGCGTGAGCCTGGCTCGCAGATGCGCGCCAGATCGTTGCGCGCCAGATCGACCAGCATCAGATGCTCCGCCAACTCCTTAGGATCGGTGCGCATCTCCAGCTCCAGACGGCTGTCGAGATCCGCATCGAGGCGACCATCGGCGTGCCGTCCGCGCGGCCGGGTCCCGGCGATGGGATAGATTTCGATCTGTCGGCTGTCGGCGTCGTACTTCAACGCACTCTCCGGCGAGGCGCCAAATAGCGTGAAATCGCGATCCTGCATAAAGAACATGTACGGGCTGGGGTTACTTCGCTTCAACTGGCGGTAGGCCGCCAGCGGCGCCGGACAAGGTAGGGAGAAGCGGCGCGAGGGCACAACTTGGAAGATCTCGCCGGCGCGAATGGCTTGTTGCAGTGAGCACACCACTTCAGCGAAGGCGGCGTCATCCCGATCGACGCTTACCGTCAGAGGCGCCCCGCTCGGTACGGGGCAGGGTAGCCGTGGGCGCGCCAGCTGCGACTGGAGCGTCGCCAGGCGCTGGTTCAGCCGCCGCCGCTCGGCAGGATCGGCGCTGAACAGGCTGGCTTGCAGACGGGCGCTGCCCTGACGATGATCGAGGATCAATAGGCTTTCCGCCAGATAGAAGCAGAAGTCGGGACAGCGCGGTCCCGCGCTGAGGGACGGCAGTGCTTCAAAACCGGCGACCAGATCGTAGGCGAACAGGCCGCCGAGCAGCAGGGCTTCACGTTCATTCGGCGGTGTCGGCAGCGTGGCGAGCAGCGCACGTAGGGCATCGAACACCGAGGGACTGCGTAGCCGGCTCTCTTCGTCCAACTCGGCGCAGGGTACGGGAAAGGTGAGCAGATACCCCTGTGGCTGCCGCTGACAGGGGATTGTTGCGGGAAGTACGCTGTCCAGGTGAGCTAACAGCGCGTGACCATTGGCGCTTAGCGCCTCAAGGGTCACCTGACGTCCCCGGGCGGTGATGCGCAAGGCGCTGTCGATGATCAACAGGCTTCGCAGATGGCGCTTACTGGCGATCTCGGCAGATTCCAGCAATAGGGTAGATGGGCGTTGGCCGCATAGCTGCTCGAAGGGCAGTGTCGGATCGGCGGTGTAAACGGCGCGGCGCTGTAATACGGTGACGATGGGGTGACTCGAATGCATAACGGCAGATCCCTGGTGGCGATAGCGCGACGGGCAGAAAAAAGCCCGCTGGATGCGGGCGGTAGTTGCGTTGGCAGAGTGACGCTGCGCCTCAACAAACCGCCCAGGCATGAGAGCGACGCCAACCGCCGCAGAGGAGGAGAGCAAGGGGGGCGTTACGTGTCATCATGGACGACTCCTATCCGGTTATCAGTGATCTTGTGTACTAGTAAACTAGTTTAATGATTCGATGTCAACGCCATGGTGCACTTTTTCGCCATCGATGACGCCGGACGTGCCTCTGGTCTTGGATTGGGTTAGTGCCGTCGGGATTAACCCGCTATGATAGAGGGAGAAGTCAGAAGGCGGAGAGTCATGGTGTTAGCGAATTCCCCGGAGTCGCGTCCGGTATTGTTTGATCTGCACAGCCATAGCCAGGCGTCGGATGGCTTACTCACTCCCGAGGCGCTGGTGGCGCGCGCGGTGATGCGCGGTGTAAGCACGCTGGCCATCACCGATCACGATACGCTGGCGGGCATCGTCCCTGCGCGACAGGCGATCGTCGCACAGGCGTTGCCGTTGACCTTGGTTGCCGGCGTAGAGATCTCTACCTTATGGGAACATCATGAGATCCATATCGTCGGTTTGCAGGTGGAAACGACCAGCCCGGCGCTGGTCGACTTTCTGGCATTGCAGTCGCAGCGGCGTGACGCGCGTGCCGTCGAGATGGGGCAGCGCCTGGCACGCGCCCGTATCGAGGGGGCGTTGGAAGGCGCCCAGCGTCTGGCTCAAGGCGCACAATTGACCCGCGGTCACTTTGCCCGTTATCTGGTGGAACGCGGTTATGCCACCCGTTGTAGCGATGTGTTTAAACACTTTCTGGCGCGAGGTAAGACCGGTTATGTGCCGCCGTTATGGGGAGGCATGGCTGAGGCGGTGGCGGCGATCCATGCCGCCGGCGGCGTAGCGGTGTTGGCGCATCCGGGGCGTTATCGTCTCAGTGCCAAGTGGCTGAAGCGTTTGTTGACAGCATTCTGCGCCGCTGGCGGCGATGCGTTGGAGGTGGCGCAATGCCAGCAAGCGCCACATGAGCGTCATCAGTTGGCGTTGTTGGCACGCCAATTCTCTTTGTTGGCCTCGCAAGGCTCGGACTTTCATCAACCCACCCCCTATCTCGATCTGGGGCGGGCACTTTCCTTACCCGATGGGGTGACCCCCGTCTGGGCGCATTGGGCTCTGGCGCCACAGGCTCCCCAACCCGGCGCGAGTTTACTGGAGGCGTTATGAGTCAATTGTTTTACATCCACCCGGAGAATCCGCAACCGCGGCTGATCAAACAGGTGGTCGAGATCCTGCGTAAGGGAGGGGTGATTGTGTATCCCACCGACTCCGGCTATGCCCTGGGCTGCATGCTGGAGGAGAAAAACGCCATGGAGCGTATCTGCCGTATCCGGCGCATCGACAGTAATCATAACTTCACCTTGGTGTGTCGCGATCTCTCCGAACTATCCAGCTATGCCTTTGTCGACAATGCAGCTTTCCGCTTGTTGAAGAATAATACTCCGGGCGGTTACACCTTTATCCTTAAGGCGAGTAAAGAGGTGCCGCGTCGCCTGATGAGCGAAAAGCGCAAGACCATCGGGCTGCGTGTGCCCTCCAATCCGATCGCCCAAGATCTGTTGGCTGAGCTCGGCGAACCGTTGATGTCGACCACCTTGATGCTGCCGGACAGTGAGTTTGCCGAGTCCGATCCAGAGGAGATCCAAGAACGGCTCGGGAAGCGGGTCGATCTGGTTATCCACGGCGGTTACCTGGGACAGCAGCCAACCACGGTGATTGATCTGACGGACGATAACCCGCAGGTGGTGCGTGTCGGCTCCGGCGATCCTACCCCCTTTGAGTGAGGCGGCGAGCCAGAGCGTATGCCTCGTTAATCCATGATGAAAAAGGAAAAAAAATGTCGCAGATGTTGACTGAACGCGATGAGTTGGCCTCCGATCTGGTGGCTTGTCAGTTGGTGATTAAACAGATCCTGGATGTGATCGAGGTGATCGCGCCAGCCGAAGTGCGCAGTAAGATGGCGCAGCAACTGAAGAGCATCGATTTTACTCAGCCCGGCATCGATGCGGTGACGCAGCGAGGTGTGCAGAAGGCTATCGCGTTGATCGAGTTGAAGTTCAACCGGCAGGGTGATACGGCAGCACACTAAGGTGATGTTCTGCACAGTTTAACGCAAATAAATTGTTAAAAAAATGTAGTATGATAATCTCTGTTTGTTGAATAATATCGACATAGAGTTTCTCATTGTGTATTAGCCCGCAGGCAGCACCTGCGGGTTTTTTTTGGCGCCGAGTGGGATGGTGCGCGCTATTCATAGCGGCGGTAGTAACGCTCTAAGCGCAACTGGAGTTTGCCAAGTAGGGTGCTGAAGACCAGGTAGATCAACGCCGTCTCGCTGTAGATGATCAGTGGCTCGTAGTTAACGGCCACGATGCGTTGGGCGGCGAGGAACATCTCCGGCACGGTGATCACGGCGGCCAGCGAGGTGTCTTTGAGCAACGAGATAAAGGAGTTAGACAGCGGCGGTAGGCTGACAAAGACTGACTGCGGCAAAATTACGCGACGTAGGGTCTGACTAGCGCTCATCCCGATGGCACTGGCCGCTTCCCATTGTCCGCGCGGTACCGACAAGATAGCGCCGCGCATGATTTCCGAGCTGTAGGCGCCGACGTTCAGGGTAAAGCCGATCAACGCCGCCGGGAAAGCGTCCAGGGTAATACCGGCGCTCGGCAAGCCATAGAAGATCAGAAACAGTTGCACCAGCAGGGGTGTACCGCGGATCACCCAGACATAGAAGTCGGCGCAGATGCGTAGCGGCCAGGTGCCGTATAAGCGGATCAAGGCGGTGGCGAGCCCCAGTAATACGCCGCCGACAAAGGAGAGCAACGCCAAGGGCACGGAGAAACATAACGCGGCCGAGAGCAGGGGCCAAAACGCCTCCATCACCGGTTGCAGCCAGGCGGGATGAGGCAGGAGGTCGAACAGTGAGGATAACCAAACGGACATGGGTAAACTCCGTACAACATCCCGCCGGGGACGGCGGGATCAGCGAGAAACGAGCGAATGTTATTGGGAGACGTCGCTGCCAAAGTAACGCTGCGAGAGGGCGTGATAGCTGCCGTCAGCGCGGATCTCGCTCAACGCCTTGTTCAACGCCTGTACCAACTGTGGTTGATTCTTACGTACTAAGATAGCCGAGTCGGCGCCTTGTTCGGCGACGGCGACCACCTTGAGGGGGGCGTTCGGCTTATGCTGGCGAAAGTCGAGGTAGGAGAGGTTATCGTTCAGGGTCGCCGCCGCCCGCCCACTGATTACCAATGCCAGCGACTGGTTAAAACCGTCGGTCGGTACTAACTCCGCGCCATACTTTTCCGCCAGCTTGGCATAGTTGCTGGTTAGGCTCTGGGCTGCCTTTTGGCCTCGCAGATCGGCGAAGCTTTTGATCTGATCGTTGTTGTCGCGCACGATCAGTACCGCTTTCGCGGTGATGTAGGGATCCGAGAAGGCGAACTTGGCTTGACGCTCCGGCGTGATCCCCACCTGGTTGATCACCGCGTCGTAACGCTTAGCTGATAGGCCGGCGATCAGTCCATCCCAGCGTCCTTCGACAAACACCGGCTTCACCCCCATCTTGGCGGCGACGGCCCGGGCGATGTCTACATCGAAACCAACCAGCTTACCGCTGGCGTCATGATAGCTGTAGGGCGGATAGGTACCCTCGGTGCCGAATTTAATGCTGCCGGCGGCTTGGATGGCGGCCAGTTCATTATCGCTTTGAGCCAGTGCGCTGCCACTGACTAGGGTGAGGGCCAGGAGTGCCCGGGCTGTGTTTTTCATCATGATCCGCCTCGTGTGTGATGGTGCGGCCGAGACTGGCCGATGGCAGCAGACTAACCGATGCATTACCGCCGGCTAAATCATATTGCGGGATTATTCATAACTAAATGGAATAAGACGGGGGGCGCGATGCAGCGAGATGTCCAGTTAGTCAGCGCTGGTACCGACGCCAGCGCAGGGCGCGGTCGCCTAGCACAGCCACCAGCCCGCCAGCGCCGCTACCAGCAGCGCCGGTAAGCTGTACAGATGAAATAGCCCCCAGATGCGGCGCTCACCGGCCATTCGCAGGGCGATCAGGTTGGCCATCGAGCCAAGCGCCAGCCCGAATCCGCCGATATTCACCGCGTAGGCCAGCGTCAGACTGGCGGGTTGGATCCCGAGCAACAGGATGGTGGCCGGCACATTGCTGATCGTCTGACTCAGGGCGATGGCGGAGAGATAGAGTGGGAGGCCTTGCATCGCCGCCGCCCGTTGGCTGAGGTCGGCCAGGGCGGGTAGACTGGTCAACAGGCGGACATCGATAAACATCGTGATGAACACCATCAGCAACGGCCAGTCGAGGCGGCGTAGGGTCGTCGGCGCAAGGTAGAGTAAGGCGGCCAGCAGCACCGCCAACCCGGCGAGCGCTTGACCGGCATCGATGGCGATGATGAAGAACGGGTAGAGGGCGAGACAGCTCCCGAGTTGGCGCCGCCGTAGGTTACCTGCCGCGGTGAAGGTCGGCAGGCAGAGCTGGAGCCGCGGGGTGGTGAACAGGGTCAGTGTGAGCAGTAACACGCTGAGTAACGCCGCCAGCGGCAGCATGGCACCGGTGAAGGTCCAGAATCCCCAGCCGGAGTGGCCCCATAGCAGGATGTTTTGGGGATTGCCGATGGGGGTGAGCAGTGAGCCGACGTTGACCGCCAACGCCTCTAAAATGATCAGGCGCGTCACGGCCAGGTTAGCGAGTTTCTTCAGCGTCAGGGTCAGCGGCACCACGATAAACAGCGCCACATCGTTGGTCAGCAGCGCCGCCAGCGGTAGGGAGGCACCGACCAACAGTAGCGCGATGGCGCGCTCGCTGTGCAGGCGGGTGAGTAGGCGTCGTCCCAGCCAGTCGAAGTAGCCGCTACCTTCGATCCCTTTACTCAGCAGCAACAGGCCGGTCAGGGTGATGAGGGTGCGCCAGTCGATCCCCGCCGCTAGCTCGCGCGCGCTGAGTGAGCTGAAAGGTAATAATAGCGCGGCCAAGAGCAGTGGCAGACTCAGCAGGGGATCGCGCAGCAGCGTCAGTAGGCGTCCGATGACGCACCGGTAGCGTATCACGGTGTGTCGACGTCAGGCGCTTTGTACCGTCGCATACTGTTGATGCAACGGCGCGGGGGGGGTAAACGGCAGATCGGTCAACAGACGGTAACGGGTTGGTGTCACGCCGAAGTGTTTGCGGAACATATAGGTAAAGTGGGATTGTGAGGCGAAGCCATAACATAGGGCGATGTCGATGATACCATCGTCGCTGTGACGTAGACGGCGCGCGGCACCGGTCAGCTTACGCAGACGGATGTAGCGCCCCAGCGATAGACCGGTGGTCTCCCGGAAGATCTTCTGCATATGCCACAACGAGTAACCGGAGTAGCGCGCCAATTCATCCAGGTAGATATCACGCCCCAGATGCTGCTCGATCCATTCGCTCAGGGCACAGACCAGAGCGGTGTTGCGTTGTTGCTGTGTCATGGGATCTCCGCGCGGGATGGAATGGGACGTCCGGGCTCGGAGAGGATTAGCGGCCACCGTCCGGTTCGTAAGGCAAGGTGGCGAGCGACAAGGTTCGGTAGTATTGCAAACGCTCCCGAAAATAGCCACGCAACGCCTCGGGTTGCTCGCGCTCGACCTGTTCGGCGATCACCGGCATATGGTAACGCTCCTTGTAGGATACGCCCCCGGCTGCCAGATCGACATTAACGCGATCCATCTGCTCTTGGGATAGCGTGGCCAGATTAAAACTCATAACAGCCTCCTCTCGATACCGGGCTATTATTTCAGAATTTAGCGCTGGGAAAAAGAGTCGTCAGGCGTGAGGCGTATCCGCCCGGTTGACCGGGCGGTGGAATGCGGGGCTCAGAAGGGATTCGAATGGCGTGGGCCGCGCATGATTGGACGACGCGGGCGGAATAGCGCGAGCACGCCCCCGATCAGGGCGACGCTCAGCGCCAGCAGATTGAATAGCAAGAAACCGGCCATTAACAGGGCCATCATCAGCACGGCACTCAGTAGCATCACGGCCTGGCGCAGCTTGCCCTCCAGCCCCACCTTGCGCGATTGGCGCGCCAGATACATCCGCCAGTACTGCATCTGCTGCTGGAAGAAGGCACGCAGACGGCGGGTGGTTGAGGAAGAAGTAGAAGAAACGTCGGTCATAGAGACTCCTTTAATTCCCGCAGGATTTCCGCAGGATGGATGCAGCCTATGCGATCCGGGGCGTATGGCCCAGCGGATTTAGGCAATTTTACGCCCCTGACAAAACCTGACACGGTCGTCGGCGTACGGTTATTACACCCGCATAATCTTAAGGATTACTTAGGGCGCTGGACTTTCTTCGCGCAGGCAAATTATTCACGGCATATATCCCGATTTCGTGTAAAATGAGCGCCCGCGTCAGGCTGGGTTGCGGCCCGGCGTGCTGAACGCCTGTTTTAGCATCGGTCGCCGCGGCGGCCGGTCGACAATAACGACGCCTGTGAAGGCGACAGCTGAGGTTGCTCAATGAGCGAAAAATTACAGAAGGTTCTTGCCCGCGCCGGTCATGGCTCCCGCCGTGAAATCGAGGCGTTGATCAAAGAAGGGCGCGTGAGTGTGGATGGCAAACTGGCCACCTTGGGCGACCGCGTGGAAGTGACGTCCACCATGAAGATCCGCGTCGATGGGCGTGTCGTCTCCATTCGCGAATCGGAACAAGAGATTTGCCGTGTTCTGGCCTACTACAAACCAGAAGGTGAGCTGTGTACCCGCCGCGATCCAGAAGGGCGTCCGACGGTATTTGACCGTCTGCCCCGGCTGCGCGGTTCCCGTTGGATTGCCGTGGGGCGTCTGGACATTAATACCTCCGGCCTGCTGCTGTTTACCACCGACGGGGAGCTGGCGAACCGTTTGATGCACCCGAGCCGTGAGGTTGAGCGCGAGTATGCGGTGCGTGTCTTCGGCCAGGTGGACGAGGATAAGCTGCGTCAGTTGAGCCGCGGTGTGCAGTTGGAGGATGGGCCGGCCAGCTTTAAGAGCATCAGCTTCCAAGGGGGCGAGGGGCTGAACCAATGGTACAACGTCACTCTGACGGAAGGGCGTAACCGTGAGGTGCGTCGCCTGTGGGAGGCCGTTGGCGTGCAGGTCAGTCGCTTGATCCGTGTGCGCTATGGCGATCTGACGCTACCGAAAGGTTTGCCGCGCGGCGGCTGGCAGGAGCTGCCGTTGGAAAATATTAACTACCTGCGTGAATTGGTCGAGCTGAAGGCGGAAACCACCAGCAAGCTGCCGGTGGAGCGTGAGCGCCGTCGGATGAAAGCTAATCAGATCCGACGCGCCGTCAAGCGCCATAGTCAACATGGCGGCTCAAGCCGCCGTGCCCCGGCCGCCAAACGCGGCTAAGCGTCGCAAGCGCCGTCTCTTGACCGATAACCGCTCCTCGGAGCGGTTTTTTTATTGCGCTATGGCGGCATGCCCCTGCGCCGTCGCCGATTTTCCCCAGTCTGGGCTGGCATCGGGCGCAGAAAGTGGTATTACTAGTGGGGTATCAGTACGTTATTAGAGCGTGACCCGGCGCCATCGGCGTGACGTCAGGGGCGAGGCTTCCTTTTTTACGGACGAATCAACGGACAATGAAACTTTTCCTGGCGACCTTGCAGTTTATGACCCGCATCCCAGTCTCTCCGCGTTGCAGTGATGATCTGGCGCTTAGCGATTATCCGCGCGGCATTATTTACTTTCCCTTTGTCGGCCTGCTGGTCGGGGTGATCAGTGCATTGGCCTATGGCGTGCTGGCGACCACCTATGGCAGTTGGCTGGGCGCGCTGGCGGCGGTGCTGGCCAGCACGTTGGTGACTGGCGCCTTTCATCTCGATGGCCTCGCCGATACCTGCGATGGGCTCTTCTCTGCTCGCCCGCGCGATCGCATGCTGGAGATCATGCGCGACAGCCGTATCGGCACCAACGGTACTTTAGCGTTGATCTTCGTGATCCTGATGCAGATGCTGTTGATCCAGCGCCTGGCGGGATCGCCGTTGCACATCTATGCCGTATTGGTGGCCTTGCCGCTGGCGAGCCGCACCCTGCTGGCGGTGATGATGTACCGCCAACGTTATGCGCGTGAGAGCGGGATGGGCAATCTGTATATCGGCAAGATCAGCGGCAGTCACTATGCCTTGACCTTGGTGATCGGCCTACTGTTGACCTTTGGTCTGTTGCGCTGGCAGGGGCTGCTGGCTTTCTTCATCGCCTACCTGTTCGCCCTGATCTACCGCGCCTTTATCAATATGCGTCTGGGCGGGCAGACGGGAGATACCCTGGGCGCCGCTAACGAGTTGTGCGCGCTGGTGTTCCTGCTGGCGTTGTGCTGAGGCGCGGTAATGGAGTTGTATCTGGTACGTCATGGTCAAACCCAGGCCAACCTGGATGGCGTCTACTGCGGGCGTAGCGATTTACCGCTGACGGAGCGGGGACAGCAACAGGCACAGGCGGTCGCGCGCCAGTTACAGGGCATCGACTTCGCCGCCGCCTATGCCAGTCGGTTGCTACGTACGCAGCAGACTCTGCGGCCAATCATCGGTGCGCAGGGTGCCTTCCATGTCCACGCCGGGCTGGATGAGATGGATTTCGGTGCCTGGGAGCTGCGCCATCACCGAGCGCTGGCGGCTGAACAGAGTGCGGCTTACCAGGCATGGTGCTCTGACTGGCGTCATGCCGCCCCCCCACAGGGGGAGGGGTTCGCAGCCTTCAGCGCTCGGGTGGGCGCGACGCTAGACGAGCTGCTGGCGCGTCACGCCGGACAGCGGGTGTTGCTGGTCGCCCATCAAGGGGTGTTGGCGCTGTTATGCGCCCGTCTGCTGGGCCTGGCGGCGGATCAGCTGTGGCATTTCGCCTTCGCACAGGGATGCCATAGTTTAATCACTGTCGAGCACGACTTCGCGGTACTGCGCCGCCTCAACGATCGCGGCGCAGGTTAAGGCCATTACCAGTCGATACCTTTCTGCGCCTTGATGCCGGCGTTAAAGGCATGTTTTTCCGGGCGGATTTCGCTGACGGTATCCGCCAGGGCGATCAGTTCGCGGTGGCAGGCGCGTCCGGTGATGATCACCGATTGGTGGATAGGGCGGGCGCGCAGGGCGGCGATGACGGCCTCCAGCGCGAGATAGTGGTAACTGATCATATAGGTCAGCTCATCCAAGACCACTAGGTCGAGATGCGGGTCGGCCAGCATCCGTTGCGCATGGCTCCATACCTGTTCGGCGGCCGCGATATCGGCCTGACGATCCTGGGTTTCCCAGGTGAAGCCACTGGCCATGACCTGGAATTCGACGCCGTGCGGTTCCAGTAGGTTACGTTCGCCGTTCTCCCAGGTGCCCTTGATAAATTGCGCTACGGCGGCGCGCTTGCCATGGCCGACGCTACGGGCGACGGTGCCAAAAGCGGCGCTGCTTTTCCCCTTGCCGTTGCCGGTGAAGATGATCAGGATGCCGCGTTCATCGCGGGCGGCGGCGATGCGGGCATCGACCTTCTCTTTTAGGCGTTGCTGGCGCTGCTGGTGGCGCTGTTGATCCATCCTCGACTCCTTAATGTGATGTGACAGGTTGACCGTCCCAGCATGTATCGCCGGGGCAGACACTCGCGTTAGCCGGCTCGGCCAGGACGACGATTGGGCTGGGCGTCTAGGCTGCGGCCATGCTCGTTTTGGCTGTCATCTCCCATCAGGTAAAGATACAGCGGCATAATCTGTGCTGGGGTGAGCAGAGTGAGGGGATCCTCGTCGGGATAGGCGCTGGCGCGCATCGCGGTGCGTGTCGCGCCCGGATTGATGGCGTTGACCCGCACCGTCGTGGCTGCTAATTCCTCGGCCCAGACCTGCATCATCCCTTCGGTGGCGAATTTCGAGACGGCGTAGGCCCCCCAACCGGCGCGTCCCTGACGGCCAACGCTGGAGCTGGTGAAGATGAGCGAGGCGCGCGTGGCGCGCTGCAACAGTGGCAGCAGATCGCGCGTCAACAGGAATTGGGCGTTGACGTTGACCTGCATCACGGCTTGCCATTGGCGATAATCTTGCCGCGCCAGCGGGGCGAGATTGCCCAACAGACCGGCGCTGTGCAGCAGGCCGTCCAAATGCGTGACGCGCTGACTCAGATCTGCGGCTAAGGCGCGGCTCTGCGCCTCATCCAGCGTCAGCAGATCGCAGGAGATAAGATGCGGGTGCGGCGCACCCTCGGCGACGATCTGCTGAGCTAGTGCCGCTAAGCGTGCGCTGTCGCGCCCCAGTAAGATCAGATGCGCGCCGTGGCGGGCATAGCTAAGGGCCGCCTCGCGGCCGATGCCGGCGCTGGCGCCGGTCACGAGAATGATACGATCTTGTAACAGATCGGCGCGAGCACGGTAGGTTTGGCTTGGTGTGGACGCGGTCATGGTGAGCTCAAGATAAAGAAACAATGGCAGATCTATAGCCCGACGCTCCGTCTCGGGTCAACGAGAATCTCGTCCGAGCCGTGTGCCAGGTGGATTTACCAGCTGTTTACCTTCCAAGGCTTGCTATTTTACGGCGGCTCCTTAGTCTGTGTGGCGTACGTGACGCGTTTTCCGTGGTGACGGGCGCGTTCAGTGGTGTTAATAGCATGATGAACAAGGCGGTGAGTGTGGAGTGGTTATCCTTATATAGCCTGTTTTTGGCCAAGGCGGCGACGCTCGTGTTGGCGCTGGCGGCGCTGGTGTTGTTGGTGCTTGGGCTCCGTCAGCGTCAGGGGCATGGCGACGGTGAGCTGCAACTGACGGATCTGGGTGAACAGTACCGTGAGATGCAGCGCAACATGCGTAGCGCCCGTCTGCAAGGGGCCGCATTGAAGCAGTGGCGCCGTTTGCAAAAGAAGGTGGCGAAGGCCGAGGAGAAACAACGCAAGGCGGAGGCGCGTGGTGGGTTGTTGGCGGCGGAGAAACCCTGCCTCTATGTGCTGGACTTTAAAGGCAGCATGGATGCCCACGAAGTCGCCTCGTTACGTGAGGAGATCAGCGCGGTATTGGCGGTCGCCGGACCGCAGGATAGTGTGTTGTTACGCCTGGAAAGCCCCGGCGGGGTAGTGCATGGCTATGGACTCGCGGCCTCGCAGCTACAGCGCTTGCGTCAGGCAGGGGTTCGTCTGACCGTGGCGGTGGACAAGGTCGCGGCCAGTGGAGGCTACATGATGGCCTGTGTCGCCGATCGCATCGTGGCGGCACCCTTTGCCATCATCGGCTCGATCGGCGTCGTGGCGCAGATCCCTAACTTTAACCGCTGGTTGAAGAAGAATGATGTGGATGTTGAATTGCATACTGCCGGAGAGTTTAAGCGCACCCTGACGCTCTTCGGCGAAAACACGGCGGCGGGACGCGAGAAGTTTTGCCAAGAGCTGGATGAGACTCATCGCTTATTTAAGCAGTTCGTACAGCGTCAGCGGCCCGCGTTGGATATCGACGCGGTGGCGACGGGCGAGCATTGGTATGGCGAGCAAGCCTTAGAGAAAGGGTTGGTGGATGCGGTGAGTACCAGCGACGATCTGTTGATCGCCGAAATGGAGCAGGCCGAGGTGATCGCGTTACGCTATGTGCGCCGCAAGGGACTGATGGCCCGTATGGGGATCGCGGCCGCTCAGGGCATGGATAGCTTGCTGCTGCGTTGGTGGCAGCGTGGTCAGCGTCCTTTACCCTAAGCGCAGACGCTTGGCGCGCCCTTGTGGGCGCGCCAGTGCTGGTCTCAGTCCACCAGATGATACTTTTCCGACAGGGTGTGCGCCAGGTGTTTGAACATGTTGAAGGCGGCGGTGCTCTTTGGCGTCGGTAGTCCCGCTTCATCCAGGAAGAACTCTCCGCGGAAAACTAACACATGGCCTTTCTGTTCGACGTCGGTCGCTACCATTCCCTGCATGTAATCCTCGTGATCGCGGATGATCTGATTGGCCTCGGCCAACAGTTGCTCTCGGGTGATCGGGGCAGTTTCATGCAACATCTTTTTCTCTCCAACGAATACGTTTCCCGTATTTTACCCCGTCCGGCGAGGGCGGCAAGGGGGCGATGGCATCGGGTGAAAATTGGTAAAAATGTGCGGAGCGTGCTAATTAGGTTGCGTGGCGCTGACGATCGGGTAGAGTGAGGCACTTCTTGATTCTGACGGAATCTCTTGTTTACACTCTGCGCACACCGCTCGCTGTGCCGTGGAGGGCGTAAGCGGAATATTGCGCTAGATCAGCAAATTGAGCTGTGTCTGCACAACGATGAGGCGTTTAGGGCGGTGAGTCTTGATCTCTGCTGTACCTGTCGCAATATAAAAAAGAATTCTATACAGTGCCGGTTTAATGGCGAATTAAAGGCTTCTGGCAACAGAAGGATGCATTCAGGTAAAGAGAATTATGGGTAAAGCTCTCGTTATAGTTGAGTCCCCGGCAAAGGCCAAAACCATAAATAAGTATCTCGGCAGTGACTACGTGGTGAAGTCCAGCGTCGGTCATATCCGCGATTTGCCGACCAGTGGCTCAGCCAGTAAGAAGGGCGCTGCCTCGACCGACGATAAAACCAAGACCAAGGCCAAGAAGAACGAGCGCGATGCGCTGGTCAATCGCATGGGGGTCGACCCTTACCATGGCTGGCAGGCGCATTACGAAATTCTGCCCGGCAAGGAGAAGGTGGTCGCGGAGTTAAAGTCTCTGGCCGAAAAAGCCGACCACATCTATCTGGCAACTGACTTGGACCGCGAAGGGGAGGCCATTGCCTGGCATCTGCGCGAGGTGATCGGCGGCGACGATGAGCGCTACAGTCGCGTCGTGTTTAACGAAATTACCAAGAACGCTATCCAGCAAGCCTTTAGTCATCCCGGCGAACTGAATATCGATCGCGTCAATGCCCAGCAGGCGCGCCGCTTTATGGATCGTGTGGTCGGGTATATGGTGTCGCCGCTGCTATGGAAGAAGGTTGCGCGTGGCCTCTCGGCAGGACGAGTCCAGTCGGTGGCGGTGCGGTTGATCGTTGAGCGGGAGCGAGAGATTAAGGCCTTTGTGCCGGAAGAGTATTGGGAGTTGCGCGCCGATCTCGCCGTCGGTGCCGAGGCCAACTTCCAGGCTCAAGTGACCCACTACAACGATAAACCGTTTAAGCCGGTGAACGCCGAACAGAGCGAGGCCGCTGTTGCCGCCTTGCAGGGCGCTCGCTTCGTGGTGCGCGAGCGGGAAGATAAGCCGACCAGTAGCAAACCGTCGGCCCCCTTTATCACCTCCACCCTGCAACAGGCGGCCAGCACGCGTCTGGGCTTCGGGGTGAAGAAGACCATGATGATGGCGCAGCGCCTGTACGAGGCGGGCTACATCACCTACATGCGTACCGACTCGACCAACTTGAGTCAGGATGCCCTGAATATGGCGCGCGCCTATATCGGCGACAATTTCGGGGCCGAATACCTGCCGGCACAGGCCAATATCTATGCCAGTAAGGATAATTCGCAGGAGGCGCATGAGGCGATCCGTCCATCCGATGTGACGGTCTCTGCCGACGATCTCAAGGGCATGGAAGACGACGCGCTGAAACTGTATCAATTGATTTGGCGCCAGTTTGTGGCCTGCCAGATGACGCCAGCCAAATATGACGCCAGTACCATCACCGTGCAGGCGGCGGACTACACCCTGAAGGCCCGCGGGCGCACTCTGCGCTTCGACGGTTGGACGCGTGTGCTACCGCAACTGCGCAAGGGCGATGAGGATCGTACCCTACCGGCGGTGGCGAGCGGGCGAGTGCTCGATCTGTTGCAGTTGCAACCCAGCCAGCACTTCACCAAGCCACCGGCGCGCTTCAGTGAAGCTTCGCTGGTGCGCGAATTGGAGAAGCGTGGCATTGGCCGTCCGTCGACCTATGCGGCTATCATCTCCACCATCCAGGATCGCGGTTATGTGCGTAGCGATAACCGCCGTTTTTACGCCGAGAAGATGGGGGAGATTGTCACCGATCGCCTGGAGGAGAACTTCCGCGAGCTGATGAGCTACGACTTTACCGCCCACATGGAGGACGGTTTGGATCGGGTTGCCAACGCCCAGGCCGACTGGCGCGGGGTACTCGATGGTTTCTTTAGCGATTTTAGCCAGCAGTTGGAGGTCGCGGAGAAATCGCCGGAGGAGGGTGGCATGCGCCTCAACCCGATGGTGTTGACCAGCATCGCTTGCCCGACCTGCGCGCGACCCATGGGGATACGTACCGCCAGCACCGGGGTATTTCTCGGTTGTTCTGGTTATGCGCTGCCGCCGAAAGAGCGTTGTAAAACTACCATCAATCTGATCCCCGAAGCCGAAGTGCTCAACGTGCTGGAGGGGGAAGACGCCGAGACCAACGCGCTGCGCGCTAAGCGGCGCTGCCCGAAGTGTGGCACGGCGATGGACAGCTATCTGATCGACAATCATCGTAAGCTGCATGTTTGCGGTAATAACCCCGCCTGTGACGGCTATGAGGTGGAAGAGGGCGAGTTCCGTATCAAGGGATATGATGGCCCGGTAGTCGAGTGCGATAAGTGTGGCGCCGAGATGCACCTGAAGATGGGGCGTTTTGGCAAGTATATGGGCTGCACCAACGAAGCCTGTAAGAATACGCGTAAGATCCTGCGTAACGGCGAGGTGGCACCACCGAAGGAAGATCCGGTGCCGTTGCCAGAGCTGGCGTGCGAGAAGTCTGACGCCTATTTCGTGTTGCGTGATGGCGCCGCCGGCGTCTTCCTGGCGGCTAACACCTTCCCCAAATCACGTGAGACACGTGCGCCGCTAGTGGCGGAGCTGTTCCGCTTCCGCGACCGACTGCCGGAGAAGCTGCGCTATCTGGCTGATGCACCGCAGCAGGATCCGCAAGGAAATCCGACGCTGGTGCGCTTTAGCCGTAAGACGAAGCAGCAGTATGTCGCTAGCGAGAAGGAGGGCAAGGCCACCGGTTGGAGCGCCTTCTTCATCGATGGCAAGTGGGTCGAGAGCGAGAAGAAGTAAGCTACACGTGTTGACTGCGTCATGATGCCGGCCTTGGGGCCGGCATTTTTTGTACGTACGGCCGGCGATCGGCGGCGAGAAGAACCGGTTATCCGCTTATACGTTTAGTAACATAATGATATAGTAGTGATATAAAACCATTTCGTGGTTTTTTAGCGTTATCGGCCATGCGTCGCACTAACCAACGCACAATTAGGATGGCACCGGCTATGAAATTGCAGCAGCTTCGTTATATTGTTGAAGTTGTTAACCACAACCTTAACGTATCCTCTACCGCCGAGGGGCTCTATACCTCGCAACCCGGCATCAGCAAACAAGTTCGTATGCTGGAGGATGAACTGGGGGTTCAGATCTTCTCGCGCAGCGGTAAACACCTGACTCAGGTGACGCCGGCGGGGCAGGAGATCATCCGCATCGCCCGCGAGGTGTTATCCAAGGTCGAGGCCATCAAGGCGGTGGCGGGGGAGCATACCTACCCCGACCAAGGCTCGCTGTATGTGGCAACCACCCATACCCAGGCGCGCTATGCCTTGCCGGCGGTGATCCAAGACTTTATCCAACGTTATCCGCGGGTGTCACTGCATATGCACCAGGGCTCGCCCAGCCAGATCGCCGAGGCGGTCAGTAAAGGGAATGCGGATTTCGCCATTGCCACCGAGGCGTTGCATCTGTATGCCGATCTGGTGATGCTGCCTTGTTATCACTGGAATCGCGCCCTGGTGGTGCGTCCCGACCATCCGTTGGCTAAGAGTGGTAAGGTGAGCATTGAAGCGTTGGCTGAATATCCCCTCGTGACCTACACCTTCGGCTTTACCGGGCGCTCTACTCTTGATTTGGCGTTTAATCAGGCCGGGTTGACGCCGCACATCGTCTTCACGGCGACGGATGCGGATGTGATTAAGACCTATGTCCGTCTGGGCCTCGGGGTGGGGGTGATCGCCAAGATGGCGCTCGACCCACAGGTAGACGCCGATCTGGTGGCGCTCAACGCCAGCCATCTATTCGGCTTTAGCACCACCAAGCTGGGTTTTCGCCGCAGTACTTTCCTGCGTAGCTATATGTATGACTTTATCGCTCGCTTCGCTCCGCATCTGACGCGTGAGGTGGTCGATGCGGCGCTGGCGTTACGCAGTAATGAAGAGATCGAAGCGATGTTCCAAGATATCGCGCTACCGATGAAATAAGCGCAACCCAGTTTCACTATTCTCGTTGTCCTGTTCGGCGCCGTCTCTATTTGCGGCGCCTATTTTCATGCGGTGGCGTAAAATAGCCCTCTTCGCACCATGACGGCAGGGGCGGGGGGGATATTAGTGGTATCAAATAGGTCATATAAAATGACGGCAGGGTGAGCGTGCTTTTTTTCTGACAGGGGATAAATAATCCGCGCGCGGTAACGTTTATTTCGATGATTATTTTTTCAAATTATTATTCCGTTAATAATCAGAAAAGAAATATAAATATATTTATCAATGCATTAGCTTAACTTTTCTGTTTGGGCACACAGCGGCGCCTTTCTCATCCCCTCGGCGCCAGGTCATTTGGCACCGTTCTTGACTATAACGGTTAAAAAAGCATTTGTACTATGAATAATCTCACGTAACGGTGGAATAGCCCGGCGGAAAATAAGTGAAAAATGTATAACACATCTCATTTCAAACTTATTATTTGCTTTTTTTCACCGGGAAGAGGATGACGGATGCGCCAGAATAGCGTAAAAAGGAGGTCATGAGAGTCAGAGGAAAACGACCAGGAGATGTTGGAAAAGTGAACGCCGTCGAGACAGCAGAAAACACTGTTCATGGCAACTTATTTCAGCATAAACATGGCCAGTTTTCCGCCGACCGTTTTATTTCTGTGCGACATGTCGATCACTGCATAAAAATGGCTTGCCATTGAATAGAGAGTGTGTGATAACGCATTTGAGTAAAGCGAGGTACAGTTCTGTCTATGTGTGGCATTTTCAGTAAAGAAGTTCCCAGTAAAAACGTTTGCGTTGCTTACTACTTCTCTGCCGAACCTTATCTTAGTGCCTCAAGCAGTAACGACTCTAGTTTGTCTGTGTAACGCCTGCGGGCGGTTTAATCAATAGTAAGGAAATACGTAAGATGGCTAAGATCAAAGGTCAAGTGAAGTGGTTCAACGAAGCGAAGGGTTTCGGTTTCATCACCCCGGCTGACGGCAGCAAGGACGTGTTCGTTCACTTCTCTGCAATCCAGGGCAACGGTTTCAAAACTCTGGCTGAAGGTCAGCACGTAGAGTTCGAAATCCAGGATGGCCAGAAAGGCCCGTCTGCTGTTAACGTAGTCGCTATCTAACTCTACGTTAGTGGTTAGAAAACCCGCCGCCGGCGGGTTTTTTTATTGCTAGCGGTCCCGTACGAGACCGTGTCCTTCCAGGTCGCTTGCGCCCACCGTCGCCGCTCGGGATAATACCCGCATGATGGTCGCCGCTCGATGGCCGCCAGCCTCCTATCTCCCCTGTGAAAAGAGTAAACAGCATGCCGTACCAATGTCCCCTGTGTCACGCCGCGTTGCGTCTGGATGAGCGCCAGTGGAGTTGCCCCAACAATCACCGTTTTGACTGCGCCAAAGAGGGGTATGTCAATCTGATGCCGGTGCAGTTTAAGCATTCGCGCCAGCCGGGTGACAGCAGTGCGATGATGCAGGCACGCAGCGCCTTCTTACAGGCGGGGCACTACCAACCGTTGCGTGACGCGGTCCGGGAGGCGCTGGCACGCCATTTGCCGGCTCCCGGCTGTAACGTGCTGGATATCGGTTGTGGTGAGGGGTACTACACCGCCAGTTGGTGCGAGGCGGCGCAAGCGCAGGTTTATGGCCTGGATATTGCGAAAGTCGCCATTCGTTACGCGGCGCGTCGCTATCCTCGTGTACACTTCTGCGTCGCATCAAGCCAGCGTTTACCGTTCGCCGATGCCAGCATGGGGGGAGGAGTGCGTATCTATGCGCCTTGTAATGCGGCGGAGTTGGCGCGCGTCGTGGCCGTCGGGGGCTGCCTGGTGACCGTGACGCCAGCGGCGCGGCATCTCTACCAGTTGAAGGCGTTAGTCTATCCTCAGGTCCACCTACACGAACAGAAAGAAGAGGCGTTAGCCGGCTTTACCCTGGTAGAGCAGCAGCGTCTGGCCTACGAGATGAACCTCAGCGGCCCGCAGGCGGCCGATCTGTTGCAGATGACGCCCTTCGCTTGGCGCGCGTCACCAGGCGTCGCTGAGGCCCTACGTGCACGCAGTCGACTAACGTGTGAAACGGATTTCTTGATCCGAATCTATCGACGTGACGCGCCACAAGCGGTACCGCTCGGGTCGCTTGGTACCGAGTTTAGCGCAGGCAGTTCCGTGTAAACTGCGCGCGGCCAGCGTGTACCGCTAGCCTGACGAGTGCGAGCCGGTGAGGTTTCCTGGCCCGCACGCCGTCAGCTTGCTACCCTGTGCCGCCGCACATGGCCTTGTTATTGCGCTCTTGGCGATTACCGTGCGCCCCGGCGCGTCAGAGTCGTGCCGTGCGATGCGGCGCAAGAGGAGATAAACGTGGTGCTGAAAGGGCGGAGGGGGCGCGCTGTGGCGCCCGTTGCGGTGTTTACGCCTGGTGCTCCAGCATAAACTGATAGATGTCGTCCAGTGAGTCGAGCTTGGCGACCTGGATCAGTAGGCGCCGTTTTTCTAACTCGATCACCAGAATGCCGTCTTCCGACAGATTCATGCCGCGGATGCGTGCATAGTCGATAAACACGTTGCCATAATAGAATCCCTGCGCCTTAAACAGCAGTTTGGGCCAGCGTAGATAGAAAATATAGATCGAGACGATTATCAGGCTAGCTAACAGCCAGGTGGTAAAGGGAGCGCCCTGATCGCTGATGTTACGGTAGGCTAGGATGGCTAACAGACCGATAAAGATAACGCTGTCGGCTTTGTTGCGCCGCTTCAGATTGACGCGCAGCAGCGTCGCGCCACGTTGGCGCGGCATGATCGCCTCATCGTAGATGGCGTAGAGCAGGAACAGCACGATAAAGACCAACAGGGCGATATCGGTTAAAGACATGAACAACTCCGAGGTAGCGATGAAACGACACCGGACGGCCTAGGCCGTCCGGTGTGGGGCGATTACTGACCGAGTAGCCCGATCCAGTAACCAAAGATACCGATGAAGAAGAAGCCCACGATGATCCACAGGGCGTTCACCTTCCGGCGCAGCAGCCACATACAGCCGAAGGTCAGCAGCAGCGGCACCAAGCCCGGCATCAACTGATCCAGGATATTCTGAACCGTGGTGACGGTGGTGTGGCCCTCTTGGTTGGTTACCTTAGAGACCACCAACGGAATGTTGACGTGGGTCCACTTGTTCACCAAGGCTCCCATGACAAACAGGCCGAGGATGGACGCCCCTTCCGTCATTTTCTGTAGGAAACCACCGCCCATATCGGAGACGATGTCGACCCCTTTCTTATAGCCGTAGGCGACGCCGTAGTAACGCACCAGCAGACGCACCAGGTTGAACAGCACAAAGAACAGGATCGGGCCAAGCAGGCTACCGGTCATTGCGATGCCAGCACCGAGGGCGGCGAATACCGGACGGACGGTACCCCAGAAGATCGGGTCACCGACACCGGCCAGCGGCCCCATCAGACCGACCTTGATACCGTTGATCGCGGCATCGTCGATCGGTGCGCCGTTAGCACGCTCCTCTTCCATCGCCATGGTAACGCCGAGAACCGGCGCCGCGACGAACGGTTGGGTGTTAAAGAACTCCAGATGGCGGCGGATGGCCTGGCGGCGTTCTTCGCTGTTTTCCGGGTACAGGCGACGGATCACCGGTACCATGGAGAAACAGAAACCCAGCGCCTGCATACGTTCGAAGTTCCATGAACCTTGGAAAAGGTTAGAGCGCAGGAATACACCGCGAATATCGCCAGCGGTCAGCCTCTTCTCACCCTGAGACGGGGTTACAGATGAAGTCGTATCAACCATTTTTCTCACCTTCTCTCTTAGTCCAGTTCGTTGTCGAGATCGTTATTGCCGTTGGCAGCGGACTGTACCACCTGCGCCTTGTTGTATTTCGGGCTGAGCTGGATATACAGGATGGCCATGACCAGACCCAACACACCCAGTGCAACCAGGTTGAAGTTGGTGAATGCCGCGGTTACGAAGCCCAGGTAGAAGAACGGCATCAGGTAGCCAGCACGCATCATGTTGATGACCATGGCGTAACCGACGACGACGATCATCCCGCCCGCGATACCCAGACCGGTGGTAACCACCTCAGGAATGGCGCTCAACATGGAGTGAACGGCATCGGTGCCCACGGAGATGGCGACGATCACCGCCGGAATGGCGATACGCATCGCTTGCAACAGCAGGGCGGAGCAGTGCAGGTAAGAGATAGCGCGCAGATCCCCGCGCTCCGCAGCGCCGTCGGCCGCGTGCTGGAAGCCCACGGTGATGGTACGCACGATGATGGTTAATACCTGGCCTGCGGCTGCCAACGGGATCGCCAGCGCGATACCGGCGCCGATGCTTTGCCCGCCGGCGATGACCAGGATGGTGGAGATGATGGAGGCCAGAGCCGCATCAGGGGCCACGGCGGCACCGATGTTCATCCAACCCAGGGCGATCATTTCCAGGGTACCCCCGATGATGATGCCGGTTTTCATGTCGCCGAGCACGATACCGATCAAGGTACAGGCGATCAGCGGACGGTGGAACTGAAACTCATCGAGGATAGAGCCCATCCCCGCAATACATGCCACGATAAATATCAGCACAATCTGAAGAGTGGTAATCTCCATTGTACTTCTCCTTTTACCAAAGAGCTGAGTTAGTTAAATCAATGCCTTGCGGCATATCAGTTCATTTTACTAATGAGGTCCATCATCTTCAGACGCGGATCGTTGGATACCTTACGCACCTCCAGCTCAATGCCGCGGGCATCCAGCTTCTTGAAGGCTTCGATATCCGTTTCATCGACGGAGACAGCATTGTTGACCTGGGTTTTCCCCTGGCGAAACGCCATACCACCGATGTTCACCGAGGTGATCTTGACGCCATTCTCGACCAGACGCTCGACATCGGTCGGGTTGGTAAATAGCAGCATCACGCGATCGTTCGCGTATTTCGGGTTGTTGTAAACGCGGATCATCTTAGCGATATCCACGACGTGGGCGGTGACGCCCGGAGGAGCCACCTGCTTGAGCAGGGTGGAGCGAACGTGGTCCTGGGCGACTTCATCGCTGACGACGATGATGCGAGAGACCCCGGTTTCCTTGGTCCAGCGGGTGGCGACCTGACCGTGGATCAGGCGATCGTCGATACGCGCCAGACCAATGGTCATGTGATCTTCGGGATTCAGCGGCTTAGCGGGGGCGGTCGGTGCCGGTGCGGCCGGTTTGGCGGCGCTGGCGGCCGGCGCCTCTTCTTTAGCACGCAGGGCGCGTACGCCTTCACGCCCGGTTTCCAGGGCGATGGCAACGAGCTCATCAAAAGTGGGGTTATCGTCGCGCGCCATAAAGGTTTCGACCAGCATCGGCACGTTGACGCCGGTGATCACTTCATAGTGTGCTTTGTCCAGCACGATCCGGCTGGCGGCGTTAAACGGGCTACCGCCCCAGGTGTCTACCAGGAAGAGAACCCCGTCGCTGGTATCCATCTGTGCCAGTTTCTGACTGTACTTTTCGATCAATGTTTCGGCATTTTCACCGGGCACGAAGTCGATAAAGCCAACATTACTCTGTTCGCCCAACAACATTTCGGCGGTCTTTAACAACTGCTCCGCCGCGGCCCCGTGAGTACCGATCATAATAGCAATACTCACTCGCTACCTCCTCTGCTTTCCTTGATACTTTCACGCCGTGAAATAAACCCGACGCACCGTATGCAATTAAAGATACGAACTGTTTAACGAAACATCCATGTTGAGTCACTGCCTACTGAAATTTCTTTGATCTTGCCGACATAGTGATCATGCCTTACAAATCAATCAATTAAATCTATGAATCGATTCAGGCGCCGTCTGCAATCGGTTTCAGCAGGATTTATTTTAGTCAGTAAAAAAAATTTTTATGTGACGCCCATCGGTTATTAGTACATATCGTGAATAAATGTAGCGCGCATGACGCTTTTTTGTACGCCGACTTTTACGATTTTGTGCACGATCACGATAAAATGTTACCGCCCGCCCCATAGTATGACGCGCCGTTTCTTGTTACAGTAAACGACCTATTTAAACGAAGGAGTATTGGGTTAAACCCAACCTATGGATCGTCACCGACGCCGTTGCACCATTCTGTTATCTTTCCCGATTTTTTCTCGTTCCCGCTATTTATCGTCGTATGCTTGCCGCCTGGCCGGCCCGATTCACGTTGCCTGGTCTTGGTCTTTGCGCCAGCCGCCTCGCCAGCGCAGCATCACGTTGGCCGCTGGCGTGCTGACTAACGCCGTCGGTTTCGCGGGGTAAACACGATGGAACTGTTACTCGATCCTTCTATTTGGGCCGGCCTGCTGACGTTGGTGCTGTTGGAAATCGTGCTGGGCATTGACAACCTGGTCTTCATCGCCATCTTGGCAGAGAAGGTACCGCCGCAGCAGCGCGACAAGGCGCGCCTTATCGGGCTCGGTTTGGCGCTGATCATGCGCTTGGGGCTGTTGTCGCTGATTTCGTGGATGGTGACGCTCACCCGGCCACTGTTCAGTATCGCTCAATTCTCCTTCTCCGGGCGCGATCTGATCCTATTAGCGGGCGGGCTATTCCTGTTATTCAAAGCCACCATGGAGCTGCACGAACGCCTAGAAGGGCGGGTGCATGCGGTGAGCCAGAAGGGCTACGCCAGTTTCTGGTCGGTGGTGGTACAGATTGTGATCTTGGATGCCGTCTTTTCACTGGATGCGGTGATCACCGCCGTCGGTATGGTCGACCATCTGGCGGTGATGATGGTGGCAGTGGTGATCGCTATGGCGATCATGCTATTGGCCTCCAAGGCGCTGACCCGCTTTGTCAACGCCCACCCGACCGTGGTGGTGCTGTGCCTCAGCTTCTTGTTGATGATCGGCTTGAGCCTGTTGGCCGAAGGCTTTGGCTTGCCTATCCCGAAAGGTTATCTGTATGCCGCGATTGGCTTCTCGATCCTGATCGAGATGTTCAATCAGATCGCCCGGCGTAACTATTTACGCCATCAACAGCGTAAGCCAATGCGCCAGCGTACCGCGGAAGCCATCATGCGTCTGATGGGCGGCGTGCGTGGCACGCCGTCAGATACGGTGAGTGAGGGAATTTTGGCACCTGGCGAAGCGGGCACCTTTGCCGCTGAGGAGCGCTATATGATCAGCGGGGTGTTGACGCTGGCCTCACGCTCGTTGCGTACCATCATGACGCCACGCAACGAGATCTCATGGATCGATTGTCGCCAATCGGCCGACGACATCCGCCGCCAACTATTGGAAACCCCGCATAGCCTGTTTCCGGTATGCGCCGGCAGCCTAGATCAGCTGTTGGGCGTGGTGCGTGCCAAGGATTTACTCATGGCGTTGAAGCAGGGTGTACCGTTGGCGGAGTTTGCCGCACAGCATACCCCTATCGTGGTGTTGGAGAGCCTGGACGTCATCAATGTACTGGATGTGTTGCGTCAGGCTAAGGGGCGTCTGGTGATGGTCAGCGATGAGTTTGGCGAAGTGCAAGGCTTGGTCACGCCACTGGATGTGCTGGAGGCTATTGCGGGTGAGTTCCCCGACGAAGACGAGACGCCGGATATTGTCACCAACGAACGCGGCTGGCTGGTCAAGGGGAGTACCGATCTTCACACCCTGGAGCAGACGTTGGACGTACAGGGCCTGGTATTGGGTAGCGGTACGCAGTACGCCTCATTAGCGGGACTGCTGCTGGCACATTTCGATCGGATGCCGGCGGTTGGGGCTGCCCTGACCCGACATGGACTGCGCTTCACCGTCGTCGAGGTGGAGGAGTATCGCATCGAGAAGGTGCAGATTGAACGTCTGGCGGGCGATCCGTCGTCGACGCAAGATTAAGCCTGGCACGGGCCAGATCTCCCCGCGACGGGCTGACACGCCCCGCGCTGCGCGAGCCAGCGCGGGAATTCACTCAACGGCATCGGGCGGGCGAACAAAAACCCTTGCAGCGCATAAACCCCTTTGTCACGCAGGTAGTCGGCCTGTTGCTCATTCTCGACGCCTTCAGCCACTAAGTGCAGGTGTAGCTGATGCGCCAGATCGATCAGTGAATCCAGTACGGTGGCGTTGATGGCATCGCTGCCGATGGTCGCGCAGAAGGTGCGATCGAGCTTCAGAATATCGGGTTGTAGATCTTGCAGATAACTTAGCGACCCCTGGCCTGTGCCGAAGTCGTCCAGCGCCAGCCAAATCCCCAGCTCCCGCAGCCGTGCGCGTTGCGCATAATCTTGGCCAGCCAGATGGGTGCGTTCGGTCAGCTCGACCATCAGTCGCTGTTGCGGTTTGACGCTGAGCCACAGCTGTTGGATATCTTGAACCAACAGCCCCTGAGCCACATGCTCTGGGGCGACGTTGATGCTGAGGTAGAAATTCGCATCGGCGGGGAACAGGTGGCGCTGCGCCGCCAGCATCGTTAACAGGTAGCGGGTCAACGGAATGATCAGCCCATTCTGCTCGGCCAAGGGAATGAACACCTCCGGGGAGGTCCAACCGTGGCGTGGATGGTACCAACGCAGCAGGATCTCGACGCCTTCGCAATCGCCGCTCTGGGTCCGAATGATCGGCTGGCAATAGAGCTGGAGCTCACGTCGCTGCATGGCCTGCGTGAGGGGGTAGGTCAAGCGCATGCGATTGGCCGAGGCCAGGTAGACCAGGCCCGTTACCAGCAGGAATAGGAGCAGCACCAGCGGCACGTGCTGGGGAAGACGTTGTAGCGCCAGTGTGCGGGGCGAGGGCGCGAACAGGCTGATGGAGAATGGGTAGGCCGTCGAATGCAGCTCCAGTTGCGGGGCGGTGCCCAGTAGCGCGGGGTAGGGTAAGATGCGCCGCTCCTGGAAGTGTAAGGTATGTCCGGCAACATTCAACGCCATAGCCTCAACATATGGGGTATGCGGCGCCAGGATAAATGAGGAGAGGGTGGCGATGTTGAAGATATGCACGATGCCGCTGTCTGGCTCTTGCGCTGTCGGTAACCAGAGTAACAATACCGGGGTACCACGGTTAAATAGCTGGGCTGGTCGTAATACCAGGGTTCGTTTAGCCGCGTGTAGTTCGGGGTAGACGCTATACAACGATTTACGCGGCTGGTGCAGTAGATTGGAGCAGGTGATCAGACCGTTTTTAACCCACAGTACCGCGCGGATAGTTTCCAGATGGATAGCCATACTGCTGAGCTGCGGGTTAATGAACTCGCAGTTCTCATCGCGCCAGCCTAGCCCATTCTGGCTAATGCGTTCGGCGTGAGCCAGTTGATCATCGAGTTGCGCAATGGCCATATTGGCGGCCTCGCGCTGAATCTGACCTATCGCGCCCAGTTCCTGTTGATAGCGTACGGCAAGCGCGCCGATGCCGACCAACCCCCCCAGCAGAATGGCTAATAGCAGACGATACCAGCGATAGCGTTGACCCACCTGAGTGGAATTATGCATCAGGATGTGCTCTTTCTTTTTTCCGCGTGTGATGATTGGGGTGCACCCATGTGCCGCCAGCCTGCTGGCTGGCTCGCCCACCCACCCGTTACAACCGATGGGTTACTGCCGTGTCGTCGTGTCTGCTGCGTGCCTGTTATCGCCGTCGGCGTTGCGGCAATGGCACGCACACCGTGGCAATCACTAGACGTAATTACTGATAAAGAGAATAACCTAGCGCTTGAGGAAAACATCTCCGACCACTATCAGCATACGCGATTTCTGGCGTGCGGCGTCGGGTCAGGCATGTATGGCGGGAGAATTAGGATAAACCTTAAGACCAAGCCTTGCGGCAACGGAGGGCGCAACGTCCATCGCTTGGGCATTAACGTAACAGGGCGGGAAGACGGGGGATGCATTGACCCGTTTTTTCCGCTCTCGGAAGTTGCTTAAGGTGAAACGATGGCTTACTGTGACTATAATGGTCTGGATAAACAAATAGATATCAATATGGTTTGCGGCTGTTGCTCGGCCAGCAGACCGCATACCGCGTGGATAAGGAGTGGTAAGATGAGTAACTCGCTCAAGGGGATGATCCTGGCGCTATCGGTACTCGGGTTGGCGGCGTGCACTACCCCACCGCAGACGTCGTTGGGGGGCGGTTTCGACGGCCCGCATCAGCAGACGGTGATGACGGTCAGTCAGGTAGAGAAAGCCAGCGTGATCGACGAAGGACAAATGGTTTTGTTACGCGGACATATCGTGCAGGCTTTGGGGGGCGAAGACTATCGCTTCCGCGATGAGAGCGGGGAGATGACGCTGATCGTGCCTAACAGCGCCTGGGCAGGGCGCGTGGTGACGCCGCAGCAACGCGTCAGCGTGCAGGGGCGTATTATCAAGGAGTTCGATGGCGTGAAGCTGTATACCATCGCCATCCGTCTCGATTAATGGCGCCAGGTGGCCGGGCGTCCGCCGGTCACCTCTGCTCCCATGGAGCGTGAGCGAGGCAATGCGATCAGGCGCGTAACACGATTTTAATCATCTCATCGTGGGCATTTTTGCTGGAAAACAAGGAAGATAGCGCGGGAAGCGTGCGATGGAAAAATGCGA
>NZ_BAUC01000037.1 GCF_000474215.1 Edwardsiella hoshinae NBRC 105699 = ATCC 33379 | reverse complement strand
TAGCTATGGCCGGTGACCCAACCGACGTCGGCGGTGCACCAGTAAATATCGCCGGGATGATAATCGAAGACATATTTAAACGTGGTTGCGGCATAGACTAGGTAGCCCCCGGTCGTATGTAACACGCCTTTGGGTTTTCCCGTTGACCCAGAGGTATATAGGATGAACAACGGATCCTCAGCCTTCATGACGGCGACCGGGCAGTGTTCATCCGCCTGTGCAATCAGTTCATGCCACCAATGATCGCGGCCAGCATACCACTCTCCGGGGGTGCCAGTGCGGCGGAATACCACCACATGTTGCACGCTTGCGACTTGAGGATGTTGCAATGCCTCGTCGACGTTGCGTTTAAGGGGGATAGCGCGCCCGGCGCGTACACCCTCATCTGCGGTGATCACCACCTTGGCGCCAGAGTCAATGATGCGTCCAGCGACTGCCTCTGGTGAGAAACCGCCGAAAATCACCGAGTGAATAGCGCCAATGCGCGCACAGGCCAGCATTGCGACCGCTGCCTCGACCACCATCGGCATATAGATCGCTACGACATCGCCCTTAGTGACCTGGAGTGATTTGAGGGCGTTGGCAAAACGGCAGACTTCCTGGTGTAGTTGGCGATAAGTGACATAGCGGCTTTCCTGTGGGTCGTCCCCTTCCCAGATGATGGCGGTCTGATCGCCGCGCTCCGCTAAGTGGCGATCCAAGCAATTGGCCGCCAGATTCAAGGTACCGTCTTCAAACCAGCGGATGCGGATGTGCCCGGGATCGAAGCTACTGTTTTTAACTCGAGTGTAGGGGGTGATCCAACTGATGATTTGTCCTTGTTCGCGCCAGAATGCGTCAGGATTGTTGACTGAGGCTTGATACATTTCACGGTACATCTCTTCGCTGATGAAGGCATGCTGGGCGATATCCCGCGGCACAGGGTAGGTATGGATGAGGCTCATACTGTGTCTCCACAAGAATGTTAACAATATGTCAATATAGAGTTAATTTTAGAGTCGGTTAGGGTTTTTTGTATATTTTGCGTGCATGATCACGCAATAAATCGAGGGAGATCGTACGGCGAGTCACGCTAAGGTTGGTTGAAATACGGTGCATTGCACTAAAAAAGGGCCCAAAAATAGTGCAAAACCGTGTCGGGTATCACTTTGGGCCGGGCCGATTCCGTCACGCGCTAATATGTTGATTAACAAACATACTCAATGAATTTATATCGCGCGCAATGATTGACCTGGGAATGATGGTGGGAGCGCTTTTAGGTGAAAGGGGGAATATGTCGGCCCTAGTGGCATAAATTATGCTTATATCTTGCCGTTAGTCATGTCATCCGTAGCGCGACAGGTTGCGGTGCATGACGTGAGCCAGGAAGTGGGAAACACAAAAAAGGGTCGCGGAGCGGCCGATAATAATGAGGTAGTTGAATAATGAAGCATTTTAGATTAACCCTGGCATGGCAAATCGTTATTGCATTGATTTTAGGTATTATTGTAGGTGCCGTCCTGCACGAGCAGAGTGAGTCACGCCAGTGGTTGGTGAATAATCTGCTCAGCCCGGCGGGAGATATCTTTATCCGCCTGATTAAGATGATTGTCCTACCTATCGTCATCTCGACGCTGATCGTCGGTATCGCCGGTGTGGGTGATGCCAAGAAACTGGGTAGGATCGGTCTGAAGACCATCGTTTACTTTGAGGCGATCACTACCATCGCTATCATCGTCGGTATCACCTTGGCGAACTTATTCCAGCCCGGCCATGGCGTTGATATGAGCCAGTTGGCGACGGTCGATATCTCTCAATATGAGCGGACTACCGAGCAGGTGCAAAGTGGTGCGCATAGCCTGGTCGGCACGCTGCTGGCGCTCATTCCCGCTAACCTGTTCGCGGCTTTAGCTAAGGGAGAGATCCTACCGATCATTTTCTTCTCGGTCTTATTTGGTCTAGGTCTCTCCTCATTGCCAAATGATCACAAAGAGCCGCTGCTGCGCGTCTTTCGAGCCATTTCCGAAAGCATGTTTAAGGTCACCCATATGATCATGCGTTATGCGCCGATCGGGGTGTTTGGGCTGATCTCGGTAACCGTGGCTAACTTCGGTTTCGCCGCTTTGCTGCCTCTAGCTAAGTTGGTTGTGTTGGTATACGGCGCGATCCTTTTCTTTGGCTTGGTGGTGCTTGGTGCTGTGGCACGCCTATGTCGGTTGCGTATTTGGACCCTGATCACCATCCTTAAGGACGAGTTGATCCTGGCTTACTCCACCGCGAGTTCGGAGACCGTGCTGCCGCGCATCATGGAGAAGATGACGGCCTATGGCGCTCCGAGCTCGATCACTAGCTTCGTCGTACCGACCGGTTACTCCTTTAACCTCGATGGTTCGACGTTGTATCAGAGTATTGCTGCTATCTTTATCGCCCAGCTCTATGGTATCCAACTCTCCCTGGGGCATGAGATCATCCTGGTGTTGACGTTGATGGTTACCTCTAAAGGGATCGCTGGCGTCCCGGGCGTCTCCTTCGTAGTCTTGCTGGCGACTCTGGGGAGTGTGGGGATCCCGCTTGAGGGATTGGCCTTTATTGCCGGAGTCGATCGTATTCTGGATATGGCGCGTACGGCGCTTAACGTGGTCGGTAATGCCTTGGCGGTTTTGGTGATCGCCAAGTGGGAGCGGCAGTTTGACCGAGATAAGGCGCGCGTTTACGAGGCGCGGATGCATACCCCTGAAGGCATCGCACAGCAGGATCTGCTGTAACGGCAGGGGCGTGGGGAAACAAAAAGGCGGAGATGATCTCCGCCTTTTTATCGTCGCTGATTACTGCACAACGTTAATGGCTTAACGTACGCTGCCACCTGGAATCGGGCCATTAGCCTTGGCGACTTGTGCTGCATCATTGGGCGCGATGTTGTCGGCGGAGGTCGACACCGGTTTATTCAGTTCGCCGTTAAGCGCCAACAGATCGTTTTGGTTGAGGGTCCCTAAGGCATACTTGATGTTCAACTGACTGATCAAGTAGTCATAGCGCGCATTGGCCAGATTCTGCTTGGCGTTATACAGCGCGGTGGTCGCGTTTAACACATCGACGATGGTGCGTGTGCCCACCTGATAGCCAGCCTGAGTCGCATCCAACGAGCTTTGCGCGGAGACGACGGCCTGCTTATAGGCGGCGACACCACTGATGGCGGCTGAGATGTTATTAAAGGAGGAGCGGACATTCTGCACTACGCTGCGGTGCGCGCCATCCAACGCCTCGCTGGCGGCGACGAAGTTGTACTGTGCCTGTTTCACCTGTGAGTTGGTGGCGCCCCCGGAGTACAGCGGCAGGTTAAAGCTCAGACCAATGGTGTTCTGCCCCTGATAACTGCTGCTGCCGTTCGGGTTCTGCATCTTCTGGGCATTGGACAGGCTGTTATAGTCGGTATTGCTGACGCCGGTAGAGGCGGTCAGGTTCAGGGTCGGCATGTAGCCGGTTTCCGCATATTTGATCTGCTGGCGTGCCAGATCCTGGTTCAACCGTGCGCTTAACAGTTGCAGGTTGCGTTTCTCCGCCTCTTGCAACAGTGCCTTGACATCCTGCGGTCGCTGGGTGTTGAAGCGATCGATATTCAGGGCGGAAAGCTGCGGATAGTATTGGCCGGTGATTTGGCGCAGAGCCTCCAGCGCGTTATCCAGGTTGTTGCGCGCTGTTACTTCTTGGGCTAGCACCTGATCGTATTGGGCGCGGGCGTTCTGTACATCGGTGATCGCCACCAGGCCGACATTGAAGCGCTGGGTGGTCTGATCGAGCTGGTTGTAGATAGCTTGTTTGTTGGCCTCGGTATAGGTCAACTGATCGATAGCGCGTAGCACATTGAAGTAAGCCGTGGCGGTATTGAGCATCAGCGTTTGCTCGGATGACTGGTAGGAGACATCCTGAATACCGGCCTGCTTTTCGGTCAATGACAATTGGCGCCACTTGGACATGTCGAAGAGAGTTTGCGTCAGCGCCAGCGTCGCGCCGTAATTATTGGAGTTCAGGCCAGAACTGTCGCGGAAGCCGTTGGTGTAAGTATAGTCTGCACCCAATCCGAGTTGTGGCAGCAGTGGGCTGCGTGATTCATTGATTTTTTCGAATGCAGCATCACGGTTGGCGGCGGCCTGGCGCAGGTCTGGGTTGCTTTCTTTAGCCTGTTGGTACACCTGCATCAGGTTTTCTGCCTGACTTAATGCACTGAAGCCACTGAGGCTTAGGCCAATAAGAAGAGGGAGCAGTTTCTTCATTTGCATTCCTTGTTATGCAGAAAAATGGTTAGCGTGGCACAGACCTAACGTCATAGACTGATAATTTTACCAGAGAGCCTCCGCTGAGGCTGGTGGCCGAATGTGCCATTCTTGCTAAATCACAACGATTTTTAGGCGTACGGACGGCAACACCGTTGGCTGCGGCTGGATGTGTTCAGGTCCGATGCACTTTCAATCAGTAAGGATATTACGTTATGTGTCTCGACAAACCCAGCCCCGTCACCTTCAGCAAAGATGATGTGGAAATTATTGCACGGGAAACTCGCTACCGTGGTTTTTTTTCGCTCGACAGCTACCGTTTTCGCCACCGTCTTTTTAATGGTGAGATGAGCGGCGAGGTGGTGCGCGAGGTGTTTGAGCGGGGACATGCGGCCGTGTTACTGCCCTATGATCCACGGCGTGATGAGGTGGTATTGATCGAACAACTACGCATCCCGGCCTACGATAGCAGCGCGACCCCTTGGTTGCTGGAGATGGTCGCTGGGATGATCGAAGAGGGCGAAAGCGTCGAGCAGGTGGCACGTCGCGAAGCGTTGGAGGAGGCGGGGATTAGTGTGGGACGTTGTCGTCCGGTATTGAGTTACCTTGCCAGCCCTGGCGGTACTAGCGAGCGCCTCTCGATCGTCGTGGGTGAAGTCGACGCAAGCACGGCCTCGGGGGTACACGGCTTAGCCGAAGAGCATGAGGATATTCGAGTGCATGTGGTGAGCCGGGAGCAGGCCTACCGCTGGGTCGAACAAGGCGTCATCGATAACGCCGCTTCGGTGATCGCCTTGCAGTGGCTCGCCCTCAATCACGTCGCGTTGCGCGCAGCCTGGCAGGATTGAGGTGTGAGACCGCGGCGTAAATTCAGACGCTTGTGGGATTGCTGTGATCATACCTCAATCGTTACTATGCAGCTTCGATGCGATTGCGTGGGTCGAGCAGCGCTTACCGCGCCACACACGAGGTGAGTGATGGAATTGTGTGCGGTACAGCAGATCTTCTGCTGCGAAGCACGTTATGATTACCAGAATAAAAAGTTGCATCAGTGCGATGAAAAGCATCAAATTAACTGAGTTTCTGCGCACGAGATCGCTGCATCTGTGGGCGTAAGCGCTGGCGCAGGGCGGGAGCCGAGCTCTTTTTAAACCGTTCATTGCGATTTAGCCATGTAACTGCCATTTTGCAGGTTCTGACAGACTCAAGTCATAAAGGACGTTATTTGGAAAGCCTGTTTCATCTGGCCGTAGCGAGTGGGGCGCCGGTCAGATTATTGCAAATTACCGATACCCATCTGTTTGCGGGGCCGCAAGAAACTCTGCTCGGGGTCAATACCTACCGCAGCTATCAGGCCGTGTTAGCGGCGATCCGTGCGGAGGCTCATCCCTTCGATCTTATCGTCGCGACGGGGGATTTGGCGCAGGACCACTCTAGTGCAGCCTATCAACACTTTGCGGAAGGCATTGCCACGTTGCAAAAGCCTTGCCTGTGGCTGCCAGGGAATCACGATTTTCAGCCGGCGATGGTCGATACGTTGGCGCAGGCTGGCGTGCAGGCCAGTAAACGTGCCCTACTGGGGGAGCGCTGGCAAATCGTGTTGCTGGACAGTCAGGTGGTTGGCGTGCCGCATGGCGAATTAAGTGACTATCAGCTTGAATGGCTTGAACAGGCGCTCGCTAGCGAGCCGCAGCGTCATACCATGCTATTGTTGCATCATCATCCGTTGCCCTCGGGGTGCACTTGGCTGGATCAACATAGTCTGCGTAACGCCCATGCATTGGATGAGATCGTGCGGCGTCATCCCCAGGTGAATACACTGGTGTGCGGCCACATCCATCAGGAGTTGGATCTGGACTGGAATGGTTGCCGTCTATTGGCGACGCCGTCGACTTGTGTCCAATTCAAACCGCTATGTACCAATTTTACTATCGATACCATTTCTCCGGGCTGGCGCTATCTGGATCTGCATCCAGACGGGCGAGTGACCACGGCGGTACACCGCCTGGCCGGTAACGAATTTAGGCCGGATTTGGATGCTGACGGCTATTGATGATGCCTACTCTTCTTTACTTGCATGGCTTTAACAGTTCTCCCCGCTCCGCTAAGGCGACGGCTCTTCAACGTTGGCTGGCCGAACATCACCCTCAGATCACCATGCTGGTGCCACAGTTGCCGCCTTACCCTGCGGATGCGGCGCAACTGCTGGAGGAACTGGTGATGGAGCGCGCAGGTCGCCCGCTTGGACTGGTGGGCTCCTCGCTCGGCGGCTACTATGCGACCTGGCTGTCCCAATGTTTCACTCTGCCTGCGGTGGTGATTAATCCGGCGGTACGCCCCTTTGAGTTGTTATTGGACTATTTGGGGCAGAATGAGAACCCCTACACCGGGCAGCAATATGTGCTAGAGTCTCGCCACGTCTTTGATTTGAAGGTGATGCAGGTCGAGCCTCTGGAGTCGCCGGATCTGCTCTGGTTGCTACAACAGAGTGGTGACGAGGTATTGGATTACCGCCAAGCCGTGGCTTACTACACTCCCTGTCGCCAGACGCTCGAAGAGGGAGGCAATCATGCCTTCGTAGGAATAGAACGTTTCTTCCCGCAAATCATAGACTTTTTGGGGCTGAGCGCGGAGTAGCTCCGCAGGCCACACGAGACGGGTGGGTAAAGCAGGGGACGCGCTGGCGGTATCTCCTGCTTTTCCCATCTGATTGACAAACATCGACTTTACGACTCATAAGATGACTCAATCCAGTTATAACGCCGACGCCATCGAGGTGCTCAGCGGCCTTGAACCCGTGCGCCGTCGTCCGGGTATGTATACCGATACCACCCGTCCCAATCACTTGGGACAAGAGGTGATTGATAACAGCATTGACGAGGCGCTGGCAGGCCACGCCACGCGAGTCGAGGTGATTCTGCACCCCGACCAATCCCTAGAGGTGATTGACGACGGACGCGGAATGCCGGTCGACATCCACCCGGAAGAGGGGGTGCCGGCTATCGAGTTGATCCTGTGCCGGCTGCACGCCGGCGGCAAGTTTTCCAATAAAAACTACCAATTCTCCGGTGGCTTGCATGGCGTGGGGATCTCGGTCGTCAACGCCCTGTCGCGCCGGGTTGAGGTCAGCGTGCGCCGTGACGGCCAGATCTACCAGATGGCCTTTGAAAACGGCGAGAAGGTGGAGGAATTGCATGTCACCGGGACGGTTGGGCGGCGTAACACCGGCACCAGCGTCCATTTCTGGCCAGATGCGCAGTTCTTTGACTCGGCGCGTTTCTCCGTTTCGCGTTTGAGTCATCTGCTCAAGGCCAAGGCCGTCCTTTGCCCTGGCGTCGAGATCCTGTTTCGTGATCTGGTCAACGGCAGTGAGCAGCGTTGGTGCTATCAAGACGGCTTGACCGACTACTTGATGGAGTCGGTCAATGGTTTGGTGACGTTACCGGAGCAGCCATTCACCGGCACCTTCGCCACAGAGAGTGAGGCAGTAGATTGGGCGCTGCTGTGGTTGCCTGAGGGCGGCGAGTTATTGACCGAAAGCTACGTGAACCTGATTCCGACGCAACAGGGAGGCACCCATGTCAACGGATTGCGCCAGGGATTACTGGACGCGATGCGTGAGTTCTGCGAGTTCCGCAATCTGTTACCTCGCGGGGTGAAACTGAGCGCCGACGACATCTGGGAACGCTGTGCCTACGTGTTATCCGTCAAGATGCAGGATCCGCAATTCGCCGGCCAGACTAAAGAGCGCCTCTCTTCACGCCAGTGTGCGGCATTTGTTTCCGGGGTGGTCAAAGACGCCTTCAGCCTGTGGTTGAACCAAAACGTTCAGGCCGCCGAGCAATTGGCCGAGTTGGCCATCAACAGCGCCCAGCGCCGCATGCGGGCGGCGAAGAAGGTGGTGCGTAAGAAGCTGACCAGTGGTCCGGCTCTGCCGGGTAAGTTGGCGGATTGCAGCGCCCAAGATTTAGCGCGCACCGAGCTGTTCCTGGTGGAAGGGGATTCGGCGGGTGGCTCCGCCAAGCAGGCGCGTGACCGCGAATACCAAGCGATCATGCCGTTGAAAGGGAAGATCCTGAATACCTGGGAGGTCTCTTCCGATGAGGTACTGGCATCGCAGGAGGTGCATGATATCTCGGTCGCCATCGGCATTGACCCGGACAGCGACGATCTGAGCCAACTGCGTTATGGCAAAATTTGTATCTTGGCCGATGCGGACTCGGATGGGCTGCATATCGCCACACTACTGTGCGCGCTGTTTGTACGTCACTTCCGCCCGTTGGTGCAAGCCGGCCATGTCTATGTCGCCATGCCGCCGCTGTACCGCATCGATCTCGGCAAAGAGGTGTTCTATGCCCTGAGCGAAGAGGAGAAGGCTGGGGTGTTGGAGCAGCTGAAGCGTAAGAAAGGTAAGCCGAATGTTCAGCGTTTCAAGGGGTTGGGCGAGATGAATCCGCTGCAACTACGCGAAACGACATTGGATCCTAATACGCGCCGTCTGGTGCAGTTGACCATCGACGACGAGGAGATGGAGCGTACCGTGGCGGTGATGGACATGTTGCTGGCCAAAAAACGTGCCGAGGATCGCCGTAACTGGCTGCAAGAGAACGGCAACTTGGCTGAGTTGGATGTGTAAAGCGTCCTGCCTGCTATCCGACAGGCTGCCTGCGGGTGGCCTGTTCTGTTTTCTTTCGCATGGCGGCATACCTGTGTGGCGTGCTGTGACAGGCGGAGAAAAAATACGTTACTATCGCGGCTATTGCATGATTTTCTTGCAGTCGTCGGTCCAGGCGGACCATGGCCGCGCCCAGAGGATGACCAATGAGCGATCTGACTCATGACAACAGTGAGCGTGTAGCGCTCCGAGCGTTTACTGAAGACGCCTATCTGCAATATTCCATGTACGTCATCATGGACCGAGCGTTGCCCTTTATCGGCGACGGGCTGAAGCCGGTTCAGCGTCGCATCGTGTATGCGATGTCTGAGCTGGGGCTGAACGCCAGCGCGAAATTCAAGAAGTCGGCACGTACCGTCGGCGATGTGCTGGGTAAATATCATCCGCATGGCGACAGCGCCTGTTACGAGGCGATGGTGCTGATGGCGCAGCCTTTCTCCTACCGTTATCCCTTGGTGGATGGTCAGGGGAACTGGGGGGCGCCGGACGATCCCAAATCTTTCGCCGCCATGCGTTATACCGAATCCCGCCTGTCGCGCTATGCCGAAGTCTTACTCAGTGAATTGGGGCAGGGCACGGTTGAGTATGTCGCTAACTTCGACGGAACCTTGCAGGAGCCGAAGTTCCTGCCGGCGCGCCTACCTAACATCTTGTTGAACGGCACCACCGGTATTGCCGTCGGTATGGCGACGGATATCCCGCCGCACAACGCGCGCGAGGTCGCTAACGCCCTGGTGGCGTTGTTGGACAACCCAGATAGCTCACTGGATGATCTGCTGACACACATTCAGGGGCCGGATTTTCCCACCGAAGCGGAGATCATCACGCCGCGCGACGAGATCCGCAAGATCTACCGCACCGGGCGCGGCTCGGTACGGATGCGCGCGGTATGGAAGAAGGAGGAGGGTGAGATCGTCATCAGCGCCCTACCGCATCAGACTTCGGGTGCCAAGGTGTTGGAGCAGATAGCCAGCCAGATGCGTAGCAAGAAGCTGCCGATGGTGGAGGATCTGCGTGACGAATCAGATCATGAGAATCCGACGCGTCTGGTGATCGTGCCACGATCGAATCGCGTCGATCTTGATCAGGTGATGAACCATCTGTTCGCCACCACCGATCTGGAGAAAAGTTACCGTATCAACCTGAATATGATCGGCTTGGATCGCCGACCGGCAGTCAAGGATCTGCGTGAGATCCTCAGCGAATGGCTGAGCTACCGCCGCGAGACGGTACGCCGTCGCCTCAACTACCGTCTGGAGAAGGTACTCAAGCGCCTGCACATTCTAGAAGGCTTACTGATCGCTTTCCTGAATATCGATGAGGTGATCCACATCATTCGTACTGAGGACGATCCCAAGTCGGAGCTGGTGGCGCGTTTTGGCCTCAGCGAGACGCAAGCCGAGGCCATCCTGGAGTTGAAACTGCGCCAATTGGCCCGTCTGGAAGAGATAAAAATTCGTGGCGAGCAGGATGACCTGGCTCAGGAGCGTGACCGTCTCCAGGCGCTGCTGGCCTCCGAGCGTAAGCTTGCCACCCTGATTAAGAAAGAGATCATCGCCGATGCCGCGACCTATGGTGATGCACGTCGTTCTCCGCTGCACGAACGGGCTGAAGCTAAGGCGATGAGCGAGCATGACTTCGTGCCGAGCGAACCGGTGACCATCGTCTTGTCTGAAGGCGGCTGGGTACGTAGTGCTAAGGGGCACGATATCGATCCGAGCGGGCTGAATTACAAGGCGGGGGATGGTTTCCGCGCCGCGGCGCGCGGCAAGAGCAACCAACCGGTGGTATTTATTGATTCCACCGGCCGTAGTTATGCTCTTGACCCGCTCACCCTACCGTCGGCGCGTGGTCAGGGCGAACCGCTGACCGGTAAGCTGACGCCGCCGCCGGGAGCGACTATCGAGCATGTACTGATGGCGGCGGAGAACCAGAAGCTGTTGATGGCCTCCGACGCTGGCTATGGCTTCGTCTGCACCTTCAGCGATCTGGTGGCGCGTAACCGCGCCGGTAAGGCGATGCTGACCCTACCGGAGAATGCCAAGGTGCTGCCGCCGCTGGAGATCCACGGCGATGAGGACATGCTGTTGGCCATCACTCAGGCTGGGCGCATGCTGATGTTCCCGGTGCATGACTTGCCGCAGTTGTCGAAGGGCAAGGGGAACAAGATTATCTCCATCCCCGCCGCCCAAGCCGCTGCCGGTGAGGATACCCTGAAATGGCTGCTGGTACTGGCGCCGCAGAGCGCGCTGACGTTACATGTTGGTAAGCGTAAACTGGTGATGAAGCCGCAGGATCTACAAAAGTTCCGCGCCGAACGCGGGCGCAAAGGAACACAGTTGCCGCGAGGCTTACAGCGTGTCGAACGGGTCGATGTAGAAGCCGCCACACCGTTGCGTCTCGGTGCGGACGGCGACGAGTAAGACAAGTCATACTCAGGCCGTCTGAGTGCGGCTTGAGTGGGCGGGTGCGACGGAGCGTACCGCCCGCTATTCTGTTTATTGAGGGTTGTTATGCTATTTATTCTTCGGGTCATCCTGATTACGCTGTTATGTATCGTGATCTGTATCGTCGGTTCGCTGTATTGTCTCTTCAGCCCGCGCAACCCGCGTCATGTGGCGCGCTTTGGTCACTGGTTCGGTCGCCTGTCGCCGCTGTTCGGCCTGCAAGTAGAAACGCGCCTGCCACCCGATGCGGCAAACTATGGCAATGCTATCTACATCGCTAACCACCAGAACAATTACGACATGGTCACCGCCTCCAACGCGGTGCAGCCCAATACGGTAACCGTCGGTAAGAAGAGCCTGGTGTGGATCCCCTTTTTCGGCCAACTGTATTGGTTGACCGGTAACCTGCTGATCGACCGGAATAATCGCGCCAAGGCACACAATACCATCGCGGCGGTGGTCGAGCAGTTTCGTGCCCGCCGCATTTCCTTCTGGATGTTCCCGGAAGGGACGCGTAGCCGTGGGCGCGGGCTGATGCCATTCAAGACCGGTGCTTTCCACGCGGCGCTGGCGGCTGGAGTACCGATCATCCCTATCTGTGTCTCCAACACGCACGACAAGGTGAAGCTCAATCGGTGGAATAATGGCGTGGTGATCGTCGAGATGTTGCCGCCGATCGATACCAGCGGCTGGCGTAAGGATCAGGTACGTGAGCTGGCCGAGCATTGCCGCACTGTGATGGCCGACAAGATAAAACAGTTGGATGCCGAAGTGGCGGAGCGTGAGGCTCAGGCGGCGAAACGCGTTTAAGCGGATCGCCTGCACGGTGCCCTTTTTGGATTTACGGGAGAAGTTATGTCACTCAGTCGACGTCGGTTTATTCAGGCCTCCGGGTTGGCGCTCTGCGCCAGCGGATTGCCGTTACAGGCTCGGGCGAGTGGCGGGGCGCAGGCCGTTCTGCCGGTGCCCCCGCTGTTGGAGTCACGCCGAGGTCAGCCGTTGTTCCTGTCGTTGGAGCGAACGCATTGGGCTTTCATGGGGACGCGTAAGGTCAGTACCTGGGGCGTCAATGGCGTTTACCTAGGGCCGACGGTGCGCGTACACAGCGGCGATGATGTGAAGCTGATTTACAGTAATCGCCTGAACGAGGCGGTAGCGATGGAGGTCGCCGGCCTGCTGGTGCCTGGTCCGCTGGCGGGGGGGCCCGCGCGTCAAATGGCGCCCGGGGTGGATTGGTCTCCGGTGTTACCCATTCGCCAATCGGCGGCCACACTGTGGTATCACGCGAATACTCCGCGCCATATGGCCGCGCAGGTGTACAACGGTCTGGCTGGCCTATGGCTGGTGGAGGATCAGTACAGCAAGAATGCACCATTACCCAACCACTACGGGGTGGATGATTTCCCGGTGATCCTCCAGGACAAGCGTCTCGATAACTTCGGTGTCCCAGAATACGACCCGCCCGCCTCGGGCGGCTTCCTCGGTGACACTCTGCTGGTCAACGGGGTGCAGGATCCCTATGTCGAGGTGTCGCGCGGTTGGGTGCGTCTGCGTCTGCTCAATGCCTCGAACTCGCGGCGCTATCTGTTGCAGCTCTCCGATGGCCGCCCTTTCTTTGTCATCGCCAGCGATCAGGGGCTACTACCGGCCCCGCTTCAGGCGGAGACCCTGCCCTTGGCGCCCGGCGAGCGACGAGAGGTATTGATCGATATGAGTAAGGGCGAGGAGGTAACCATCACCGCCGGTGAAGCGGCGGGGATCATGGATCGCCTACGCGGGTTATTCGAGCCCTCGTCGATACTGGTCTCTACGCGGGTATTGACCCTACGTCCGACCGGATTATTGCCGTTGATGACCGATACCTTACCGGCACGTTTGGGCGCTGAGCCGTTAGCGGAAGGGGATGTGGTCAACAACCGCAGTATCATGTTGGGTAGCGCCTCGCATCCAGGGATCAACGGTGCTTTGTGGGATGCAGGTCGCATCGATATCCAGGCACGTCAAGGGACTTGGGAGCGCTGGACGGTGCGCGCCGATACGCCTCAATCATTCTACATCCAGGGCGCGCAGTTTTTGGTGAAGAGTGTCAATAATGCGCCGCCGTTGGTTGAGGATCGCGGTTGGAAGGATAGCGTGTGGGTCGACGGTGAGGTATCGCTGTTGGTCTATTTCCCGCAACCCTCTTCGCCGCATTTCCCTTTCCTGTTCTACAGCGGCACCCTGGAGTTGGCCGATCGCGGCAGCGTCGGCCAGATGGTGGTCCAGCCCGCGCAATAAGCCGCGCGCTAATCCCGGCTTGTGTTTGACAGGCCGGGCAGCGCTCATTTCTTCTGCTTCTGCTTCTGCTTCTGCTTCTGCTTCTGCTTCTGCTTCTGCTTTTGCTTCTGTTATCGCGCTGGGCGACCCGCTAGGGTCATAGATGAAAAAGCCTCAACTGGCGCGCCGCCACTCTGACTAATAGCTGTGCTAGGATGGAAAAAACGGGGTTTTGCTGCATAAACCGTCGGGGAGACGAGGCAGACCGCTGCCAATAATAGGACAAGGAGTGAGAGTGAATACGACGCTTGAACGGTTGCGCCGCCGCTTAGAAAAACGGATTTTGCTGTTGGATGGCGGCATGGGCACCATGATCCAGCGCTATGGGTTGAGTGAGCAGGATTTCCGCGCCGATCGCTTCGCCGATTGGCCTTGCGATCTAAAAGGGAACAATGACTTACTCGTGCTGACCCGGCCCGACATCATCAGCGCCATCCACTACGCCTATTTAGAGGCCGGCGCCGATATTCTGGAGACCAACACCTTTAACGCGACACGTATCGCTATGGCGGACTATCGCATGGAGGCGCTGACCCCAGAGATCAACTACCAGGCCGCCTGTTTGGCGCGTGCCTGCGCTGATGAATGGACGGCGCGTACTCCGCATCAACCGCGCTTCGTCGCCGGCATCCTTGGGCCGACCAACCGTACAGCGTCGATTTCACCCGCGGTCAATGATCCCGCCTATCGTAACATCACCTTCGATCAACTGGTCGCCGCCTATCGTGAGTCGGCACGTGCATTGATCGAGGGCGGCGTTGATCTGCTGATGATCGAGACGGTCTTCGATACCTTGAATGCCAAGGCGGCGGTGTATGCCTTGGAGTGTGAGTTCGCCGAGCTGGGGGTCACGTTACCGGTGATGATCTCTGGCACGATTACTGACGCCTCTGGACGTACTCTCTCCGGCCAGACCACCGAGGCATTCTACCATTCGCTGCGTCACGCCCGTCCCCTTTCGATCGGCCTGAACTGCGCCCTGGGGCCGGCGGAGTTACGCCAATATGTTGCGGAGTTATCGCGCATCGCCGAGTGCTACGTGAGCGCCCACCCCAATGCCGGGTTACCCAATGCCTTTGGTGAGTATGACTTGTCACCGCAGGCGATGGCGCAGCAGATCGCCGAATGGGCACAGGCAGGTTATCTGAATATCGTCGGCGGCTGTTGCGGCACCACCCCCGAACATATTGCCGCCATCAGCCAGGCGGTACGTGATCTCACCCCACGAACGCGTCCGGCTCCGGCCCGTGCCTGCCGCTTGGCGGGATTAGAGCCGTTGACCATCGACGCGCAGAGCCTGTTCGTCAACGTTGGTGAGCGTACTAACGTCACCGGCTCGGCGCGCTTCAAGCGCCTGATCAAGGAGAATAACTACGATGAGGCATTGGCGGTCGCGCGCCAACAGGTGGAGAACGGCGCGCAGATCATCGATATCAACATGGATGAGGGGATGTTGGATGCCGAGGCGGCGATGGTACGTTTCCTCAATCTGATCGCGGGTGAGCCGGATATCGCCCGGGTACCTCTGATGATCGACTCTTCGCGCTGGTCGGTGATCGAGGCCGGACTGAAATGCATTCAGGGCAAGGGGATCGTCAACTCGCTCTCCCTCAAGGAGGGGGAGGCGGCATTTCTGTCCCATGCCCGTCAGGTACGGCGTTACGGTGCCGCGCTGGTGGTGATGGCGTTCGATGAACAAGGGCAGGCGGATAGCCGGGAGCGTAAGGTGGCGATCTGTCGCCGCGCCTATCAACTCTTGACCGAGCGTATCGACTTCCCGCCGGAAGACATCATCTTCGATCCCAATATTTTCGCTGTCGCGACTGGTATTGAGGAGCATAGCAACTACGCGCTCGACTTTATCGAGGCCTGTGCCGAGATTAAGGCACAACTACCGCACGCCCTGATCTCTGGCGGAGTCTCCAACGTCTCCTTCTCTTTTCGCGGTAATGAAACGGTGCGCGAAGCGATCCACGCAGTCTTTCTCTACCACGCCATCCGCAATGGCATGGATATGGGCATCGTCAACGCCGGTCAATTGGCGATCTACGATAGCCTACCGGACGATCTGCGCATGGCGGCGGAGGCGGTGATTCTCAATCAGCGGCCAGAGGCCACCGAGCAACTGCTGGCGCTCGCAGAACGCTACCGTGGTGCGCCGGAGAGCGGTGCCGAGGCGCAGCGGGCGGAGTGGCGCGACTGGCCGGTGGCGCGGCGTCTCGAGTATGCCTTGGTTAAGGGTATCAGCGAGTTTATCGAGCAAGATACCGAGGAGGCGCGTCAGCAAGCCGAACGCCCGATCGCGGTGATCGAGGGGCCTCTGATGGCTGGCATGAATCGGGTCGGTGACCTGTTCGGTGACGGCAAGATGTTCTTGCCGCAGGTGGTCAAGTCGGCGCGGGTAATGAAACAAGCGGTGGCCTACCTGTCACCGTTTATCGAGGCCAGTAAGCAGCGTGCGAGCAGCGCCGGCAAGGTATTGCTGGCCACGGTGAAAGGTGACGTACACGACATCGGCAAGAATATTGTCGGTGTGGTGTTGCAGTGCAATAACTACGAGATCATCGATCTGGGGGTGATGGTACCTGCCGAACGGATCCTGCGCGTGGCGCGCGAGGAGCAGGTGGATATTATCGGCCTCTCGGGGTTAATCACCCCCTCGCTGGATGAGATGGTCAACGTGGCCAGCGAGATAACGCGCCAGGGCTTCACGCTACCGTTGTTGATCGGCGGTGCGACCACCTCCAAGGCCCATACGGCGGTGAAGATTGCCCCGGCTTACAGCGGACCGACGATCTATGTGCAAAATGCGTCGCGTACCGTTGGCGTAGTGGCGGCCCTGCTGTCCGAGGCGCAGCGGCCAGCGTTGCTCGCGCGGATCGGTGATGAATATGAGGCTGCTCGCACTCAGCATGGGCGCCGCACGCCGCGCACCCCGCCATTGGCGTTAGCGCAGGCACGCGCCAACGCCTTCGCAGCGGATTGGACCCACTATACGCCACCGCGTCCATCATGGCTCGGGGTACAGACGGTACAACCGGGGATCGCCACGTTGCGCCGCTATATCGACTGGACGCCATTCTTCCTCACCTGGTCGCTGGCGGGGAAATACCCGCGCATCCTTGAGGACGAGGTGGTCGGTGAAGAGGCGCGACGCCTGTTGGTGGACGCCAACCGTCTACTGGATAACCTGGAGGCGGACGCTAGCCTGACGCCGCGCGGCGTGTTCGGCCTGTTTGCCGCCAACCGCTGCGGTGACGATGTGCTGATTTACCGTGATGATACCCGGCGTGAGGTGTTGGCGGTCAGCCATCATCTGCGCCAGCAGAGCAGTAAGCCTAGCGGGGCTAACTATTGCCTGGCGGATTTTGTCGCCGCCAAGGAGAGCGGTATCGCCGACTATATCGGCGCCTTCGCCGTGACCGGCGGTTTGGAGGAAGATCGCTTGGTGCAGATCTTCGAGGCACAACATGACGACTATCATAAGATCATGGTGAAGGCGTTGGCTGATCGCCTGGCGGAGGCTTTCGCCGAATACTTACATGAACAGGTGCGTAAGATCCATTGGGGCTATGCCGCCGATGAGGCGTTGGATAACGCACAGCTGATCCGCGAGAATTACCGTGGCATTCGACCGGCACCGGGTTACCCTGCCTGCCCGGAGCACAGCGAGAAGGCCACGCTGTGGCGTCTGTTAGACGTTGAGGCTCAGTGTGGTATGCGCCTGACGGAGTCCTATGCCATGTGGCCAGGTGCCTCGGTCTCCGGTTGGTACTTCAGTCATCCAGAAAGCAAGTATTTCGCCGTGGCTCGCATCCAACGCGATCAGGTAGCCGACTATGCGGCGCGTAAGGGGATGACGTTGGCGCAGGCCGAGTATTGGCTAGCGCCGAATCTGGGTTATGACCCAGCGTGAAGAGGTAGTGTAGCGACGAGAGAGCCGGCCAAGAGGCCGGCTCTGCGCATTTAGGCGGCGGAGGACTCGAAAAGGTTGGCGTGCAAGGTCTGTACTACGGAATCGGCGGTCTCACCCGGCACCAGGAAACAGAGGTTATGGCTGCTGGCGCCGTAGCAGATCATGCGGATATTAAACGGCTCCATGACGCCGAAAACCTGGCGGCCGACGCCACAGGCGTTGCTGAGCTGGTTACCGATCAGCGCTACCAGCGCTAATCCTTCCTCCACTTCGACCCGGCATAGCGAAGAGAGCTCCGTCAGTAGGGCACTGGTCAGTAGACTGGCCCCGCCGGTACAGGAGCCGGTAGTGTCGAGGGTGAGGGCGATGCTGACTTCAGATGTGGTGATCAGATCGACAGATAGCTGATGGCGCGCCAAGATGCCGAACACCTCGGCCAGAAAGCCTCGTGCGTGCAGCATATTGAGGCTATGCAGCGTCAGCAGAGTCTGCTGGCGGCGCAGTGCCAGCGCGCGAAACAGCGGCGGTTGCTCGCTCTTATTACACACCAGCGTGCCGCCCGCGCCGGGATCACGGCTCGAACCGACGAAGACCGGAATATCGCTGCGCACCGCTGGCAGCAAGGTGGCGGGATGGAGAACCTTGGCACCGAAGGTGGCCATCTCCGCCGCTTCGGAAAAGGCGATCTCGTCGATACGCCGCGCGGCGGGCACAATGCGCGGATCGGTGGTGTAGATCCCCGGCACATCGGTCCAGATGTCGACTCGGGAGGCATTGAGTGCCTCGCCCAGCAGGGCTGCGGTATAGTCGCTACCGCCGCGTCCCAGGGTGGTGGTGCGCCCCTTGCTTTCGCTGCCGATGAATCCTTGGGTGATGATCAAGGATGCAGCCAAGCGTGGCGCCAAGTATTGTTGTGCCAGGGCTTGCAGTTGTTCCTGATCGGGTTCGGCCTTGCCGAAATGATCGTCGGTACGCATGATCTTGCGGATATCAAACCATTCGGCGGCGACGCCCCGGGTACGTAACAATTCGCTGAACAGCAGTGTCGACATTAGTTCGCCATGGCTAACCAGCTCATCGGTCAACGCCGCCGAGGTGGCCAGGGAGGCGGCCTCGGCCAGCATGGCGATGTTATCCAGCATGCTGGCGATTTCACTGCGGACAACCGCACTGCCGGGCAGGGCGCTGAGGATCTCCAAGTGAATCCGGGCGATCTCGTCGATCAAGCGTTGCCGTTCGGCGGCATCGCGCCCCTCCGCCAGAGCGATTAGCTGATTGGTGACCCCGGCAGCGGCGGAAAGTACCACGACACGTACCGCGGGATTGGACAGGATGATATCGGCGCAGCGCAGCATGGCATCGGCATTCGCCACGCTGGTGCCGCCAAATTTCGCGATGATTGTCTGTTGCATGTTGAGCCTCGTGTCAGGGTGGCCGGTGTTCCTATTAGCCGGCCTCACAGTCCATTAGCCCGACGCAGGGCGCGCGCTAACCGGGTGGGCCGTGGCATCGCCACGGCTTCGCCATGATTCCACCTTACCATTGATTCCCGTGCTGACGGGGGTAGGAGGTCGTCGCCCACTGGGACCCAGATTGCGGCGCCGCGATCGACCACAGAAACAGGCAGATCGCATCGCGGTGTCACGGTGCAGAGATAACATCTGGGCCTGTACACGGGATGTACAGGGCGTTTTTTAGAAATAACCACTTATGATGAGTGTGTCAATGGCAGGGGGATGAGTGATTTTCAATTTAACGCCATGAATATTACCTTTACTGATTATTCATTTTAATTTATTGAAATATAAGAAAATAAAACAAACGGTTGCTAATTAGTTCACGTGGTCGATGGCGTAATAGGGATTACCTTGGCTAATGAGGTCGGTGAAAAAAGCAGCGCCGCATTTTCTTTGCATTTCTCGTTCCGCCGCGCGGTCGGTAGGGGGAAAAGGTCATCTTTAGCGTCATTGTGCGTTGTGTTCCTGGCGAGGCAAACACAACTTGCTGAATGGAGTCAGTCTCAGGCAGTATCAGGGTTGAGAGTTTTGGCTGATCGCCATAAAAGGGGTCGCAACATGGCGCGAATTGGATACAATTTAACGCATGTAGGAAAAGATGAACCGGTGCCCTATGCCGTCATCCCTGTGTTCCCCGGGAGCGGCGATTATCCGGAATGAGCGAGGGGCTGTCGCGTCTGCACTGCGCCTCGGAAACCACCGACCGTTACTCAAGTAAAAGGCGTCGCTATGAAAAATATCAATCCGACCCGTACCGCTGCCTGGCAAGCGCTACAGCAGCATTTCGAACAGATGAAGTCCGTGCATATGCGCGATCTGTTCGCCGCGGATGCTGACCGTTTCTCTAAGTTCTCTGCCACCTTCGCCGATCAGATGCTGGTCGATTATTCCAAGAACCGTATCACCGCAGAGACCCTGGAAAAGCTGCAAGCCTTGGCGCGTGAAACTGATCTCTCCGCGGCGATCGCCGCCATGTTCGCCGGTGAGAAGATCAACCGTACCGAAGATCGCGCCGTGCTGCATGTGGCGCTACGTAATCGTAGCAACACGCCTATCTATGTCGACGGTAAAGATGTGATGCCGCAGGTGAATGCCGTGCTGGCCAAGATGAAGCAGTTCTGCGCCCGGGTAATCGGTGGCGAGTGGAAAGGGTATAGCGGTAAGGCAATCACTGACGTCGTGAACATCGGCATCGGCGGTTCCGATCTTGGGCCTTACATGGTGACCGAAGCGTTGCGTCCCTATAAAAACCACCTAAACATGCACTTCGTCTCCAACGTGGACGGCACTCACATCGCCGAGACGCTGCGGCGTTTGGACCCGGAAACCACGTTGTTCCTGGTGGCCTCCAAGACATTCACCACCCAGGAGACCATGACTAACGCCCACAGCGCGCGTGACTGGTTCCTCCAGGCGGCCGGCGATGAATGCCATGTGGCCAAACACTTCGCCGCGCTCTCCACCAATGATCAGGCGGTAGCGGCATTTGGTATTGATACGGCCAACATGTTTGAGTTTTGGGACTGGGTCGGTGGTCGTTACAGCCTGTGGTCTGCTATCGGGCTGTCCATCGCGCTGAGCATTGGCTATGACAACTTTGAACAGCTATTGAGTGGTGCCCACGCCATGGATCGCCATTTCGCGACGGCGCCGTTGCAGGATAACCTGCCGGTGTTGTTGGCGCTGATCGGCATTTGGTACAACAACTTCTTCGGTGCTGAAACCGAGGCGATCCTACCCTACGACCAGTATATGCACCGCTTCCCGGCCTACTTCCAGCAAGGCAACATGGAGTCCAACGGTAAGTATGTCGATCGTAACGGCCAGGTCGTGGACTACCAGACCGGCCCGATCATCTGGGGGGAGCCGGGTACCAACGGCCAACATGCCTTCTATCAGCTGATCCACCAGGGGACTAAGCTGATCCCGTGCGATTTTATCGCCCCGGCTATCAGCCATAACCCGTTGGGCGATCACCACAGCAAGCTATTGTCCAATTTCTTCGCTCAGACCGAGGCGCTGGCCTTCGGGAAGTCGCGCGAAGCGGTCGAAGAGGAGTTCGCCAAGACTGGTAAGAGTGCGGCGCAGGTGGAGCACATCGTACCGTTCAAGGTCTTCGAAGGTAACCGCCCGACCAACTCCATCCTGCTGCGCGAGATCACCCCGTATAGCCTGGGGATGTTGATCGCCCTGTACGAACATAAGATCTTTACCCAAGGGGCGATTCTCAACATCTTCTCCTTCGATCAGTGGGGCGTCGAGTTGGGTAAGCAGTTGGCGAACCGCATCCTGCCGGAACTGGATGATACGCAGCCGGTACAGAGCCATGACAGCTCGACCAATGCGTTGATCAATCGCTTCAAGGCTTGGCGGGCATAATACCGTCTTCGCTTTGCCGCCAAAGAAAAACCCGGACTCGTCCGGGTTTTTTATGTCTAGCGTCGGCCTTACTCGATCGTGACCAACCGGCGTTGTAGCCAGGCCTTGCCCTCGACGAAGCGGGTCACCAGCATGGCGCATACCGTGTTACCGGTGGAGTTGAGTAGGGTCGCCGGAATGTCGATGATGGTACTGATGATCATGATGGTGCCGACCAACTCCGGTGAAAAGCCGAACACGGCGCAGATCATCAGTTCACCGGTCATGCCGCCGCTAGGAATCGCCCCCATCACCGCACCGACCAGGAAGGCAACGCTGATGATCGCCGCAATACTCATCGGGTCGCTCATGTCGCGACCAAACAGGGTAAACAGGAAGACGATCTTGATGATGCCGCCGATCACCGAACCATCCTTATGGGTATTGGCACCCAGCGGGATCACCGTCTCGGCGATGTCAGCCGGTACGCCCATCTTTTTGCTCGCCACCAGGTTGACCGGAATACAGGCGGCGCTAGAGGCGGTGGCGATAGCGGTGATCGCCGGGGTAAACACGTTGCCCCAGAACAGGCGGATGGCGGGACGACCGCCGGCGATGAAGGCATACAGGGTATTGGCCCCGAAGAAGTAGATCACCGTCAACACCAGGTAGAGCAGGAAAGCGTTCAGGTAGCCATGGATGATCTGCGGCCCTAGCGCTCCGACGGTGGCGGCGAAATAGCAGCCTAACCCTAGTGGCGCGGCGTACATGATGATCTTCACCATCTTCAAGATCACGGTGGTTCCGGCGCTGAGGAATTGGGCGACCGGGCGTCCCGGTTCACCGCTCAGCGCGGTCGCGAGTCCGAACAGAATGGCGAAGACGATCAGCGGCAGCAGATTAGATTTGGTAAACAGTTGGAGGAAGTCAGGAACGGTAAAGGTCGAGACGATCACCTCGCCTATCCCTTTGCTCTGCACCTGCGGCGCCGCCGGTAGATGGGCGATCAACGCCTGAGTGTCCACATTATGGAAGGGATTAAACAGATGGGTACCGGTGAAACCGATCAGCGCAGCCAACAGGGCGGTGGCGATGAATACCGAGAAAACGGTGCCCATAATCTTGCCCAGGCGTGACATTTGACGCATCTCGGCGATGGAGGCGGCGATACTGAGGAACACCAGCGGTACGATCACCACGAACATCAGATTCAGGAATAACTCGCCGATGGGTTGCACCAGGGTCGCTCGCTCGCCGAATAGGACACCGGCCAGCCCGCCGATGAGGATGCCGAGCAGCAGGCAGAGGGTGAACGAGTAGTGTCGGAGTATATGCATTGTATGGGTATCCCTGTCGAACGGTTATGTTCCGCCGCACTGCGCCGGTCTTTGTTATGCCATGTGGCTTCTCATCATTATCAACCCTGTTATCCGGTGCGCCAAGTTTCTGTATGACGGACATCGGCGGCGGCGTCCCCCCGGAGCGCACTTTTTTTGTCGTCAGGGGATAGACGGCCAAACGGCAATATTGTTAACTAGCTCACGCTATAGGCTTTTGCAAGCAAGGAGTTAACTTATGCCGGCAACTGAACGCGCCAACCGGGTGGCCATGGTGTTACAAGGGATCCTGAATATCGGCTTGATGGCGTTGGCGGCGATTCTGGTGATCTTTTTGGGCAAGGAGACCGTCACCCTGGCGGGTGTCTTGTTCGATGCTAATCAGAACGCTTCGACCTACATGCTGGTGGAAGGGATTGTTATTTATTTCCTCTACTTCGAATTTATTGCTCTGATCGTGAAGTATTTTCAATCGGGCTACCATTTTCCCCTACGCTACTTTATCTACATCGGTATCACGGCCATCATTCGCCTGATCATCGTCGATCATGAGAGCCCGAATGATACGTTGATCTACGCTTTTGCCATTCTGGTCTTGGTGATTGCCCTGTATTTGGCCAATACCGATCGGCTGAAGCGCGAATAAGGTAAAAAAAGGGCGGCCCGTAGGCCGCCAGTTACGCACACAGGTTACTGCTTTTTTAAGGGTAACGCTTAACCTTTCACACCTCCGGCGGTCAGTCCGCCCACCAGCCAGCGTTGTGCCAGCAAGAAGACGGCGGTGATCGGCAGGGCCGAGAGGACGGCTGCCGCGGCGAAATCGCCCCAGAGATAGTTTTGTGGATTGAGGTACTGTTGCATGCCGACCGCGAGCGTGTAAGTGTTGACGTCGCGCAGCAGTAGCGAGGCGACCGGCACTTCGGTAATGGCGGCGATAAAGGAGAGAATGAACACCACCGCCAAGATCGGCACTGAGAGCGGCAATAGCACCAGACGGAATGCCTGCCACGGCGTCGCGCCGTCCAATGCCGCCGCCTCTTCCAGTGAACCGTCGATGGTTTCAAAGTAGCCTTTAATGGTCCAGACATGCAGCGCAATACCTCCCATGTAGGCGAAGATCACCCCACCTAAGGTATTCAAGCCGAGGAACGGCACATACTGGCCGATGCGATCGAACAGGGCATACAGCGCCACCAACGACAGTACCGCCGGGAACATCTGGAAAATCAACATTCCTTTCAGGAGTGAGGACTTACCGCGGAACTTCATGCGGGCAAAGGCGTAGGCGCAGGTGGTCGAGAGGGCCAGGATGCCGATGGCGGTGCTGACCGCGACCTTGATCGAGTTCCATAGCCACAACAGTACCGGAAAGGGGGGCGGTGTCACACTACCGTCCGGCCCGGTCACGCTGATGCCCAGCGCCAATTTCCAGTGCTCCCAGGAGATGGTGTCTGGGATCAGACTGCCCGTCGCGAAGTTGCCGGGACGCAGTGAAATGGCGATGACCATCAGCAGCGGGAACATGATCAACGCGATGAACAGGATCATCAGCAGATGAGTCAGCCACAGGCGATAGCGCAGGGATTGGGGTTGAACCATGGCCATAGTCAGACGCCTCCTTAGTCAAAATTCATTTTACTGGCTTTCAGGTTGAGGATAGCCAACGCGCCGACTAACAGGAAAATCAGGGTAGCGATGGCGGCCGCTAAGCCAAAGTCTTGTCCACCGCCGCCTTCGAAGGCGATACGGTAGGTGTAGCTGACCAGCAAGTCGGTATAACCGGCCGGTGTTGAGGTGCCGAGCATGTCCGGGCCGCCATTGGTTAACAACTGAATCAGAACGAAGTTGTTAAAGTTAAAGGCGAAGCTAGCGATCATCAACGGTGTCAGCGGCTTGATAAGCATCGGTAAGGTGATGCGGAAGAAGTTTTGCAGTGGGCCCGCGCCATCCATCGCCGAGGCCTCATACAGATCTTCCGGGATCGCCTTGAGCAGTCCCATGCACAGGATCATCATGTAGGGGTAGCCCAGCCAGGTGTTGACGATCAGGATCATGCACTTGGCGGTGAGCGGATCGCTGAACCAGGCCGGGCGGATGCCGAACAACTGGCTGAGCATCATGTTGATCTCACCGAAGCTTTGGTTGAACAGCCCCTTGAAGATCAGGATCGAGATAAACGCCGGTACCGCATAGGGGAGGATCAGCAGTACGCGGTAGAATGCGCGTCCACGCAGCGACTCCCACTGCACCACACAGGCCAGCACCATACCAACGGCGACGGTGAACACTACCGTCAACACGGAGAAGATGATTGTCCAGATAAAGATGCTGATGAAAGGCTGGCGGATACCCTCATCGTTGACCACCCGTAGGAAGTTTTTCCACCCCGTCGAGACGGTGAAGCCCGGACTAAGGCGCTCACTGCGCCAGTCACCTTCGGCATTGACTGCCTGATAGAAGCCGCTCTCGAGGTTGGGGCGATAGGTGATGCCACTTTGGTTATCCGTCAGACTCTGGCCATCCTCGCCGAGGGTGTAGAGTGGCCGGCTGGCGGCGAACTGGCGTAGCGAGCTCATACGCAACTGAGCGCCATCGGGCAACAGGGCGACCAGGGAATTCAGCGACTGGCGGTGCTGGGTGACGACACGTAGCGTCGCCGCTTGACCTTGCGGTATCTGATCGACCGCCGTCATAGCGATATGTTGATCATCTTGGGCCAAGTTGAAAGGTGCGGAAAGGTAGTGTTGACCACTTTGTGCATCATTCAGCAACAGGCGCCAGTTGGCACCGTCAGGATAGAGGTGAAAGGCGTAGACTTGCCCGCTGGTGAACATGCGTTGCAACAGGACGGATTGGGCGCGTTCTTGGCTAAGCTGGTTGGTGCTACTGTAGTTGGTAAACGCAATCGCGATGGTGCAAATCAAGGGAAACAGGACGAATAGCCCCATCCCGGCCATTCCCGGATAGACATAACGCCAGGCATAGGTGCGGCGATTGGCGAAGATATATAGCCCGCTTCCCAACAGGATCAGGGTCAGCATGGCGAATAGGTATTCCCCTTGGGAATACATAACCACGGTCAGGTAGCCGGTTACTAGCGTGAGTATGCCGACCGCCAGCCATTTTAACCCATTACGTAGGCAGAGCCGACGGGGTTCGGCGGCGGGATATTCAGTTTGGGATAGTGACATGGGCACGCCCTCATTCTACTTGCCACACCGGAGACGGCGCGCCGAAAGGGCGCTTTTGGCAGCGGTTAATGCGATGGGGATGATCCCGCCGTCGCGGCCTGCGGGGGACAGGCGCGCGGGCGGCGGGTCAGCCACGGTTTACTTTTTGGTGATACGCTCCTTGGCGCTTTCCAGGGCCTGAGCGACGCTTTGGCGACCATTGATCGCATTGATGATCGCTGCCCGTTCGGCGTACCAGAAAGCGCTCATCTGCGGGATGTTTGGCATGATTTCACCTTTCTGGGCGTTCTGCATGGTGGCCGCAATGCGCGGGTCTTTCTCCAGCACCTGCTGATAAGACTTCAGCGCTACGGCGCCCAGCGGTTTGTCTTTATTGACCATCGCCAGGCCACTGTCGGTCAGCAAGTAGTTTTCGATGAACTCCGTCGCCAACTCTTTGTTCGGGCTGGCCGCATTGATCCCGGCGCTTAGCACGCCGACGAAGGGTTTTGAGGGGTGGCCTTTAAAGGTTGGCAGTAGGGTGACGCCATAGTTGATACCGCTCTTCTCGATGTTGGACCAGGCCCACGGCCCGTTGATGGTCATCGCGGTCTGTCCTTTGTTAAAGGCGGCTTCGGCGATGGAGTAGTCGGTATCGGCGTTAATGTGCTTGTTCTTCACCAGATCGACCAGGAACTGGAGGCCGGCGCGGGAGCCCGCGTTATCGACGCCGACATTCTGGATGTCGTAATGGCCGTTGGTGTATTTAAAGGCATAGCCCCCATCCGCGGCGATCAGCGGCCAGGTGAAGTAAGGCTCTTGCAGGTTCCACATGATGGCGCTCTTGCCTTCGGCGCGTAGCTTCTTATCCAGCGCCGGGATCGCTTCCCAGCTCTTCGGCGGATTCGGCAAGATATCCTTGTTATAGATCAGCGACAAGGCTTCGACGGCGATCGGGTAGGCAATCAGTTTGCCATTATAGCGTACCGCGTCCCAGGTGAAGGGATAGAGCTTATCTTGGAACGCCTTGGAGGGATGGATTTCAGCCAACAGGCCGGACTGCGCGTAACCGCCGAAACGGTCGTGTGCCCAGAAGATGATGTCTGGGCCGTCACCGGTGGCGGCGACTTGCGGGAATTTCTCTTCTAACTTATCGGGGTGCTCGACCGTTACCTTGATACCGGTATCCTGTTCGAATTTCTTACCCACCTCGGCCAGCCCGTTGTAGCCCTTGTCACCGTTGATCCAGATGACCAGCTTACCCTCTTCGATCTTGGCTAACGCCGGCCCGGAAACGAGCAGCGTGGCCAGGGCGCCGAGCGCGATGGTTTTTAGCGTGGATTTCTTTGTCATAGTGCAGTCCTTGTAGTCCTGTCGGGGAAATGACGAGCGCGGGCCGCTAAGCGGCGGAGCCACATCGTACGCTGCGTTCATGGGGCTGTAGCCTCGTGTCGGCCTATGACCGGGAAGCGGGAGCTCCGATGTGCTGTCATAGTCAGCGAGCATCCGCGAATTCTCATCCTCCCCCGCTCTACGCCCTGTCGGCCTTTCTTGTGATCTGCTTAACACAAATTGGTTATATGTGGGGGATAGCGCAAAATCTCTGGCGCGATTTTGCAGCCAGGATCACGATTCCGTCACCAGAAGCGCATTGCACGCCGTACCGCGCCAGCCGCTATCCTCCTACCCCCTCCACCAGCAAAAAAACGCGGATGGATGATCCCCGCATGGACGTTTTTCACGCACCATCGACAGCATTCAATAAGGCGCAGTGTGTTTCTCTTTCCGCCTCTCCCTTTGCGAGGCGCGCTGTAGCCACCACTTTGTAACGGACAGGAGCGGCGCATGGCGAACGTATCACTGCGTAATGTGTATAAGGCGTACGGTGAGGCCGTGATCTCCCGGGATATCAACCTGGATATTGACGATGGTGAGTTTGTGGTGTTCGTCGGGCCCTCGGGCTGCGGTAAGTCGACGCTGCTGCGTATGATCGCCGGTCTGGAGGATATTACTTCTGGCGATCTGCATATTGGCGGCGTCCGCATGAATGATGTAGCGCCGGCGAAGCGCGGTATCGGCATGGTATTCCAATCTTACGCCCTCTATCCCCACCTGTCGGTAGCCGACAACATGTCTTTCGGCCTCAAGCTGGCGGGTGTCAGCAAGACGGTGATCCAACAACGAGTGAATCAGGTGGCCGAGATCCTGCAACTGGCCCACTTGTTGGATCGGCGTCCCAAGGCGCTCTCAGGCGGTCAGCGCCAGCGTGTGGCGATTGGACGGACCCTGGTGGCAGAGCCGGACGTCTTTCTGCTGGATGAGCCGCTCTCCAACTTGGATGCCGCGTTGCGTGTACAAATGCGCATCGAAATCTCTCGCCTGCATAAGCGCCTGAAACGCACCATGATTTATGTCACTCACGATCAGGTCGAGGCGATGACCTTGGCCGACAAGATCGTGGTCTTGGACGCAGGTCGTATCGCACAGGTCGGCCGCCCCCTTGAGCTATATCACTACCCCGCCGACCGCTTTGTCGCCGGTTTTATCGGCTCCCCCAAGATGAACTTCTTGCCCGTCAAGGTCAACGAGGCGCAGATGGCGCAGGTTCGGGTTGAACTGCCCAACCGCCAGCTTATCTGGCTACCGGTGGAAGGTGAAGGGCTGCGCCCTGGTAGCAATCTGTCGTTGGGGATCCGTCCCGAGCATCTGGTACCGAGCGAGCAAGCCGAAGTGACGCTCTCCGGAGAGGTGCAAGTCGTCGAACAGTTAGGTAATGAAACCCAGATCCACATTCAGATCCCGGCGTTGCGGCAAAACCTGGTGTATCGCCAGAACGACGTGGCCTTGGTCGATGAGGGCGCCACGCTAGCCATTGGTCTGCCAGCGGAGCGTTGTCATCTGTTCCGTGAGGATGGTAGCGCCTGTCGGCGCTTGTACCAGGAGCCGGGGGTCTAATGACCGAGTTCCGCCATGGCAAGGGGCGGAGGGTGGGGGCGCGAAGAAGGAGAGAGACGCTTAGTGCAAACCCCGTGATAACGCATTGAAAAGTAATAAAACGCCGTGAGGCATCCCTTAAACAGGAGAACAATGATGAATATGCGCAAACTGCCGCTGGCATTGGCCGTGGCCAGCGTCGTCCTGTCGTCGCAAGCGATGGCGGTCGACTTCCACGGGTATGCCCGTTCCGGTATCGGTTGGAGCTCCAAGGGTGGAGATCAGAAGTGTTTTCAAGCAGCGGGTGCTGGCTCTAAATACCGTTTGGGTAACGAGTGCGATACCTATGCCGAGCTGAAACTGGGCCAAGAGTTGTGGAAGAGCGGCGATCAGAGTTTCTACCTGGATAGCAACGTCGCCTACGGTATCGATCAGGCGAATGACTGGGAAAGTACCAATCCGGCGTTTCGTGAGATTAACGTACAAGGTAAGAACGTGATCAGTTGGCTGCCCGGTTCCACCCTATGGGCCGGTAAGCGTTACTACCAGCGTCACGACGTCCACATGATCGACTTCTACTACTGGGATATCTCCGGTCCGGGTGCCGGTCTGGAAAACATCGATCTCGGCTTCGGTAAACTGTCCTTGGCGGTAACCCGTAATACCGAGTCCGGTGGCTCTTACTCCTACTTCTTGGATCAGAGTAATAAGAGAAAGGTTCAGGATACCGCTAACGATGTTTACGATATCCGTTTGGCTGGCCTACAGACCAACCCGGGCGGTTCACTGGAGTTAGGCTTCGATTACGGTCGCGCTAACGTTGATGACGGCTATTACCTGGCACCGGGCGCCAGCAAAGACGGTTATATGTTCACCGCCGAACATACCCAATCACTGTGGGGGGGGTTCAACAAGTTCGTGGTGCAGTACGCCACCGACTCGATGACCGCCAGTAACAGCGGCCACTCCAGCGGCTCCAGTGTGAATGACAATGGCCATATGATCCGCGTGCTCAACCATGGCGCAATGGACTTCAACGACAAATGGGGCCTGATGTATGTCGCCATGTATCAGAACGTCGATCACGATGTGCAGAATGGGTCGACCTGGTACACCGCCGGTGTGCGTCCGATGTACAAGTGGACGCCGATCATGAGCACCCTGTTCGAAGCGGGCTATGACAATGTGAAGTCGCAGAAAACCGGCGCGCGTAACGAGCTGTATAAGTTGACACTGGCGCAGCAGTGGCAGGCGGGCGATAGCGTCTGGTCCCGTCCGGCGATCCGTCTCTTCGCCACCTATGCCAACGGTAAGAATGACTGGAAAACTGATGAGCAAGGGATTCAGGTCAACACCCAACCGGGGGATAACCGTGGGGTAGGCGTACCGGGCTGGTCCTTCGGTGCCCAGATGGAAGCTTGGTGGTAAGAGGCTGATGCGGCGTCTGGTACGCCGCTCAGATTGCCCGGCCGGTATCGCTTGCCTGATACCGGCCGGCGCGTAAGTACGTTCTGCGTATGACAGAGGGATAATAACGATGAAAAATACCGTAAACCGCATCACTCGCGGCGTGCTGTTGGCCTGTGCGCTGTGCGTCAGCCTGCCGACGCTGGCCGACACCCTGCAACCGACGGATGTCGCCGCCGCTCCCGAATTAAGTCACACCACGTTGCAAGCGCTGCATTGGCAGCCGTTGACCCCGCCGACAGATACCACGATCACCTTGGGGCCACAGAGTCAAACCCTCAATCAGGGTGAGATCCAGGGCGCGGTTGCGGCCTTGGCCTTACCGGCGAACCGTGGTTCGTTAGAAATCACGCTGAGCAGCCGTCTGCATAATAAGCAGCTCTATGTGCCCAATGTGTTGGTGCTCGACCAGCATCTACGCCCGGCGGCTTACTATCCGGGCAGCTATTTTTCCTACCGTCAGCCCGGTGTGATGAGCGGTGACCGCTTGGAGGGCACGATGAAGCTGACGCCGGTGTTGGGGCAGCAGCAGATCTACTTATTGATCTACACCACACGCCAGGATCTCACGACGAAGACGCAGATGATCAATCCAGCTAAGGCCTATGCGGCCGGTGTTGGCAATGCGGTGCCGGATATTCCCGATCCCTATGCTAGCCATGCGGCGCAAGGGGTGTTGAACATTCAGGCCCGTGTCGAACGGCAAAGCGGCAATGTGATGATCGGCGCCTTGTTGCCGAGTGGCGACGCCCCGGCCGATGTGGTGGTCGGCGGCCAGCCGTGGGCGAACGGCGTTCCAGGGAATACCCAGACCAGCGTAGCCGCGCCGAGTGAACCGATGTTGGCGGAGACCGCGGCCTACTTCGACCGGAGCATTCGTAGCGCGGTGCGTCAGGGCAATATCGACAAGGCGTTACGCTTGATGAATGAAGCGGAGCGTCTCGGATCGACCACGGCCCGAGAAACCTTTATCCGCAGCGTAAAAGGCAAGGGTTAACCGGTGGGAGGGCTGCCCTCCTACCACACTACGTTACGGATGTGGCTGGATGACTGGTGCGCCTGCGCGCACCTTTTTTTATGCCGCAGGTAGCCAGTCAATCATGCGGCGTCGCTGTCGCGTCTGTCATTTCTTATTTGCGTGCGGGCCATAGGGGCTGCGTATTGAGCCGCCAGCACCAGAACAGGGTAACAGGGGGCGTGCTGCTCCCTCGCGGTTATCGTTAGGTAATGGACGCGCTCCCCCTCGTCTTGCGCCAGGTTTAACGCTGTTTAGCGCAGGCTGCCTGCGCACGCCCGTCTCGCCCTAGTTTCACGCTATTATGCGCCGTGTCTGATCCGTCTGGGCTGCGCCATCGTTGCTATACTCACGCGCTCATCCCGTCACCGGGATCCGCGGGGGCGTTCTTTTCTCCGGAGGCGGGGCGACGCAGGGGCATAGATTGCGGCAACGCTGCCTCATCTGCCTAATCTGGGGTACACTGATGCGCAATTCTTGGCTGACTGGATGCCGCCTTGGAGTGTAGGGCGTGAGGATGAGATGTACGGCATGGCGGAACAATTGGAGCCATTGCGGGTGACGCGCTGGCAACCGCTGGATCAGGTCGCGTTGCCCCCCGAATATCATAGCTGGTTGGCTGAGCCGGGATCGATGACCCGCCGTTTAGAGCAACATTGCATGCGGCTTGAGGTGAGGGTACTGCGCGAAGCATGGGTGACGGCTACGCAACTGAGAGGCCATGAGCGCGCGCAATTGCCGGAGGGCGATGGTTACTGGTTGCGTGAAGTTCAGTTGTGCGGCGATGGGGTGGCGTGGCTGTTCGGCCGCACCTTGATACCCGCGCAGACGCTGACGGGGGAGGGGCAGGCGCTGCGCCGGTTGGGGAATACACCATTGGGACGCTACCTGTTCAGCGGTATCCCCTTACAACGCGAGGCGATCCTGGTCGGTCATCAGGGGACGCTGTGGGCGCGTTGTAGTCGTCTGCGTGTTTCCGGCCAACTGTTGTTATTGACGGAGCTTTTTTTAGCGGATGCCCCCATATATGACCGATAATATCCATGAGCGGAGGGAGTAAGGTGTGGAGGGACTCATGACCCAAGGCAAGTGGTTGGCGTATTGCCGTCTGATGCGAATCGATAAGCCGATAGGGTCGCTGTTGCTCTTGTGGCCGACCTACTGGGCACTATGGCTGGCGGGGGGAGGGCTTCCTGGCGGGAAGTTATTATTCGTCTTCACCAGTGGTGTCTTCTTTATGCGCGCCGCGGGTTGCGTCATTAATGACTTTGCCGATCGCAACTTTGATGGTCATGTGAAACGTACCTGCCAGCGACCGCTGCCCAGCGGGGCGCTCTCCGAGCGTGAGGCTAAAACGCTCTTTGTCTTGCTGGTGGCGCTGTCGTTCGCCTTGGTGTTGACGTTGAATGCCTTGACGATTTGGCTGTCGGTAGCGGCATTGACGCTGGCTTGGATCTACCCCTTCATGAAGCGCTTTACTCATCTGCCGCAAGTCGTTCTGGGGATGGCTTTCGGCTGGTCGATACCGATGGCCTATGCCGCCGTGAGCGAGAGCTTGCCATTGAGTTGCTGGCTACTTTTCGCCGCCAATATCTGCTGGACCGTGGCTTACGATACCCAATATGCGATGGTGGATCGTGACGACGATCTGCGTATCGGCATCAAGTCGACGGCGATCCTGTTCGGTCGTTATGATCGTCTGATCGTCGGTCTGCTTCAGTTGATGACCCTACTACTACTGTCGTTGGTGGGCAGTTTGAATCAGCTTGGCGCGCCCTATTATTGGGGGCTGTTGCTGGTGGGCGGGATGTTCGTCTACCAGCAGCGCTTGATCGTGCAGCGCGCCCGTCCCGCTTGTTTTCAGGCCTTCATGAGCAACAACTATGTCGGACTGATCCTGTTTCTGGCGATTTGGCTAGCGCTGTGATCCTCGCGCGGCGGGCTACGGCCCGCCGTGATTCTCATAATCGCTTCTCGATTATCATTATTTCCCGTGCGTTGACCCACATTGATAGCTTTTGCGCGCGTTTGCCGCGTAGCCGTGCGAGACAGTGATGAAACTGTAATTTAACATTTCATCTTTCTTTGTTACTTGTCACAAAGCGATACCTTCATCCGCTGTTGAACGATTTTTGAACAGTAATGGTACGCCTCCTGCTAACTCTGTTGACTCTATCTCGCAGTGCGTTGGCGCACGATTCAGAACAGGAGATGCATCATGAGTGTCGAGAATGCCTTAGCGACGACGTTGGTGGATGGGGCCGTGCCGGCGCATCGTCCCGGCTTCCTCAGCAAGGCGCGTATCATCGCCCGGCCGGGGTTTAACCGCTGGTTGGTTCCTCCAGCAGCCTTGGCCATCCATCTGTGTATCGGTATGGCCTATGGCTTTTCTGTCTTTTGGTTGCCGCTATCGCGGGTATTGGGTGGTGCGCAGCCGTTGACCTGCCCAGCGCAGATGCCTGCCTGGCGCGAGCTATTTACCACCCAGTGCGACTGGCGCATCTCCATGCTGGGATGGACCTATACTCTCTTCTTTATTTTCCTCGGCTGTTCGGCGGCATTGTGGGGGAGTTGGCTGGAGAAGGCTGGTCCGCGTAAGGTGGGGCTGGTGGCAACCGCGTGTTGGTGTGGCGGCCTGCTGCTGTCTGCGTTGGGCGTGTATCTGCATCAGTTGTGGCTGATCTGGCTGGGCTCCGGCGTCATCGGTGGCATCGGTTTGGGGCTGGGCTACATCTCGCCGGTATCGACCTTGATCCGCTGGTTCCCCGATCGACGTGGCATGGCGACGGGACTGGCGATCATGGGCTTTGGCGGCGGTGCGATGGTCGGCGCTCCCTTAGCCAATACTCTAATGGGCGTTTATGCCGCCTCGGGCGGTCAGGGTGTATGGCAGACCTTTCTGACCTTGGCGCTGATCTACCTGGTCTTCATGCTGTGTGGGGCGTTGGCGTACCGTATTCCGCCGATCGGTTGGCATCCGGTTGGGCAGGCTCCCGCTGTGACGAGCGGCAAGGGGCGCATGGCGTCCCACTCCTGTGAGGTGCATGTCAGTGTGGCCTGGCGGACGCCACAATTCTGGTTAGTATGGGCGGTATTGTGCCTCAATGTCTCCGCCGGAATCGGGATCATCGGCATGGCCTCACCGCTGTTGCAGGAGGTCTTCGCGGGACGTCTGCTTGGTACGGAACAGCGTTTCGCCGAGCTGTCGGCGGGTCAGTTAGCCCAAGTGGCCGCTATCGCCGCCGGTTTCACCGGCCTGTTAAGCCTGTTTAATATCGGTGGGCGTTTCTTCTGGGCGGCGCTCTCCGATCGCATCGGGCGTAAGTCGACCTTCCTGTTGTTTTTCGCCCTTGGCGCACTGTTATACAGCGCTTTGCCGTCACTGGGGGCGCTCGGTAGCGTCGCCTTGTTCGTGCTGGCTTTCTGTTTAATCATCTCGATGTATGGTGGCGGCTTCGCCACGGTACCCGCCTATCTGGCCGATCTGTTCGGCACTCAGATGGTCGGCGCGATCCATGGTCGCCTGTTAACCGCTTGGTCTGCCGCCGGCATTATCGGTCCGGTATTGGTTAATTACTTGCGTGAATATCAGTTGGCGCACGGTGTCGCTCGGGCTCAAGCCTATTCGGTGACGTTGTATATTCTGGCAGGGCTGTTACTGGCCGGTTTGATCTGTAATCTGCTGATCCGCCCAGTCGATCGGCGTCATGCCATGAGTGAGGCTCAACTGGCACAGGCGCGCTCGTTGTATAAGATCGATCCCCATGCCCAACTGTGTTGGGCGGCGGATAGGCGCAGCCATCCCTGGGTGGTGCTTGCCTGGGTAGCGGTTGGGTTGCCATTACTCTGGGGATGTTGGATCACCGTGTTACAGGCCAGTCAGTTATTCGGTTAGGTCCAGAGGAGAGAAAGTACACGCCCGGCGAGGCCGAGCGTGTCGAGAGAGGTTAGCTGTTGGCGTCCTGGTTGCCGTCGCTCTCCTCCAGTGCAGCGAGGCTGACGCTTTCGATGGTCAGGCGGATTTCGGGGGTTAACAGCGCCGCCAACAGATTGTAGATCTCCCGTGTCTGTTCGCGTACTGCGTCGCCGACATCGTTGATATAGCCTTCGGCGCGTAGCGTCGCCACCAGGGTGGCGAACACCGCCTTGTCAAAGAACTCCGGTGCATTGATGCCGTGCAGCACTGAGAGTCGTTGGGCCAGGATGCGGCTTTCCTTCTCTAGGGCACCACGGCTGATGCTGGGATTGGCGCTTAGCAGGGAGAAGGTGATGGCATAGCGCTGTAACGTCTCGCGTACCCCGGCCGAAAGTAGCTGGAGAGTACGGATGCGTGCCGGGTTGATGCTCAGCATGTCATCCTGAAGGCAGATTAACTGTTGGCGGCACAGCTCATCGATGATCGGGCGCAGCACCTGCGGCAGCGCCTGCGGCGCATAATGCATAAATAGCTCTTGCTTCAACATCGGGTAGATCACCGCCACTTGGCGCAGTAGCTCGGCGTGTGAGATCTGGCGATGGTGGATCACCATGCTAGCGACCAGCGACGGTAGCACCAGCATATGCTGGATGTTGTTGCGGTAATAGGTCATCAATACCGCCTGTTCACGCGGCAGAATGATCAGATCGCCGATGTTATCCTGCTCGACCTCGAACTTATTCATTTGCAGGGCGTGATCCAACAACGCCTGGGCATCGTGTGCTGGCAGTGTCGCATCGGGGGCATAGGGGGCGTTCTGCAACAGTTGCAGGTAGCATTCCAACTGTTCCAACAGTTGCTCGCGGGTTAACGCCCGTTGGCGTGAGGCGAGCAGCGCCGTGGCGCACAGGTTCATGGCGTTTGCCGCCGCCGCCTTGTTGATGTTGACCATCACTTCCGTAGCGATGCTGTTGACGCTGGGGGTGAGCCAATGTGGGCGCTGCGCCTCGATCGGGTCGATCGCCTCGCGCCACTCCGGCACGTGGTGATTCAGCCAGACGTTGAGCGAGATAGGCTCCCCGAAGTTGACATAACCCTGGCCCAGGTTGCGTAGCTTACGCAACCCGCGCACCATCTGCGGCAGACTCTCCTTCTCTTTGGTCGCGCCGCGTAACTCTTTGGCATAGGTGGCGACCTCCATCACGTGCTCGTAGCCGATGTAGACCGGTACCAGCGTGATCGGGCGTTTACCGCCGCGCAGCATGGCTTGCAGCGTCATCGCCAGGGTGCCGGTCTTCGGCTCTAGCAGACGACCGGTACGTGAGCGCCCACCTTCCATAAAGTATTCGACGGAGTAGCCACGGCTGAACAGCTCGCCGAGGTACTCGCGGAATACCGTGGAGTAGAGCTTATTGCCCTTGAAGGTCCGCCGGATGAAGAAAGCGCCGAGGCGGCGGAAGATCGGCCCCGCCGGCCAGAAGTTGAGGTTGATGCCAGCAGCGATATGCGGCGGCACGAGTCCTTGATGGTAGAGTACGTAAGAAAGTAGCAGATAGTCCATGTGACTGCGATGGCAGGGGACGTAGACGATCTCATGACCATCTTGTGCCAACTGGCGGACGCGTTCGGCGTTATGGACGTTGATCCCCTGATACAGGCGGTTCCAGGTCCAGCTCAGTACACGATCGGAGAGACGAACCGCTTCATAAGTAAAGTTGGCGGCGATCTCTTCCATCAGTGCCACAGCATTCTGCTGGGCTTTTTCCCGAGAGATTTTCTTGCTGCGCGCTTCGTCTTCGACGGCTTTCTCGATAGCCTTGGAGGCGAGTAGCTTGTTAAACAACGCTTGGCGATCGGGCAGACGCGGGCCGACGGCGGCCAGGCGTAGACGGGAGAAGTGCATACGCGCCACACGCGCCAGCTTCTGGGCGATGGTCTTGTCGGTGCCGTGCTCATCGGCCATATAGCGCAGGGAGACGGTATTGGAGAAGCGCACAAAGCTGTCGCGTCCCAGCCACAGTACGGCGAAGAATTTTTGAATGCCATTGAGCAGACGTAGCTGCGGAGCGCCCTTGTGATCTTCGCGGCCCGGTGCGCGGCCAAACATCACTGAGACTGGCACCATCTGGATGTCCAGCGATGGGTTATTACGATGCAGATCCAGGTAATCGAGGAACAGCTTGACCGAGGCCTGTTTCGGGGCGTAGTAGCGGAAAACGCGCGGGCCGTCATCAACGAAGACGTAACGCGGCAGGATGGCGCCGTCGATCTCATTGTCGTCCAGCGGATCGGGCAGGTCGAGCGCCAGACAACGATCACGCAAGGTCAGTAGGTCAGCCTTGGAATTATAGGGCAAGACATAGAACACTGGCCGAGTGGTATCCAGACGCAACTCGGCGATCGGATCGGTGGGAATGACCTTGCTCTTAACCAGTAATTTAAGCGGTAAATTCAACAGCTTGTAATATATTTTACGCCATCCGGACATAAAAGTATCAGCCTCTTGTTAGCAATGCGCGGCAAGGATACCAGAAAGCGGCCCTGAGATCTGTGGTGCCGGGATCACGGGAAGCAGCTAAAATGCCCGGCAACGCTTACTGTTATGGATCCTTTATGAATAGTACTACAGGTTTTACTCGTATCATCAAGGCGGCTGGTTACTCGGTAAAAGGGCTACAGGCAGCCTGGCGTCATGAGGCGGCCTTCCGTCAGGAGAGTCTGTTATTGCTGGCGGCAGTATTGCTGGCGGCTTGGCTCGACGTCTCGGTGGTGGAACGTTTCCTATTGATCGGCAGTGTGACATTGGTGCTGATCCTGGAGATTGTCAACAGCGCCATCGAGGCGGTAGTCGACCGTATCGGCAGCGAGCGTCACGAACTGTCTGGTCGAGCCAAGGATATGGGATCGGCGGCGGTGTTTATCGCCTTATGGTTGGCGTTGTTCGCTTGGGGCAGCATTTTGTGGAGCCATTACGGATCTTGATGGTCGAGCCCGATAAAAAAATAACCCCCTGCGCTGGGCAGGGGGTTCGATGCGTTAACTTGTGAGGGTGTGTGCTAGCGCCTCAGTTCCACAGCGCCATGATCGGCCAACCGATGGCCAGCAGAGCGGTAATGTAAATCACCCCAAAGATAGCCCCCAGACGCCAGTAGTCTTTCGACTTCACGTAGCCACAGCCGTAGATGATGATCCCCGGGCCCGTCGCGTATGGCGTCAAACAGCCCATCAGACCAATGGACAGCACCAACAACAGGCACAGTTGATCCATCGGCACGCCCGGAATGCTCTGAGCGACCGCCAGGATCACCGGCAGCATGGTTGCGGTGTGGGCCGTCAGGCTGGCGAAGAGATAGTGGGCGAAGTAGAACACCAGTACTAGAGCGATCACCGTCGCGGTCGGCGAGAATCCAGCCAGATGAACACTCATGGTTTTAGCAAACCACTCGATGAAGCCGGAACGGGTCAGGCCGTTAGCCATCACCACCAAGGTAGACAAGTTGACCAAGGTGTTCCAGGCGCCGCTGTACTTGGTGACGTCTTTCCAAGGCACCACGTGCAACGCCAGCATCAGGGCGACGGCGAGCAACGCCACGGCGGTGGCGTTGATGAATTTCCCACCGAAGACCCATAGCGCCAGGCTCAACAGCACCAGGCAGATCAGCGTGATTTCGCGACGGGTCAAGGCCCCCATCTCTTTCAGCGCGCCGCCGGCCCAGGTCGCGACCTGTTCACTGTGGGTAACGGTCGGTTTATACAGCACGTAGGAGAGCCACGGTGCCACCACCAGCAGCAGCAAACCGACCGGTAGGAAGCCTAAGAACCACTGAGTCCAGGAGATCTGGATGCCGGCGATCTTGTTCACGAATTCGATACCCAGCACGTTCGGCGCAGCCCCGGTCACGAACATGGAGGAGCTGATGCTGGTACTGATCACCATCATCCACATCAGGTAGCTACCGATGCGACGTGAGGAGGGATCGTTGGGGTGAGAGTCGAACAGCGGCGGCAGGTTTTTGATCACCGGGAAGACGGTGCCACCGGTACGCGCGGTATTGGACGGTGTAAAAGGGGCTAACAAGATGTCAATGATGACGATGGCGTAACCAAGAGTGAGCGTTCGCTTACCCATGAATTTGACCAGTAACAGCGCGATACGCCGCCCCAGGCCGCTGACCTCATATCCCAAGGCAAAAATGAAGGCGCCGAACACCAACCACACGGTGGTGCTAGAGAAGCCAGCTAGCCCCCATTTCAACGCTTGTTTACTGGCGTTAAAGGCAGGATCGGCCAATTCGCTGGGGTTGAACAGCAAGAACTGATTGCCGAGGACCACGATGGTCACGGCGATGAAGCTGATAGCGGTTGCCGGGATGGGTTCGAGGATCATGCCGACGATCATGGCGACAAACACGGCAAAGTAATGCCAAGCCTGCGGCGGCATGCCATCGGGGACTGGGATCATAAACATAATCCCCATCACCACGAGGGGCGCGAGTAGTTTCCCTATTTTCTCTTTGGACATAACTGATGACTCCGGTAAGGATGATATTTTTAATGTTCAGCTTGCAAAATCGGGTAACAGAGGTGAGCCAGAAACCAGGTCAGGATCAGAAGATCCGCGCTGCCGCCCGGGCTCAGATGGCGGCCGATGCACTCTTCATCAAAACGCTGTAGCGCCAGCAGATCGTCTGGCGTGCGGATGCCACCGCTTGCCAGCAATGCGGCGGCGCGTTGCCGCATCCAGCGCAGGGCAGTCATACCGCCCCGCGCCGCGACATTGGTGTCTTGGTTATGGGCCATTAGCAGCAGCAGGGTTTCGAGCAAGGCCAATTCCGGATCACGTCCGGTGGTCAGCAACTGCCGGTAATGGGGAAGCGCCAGTTGTATCACTAGGGGATAGCCCGCCTCGGCTTCGCCGCGGGCACCGCTGATGCCTTGAGAGACAAAAAGACGTTGGCCGGCCGTGCTGGCCTGTCCAGCAGGCAACGCGACCAGCTCCCGAGCTACCAGGCCGCGGCAGAATTGCGCCGCATAGCTGCATAAGCGTTCGGGGGTGAGGGCGAGGCCGTGCTGGTGGCTACGCCCCATGGCGGCGCACAGTAAGCCGAGAGAAAAGATGCTGCCCTTATGGGTATTGACCCCGGCGGTGGCGCGGAACATGTCTGCTTCACAGGCTTGGCCGATCGCCCGCAATCCAGGTAACGCATCGCTGGCTTGCAGGGCGGCGCTGTTGGCGCCGTATTCGACGAAGCGGGGCAGCCACGGCGCGATGGCATCGGCACTGCGCAAGAAGTCGCTGTGCGCCATGTCATAGTGAGCGCCGTTGTTGTGACGATCGACCAGGCCTGGCTTCGGCGTCAGGTTGACTTCGGCCAGCATGGCACGCCAACCCAGTTCGCCTGCGTGGGCACAGAGGCGTTCGAGCGTATTCGCTGAGGTGTTAGAGAGCGATAGGTGCGGCATCATTAACTAATGCCTCCATATGAGCGATGAGTTGGATCACGCTGTGGCGGCGCTCACGGGCGCACAACACGGCGGGACGCTGGCAAATCAGGCAGCGGCGCACGGGCAACTGATAGTCGCCGCGCGACAGAATCTGTCCGCTGGGGGTCAACACATCGAGATCCCATAGCCGGCCCAGCGGGTGGGCCTGCTCTAAGTCCATGGTGGCCCGTTTGACCGCGTCGGCTGGCGCGGCGATGGCCATCAGCCCTTCCGGGCCGGTGGCTAAGTCCAGTGAGCACTGCTCCCTGATAGTCCATGCCTGACGCTGCGCCAGTTGGTTTAGCGCGTCGATGCCGGCATTGAAGATCCGGCGGGTCAGGGCGCTGTCCTTGACCGGGCCGGGAGCGACCACGGTGAAGGAGATCAGCGTACAGGTATGGCGTGCCAGCCATGCCGCTTGCCGAGACTGCCTGCATTCACGGCTGAGGAGCAGTTCCGGTAGTGTGACGGTATGGCTGGTCGCCAAATCGGGGAGCAGGGGCATCATCGCTTATTCCTTGACCTGGCGAACCACGTCGATGACGGAGCCGTCGCGATAACGCACCACGGCGACCGCCTTATCGGTAAAGGCGATCGGCTTCGGTTTACCGGTCAGAGAGAGGGCACGATCACGTAGCCACTCGATGCTGACCAGCGGCATGCCGGCATCGCTGAGGCGCTGTGCCAGCTCCGGACGCGCCGGGTTGACGGCGATACCGTGGTCGGTGACCAGGATGTCGATGCTGGAGCCCGGCGTGACGCAAGTCAGCACGTTATCGACGATAGTCGGGATACGTCCGCGTACCAGCGGCGCCACGATGATGGAGAGCGCAGAGCCGATGGCGGTATCGCAGTGACCACCGGAGGCGCCGCGCAGTACTCCGTCGGATCCGGTCAGTACGTTAACATTGAAGTGAGTGTCCACTTCCAACGCACTCAGCACCACCACGTCAAGCCGATCGACGGCGGCGCCTTTGGAACTCCAGTTTGCATACTGGTTAGCGCTGATTTCGATGTGGTTCGGATTGCGTGCCAGAGAGCCCGCGGCGGCGCGGTCGAAACTCTGTACGTCGAGCAACTTACGGATATAGCCCTTTTCGTGCAGATCGACGATGGTAGAGGTGATGCCGCCCAAAGCGAAGTCGGCGCGGATGTTGGCGCGGCGCATCTTGTCTTCGAGGAAGCGCGTGACCGCCAGTGAGGCACCGCCGGTGCCAGTTTGCAACGAGAAGCCTTCGTTAAAGTAGCCGGAGTGAGCGATTACTTCTGCTGCGCTTCGGGCGATCAAAAGCTCGCGCGGGTTGGAGGTCATACGGGTGGCATCGGCTCCGATCTTACTGGCATCGCCGACATGGTCGACTTGGACGATCAGGTCGACTTGATCTTGGCTCAGGCTAGCCGGGTTGTGCGGATAAGGCAGGATCTCTTCGGTCAACAGGACGACTTTATTGGCGGCCTCAGCGTCGGCGCGCGCATAGCCCAGCGAGCCGCAGCAGGCATTGCCGGTGTAGCCATTGGCGTTACCGAAGGCGTCACAGGCGGGTACCCCGAGGAAGGCGACGTCGATGTTCAGTTCACCGCTATTGATCAGGTGAACGCGACCACCATGGGAGTGGATCTGAACCGGCTCGTCGAGCAGACCATGGGAGATGGCATCGGCCAGCGGGCCACGCAGCCCGGAAGTGTAGATCTTGCGCACCACGCCGTTACGAATATGGCCGACCAATGGCGCATGGCAGTCACTTAGGGAACTGGAGGCCAGGGTCAGATCTTTGAATCCCATGGCGGCGATGGCATCCATCACCTGGTTCAGGGTCAAATCGCCGCCACGGAAAGCGTGATGGAAGGAGATGGTCATGCCATCGCGCAGTCCGCTGCGCCGGATAGCCTCTTGCAGATCCGCACACAGTTTGCGATCGCGCGGACGCTGTTGCTGATAATCTGCCTTGCGGACGTCGTTAAATGCCGGCAACGCGCCATCCTGCTGGCTAAAGGCGGTTACGCGGGCGTTTCGTTGGGTATCTTGTGTCATCTTTATCGCCTTATTCTTCACGGATGCCGGAAAGCGCCGCGCGGGAAAGCACCAGACGCGCGCGTTCGATAACCGGGCTATCGACCATCTTGCCGTTCAGGGAAACCACGCCGCGCCCTTCGCGCGCGGAGGCTTCGGCGGCGTCAACGACCAGGCGCGCGTGATCAACCTCTTTTTGTGTCGGGGCATACAAGTTGTGCAGCAACTCGATCTGACGCGGATTGATCAGTGACTTACCGTCAAAGCCCAGCTGTTTGATGTGGGCGGCCTCGCGCAGGAAGCCCTCGTCGTTGTTGGCGTCGGAGTAGACGGTGTCAAAGGCCTGGATGCCGGCCGAGCGAGCGGCTTGCAGAATGCTGCAACGGGCGAACAGCAGTTCGATCCCATCCGGGGAACGCTCGGTACGTAGGTTGCGTACATAGTCTTCGGCACCGAGCGCGATGCCGATGAGACGGGGTGAGGCGTGGGCGATGGCGACGGCTTGGGTAATACCTTGGGCGGATTCGATCGCGGCCAGTAGACCGGTGCTACCCACTTCACGTCCACAGGCCCGTTCGATGCGCGCGATCTCATTTTCGATGGCGATAACATCTTCGGCACTATCGGTCTTGGGCAGACGTACCACATCGACCCCGGCCCGGACGACAGCCTCCAGGTCGGCGACGCCGAACTCGGAGTCCAAGGCGTTGACGCGCACGATGGTTTCAATGTCGTGGTACAGCGGATGTTGCAGTGCATGGTAGACCAGGCGACGTGCGGCATCTTTCTCACGCAGTACCACGGAGTCTTCCAGATCGAACATCAAGGCATCGGCCTTATAGATAAAGGCGTTGCTTAGCATGGCGGCGTTGGAGCCGGGCACGAACAGCATGCTGCGGCGGGTACGGGTTTTCTGTTGCGGTGTCATGCGCGATCCTCCCAAGGCAAGCTGACCAGGTCGGCGGCACGCGCCAACAGCGTTTCCAGACGGGCGCGTAGGACACAGTCGAGAGCGCCTTTGTCGTCGATGATCAGCTGTACGCCTCGGATCTGGTGCTGGTTGAGCACTTCCATTACGGTGGCGCGGATAGCGTCGCCAAACTGTTTTTCGACGCTGCTGCTGATTTGCAGGTCGAGGGCCTGGTCGTCTTCAATGGGCGCGATGCGCACCATCACGTCGCTCGACTCAAGGGTGCCTGCGACGGCTGCGTGGTTTATTTTCATTTGTCACCTGTAACTAAGACGGATTCCTGGGGGCGGCGCTCGACACCCGCGGGCATCGTGGCGATCAGGCGCGCCAGATAGGCGCGGGTCGCTTCGGGTACCAGTGGGGTGATTGCCGGAAGATCTTTGCGTACCAGCAGCTTGCGTACCCAGGAGGCAGAAATGGGGGTGTTGTGATAGGTCAGCCTAGCCACTTCAACCAGATGGATCGGCGGGTAGGGCAACGCCGGTGTCTCCAGCCAGTAACGCATATCCTGATTGTATTTGGCGGTAACCGGGCAGAAGGGTTCTGTCCCGACAAAGCGGTGGGTGATGCCCAGCGCTGGCGCCAGATACTGCCGGAATATCTTGATATCGATTTCGGTGTAACAGTTGTCGGCCACGCCTTGCTCTTTGATGAAATAGCAAGGGAAGGTGGCGCGCGAGATAATATATTCGGAGCCGGAGTGTAGCGTGAGGTTGGTGATATCACCCACCCCTTCACGAACCAGCGCCAAACGATCCTCATAAGAAAAGCGCGAGGTGTCTTCGCGAACCAGAAAGAGGTGCAACCAGTCGCACTGACTGGCCGCCTGGCGGACGAGATAGCGATGCCCGTTGGTGAACGGATTGGCGTTCATCACGATAGCGCCAATTTTTTTCCCGGGGTGGCGTAGCGTTGCTAAATTTTCGGCATAACGTTGTAAGCGGACTTTACTGTTTTCCATCAACACCATAATCCCAGGTACGCGGGTAATGGTGGCGAATCCGCATTGGCGAAACATCGCTTCGTTTTCTTCTTTTGTATAAATAAAAAGATTGTTTCGACCTAAATCATAAGCCAAATTGACGAGTTCGGTCGCCAGCGTAAGGGCTAATCCCTCGCCACGGGCTGATGCACTGATGGCGACGCATTTTATGATATCGCCAGCGAGACCACCGCAGGCGATAATTTTGTTATCGCGTTTCGCGCAAATAAATACTTCTACAGAAGTATCTATATTAAGCCCATTTTCACGCAGAAACTGAGTGATAGCGGCAATCCTTTTTTGCTCAGAGCGCTTAACCTGGGTGAAAACAGTATTGCTGAACATAGGGATCCCTGCGCTGCATTAGCATGGCTAAGTTAAATAAATGTATCTTTTATCAACTTACTAACTTTTCATGTTCAACCTATAGTAATAAAACTTTTCACCTGTTTTTATTACCATCGGCTGTGGTTAAATTAATCCTAGTTAGTAATTAGCCAGGAGTTTTTGACCTAATTCACAAACGGAAAGCAGTTTTAAATTACCTTAATAGTTTTTATTTTCGTAATTTTAAATAAAGAATTTTATTCGCTGGTTTTTATTTGCGTAATTAGTTTAATAGCGATAATCTGCGACGTAGAAAAACATTATGAACAGTTTAACTGGAAACAAATCGGTTACATTTGAGGGGATTAAAGGTAATCGAAATGTATTAAAAGGTGAGATGACGATGGTAAGAATGCCAAAGAGTAACGCGGTCAATTTTTTCCGTCGCATGGCGTTCCCATTACGTATCTTCCTCCTGCTCCTGTTAGTTTCTTGCTGTCTGTTCGCCGCATTGGGGAAATACTTGTCTGCGAGTTTTGAAGACTACATGACGAGACAGGTGCGGGACATGGCGATGAATCAGGCCAAGATTATCGCTTCGATGGATAGCATCATCGCGGGGGTGAAGGATCGCGATATTCACCGTCTGGCGCAGATTGCCGATCGTTTGGGATCGGGGACCGACTTCGATTATGTGGTCATCGGCGATCGTAACGCGATTCGCTTGTACCATCCGAATCCGGCCAAGATCGGCTACAAGATGCAATTTAACAAGCCGGGCGCTCTCGAACGCGGAGAGAGTTACTTCATTTCCGGCAAAGGCTCGTTGGGCATGGCGATGCGCGCCAAGACGCCCATCTTCGATCACCAAGGAAAAGTGATCGGCGTCGTCTCCCTCGGCTATCTGGTGAGCAAGATCGACAGTTGGCGGCTCGACTTCTTGCTGCCGATGGCGGGAGTCTTTGTCGGGGTTCTGGTGTTGATGATGCTGCTCTCTTGGTTATTTGCCGGCCATATCCGTCGTCAGATGATGGGGATGGAGCCCCGCCAGATAGCGCAAGTGGTGCGTCAGATGGAGGCGCTGTTTGGCGCGGTGTTCGAGGGCTTGATCGCGGTCGATCCTGAGGGGCAGATCACGGCAATAAACCGCAATGCCCGCAAAATGTTGGGGCTGAGCGCCCCTGGACGCCAGTGGCTGGGGCTGCCAATTAGTCAGGTCGTTGCGCCAGCGGCTTTCTTTACCGATCGTATCGATGAGGATCGGCGCGACGCGATTCTGACCTTTAATGGTCTGAATGTGATAGCCAACCGGGCCACCATCCGTTCTGGCGACGGCGATACACTGCTTGGCGCGATCATTAGTTTCCGTAGTAAAGATGATATTAATACGCTGAATGCACAATTGACACAGATCCGGCAGTATGTCGATAGCCTACGCACCGTGCGTCATGAGCATCTCAACTGGATGTCGACACTCAGCGGGCTGTTACAGATGAAGGAATATGACCGCGCATTAGAGATGGTGCGTGGTGCCTCGCAGGAGCAACAGCAACTGATCGATCATTTGCGTGATGCCTTTAGCGATAAGGTGGTCGCCGGCCTGTTATTTGGTAAAGTGCATCGGGCGCGCGAGTTGGGGCTGACCTTGACGATTGTCGAAGGTAGCCAGTTGCATGCCCTGCCCGCCGGTTTAGATAGTACAGAATTTGCGGCGGTAATCGGCAACCTGTTGGATAACGCCTTCGATGCCAGTCTGAAGAACCCCGCAGGCAATGGGTGTGTTGAGGTGTACTTGTCGGATGAGGGGGCGGAGGTCATTATCGAGGTGGCTGACCAAGGATGTGGTGTGCCGGATACGTTGAAAGATAAAATTTTTGAGCAGGGCGTCAGTAGCAAGGTAGAGGAGCCGGGGGAACATGGCATCGGCCTCTATCTTATCGCCCGCTATGTGGGACGTTGCGGTGGCACCATTACGCTGGAGGATAACCAGCCCTATGGCACCCTATTTTCTGTATTTATCCCGAAGGTGAAGAGTGAGCATGAATAAAATCAATATATTAATCGTCGAGGATGAGACTCCGCTGGCTGAGATGCACGCGGAGTTTATTCGTAATCACCCTTGCTGCGACCAACTGTGGCTGGCCGGTAATCTGGCGCAAGCCCGGGCGATGATTAAAAGCTTTCACCCGGATTTAGTCCTGTTGGATAATTATTTGCCCGACGGTGTCGGTGTACAGCTACTGCATGAGTTGGCTCAACAACGCTATCCCGGCGGTGTGGTACTGACGACCGCTGCCAGCGATATGGACACGGTTTCCGAGGCGGTGCGCGGTGGTGCTTTCGATTACCTAATTAAACCCATCGCTTACGAACGGTTAGGCCAGACATTGGAGCGTTATCAGCAGCGTCATGCCATGCTCAGCGGGCATCAGAATGCCAGCCAACGTCAGATCGATAGCATGTATAACGCTTATGCGCGTGGCGACAGTAAAGAGGATCTGCCAGTGGGCATCGATGCGTTGACGCTGGAGAAGGTACAGGCCCTATTCGTCGATGAGCAAGCGCGCCACACCGCAGAGAGCGTGGCGCAGAGCTTGATGTTGAGTCGGACTACGGCGCGTCGTTACTTGGAGTTCTGCACCGCGCGCCAGCAGATTGTGGCAGAGATTGTCTACGGTAAGGTGGGGCGCCCACAGCGAATCTATCGTGCGCAGAGTAAGAATTGATGTTCCTACTCCGGCAGAGGTTCGCGCGGGATCGCACCCAGAGCGCGTTGTTTTATGTATTTCACGGTTTTAAATTATCCGCCACCTGTATATACTCACAGCAAAACTGTATAAACGAACAGGGGGCGGAATGAAAGCATTAACGGCCAGGCAGCAGCAGGTCTATGATCTGATTCGCGATCATATCGAGCAAACCGGCATGCCGCCGACGCGTGCCGAGATCGCCCAGCGCCTCGGCTTCCGCTCACCCAATGCGGCAGAGGAACACCTGAAAGCGTTACAGCGCAAAGGGGTGATCGAGATTGTCTCAGGGGCTTCCCGTGGTATTCGTCTACTGATGGAGGACGAGTCGGGTCTGCCGTTGATCGGTCAAGTCGCGGCAGGTGAACCCTTGTTGGCGCAGCAACATATCGAAGGCTATTACCAGGTTGATCCGTCGTTGTTTAAACCCAGCGCTGATTTTCTCTTGCGGGTGAATGGGATGTCGATGCGAGACATCGGTATCCTGGATGGCGATCTGCTGGCGGTACACAAGACGCAGGATGTGCGCAACGGCCAGGTGGTTGTGGCGCGCATCGAAGACGAAGTCACAGTAAAACGCTTGAAAAAACAAGGTAATGTGGTGCAGTTGCTACCAGAGAATAGCGACTTTCAGCCTATCGTGGTTGATCTGCGCGAGCAGAATTTTACCATCGAGGGATTGGCGGTCGGCGTGATCCGTAACGGCGACTGGATCTAAATCACGTCGGCCTTGGCCCTTCCCGGCTCGGTTAGGCCGATGCGTTTCGTCATTTTCTCACCCCGCGGACATCGAGTACGCGGGGTTTTTTATGGGTCTCATCGTGGGCATAGGCGGCCCGCAGCGATAAGGGGGTGTGATGCAAGGTTTTCCGCAAGCGGACAAGGCATTATGGCGCTTAGCGCTGCCGATGATCCTCTCCAATGTCTCGGTACCGCTGCTCGGCTTGGTGGATACGGCGGTGATCGGCCATTTGGACTCACCCGTTTACCTAGGTGGGGTGGCGGTGGGCAGCATGGCGACGACCTTTCTGTTCATGTTACTGCTGTTTTTGCGTATGAGTACCACCGGGCTATGTGCCCAGGCATACGGTGCGGATGATCGTCCCGCCCTGGCTCGGGCGTTAGTGCAGCCGCTGATCATGGCGTTACTGGCTGGTGGTGTGATCGTCGCGTTGCGTGGCCCGTTGAGCGACCTGGTACTACGGATGGTCGGTGCCGAGGCGGCGATTCAGGCACAGGCCCAGCTATTCATGCGCATTCGCTGGTTGAGCGCGCCAGCCACCTTGGCCAATCTGGTGATCCTCGGCTGGCTATTGGGGGTACAGTATGCCCGAGCGCCGGTCATACTGCTGGTCACGGGAAATCTGGTCAATATCGTATTGGATCTCTGGCTGGTGGTCGGTTTGGGATGGAAGGTAGCCGGGGCGGCCTGGGCTACGCTGATCGCCGACTACGCCACGTTATTATTGGGGGGGGCGTTGTTGCTACACGTCATGCGACAACGTGGGTTACGACGCGTGCATTTCCAGCACGCTTGGCGTGGCGATCTGCGCCGCCTGCTGGCGTTGAACCGCGATATCATGTTGCGCTCTCTGTTGTTGCAGATCTGCTTCGCCTCGCTGACGGTGATCGGCGCCCGCCTAGGCGCTGGCGTGGTGGCGGTGAATGCGGTGCTGATGAATCTGCTGACTTTCACCGCTTACGCTCTTGACGGTTTCGCCTATGCGGTTGAGGCGCACTCGGGACGCGCCTATGGCGCGCGCGATACCGCTGGATTACAACAGGTGTGGCGCGCCGCCTGTCGTCAGGCCGGCCTGGTCGCCCTATTGTTTGCGGTCAGCTATGGTCTATTTGGCCGCGCCATCATCGATCTATTGACTACCTTGCCACAAGTGCGCGCATTGGCGCGGGTTTACCTGCCCTGGCAGATGGTATTGCCGTTACTCGGGGTGTGGTGTTACCTGTTAGATGGGCTCTTCATCGGCGCGACGCGTGGCGCCGATATGCGTAACAGCATGGTGCTGGCGGCGTTAGGCTATGGCGTGGCGTTGCTGAGCGTGCCCTGGCTGGGCAATCAGGGGTTGTGGTTGGCATTGGCGGTCTTTCTCACACTGCGAGGGCTGTCGTTGTGGCTGATCTGGCGGCGTTGCTGGCGCGCGGGCAGCTGGTTTTCCCCCGCCGTGGCACCGTAGGAGTGTGCGGGTGTTGTACGGCCTCAGCCTGACGTCGCTTCGGTTTCCGTTGGGGTTTGCGTGCAGTCATGGCAGAGGCCGTGTGCCTCGATCACGCTGTGTTGTACGCTAAAGCCGGCCTGTTGTGCCAAGATCGCCAACTGCTGTTGCAGGGCATCCGCTGGGCGTTCATGCACCTGACCGCAACGGTGGCAGATGAGTAACGCCGAGATATGGCTAGGCTCGTCGAGATGGTGGCACATCACGTAGCTGTTGGTGGATTCGATCTTGTGAATGAAGCCCTGTTCCAGCAGGAAGTCGAGTGCGCGATAAATGGTCGGCGGTTTAGCTTGAGGCTCGGAGACGCGCAGCAGATCGAGCAGATCATAGGCGCTGATGGCGCCTTGCTGGGCGGCCATAAGGCGCAGCACCTCCATCCTCTGTGGCGTTAGGCGGACATTCCTCTGTCGGCAGAGTTGTTCGGCCTGGGTTAACAGTCGCTGCAAAGTCGGGGTGGTCATGAGTACGGTTTCCTGCCAGTAGCGTGACGTTATTTTATCACAGTTAGGCGAGTCCCTGTAATGGGTGCCATCGTCGACGTTGCGTCAGTCGCGCGGGAGCGTGGCGATGGAGCACGTGTTCACCGTTTTCCCCCTTCACACATAGATAACCGCAATGTATCCGACCGTGGGACTAGCGTCAGTCACCGGTTGAGGGTCAGTTATGCTGTTTGCTTGTCCTAAATATCATTGGTGCCTCACCATGTGGGCAGACGAGCGTCGGATGACACGGTAATTTTTCCTGTCCTGCCTGAATGCCGGTTTTCTGCCTGGATCTGTCGAGCGTGAGCGTGAGGTGGAAACGGGATCGTGCTGTGACATGACGTCATGGCTCGGAACGCCAAGTAGAATGTTATATCGGCGAAGGTGTGGCACCGCATGCACGCTTGCCGTGCGCAGACGACGGAAAGGATAACAACGGACATGGATCTCATCGTGGCGATCGACAATTGGCCTTTACGCCAGGCCGTCTGCGCGATTTATCAGCGGCATTATACGATTATGCCCTTGGCCGATTTTTCGCAGTTGCCTGCGTGGGGGGATGCCGCGAGCGCCCCGCCCGGTATGCTGTTGATGACCGATCGGCGGCGTGAAGGCTTATTGCATGCCATGGATGATATTCGTCGCCATAGTGCGCTACCGGTGATCATCATCAACCGACGAGAGAGTTACCTAACCCAGCTGGTTAGCCGTTTTTTCCCCGGAACCTACGCTTTTAGCTACGATTCGTTTTATCGTCATACGCAGCGGCGTAATTTTCACCCGCTGGATCTGTGTTTTTTGCCCTATTCGCGCGGAGTGCCAGTCTACAGCGGCGAGCGGGGATCGCTACGGGAGCGCCTGAATGCGTTCGGTTTTATGACACTGTATCAGCGGGGTGTGACCCTGCGTGAAGCCTCGGTACTCATCAGTCTTTATTATCGGAATAATATCGCTACTACCGCTCGCCTGCTGGGGATGCATGAGCAGGCCGTGGTCTACTGTAAGCGGGCCTTGAGCAAAAAGTTGGGGCTCGATCCTAACCGTACCGATTTGATCCGGGATATTTTCCTGCTGCCGAGCGATAGCCGCGGCGATGCGCGTGAGGGCGCGTGGGGCGAGGGGGAAGGGAGCGAATCGCGATTTAGCGGCAGCAGGTGGGAGGGCTAGTTGCTGAGGCGCTGCGGATCGTGGCCTGCTTGCGAGGGATCGGCGCGCTGCGGTTTTTCTGTGCGGATATGCTAGAATCGCCGCCCGCGCGATCCCCGGGCGGCATCCGGCGCCCTGGGGCGACGGTAGGCAATTAGACTCTGCATGATAGTGGAAGACAGCGAGTAATGACTCAGGCACAACACATTGAACCAGCGACCGTACCCCATGAGCGTAAGGGCTCGAGGAAATTTTCTTCTCAGCGTTTCTCCATCGCGCCGATGCTCGATTGGACCGATCGTCATTGCCGCTACTTTCACCGTTTACTGAGCCGTCAGACGCTGCTGTATACCGAGATGGTGACCACCGGCGCCATCATCCACGGTAAGGGCGACTATCTGGCCTATAACGAAGAGGAGCACCCGCTGGCGTTGCAGTTGGGCGGCAGCAATCCGGCGGATCTGGCCCATTGTGCGGCGCTGGCGGAAGCGCGTGGCTACGATGAGATCAACCTGAATGTCGGCTGCCCGTCGGATCGGGTGCAGAATGGCCGTTTTGGCGCTTGTCTGATGGGGGAGGCGCAACTGGTAGCGGAGTGTGTTAAGGCGATGCGCGATGTGGTATCGATCCCGGTGACGGTCAAGACCCGCATCGGCATCGATGAGCAGGACAGCTATGCGTTTCTGTGTGACTTTATCGGCACCGTTGCCGGGCAGGGGGAGTGCGATACCTTTATCGTCCATGCGCGCAAGGCGTGGCTGTCGGGATTGAGTCCCAAGGAGAATCGCGAGGTGCCGCCGTTGGACTACCCGCGGGTGTATCGGCTCAAGCAGGATTTTCCCCAGTTGACCATCGCCCTCAACGGGGGGGTGACGAGTCTGGCGCAGGCGCAGGCGCACCTGTGTCATGTCGATGGGGTGATGGTGGGACGTGAGGCCTATCATAATCCCGGCATGCTGGCACAGGTCGATCGCCAACTGTTCGCTGCCGAGGCCGTGGTGCCCGACAGCATCGCGGTGGTGCGCGCGCTCTATCCCTATATTGAGCGTGAGCTGGCCAAGGGGACCTACCTAGGCCACATTACTCGCCATATTCTCGGCTTGTTCCAAGGGATCCCCGGCGCACGCCAGTGGCGTCGTCACCTGAGCGAAAACGCTCACCGTCCGGGGGCGGATTGTTCGGTGGTCGAACAGGCGTTGCGTTTCGTCGAGCGGCGGGAGGCATAATTCCGGAGTCCGCCGCCGTGGACTGCGTGGGGCGGATGACCGCCAGTCAAATTGCCTAATCATTGGTGAGCCTGACCATGCCAGAGCGTTCTCTGTCGTGTCCATATCGGCCAGATAGTTGTGAACTCAATGAGTTAATGAATATACTCAGCTTGGCACGATTTTTGAATTCATCCAGCCATGATATCTGAGGACGCTAAGTGGAGCGCGTGCGATGTTTGAAGTGATGTTGTTTCTGGGATTCGTGGTGTTGATGTTGCTGGCAGGTATCTCGTTGCTGGGCGTGTTCATCGTATTGGCGGTGTTTGCCATACTGTTTTGGCTGTTTGGTGGCCTGTTTGTGCTGGCGATTAAGCTATTACCCTGGCTGGCGTTACTCTTGGTCGTCGTATGGCTATACCGCGCCTGGCAGAAACCGCAACAATCACGCTAATGGTGTGCGCCTAGACCTGAGTCGAGGCGCATCGATTGATTATTTTGTTGGCCTCTCCCGTCATATTTCCCGCCGTCTTTATTAATTAATTTATAAAATAAATTAACGTAATAGTATTTTCATAAAAAATTAATTAGGCGTAAGGATACGCCGCTTGGCGTGAGCGACGTCCTCGCATCATATGACCTGGCTGGATTTAATTTTACATCGCCTAACGGTGTCATGGTGCTGATGTCAGGGCAGTAAAATCAGATAATTTCCAGTGCGTTCGTCGTGCGGCTTAATAATTTGTTAAGGATGAGTGGGGATAATTACATCGTCTTGTTATTAATATAAAAATAGGATTTCGATGATAGCTATGTATAAGTTCAGCCTCAGTGCACTGGTCTTACTGGTTAGCGTTAATGCCAGCGCCGCGTTCACCAACAACAGCGCGCCGAATTATGGCCCAGGGGGATTTAGCGGCCCCGTCACCGGGGCGGTAAATAGCGCTGAGATTAATGGTTATAGCTGGATGCAGGACGATAAACCGGTTGTCTTGGAAGGGCGTATCGTGAGCAGTCTGGGGGGCGAGCATTACCTGTTTCAAGACGCGAAAGGGAATGTGATGGTCGAGATCGATCAGGAGGCATGGTGGGGGGTGAGCGCCACGCCGCAGACGCGCCTGCGCCTGTACGGCTCGGTGGATAAGGATGTCGCTGAGCGCGTCAGCGTCGATGTGGATCGCGTGGAGGTGTTGCGCTGATCCTGATGTGGCGTCGTTCGCGGCTCGCCATACTAACCGGCCCGCGCCGTTCGGTGCGGGCCTCTCCGCTCTCCTCGTGCTTCTCTTGTTGTTGCTTACGACTTACTCCATGCGTCCGGCGCTGGCATTGGTTATACTGTCGCGCGTCTAAAGCTCACAACAGGTAAAGCATTTCCACTATGGCAGGCAATAATCCCGGCAACAAATCCCGCGAGACTCCCCGCGATCGCCAGATGGAGGGCCTCAAGCTACCTCCGCATTCTCTGGAGGCTGAACAGTCCGTTCTGGGCGGTTTAATGCTGGATAACGAGCGCTGGGATCATGTGGCCGAGCGTGTGGTGGGCAATGACTTTTATAGCCGTCCGCATCGCTTGATTTTTGGCGAGATGCAGCGTCTGCTGGAACAGGGGCGGCCAATCGATCTGATCACCCTTTCTGAATCGCTGGAGCAGCAGGGTCATCTGGAGAATGTCGGCGGTTTCGCCTACCTGGCTGAACTGGCGAAGAATACCCCTAGCGCCGCCAACATTAACGCCTATGCCGACATCGTGCGTGAGCGGGCGGTGGTACGTGAAATGATCGCCGTTGCCAATGAGATCGCCGACGCCGGTTATGATCCACAGGGGCGCAGCAGTGAAGATCTGCTGGATCTAGCTGAGTCACGCGTGTTCCAGATCGCCGAAAACCGTGCCAGCAAGGATGAGGGGCCGAAGAGTATCGACCGCATCCTGGAAGACACGGTCTCGCGCATCGAACAGCTGTATCAGCGCCCGCATGATGGGGTAACCGGGGTCTCCACCGGCTATCAAGATCTGGACAAGAAGACCGCCGGTTTGCAAAAGTCCGATCTGATCATCGTGGCGGCACGTCCGTCGATGGGGAAGACCACCTTCGCGATGAACCTGTGCGAAAACGCGGCGATGACCCAGGAGAAACCGGTATTGATCTTCAGTCTGGAGATGCCCGGCGAACAGATCATGATGCGTATGTTGGCGTCATTGTCTCGCGTCGATCAGACGCGCATCCGTACCGGTCAGTTGGATGATGAGGATTGGGCACGTATCTCCAGTACCATGGGGTTGCTGCTGGAGAAGCGCAATATGTACATTGACGACTCCTCAGGCTTGACGCCGACGGAGGTGCGCGCGCGCGCGCGGCGCATTTTCCGCGAGCACGACGGCCTTAGCCTGATCATGATCGACTACCTGCAACTGATGCGCGTGCCGTCGCTGTCGGATAATCGTACTCTGGAGATCGCCGAGATTTCCCGTTCCCTCAAGGCGTTGGCTAAGGAGCTACAGGTGCCGGTGGTGGCGCTCTCGCAGCTCAACCGTTCGTTGGAGCAACGAGCCGACAAGCGCCCGGTCAACTCCGACTTGCGCGAATCCGGCTCTATTGAGCAGGACGCCGACCTGATCATGTTTATCTACCGTGATGAGGTCTATCACGAGAACAGCGATCTGAAAGGGATCGCCGAGATCATCCTCGGTAAGCAACGTAACGGCCCCATCGGCACGGTACGTCTGACCTTTAACGGCCAATGGTCGCGCTTTGATAACTACGCCGGCCCGGCCTATAACGATGAAGATTAATCGCCTGATCGCCTAGGCGGCCAGATGCATCCACCCTAGGCCGGTGCGTGTGCGGCCAGTGGGAATAATTTCATGAGCCGGGCGCCGAACGCCCGACCCGATCGTTAACTCAGCTCATTAATGGAATCAAGGAAGCAACATGAAAGCGGCAACCGCCCTCATTGATCGCCGCGCTCTGCGACATAACTTTCAGCAGATCCGCACGTTTGCGCCGCACAGTCGTCTTATCGCCGTGGTGAAGGCCAATGCCTATGGACATGGTCTGTTGGAGACCGCCAATACTCTGCATCAGGCCGACTGCTACGGTGTGGCGCGTATCGGCGAAGCCCTGATGCTGCGCTCCGGTGGGATCGTCAAACCGATCCTGCTATTGGAGGGGTTTTTCTCCGCCAGCGATTTACCGGTCTTGGTGGCGAATAATATCGAAACCGCGCTGCACAGCGAAGAGCAGTTGCAGGCGTTGGAGCAGGCCCAGTTAGAACGCCCGGTTAAGGTATGGATGAAGTTGGACACCGGTATGCATCGCCTCGGGGTACGCCCAGAGCAGGCTGAAGCTTTCTACCAGCGGCTTTGTACCTGTCCCAATGTGGCACAGCCGGTAAACTTTATGAGCCACTTCAGCCGAGCCGATGAGCCGCTGTGTGGGCGTACCGAGGCCCAACTGGCCTGCTTCGACGCCTTCGTCCAGGGTAAGCCGGGCGAGCAATCCATCGCCGCCTCTGGCGGCATTCTGCTGTGGCCGCAGTCGCATCGCGACATGGTCCGCCCGGGGATCATCCTGTATGGCGTCTCACCGCAAGCGGATCTGGCTCTGGCTGCCGACCATTACGGTCTGCAACCGGCGATGACCCTACAGTCTAGCCTGATCGCGGTACGCGAACATAAGGCTGGCGAACCCGTCGGCTATGGTGGCACCTGGGTGGCCGAGCGCGATACCCGACTCGGTGTGGTGGCGATCGGTTATGGCGATGGTTACCCGCGCAGCGCACCGTCGGGAACGCCGGTGCTGATCAATGGACGTGAAGTGCCGATCGTCGGACGGGTCTCGATGGATATGATCTCTGTCGATCTCGGGCCACAGGCGCAGGATCGGGTAGGCGATAAGGTGATCATGTGGGGGCCGGGACTGCCGGTCGAGAAGGTGGCGGCGTGCACCGGCATCAGCGCCTATGAGCTGATCACCAAGCTAACCTCACGCGTTGCTATGGAGTATATCGGCGACGAGGCGTGATACGCCGTGGTGGAAATAAAGAGCGGGCCGGCAATTGCCGGCCCGTTGCATTTGGTGTGACCGTTTAGCGAGCGGCTTGGTAGATCTGGCGGCTCTGCTCCAGCGTGATGTCGCCATGCTCCCCTAAGGCGGTCATCTGATGCGCTTGCAGTTTATCGAGCAGGGCGGGGATGCTGCTGCCATCCAGGCCGTAATTGCTCAGGTGGGTCTTGATACCCATCCGCTCGAAGAATGCCCGAGTGGCGGCAATAGCGGCATCGATGCGTTGATCGTCGCTGCCGTTGTGAATGTTCCAGACCCGTTCGGCGTACTGCAACAACTTGGCATGTTTCTTATCGCGTTTCAGCTGCAAAACGTTCGGCAACACGATGGCTAAGGTCTGGGCGTGATCCAGCCCATGCATGGCGGTCAGTTCGTGGCCGAGCATATGGGTCGACCAGTCTTGCGGAACCCCGGCACCGATCAGGCCGTTGAGCGCCATGGTGGCACACCACATGATGTTGGCGCGTACTGCATAGTTTTCTGGCTCTTGCAATGCACGCGGCCCCTCTTCGATCAACGTCAGCAGCAGCCCCTCGGCAAAGCGATCCTGTACGCGGGCATCCACCGGATAGGTCAAGTACTGTTCGACGATATGGACGAAAGCATCGACCACCCCGTTGGCGATCTGACGCGCGGGTAGCGTGTAAGTGACTTGCGGATCAAGGATGGCGAAGCGTGGCATGACATGCGGCGACATAAAGTGCAGCTTATCGCCCGTTTCGCTACGAGTAATCACCGCCCCCATGTTCATTTCGGAGCCGGTAGCGGGCAGGGTGAGTACCACGCCTAGCGGAATGGCACGGCTGACATCGCTGCCGACGGTTTCCATGATATGCCACGGATCACCGACGTAATCGGCGGCAGCGGCAATGAACTTGGTTCCATCGATGACGGAGCCGCCGCCGACGGCCAGCAGGTAGTCGATTTTTTCGTTATGCACCATCTCGACCGCTCGCATCAGGGTCTCGTAGTGTGGATTTGGCTCGATACCGCCGAATTCGAAGACCTGACGACCGTGAAGCGCAGCGTGAACCTGATCTAACACGCCGTTACGCTTGATGCTCCCCCCGCCATAGGTGATGAGTACGCGTGCCTGTTCCGGGATTTCGTCGCGCAGCTTGGCAATTTGATCGCGGCCAAACAGGATCTTCGTCGGGGTATGAAGAACAAAGTTTTCCATGATGCAACCCTCACTCGTATTGCTAAAAAGCATGAATATGTCCGGCGTCAGCACCGGGATGGAATTTGAGTGTTATTGTGAGCGCCTTGGGCAATCGGCTCAATGCCCAATTCTGTTGGTTGCTTGCCTATTCCTGCAAGACGCTGTAGAAAAATGTATCAAAATGGCAAAATCATTGCCAAATAAAGTGAATTTGATGGGAGCGTTACATGGTTATCGACGATAGATGGAAACAGTTGGCCGCGCAGGTACAACGCCTGCATCAGCAACCGGGGGTCAAGCCCTCGCCGGTCGAGCATGTTAACCTCATCTATGTCAATGCACATCAACCGCGTACGCCGGTCATGTATCAGCCTAGCCTGATCATTATATTGCAGGGGCGTAAAGTCGGCTATTTGGGGGAGCGAGTATTTCACTATGATCCCAGCAATTACTTGCTGATGACGCTACCGTTACCGTGCGAGTGCGAGACATTTGCTACGCCGGAGGAGCCGTTGATTGGCTTGGCGCTACGGGTTGACATGCAAATGTTACAGGATCTGTTGATGGATATCGGTGACGGGTTGCACACCACTGCGCGCCCGCAGGCCGATGGAGTACGCTCGGTGGCGTTGGACGAAGCGATGCTGTGCGCCTGTGAACGCCTGGTGGAGGCGATGGCGAGCCCGCTGCACGCTCGAGTACTTGGCCCCCAGATCGTGCGTGAGATGCTATTCCACGCCCTGTGTGGTACGGGGGGAGATGCGTTATTCGCCTTGGCCAGCCGCCACAGTCATTTTAGCCAGATTGCTAAGGCGTTGCGCATGATTGAGCAGAACTATGCCAGTAGCCTGAACATCGACAGTCTGGCTCAGTCGGTCAATATGAGTATTTCGTCATTTCACCATAACTTTAAGGCGGTGACGGCCACCTCGCCGTTGCAGTACATTAAGTCCTATCGCCTGCACAAGGCGCGCATGATGATCCTGCACGATGGCCTGAAGGCCAGCACGGCGGCGAATCGTGTGGGTTACGAAAGCCCGTCGCAGTTTAGCCGTGAATACAAACGGTTTTTCGGCAATACCCCCAGCGATCAGGCCAGTCGCTATCGCAACGGTGGCCTCCCCATCGCGGAACTGTAAGCTAAGGCGCGGGAGCGGTACGGGTGTGCGTCCCGCCAGCCAAGGAGTGTCTTAAGATGATTGAACGAGCGTTTAAGCTGCCGGGCATGGCGGTGCGTGAATACCGTGTCGAGGTGCCGCTGAATTGGCGCGATCCTGATGACGGGCGGCGTATCACCCTATTCGCCCGTGAGCTGTGCGACTTGGCGCGTGAGACGGAGGCGTTGCCTTGTCTGTTGTTTCTCCAGGGCGGCCCGGGTGGTAAGTGCCCGCGGCCAACCAGCCGTAGCGGCTGGTTGGCGGAGGCGTTACGCGATTACCGAGTGATCTTGATGGATCAGCGCGGTACGGGCAACAGCAGTCGGGTCGAAGCCAGCACATTACGCGATATGACCCCGTCCCAGGCAGCGGAGTACTTGAGCCATTTCCGTGCCGACGCCATCGTCCGTGATGCGGAGTACCTACGCCTGCATTGCTTCGGCGGTCGGCCCTGGACGACGTTGGGCCAGAGCTATGGCGGTTTCATTACCCTTAGCTACCTCTCTTTGGCGCCGCAGGGATTGCACGCTTGTTACATCACCGGGGGCCTACCTGCGCTCGTTCCCGACGCCGAGCGCCTTTATGGCGCGACTTACCGCCAACTGGCACGCTGCAACCAGCGCTTCTTTAGCCGCTATCCTCAGGCGCGCGCGCAACTCGACCGCATCGTCGCCCTGTTGCGTGATCAGACGGTCTATCTGCCCGATGGCGATCTGCTCAGCGTGGAGCGTCTGCTGACTCTGGGGTTGGATCTGGGGATGAGCGAGGGCGATGAGCGCCTATTGTGGCTGTTCGACGAGGCCTTCAACGCCGAGGGAGAGCTGAGCGATACTTTTCTCAATCAGGTAATGCAGCGCAGCGGCTTCGCCGATAATCCACTGTATGCCGTATTGCATGAGAGCATCTATGCCGATGATAGCAGCGGTGCGACCCGCTGGGCTGCGCAGCGGGTACGCGATACCTTACCGGCCTTTTCGCCTGATCTCGCCTCGCCGTTGTTGAGTGGTGAGATGATCTATCCTTGGATGTTCGAACAGATGCAGTCGCTGCGTCCCTTCCGAGCGGCGGCGTCCTTGCTGGCCGAGCGCGAAGTCTGGCCTGCGTTGTACGATGTCACGCGCCTGCGTAACAACTCGGTGCCAGTGATGGCGGCGGTGTATTACCACGACATGTATGTCGATGTGACGCTATCGCTGGAGAGCGCGGCACAAATCGGTAATCTGCAAACCTGGATCACCAGCGAGTATCAGCACAATGGCCTGCGTGCCGGACCGGTGTTCACTCGGCTACGCGAGATGATGGCTGAGCGCGGTGTCTTCGCAGGATAAAAAACGGCTCCCTCAG
>NZ_BAUC01000038.1 GCF_000474215.1 Edwardsiella hoshinae NBRC 105699 = ATCC 33379 | reverse complement strand
CCTATCCACGATTCATTTACTGTTTGATGAGAGGATGTGGAGGGCCGTCATCGTCTCTCGCGTTATTGATGTGCGTCGTTATTGATGTGCGTCACCAATAGGTAAGACAGTGCGTTGCAGATGACCATTGATCACCTCTGCCATCGCTAGATAGATAGCACTGGCTCCGCAGATGATCCCCTCAATGCCAGCCAGGTGCAGTACCGTAGCATTTGCGGTCAGATTGCCATAGGCCAGCAGGAAAAACAGGACTGTTAGGCTGGCAAAAACAAACTGTAGTGCTCGGTTCGCATGTAGCGTGCCGAAAAACATGAACAGTGTGAATATTCCCCATAGGCCCAAGTAAAGTGCGAATGATAGCGGTGTCACGGCACTGGCCAGCCCCATCTTTGGTAATAGGAGTAATGCGACCAGAGTTAGCCAGAATGCGCCATAGGAGGTGAAGGCGGTGAGACCGAAAGTATTACCTTGACGGTACTCAAGCAGCCCAGCCAGGATCTGTGCCAGCCCACCGAAAAAGATCCCCATCGCCAGGATCATGGCATCCAGTGGGAACAGCCCCGCATTGTGCATATTTAGCAGTACTGTAGTCATTCCGAAGCCCATCAACCCAAGAGGGGCTGGATTGGCCAGTTGATTATTCAGCATATCGATTCCTTTATTCGGGATTCGGGGTCACAGGCGGCTCGCGAGCCGCCAAGCGTGGAGTTAGCGTGGCTGCATGGCGTGTTTCTCTTCCAGTAAGCGTTCGACAACACCGGGATCGGCCAGCGTAGAGGTATCTCCCAGGTTGCTGACATCGCCGCTGGCAATCTTGCGCAGGATGCGGCGCATGATTTTGCCGGAACGCGTTTTGGGTAGGGCATCGGTCCAGTGCAGGATATCGGGGGTGGCGATGGGGCCGATTTCTTTACGCACCCAGTCACGCACCTCGGTATACAGTGCCGGCGTCGGCTCTTCCCCAACATTGAGGGTGATGTAGGCATAGATCGCTTGCCCTTTGATGTTATGCGGGATGCCAACGACGGCCGCTTCGGCGATCTTGGGATGGGCGACTAACGCGGATTCGATCTCGGCGGTACCTAGACGATGGCCGGAGACGTTTAACACGTCATCGACACGCCCCGTGATCCAATAGTAACCATCCTCATCGCGACGGGCTCCATCACCGCTGAAGTACATCCCTTTAAATGTGGAAAAATAAGTCTGTTCGAAGCGCTCATGGGCGCCGAACAGGGTACGCGCTTGCCCAGGCCAAGAGTCTAGGATCACCAGGTTGCCTTCGCAGGCGCCTTGCAGGATCGCTCCACTGTTATCGACCAGTGCTGGTTGTACGCCAAAGAACGGCAGCGTGGCGGAGCCTGCCTTGAGTAACGTGGCGCCGGGGAGCGGGGTGATCATGAAACCGCCGGTTTCGGTCTGCCACCAGGTATCCATGATCGGGCAATGACTATTGCCGATGGTGTGGTAGTACCATTCCCAGGCTTCTGGGTTGATCGGCTCTCCTACGGAACCGAGAAGCCGCAACGAACTGCGCTGGGTACCAGCGACGGCTCGCTCGCCCTCGGCCATTAGTGCGCGGATGGCGGTGGGCGCGGTATACAGAATATTGACCTGGTGTTTATCCACGATCTGGCTGAGCCGGTTAATACTGGGATAGTTAGGCACGCCTTCGAACATCAAGGTGATGGCACCGTTGGCGAGTGGGCCGTACAGTAAG
>NZ_BAUC01000039.1 GCF_000474215.1 Edwardsiella hoshinae NBRC 105699 = ATCC 33379 | reverse complement strand
AAGCATTAAATAAAGCAAAAAAGCCGCTCATCGAGCGGCTTTTTTGCGTTTAACACCGACTATATTTCCTATTATCTGTAGCCGGGGGCTGATTGCCCCTCAGCCGTTGATTTACTTCCCTTTGCTGTGTGACTGCTCCTGCAACCAACATTGCACGAAATCGGCAATTTCCTCAATTTGATTGATATTGAGCTGCGGTACATTGCATGGATGGGGATGATCGCTGGCCAAGGCGATGACGTAGTCATCGATCAGATCTGCAAAGGGTTTCCCTACTATCTGCCGATAAAGTGCAATCTTGGCAATAGATTCATGCTTAAATCCCTCTACCAGGATAAGATCGCAACGAGTGGCATCAATACGCGAGGCGAGAAAGCGGAGATTGAGCGGCTGTTGTTCTGGCGTTTCAGTCATTAGAGCCCAGCGCCGATCACTAGCCACTAGGGTTTGCTCGGCCCCAGCTTTACGCAATTCATAGCTGTCTTTGCCTGGAGTATCAACGTCCATATTATGGTGTGTATGTTTGATCAGTGCGATACGGATCCCTCGGTCAGTTAGGCAGGGAATGAGTTTTTTAAGTAGTGTGGTTTTTCCGGTACCACTGTAGGCGGCAATACCCAGTAAGGGAGGCATATTCACGATGATTTCGGCTCCTGTTGCTGAGCCTGCTGACATTCTGGCAGGCTGTTGATATTGAGAAAATGCTCGACTCTCGGATCGTAGACGGCTTGAGCGTTTACCTGGGCCATGAATAGCATCACCTTTCGATCGCCCTGTTGTAAGAACTGGTATAAGGTTGGTATGAGATCGCGATGCCAGAGTGCTAATGTTGGATGGCAATGTACGCCATCGTCGATGTAGGCTACGTGAGCATCTCCTTTCCCTTGCCACAGGGTGGTGACCAAATCGCGGGGAATGAACGGGGCATCGCAAGGAACGGTGATCAGCCATTCGCTCTGGCATTGCGCCAATGCTGCGGCGACACCGGCCAGCGGACCGGGAAAATTAGGTAACTTATCGCTGATGACCGCGCAGCCACTTTGCTGGTAAATCGCCTGATTACGGTTCGCGCTAATGATTACGCGGGATACCTGTGGTGCTAGACGCTGGAGTACCCATTGATATAGCGGCAGACCGTTTAAGGTGACAAGCCCTTTATCCCTACCTTGCATGCGGGTCGCGCGCCCACCAGCCAGAATAACACCTTCAATATCCTGCATAATGAGAGAGTTCCTTGGGTTATGGTTACCGATCACCCGTTCATGGTAATCCACGTAGTCATCGATGTAATAGTTTGTAAATAGTGAGTGTTATACGGTAAACGGCTATCTTTGTTAAATTAGGATTGCTAGTTTTAGCGGTTCAGTAAAGATAAAAAGAGAAGGTACTCTATGAAATGTCATCGCGTTAACGAACTGATTGAGTTGATCCATCCGGCCTGGCAGCAGGAGCCGGATCTGAATTTGATCCAGTTTCTTCAGAAACTGGCCGATGAAGCGGGTTATGAGGGGACTTTAGCTGACCTGACCGACGATATACTTATTTATCATCTCAAGATGCGTGGCAGCGAGAAGAGCGCGATGATCCCAGGATTACAGAAAGACTATGAGGAAGATTTTAAAACAGCGCTATTGCGTGCCCGTGGTGTGATTAAAGATTAATCTCATGACGACGTTGGCCTTTAATTTCCAGACGCTTACCCCCGACTTGATACTGGATGGCTTAGCACTGTGTGGGATCCGTGTCGATTCTGGGCTTAGCGAACTGAATAGCTATGAAAACCGCGTTTATCAGTTGATGGACGAGGAGCGGCGTCGCTATGTGGTGAAGTTTTATCGCCCAGAGCGTTGGAGCGAGGCCCAGATTGCAGAGGAGCACGCCTTCGCGGCGGAGTTGGTGCAGGCAGAGATTCCGTTAGCTGCACCACTTTGCTTACAGGGCGAGACACTACATCACTATCAGGGTTATACCTTTGCTGTCTTCCCCAGTCTCGGTGGGCGCCAGTATGAGGTAGACAATCTCGAACAGTTGGAGTGGGTCGGACGTTATCTGGGACGTATTCACCAAATCGGTCGCCGCCAGCGTTTCAGTGAGCGCCCCACCATTGGGCTGGATGAGTATGTCTACCAGCCTCGTGCTGAATTGGCGCTTGCGTCTCTGGTTCCTGATGATCTGCGTGATAATCTACTCACGACATTGGATACGTTGATCGGCGTGTTGGTGGCGCTATGGCGGGATGATCTGCCGTTGTTACGTCTGCATGGTGATTGCCATCCCGGAAATATTCTGTGGCGGGATGGGCCGTTGTTTGTCGATCTGGATGACGCTCGTAATGGCCCGGCGATCCAGGATCTGTGGATGTTGCTTAACGGTGATGAGGTCGAGAAGCGACTACAGTTGGATAGCGTATTGGAGGCCTACACCGAGTTCTGTGATTTTGACGTACGCGAGCTAGCACTGATCGAACCATTACGCGCCATGCGAATGATTCACTATCTAGCATGGGTATGTCGCCGTTGGCAAGATCCAGCTTTTCCTCGCAGTTTTCCTTGGATGACGGATCGTCAGTTTTGGCAAAGTCAGATCCAAACCTTCCACCAGCAGATTGGTCTGTTGCAGGCCGCCCCGCTGAAATTGACCCCGATGTACTGATAACCAATCCCTGAGGATGGAGATGAGAGTATGAAGAAAATGTGGCTGGCCCTACTGGGCATGATAATGGCATTTGGCGTATCGGCTGCTTCCTTTACCAATGGCGAGCAATATATCACCCTGGATAAGCCAGTAAATGGTGCGCCGAAGGTGGTGGAGTTTTTCTCTTTTTATTGTCCGCACTGCTATGAATTTGCAGAGGTTTACCATATTCCTCAAACGATTGAGAGCAAATTACCGCAAGGTGTTAAGCTGACTAAATATCATGTTGAGTTTTTGGGTCCATTGGGTAAACAACTAACTCAGGCATGGGCGGTGGCAATGGCTCTGGGGGTTGAGGATAAGATTACCCAACCGATGTTTGATGCGGTGCAGAAGAGCCAAACGATTAAGACCGCGGCGGATATTCGCAATGTTTTCATTAAGGCGGGGATCAACGCGGCAGAGTATGACGCCGCCTTAGACAGCTTTGTGGTGAAATCGTTGGTGGTACAGCAAGAGAAGGCGGCACAAGATTTCCAACTGCGTGGTGTGCCGGCAGTATTTGTTAACGGCAAATATATGGTCAGGAGCGAAGGATTGGATACTAGCTCAATGGCGAATTATGTTACGCAGTTTGCCAATGTGGTGCAATTCCTGGTGACGCAGCCTTAAGCATGCATGGTTCGTAAGGCCCAACGTCGGATAGGCTCCCGATCCGACGTTTTTACTTATGATTTGTGCTGATATTTTTGCAGTAGTTGGCTAATAAGCCGGTCTTTGCGTTGCCAAAGGGTATTCAACCAATGCTGAAAGTGGCGCTTAAAGCCCTTGTCATTGAAATAATCTCCACGTATCTCATCACTGATCGGAATCGTTTCAATATCGACGACGATACTTTGCATACGTCCACATAGGAGATCCCAAAATGGTCGACAAGCATTGTGTGGATAGAGCAGAGTTACATTCAGCACGCGATCGAACTGTGATCCCAATGCACTGAGGGTAAAGGCGATGCCAGCCGCCTTGGGCTGCAACAGATTTCGGTATGGAGAGCGTTGCTGCTCACGTTTCTCTGCGGTGCAACGCGATCCCTCGACGAAGTTGACGATGGTGGTGGGATGTAGGCGGAACTTTTCGCATGAGCGTCGAGTCGTCTCGATATCCTTGCCGCGCCGCTCTGGATGTTTGAGCAAATAGCTGCGTGAATAGCGGCGCATAAACGGCATATCCAATGCCCAGCAGGCTAAGCCGATAAAAGGTACCCAAGCCAGTTGCTGCTTGAGGAAATACTTATTCATTGGGATATGATTACGGAGTAATACACAAAGCACTACAATATCTGTCCAACTCTGGTGATTGCTAATTAGTAAATACCAGTTCCCTTTACTAAGCCCCTCCAAGCCACGAACGTGCCAACGAAGCTTGGGATTCAGGCTCATTAATCCTGCCAATCCTTGGCACCAGCACCACATTAACCTGTCGGAATAACGAGAAATAATGCGCCCTACGTGAGGGAACGGTAAGAGTAGTTTTACTAAGCCTAACAAGGTGATGGGGATAGAGCAGGCGGCGGTGACTATGACGGTCAATAATGTTGTAAGTATAAAGATAAATGGAGACAACATCGAAGTAATCAACCTAGGCATCAGGGGGACACACCGCAGTTTATGGAATAAGGGCAGCGATTTTAACAGAAGGAAGCGGTTATCGGCAGATTTTGTCCTCATGACACGATGGGGGTGAAAATGACATCGTGTCTGAAAAAGCGTTCATACACGAATAATCGTTTGTTCGTCCTGTCGTTCGCTATCTGATGATAATAAAGCTATACACAGTTGCTCGATGATTGTTTTATGCGATTTGTTTGTTAAAATTAAATTGCAACATATTGATATTTATAATTTATTTATTATTGTTGTTGCCTGGTTCCTCTCGGTGAACTAAAAAAACATGAATTTATACACAAAGTTATCCACAGATAGATCGGGGCGGATCACGCCTTGATCGGAGAGATAAAAGCGTGCTGATCATTCGTCAGCGCTGCCTAGCTGTGGCATGCTTATGTTCTGATGACCACCACGATAAAGATAGATTATGGCCCAGATAGCTGAAAATCCCCTGATCCTGGTTGATGGATCCTCATACCTCTACCGTGCCTATCATGCGTTTCCGCCGCTAACTAATGGCGCTGGCGAGCCTACCGGGGCAATGTACGGTGTGCTGAATATGCTGCGTAGTTTGATCATGCAGTACCAGCCGAGCCATATTGCTGTTGTATTCGATGCTAAGGGTAAGACTTTCCGTGATGAGTTATTCGCCGAATATAAATCACATCGTCCACCGATGCCGGACGATCTGCGCGAGCAGATCGCACCATTGCATCAAATGGTACAGGCGATGGGATTGCCGTTATTGGTGGTGCCAGGCGTTGAGGCCGACGATGTGATCGGTACGTTGGCACGCCGGGCCGAACAGGCAGGGCGTCATGTGTTGATCAGTACTGGCGATAAAGACATGGCGCAGCTGGTGACACCGAATATTACCCTGATTAATACCATGACCAATACCATCCTGGGGCCGCAGGAAGTGTGCGAGAAGTATGGGGTTCCCCCTGCCTTAATTATTGATTTCTTGGCGTTGATGGGCGATGCATCAGATAACATTCCTGGCGTTCCCGGTGTCGGTGAGAAGACAGCACAGGCGTTGTTGCAGGGGATTGGTGGATTACAGGCGATCTATGAAGATATCGATCGTGTGGCAACCCTAAGTTTTCGTGGCGCGAAAACCATGGGAGCGAAGCTGCTACTGAACAAAGAGAAGGCCGATCTCTCCTATCTATTGGCGACCATCAAGACCGATGTCGAGTTGAATGTGGATTGCGATGACTTAGCGCTCAAGCCGCTAGATAGCGCCACGCTGCATACTCTGTTTCAACGCTATGAGTTTAAACGCTGGTTGAACGATGCGCTGGATGGCTCCTGGCTCACCTCTTCCGTAGGTGGTAAGAGCAAGCAGGCGAAAACCTCCAGCGAAGTCCCCATCACGCCGGCACCGGCTACGACGTCGACCCTCTCACGCGAGGGATATCAAACGATTCTCGACGAAGCCGCCCTGGAGGCGTTAATCGCTCGACTAGAACAGGCCGGCAGCTTTGCTTTTGATACAGAGACTGACTCGTTAGATGTCTTATCGGCTAATCTGGTGGGGATCTCGTGTGCCGATGTTCCGGGGCAGGCTTACTACATCCCGTTGGCTCATGACTACCTGGATGCCCCGATGCAGCTCGATCGAGCGTTGGTGTTGACCCGTTTACAACCTCTATTAGAAGACGAAAAGATCGCCAAAATTGGCCAGAACCTGAAATACGATATTGGTGTCATGGCGCGTCATGGCATTACCCTGCGCGGCGTGGCGTTTGATACCATGCTGGAGTCGTATGTATTGAATAGTGTGGTCGGACGTCATGATATGGATAGCTTGGCTGCTCGCCATCTAGATCATAAGACCATCACCTTCGAAGAAGTGGCGGGGAAAGGGAAAGGTCAACTGACCTTTAACCAAATACCCTTAGCGCAGGCGGCCGAGTATGCGGCTGAGGATGCTGACGTTACTTTGCAGCTACATCAATGCCTCTGGTCGACACTGGATGCAGAGTCGGGGCCTCGCCATGTCTTCTGTGATATCGATATGCCGCTGGTTCCTGTGCTATCACGTATGGAGCGCAGCGGGGTACTGATTGATAGTTCTATTTTGGGCCAGCACTCCCAGGAGCTGGCGGTGCGCCTCGTTGCATTGGAGCAACAAGCCCATGCATTGGCGGGGGAACCCTTCAATCTCTCTTCGCCCAAGCAGCTCCAGAGTATTTTATTCGACAAGCAACAGCTGCCGGTTCTAAAGAAGACGCCGGGTGGCGCTCCATCGACCAACGAAGAAGTGTTGGTTGAGCTGGCAGATCAGGGATATGAGTTACCAAAGGTGATCTTGGATTACCGTACACTCGCTAAGCTGAAGAGCACTTATACCGATAAGTTACCTCAGATGGTGAACCCCCTGACCGGACGGGTACACACCTCTTATCATCAGGCTGTGACCGCGACGGGGCGGCTCTCTTCTAGCGATCCCAACCTACAAAATATTCCGGTACGCAGCGATGAGGGACGGCGCATTCGCCAAGCGTTTATCGCGCCAGCTGGCAGTAAGATCGTGGCGGCGGACTACTCCCAGATCGAGTTACGCATCATGGCGCACCTGTCCGGCGATCGCGGATTATTAGAGGCTTTCGCGGCTGGGAAAGATATCCACCGAGCGACAGCGGCCGAAGTTTTCGGCCTACCATTGGAGGCGGTGACGGCCGATCAACGACGTAGTGCTAAGGCAATTAATTTCGGTCTGATCTATGGTATGAGCGCTTTCGGTCTAGCTCGTCAGTTGAATATTGGCCGTAATGAGGCTCAGCGTTATATGGATCTCTATTTCGAACGTTATCCTGGCGTGCTGGCCTACATGGAGCGGACGCGCCAACAGGCGGCCGAGCAGGGGTACGTAGAGACGCTAGATGGTCGTCGACTCTATCTCCCAGAGATCAACGCACGTAACGCGATGCGTCGTAAGGCCGCGGAGCGTGCGGCGATCAATGCGCCGATGCAGGGGACGGCGGCGGATATCATTAAGCGGGCGATGATCGCCGTCGATGCTTGGTTACAGCAGTCACAGCCGCAGGTACGCATGATTATGCAGGTACACGATGAACTGGTCTTTGAGGTGCCGGAGGCGCGAGTCAACGAGGTCGTTAGTCATGTCCGCACGTTGATGGAGAGCAGTTTGGCGTTGGCCGTGCCCCTGAAGGTTGATATCGGTTGTGGTGATAATTGGGATCAAGCGCATTGAATGGTGGCGATTTAATCCTTTTATGTAATTTACCTACATAAAAACGTAGTTAATGCGCAAAATAGCGGCGTTAATGGTGGCTATTTTGTAACTAAACAACAAAAAAGTTTGCGTGCCCTCTAAAATGTTGTACAGTTACTGACGTAGGGTACAGAGGTAAGATGTTCTATCTTTCAGACCTTTTACTTCACGTAATCGGATTTGGCTGATTATTAGCCGCCCCAGTCATAAATGACTGGGGCGTTTTTTTTGTCTCATGTCTTACCTACTCGCCTGGCCTATTCGTTGGGACGTTGGTAATCCTTGTTCGTCTTTGTTCCTGTGTATCGCGTTTGATACGTCCTTGCCGCGCCTGCTCGGCATTATTACGTAGAAAAATTACAAAAAAAGCCGCTTGCGCGGCTGGGTTTAGATAGCGTTATTCTGACGGACTATTCACCGCGACTGTCGGTGTCTTCGTCCTGTTGTGGTGCGATTTCGCTGAACCAGGTATCCAGCTTGTCACGAAGTTTATCGACGCCGAATCTTTTCAACGAGGAGAAGGCTTCGACTTGAATATCCCCCATAAATGGCAAGACGGCTTCGCGCACCAGATTCAACTGCGCCTTACGGGCACCGGAGGCTAATTTATCCGCTTTGGTGAGCAACAATAGCACCGGTAGTCCGGCCTCGACCGCCCAAGCGATCATCTGCTGATCGAGATCCTTTAGCGGGTGACGGATATCCATCAACACCACTAATCCCTTCAGACATTGACGCTGTTGTAGGTATTCACCCAACGCGCGTTGCCATTTGCGTTTCATCTCTTCCGGTACTTCGGCGTAACCGTATCCCGGTAGATCGACCAGTCGTACGCCATCATCGACCTCGAACAGGTTGATGAGTTGGGTGCGTCCTGGTGTCTTACTGGTACGTGCCAGGCTCTTCTGATTAGTGAGGGTATTCAATGCGCTGGATTTCCCGGCGTTGGAACGCCCGGCAAACGCGACTTCGATACCGATATCCGCGGGTAGGTGGCGAATATCCGGGGCACTGGTGACGAAATGCGTCACATGGTAGTTATAAGTTTGACGGGCCAAGCTGGTCGTCTCCCTGTTGCTGGCGGAATAATGGCGTGAATTATAACCGTAAAGGCGCACAAGGGCGCGTAAATCCGTTTCCTGTTTGGTCAGGCCGCTGTAAGCGGCAGGCGCAGCGTAATGTAAGCGATCGGCCATAGCGTTAGCCGAAAAAGTCGCTTCTTGCTGTAAGGTGTTGATTGTTTAATTATTAATATTCAATCAATTACATTGATTGTGTGATTTATATCATCCATAAAGTCCGGGCTGATCATATTGTCGTTTGCCGCCAATGAGATAGAGTAATTACAGGTTAGGGATGCCGTGATAGGGAATTCGGCGCCAGGATGGCGATACCGATCGCGTAAGGATAACGCGCGGCGATGTAGGATGCAGTCATTAGGATAGGGCTTGGCAGACAGGACGTCGGTCACAGGGAAGAGAGTAAGGATGTACCAGGCAAAGGGATAAACCGGGACGTTGTTTGCCGTTAGGGACGATGAGGGTCAATATCCTTCTGCAGAAGGTATAGAATTAAGGCGACAGTTTAGGCTGTCGCCTTTTTTCTTTGCGGCCTTTCTGATAGATTTCGCCGCAGTTTTCGACATCTCTGACCAAGAGTATAAGTTATGAGTCCGGTGAATAAATCCAAGGCCGTTAAAGGCAAAAAAGTACGTAAGACCCGCCAGGAGTTAGATCTGGAGGGACGTGAGCGTAAACGCCAGAAGAAGCGCCGCGGCCATAAGCCGGGGGCACGGAATAATGAGCATAACGCTCAGGGTAGCAAAGGCGGTATGCGCACCGAACGCGATCCACGTATCGGTAGCAAGAAGCCCGTTGCGTTGCTGGTCGAGCCTAGCGTGGCGAAAAGTCGAGTGCAGGCTGTGGTTCAACCAGAGGTGAAGACCGTGTTGACGCCGGAAGAGGAGCTGGCACGTTTGGAAAACGATCCACGTCTGGATGCCTTGCTGGAGCGTTTGGAAGAGGGCGCGACACTGAACAGCGAGGAGCAGCGTTACGTGGATGAGATGCTGGATCGCATTGATGCCCTGATGGAAGAGTTAGGCATTGAACTGGAAGATGATGAAGAGGAAGAGGAGTCTGAGGACATCATGCAGCTGCTGCGTCGCGGTAGCCCAAAAGATGCGATCTGATGCCGAATGGCGTTGATTCTGGTCATAGCCTCGCTGCTTACATGTTATCTCCTGTGGTTATTGGCTAAACTATGGCGGCTGTCGCAGCGCAAAACGCGCTGGCAACGAGCCGCCATGCGTTACGGTCGGCCTCCGGCTTCTCCACTGCGTGCCGGCAGGAGAAAACAGAATAAGGAGTGAGCACCCATGTCGGAACAGACTATCGTCTGGGATCTGGCCCTGATCCAAAAATATAACTATTCCGGGCCACGCTATACCTCATACCCCACCGCACTGGAGTTTAATGAAGGCTTTGATGAAGCGGCTTTCCTGCGCGCGGTGGATCGTTATCCCGAGCGCGCGCTCTCCCTCTACGTCCATATCCCTTTTTGTCACAAGCTATGTTATTTCTGTGGCTGCAATAAGATCGTCACTCGCCAGACGCATAAAGCGGACGAGTACCTGGATAAACTGGCGTTAGAAATTGCCGCGCGCGCACCGTTGTTTGCCGGACGTACCGTCAGCCAGTTGCATTGGGGCGGTGGAACACCGACCTATCTCGACAAGGCGCAGATTAGCCGTCTGATGACCCTGTTGCGTACACACTTTAATTTTGCGCCGCAAGCCGAGATCTCCATTGAGATCGACCCACGTGAGATAGAGCTGGACGTCCTCGATCATCTACGTCATGAAGGGTTTAATCGTCTCAGCATGGGGGTACAGGACTTTAACAAGACTGTACAACAGCTGGTGAATCGCGAGCAGGATGAGGCGTTTATCTTTGCTCTGTTGCGTCACGCGCGGGAGATCGGTTTTACCTCGACCAACATCGATCTGATTTATGGTCTACCACGTCAGACGCCGGAAAGTTTCGCCTTTACACTGCAAAAGGTGATCGAGCTGAATCCCGATCGTTTAAGTATCTTCAACTACGCGCATATGCCGAAGCTCTTTGCCGCCCAGCGTAAAATTAAGGATGCCGATCTGCCCAGCGCCGATCATAAGCTGGCAATCCTGCAACAGAGCATCGCCACTTTGACGGGGGTGGGTTACCAGTTTATCGGGATGGATCACTTTGCCCATCAGGATGATGAACTGGCGGTAGCGCAGCGTGCCGGTAAGTTGCACCGCAACTTCCAAGGCTATACCACCCAGGGGGATAGCGATTTGCTGGGGTTGGGCGTGTCGGCGATTAGTATGATCGGCGATAGTTATTCGCAGAATCTGAAGGTATTGAAGGAGTATTACGCCGCGGTTGAGGCACGAGGCAGCGCATTGTGGCGTGGGTTGGCCATGAGCCAAGATGACTGTATCCGACGCGACGTGATCAAGGGGCTGATTTGCAATTTCCGCCTCGATTACGCCGCCATTGAGCAGCGTTACGGTATTCGCTTCGTGGACTACTTCGTTGAGGATTTGGTGCTGTTGCGCCCGTTGGTTCAGGATGGGCTGGTGGTGTTAGGGGAGCAGGCTATCACAGTGACGCCGCGAGGGCGGCTATTAATCCGTAATATCTGCATGTGTTTTGATGTTTACTTGCGCCGTCAGGCACGTATGCAGCAGTTTTCTCGCGTGATTTAAGCGTCGTATCACCGCCGGATACCAAACAGCCCCGCAATGCGGGGCTGTTTGGTTTATGGTTCGCCGCCACAGGATAGGCGTTATTAGACGCTCCAGAACAACAACGCCAGCAACTGGGGAGACATGATGCGCAGGAACATCGCCAAGGGATAGACCGTGGCATAGGAGAGCGCCGCTGCCCCGCTGGTGGCATGCAGACCATTGGCGAAAGCCAGGGCTGGGGGATCGGTCATAGCGCCAGCCAACATACCGCAAAGTGTCAGGTAGTTCATCTTGATCAGTAGGCGCGCCATGATAGCGGCCGTGATCAGCGGAATAGCGGTGATCAGGATACCATAGCCAATCCAGGTGACCCCCTCGCCGTTGAGCAGTGTATCGATGAAGTTTCCCCCTGATTTTAGTCCGACTACCGCCAGAAAAAGAACGATCCCCAGTTCGCGTAGCGCCAGGTTGGCACTGGGCGGCATAAACCAGTACAGCTTACCGATACTGCCAATACGACCAAGAATTAGGGCGACGACTAACGGTCCTCCGGCCAGCCCTAGTTTGAGTGCTGCGGGAAATCCGGGAATAAATAACGGAATCGAGCCCAACAATACTCCCAGCCCAACGCCAATAAAAACCGGTAGCATTTGTACCTGTTGCAGTTTTTGTTGCGCGTTACCGACGATGGCCGCGACGGCATCGATCGATTGAGGGCGCCCGACCAGATTCAGGATATCGCCAAACTGAAGGGTGGCGTTGTTGCTGGCCACTAATTCGACGCCTGCGCGGTTGAGGCGTGAAATTACCACATCGTATTTTTGCTTTAGGTTAAGGTCGCGGATCTTCTTGCCTAAGACTTTCTCGTTAGTCACGACGACGCGACTGACTTGTAGCTCGGTGCCGCGCGTTGACAACGATGTATCGACCTGCTCGCCGATCACCAGTCGGGCGTTTTCCAGCTCCGATTTCTGTCCCACCAGATGGAGTAGATCGCCGATAGCTATCTCGGTAGTCGGCAACGGTACCATGAGTAGATCGCCACGCTTGAGACGTGAACAGACAATGGTATCACTATTGAGGATCGGTACTTCTTGAATCGACAAACCATCCAAGTTTGGGTTACGGACCATGATATTCATGGTTTGTAGCATCTCATGATGATGGCCATTACGCGAATCGAAGTCGCGCGCTTCGGCGTCGACGTTGATGCGGAATAGTAAGCGCACCAACCACATAACTAACAGGATCCCACAAATTCCGAAGGGGTAGGCCATGGCATACCCCATCCCCATCAGATTGATCTGCTCGGACGCCGATCCTAAATCCGTCAGGATCTGTTGTCCTGCACCCAGGGCGGGGGTATTGGTGACCGCGCCAGAGAAGATTCCAAGGATGATGGGCAGGGGGACATCGAACAGTTTATAGATGGCTGCGGTGATCAAGCCGCTAATCGCCACCATTAAGACGGCGAAGGCGTTGAGACGCAGACCCGAGACGCGTAGTGATGAGAAGAATCCCGGTCCGACCTGGATGCCAATGCTGTAGACAAACAGGATCAGGCCAAACTCCTGGATGAAATGCAACATGTCGTTGTTGAGGATTAATTGATAACTTTGCGCAAAATGGCCGACGATGATGCCACCGAACAACACCCCGCCGATCCCGAGGCCGACACCATAAATCCGCCAGTTGCCGATCCATAACCCAAGCACGGCGACCAGCGATAGCATACTGACCGTTAGAGCGATATCACTCATGGACACATCCTTGATAGTAAGAAGATCCGCTATAAATAGATACGATTGTATAACCGTATGAGGAAGCAAGGAAAAATTACCTGCTCTATTCTCACAGAACATCGCATAGGGTTATGTGTCACCTGACACATAACCCTATGGCATGTATTGGCTATCCTAGCAGATATTCGTGCTGACGCGGCCTCTGCGGCGCATCCGCCAGCGCGTGTGATGGTATCGGTTAACCCAGTAGGTGAAACAGCGCGGCGCACAAGACGGCGGCGACGGCGGCGTGTGAAGAGGAACCGCCGACGGAGCTTAGCTCGACGCCGTGAGACAGCATGGTGTACAGTGAGTCTATCATCATCATTCCCCCTGAAAATGCAGTCGATCATACGCGTCGCGCCGGACGTGTAAAGATCGTGTTTGGCGTTTTTTTGTGCGGTGCGTGGCGTTTTTAACCGCGGGTCAGCACGTTATTTATTCGTCCATACCTAATTCTTTCAGTTTGCGAGTCAGGGTATTTCGTCCCCAGCCTAACAACCTCGCTGCCTCCTGCTTGTGTCCTTGGGTATGTTGCAGGGCACAGGTCAGTAGGGTGCGCTCCAATTCAGGTAGCGTCTCGGCCAGGAGATCCTGTTGTCCATTCTGCAAGGCTTGCTGCGCCCACTGGCGCAGTAGCAATGGCCAGCTTGCGGGAGGATGCGTTGCACTGGATACATTGTCATTCGGTTCGGTAAGGCGTTCGTTAGGTAGATCTTGGACGAGAACCTCTTGGCCGGCAGCCATCACCGTTAGCCAACGGCAGGTATTTTCTAATTGACGTACGTTTCCCGGCCAGGGCTGGCGAGTTAATGCCGCCTCGGCCTCCGGGCTTAATACCTTGGCCTCAACCCCTAACTCGCGCGCGGCGACTTTAAGGAAGTGACGCGCCAGACGGGGAATATCCTCACGCCGCTCGCGTAGCGGTGGCAGGTGAATGCGAATGACGTTAAGGCGGTGAAACAGATCTTCGCGGAACTTCCCCTCCTGAACCCGTACTTCCAGATGCTGGTGGGTCGCGGCGATGATGCGTACGTCGACCTTGACTGGCGCATAGCCGCCAATGCGGTAAAACTGGCCATCGGCTAATACGCGCAGTAGGCGAGTCTGGACATCCAACGGCATGTCGCCGATCTCATCGAGAAACAGGGTGCCGCCATCCGCTTGCTCGAAGCGTCCCTGACGAATCTGGTTGGCTCCGGTGAAAGCCCCTTTTTCGTGGCCGAATAGCTCAGACTCGATCAGATCGCGTGGAATAGCCGCCATATTCAAGGCGATAAACGGCGCTTGGGCGCGAGGACTATGGCGATGTAGGGCGTGAGCGACTAACTCTTTACCGGTCCCCGATTCACCGTTGATCAATACGCTGATAGAGGAGCGTGACAGTCGGCCGATGATGCGGAACACATCCTGCATCGCGGCAGCCTCTCCGATGATGTCGGTGCTGGGATCGCCTGCCGGCGTTTGACGCGAGGGCTGTTGCTGTTCTTGATAGTGGCTAATCGCCCGTTCGACTAAGGCGACGGCTTCATCGATATCAAAGGGCTTAGGGAGATAATCGAAGGCGCCCTGCTGATAGGCGCTGACCGCCGCGTCGAGATCGGAGTGGGCGGTCATAATGATGACCGGTAGCAGCGGATGGCGCTGTTTGATCTGTTGGAGCAGCGCCAGCCCATCCATTCCGGGCATTCGAATGTCGGAGAGGAGAACGTCTGGCGTTTGGCTGCTAAGCGCCGTCAGTACTGCTTGACCGTTGTCGAATGTGGTACAGCAGAGACCGGCGCCAGTCAGCGCGCGCTCTAATACCCAGCGGATGGCACTGTCATCGTCGACGATCCAAACGAGACCTGGTTGCGTTGTCATAGTGACCACCTGTTGCGTTAGGGGCGGAGGCTATTTGCGAATCGGCAAAAATACCGAAAATTCGGTATGGCCTGGCCAACTGTTAAATTCAATCTTGCCTTGATGTTGATCGATCAGGTTACGTGCAATAGACAGGCCAAGTCCGGTTCCCCCACTACGGCCGCTGACCATCGGGTAAAACAGCGTATCTTGTAGCTGGGCGGGGATCCCCGGCCCGTCGTCCTCAATATCAATGCGTGCCGCTAGACGATAGCGCTCGCCATGCAGGGGGATCTGGAGCGCCGTGCGCGTTCGCAGGGTAATGGTGCCGCCGTTTTCTCCCAGTGCCTGTAAGGCATTACGGGTGATGTTCAATAGTACTTGTTCTATCTGCTCTGCGTCGTGGTTAAGCTCCGGCAGACTGGGATCATAGTCGCGCAGCAGAGTTACACTCGCGGGACATTCTAGGGAGACTAACTGGCAGACCCGTTCGACCACCTGATGGATATTCTCTGTGACGCGTTGCCCTGGGCGTTGTGGCCCCAAGAGGCGATCGACCAGATTACGTAGGCGGTCGGCCTGCTCGATGATCACCTGGGTATATTCGGTCAGCGCCGGGTCAGGCAAAGCCCGCGCCAGCAACTGGGCCGCGCCACGTAGGCCGCCGAGCGGGTTTTTTATTTCATGGGCGAGCCCGCGCACCAGATCACGGGCCGCGACTTGCTGGGCATGCTGTAACTGCTCCTGGCTCAAGCGGCGTTGGCTATCCAAGGTAGCCAATTCGAGCATCATCAAACCTTCTTGTAGCGGTTGGGCCGTCAATGCCATGACATGGGGCTGGCTGTCGACCACTAGCATGACCTCGTTGTCGGTAAATCCTTGTCCGCTGTGGAGACTGGCTTGCATCATGCTGATGTCTAACGACAGGTAGCTCAATAGATCCGGTAGCGGTGTACCGAACAATTTACGCGGGCTTTGCGCCAGCAACTGCTGTGCTGCCGGGTTGGCGTAGCGGATGACCAACTCGTCATCCAACACTAACACGCAGGTCATCAAGGCATTCAGCAATTGCCCTGCATCGGGCTGCTCGCGCTGTGGCGCGGTGATCGGGTCGGCCATGGGCGTACTCCTGCACTATTTTGGTGCAATATGATTTTTGCACTGTAACATGCTTTTGTCGCTGAAGGGGAGTCGAGCTATTTTTTCCTCGTCTGCCTGTGATGCATGGCGAAAAAAACCCATCCGAAGATGGGCTGAAAGTTTCCACGGCAACAAAAACAGAGATGTACTGTGTAGCTTGTCTGACCGATGCCCGGTGCAGTGCCAGGCAACGGCGCGCTCGTCGCTTATACGCTGTAGTACAGTTCAAACTCAACCGGGTGCGGCGTCATGCGTACGCGATCCATTTCTTCCTGGCGTAATGCAATGTAGGCATCGATGGCGTCATCGGTGAAGACACCACCACGGGTCAGGAACTCGCGGTCGCTATCCAGGGCCGCCAGGGCCTCATCTAGCGAACCGGCTACGGTGGGGATCTCTTTGGCTTCTTCCGGCGGTAAATCGTACAGGTTTTTATCCATGGCATCGCCCGGATGGATCTTGTTGATGATGCCGTCGAGACCGGCCATTAATAGAGCGGCGAAGCACAGGTAGGGGTTAGCGGCCGGATCCGGGAAGCGTACCTCGATGCGACGGGCTTTTGGTGAGGCGACGACCGGGATACGGATGGAGGCTGAGCGGTTACGCGCCGAGTAGGCCAGCATGACCGGAGCCTCATAACCCGGTACCAAGCGTTTGTAGGAGTTAGTGGTCGGATTGGCCAGAGCGTTGATGGCCTTAGCGTGTTTGATCACCCCACCGATGTAGTACAGCGCTGTCTCGGACAGACCGCCGTATTTGTCGCCAGCAAACAGGTTACTGCCGTTCTTGGCCAGGGACATATGGCAATGCATACCGGAACCATTATCACCGAACATCGGTTTCGGCATGAAAGTCGCAGTCTTACCGAAGGCGTGGGCGACGTTATGCACCACATACTTGTAGATCTGGATTTCGTCGGCCTTCTTGGTCATGGTATTGAAGCGGGTTGCCACTTCGTTCTGTCCAGCAGTGGCAACTTCATGGTGGTGCGCCTCGACTACCAAGCCCATCTCTTCCATGGTCAGACACATGGTGGAGCGGATGTCCTGTGAGGAGTCAACCGGCGGAACTGGGAAGTAGCCGCCCTTGACCGCCGGACGGTGGCCCTTGTTGCCGCCTTCATATTGGGTGGCGGAGTTCCAGGCGCCTTCGATGTCATCGATGGCAACATGGCTGCCGCGGATGCTGCTGCCGAAGCGGATATCGTCGAACAGGAAGAATTCCGGTTCCGGCCCGAACAGTACAGTATCGGCGATGCCTGAGGCACGTAGGAAATCTTCGGCACGCTTGGAGATCGAGCGCGGATCGCGATCATATCCTTGCATGGTACCCGGTTCCAGGATGTCGCAGCGGATAATCAGGGTTGGTTCTTCGTAGAACGGATCGAGTACCGCCGTGGTTGCGTCCGGCATCAACACCATGTCGGATTCATTGATGCCTTTCCAGCCGCCAATAGAGGAGCCGTCAAACATTTTACCTTCTTCGAAGAAGTCGGCGTTTACCTGATGAGCCGGAATCGTGACGTGCTGCTCTTTACCCTTGGTGTCGGTAAAGCGCAGATCGACAAATTTAACTTCGTGCTCATTCAGCATCGCTAAGATATGTTCAGCGGACATACTCTACTCCCGGTTTCTTTGGTCGCCGTGCAACGGATCACGGATGATAGAAAGTGGTTTTCGCCATCGTGACATAGTATTAGCTAGAAACGTGCCAACTTTACAATTTGCCCGGATGGCGCATAATTACCTCACTCTGACGTTGTGTCAGGCGCTACCGATGGAACATTGCGCTCCATAACGGTGCAAAACACTTCAGCAAGCGCACAATCTTGGTGCAAGCTGTTTATTCCCGCGCCATTTAGCATCGTGAATAGGATCACAAACCGCCATTCGCAGCATTGTTTCTGCGAGAAGCTTGTGATCCTGTTTAGTCCCTCGCTTAATACGTGTACAATAGCGCGCTATTTCTAATGCCTGAGGCAAAGCTGTGATCGAAAATCTGCGTAACATCGCCATTATTGCGCACGTTGACCATGGGAAAACCACCCTGGTCGACAAACTGTTGCAACAATCCGGGACTCTGGGTGAACGTAACGACGCGACTGAGCGCGTAATGGACTCCAACGATTTGGAGAAAGAGCGTGGGATTACCATCCTCGCTAAAAACACCGCCATTAATTGGAATGGCTATCGCATCAACATCGTAGATACCCCGGGGCACGCCGACTTCGGCGGCGAGGTAGAGCGTGTGATGTCAATGGTTGACTCGGTTCTGCTGCTGGTCGACGCAATGGATGGCCCGATGCCGCAGACTCGCTTCGTTACCCAGAAGGCGTTCGCCAACGGGTTGAAGCCGATCGTGGTCATCAACAAGGTTGACCGTCCGGGCGCGCGTCCGGACTGGGTCGTCGATCAGGTCTTCGATCTGTTCGTTAACTTGGGTGCTACTGACGAGCAGTTGGACTTCCCGATCGTCTACGCTTCCGCCCTGCAAGGGATCGCTGGTCTGGATCACGCCGATATGGCCGAGGATATGACTCCGTTGTTTGAGGCTATCGTCGAGCATGTAGCTGCGCCGGACGTCGATCTAGACGGGCCGTTCCAGATGCAGATCTCCCAGTTGGACTACAACAACTACGTTGGGGTTATCGGCATCGGTCGCATCAAACGCGGTAAGGTGAAACCGAACCAGCAGATCACTATTATCGACAGCGAAGGTAAGCGTCGTAACGGTAAGATCGGCCAGGTTCTGGGGCATCTGGGTTTGCAGCGCATTGAGACCGATGTGGCTGAAGCGGGCGACATCGTTGCGGTTACTGGTCTAGGTGATCTGAACATCTCTGATACCCTGTGCGATCCGAACAATGTTGAAGCGTTGCCGGCGCTGACTGTCGATGAACCGACGGTGAGTATGTACTTCTGCGTTAACACCTCGCCGTTCTGTGGTAAAGAAGGGAAGTTTGTAACCTCCCGTCAGATCCTGGAGCGTTTGCAGAAGGAGTTAGTGCATAACGTGGCGCTGCGTGTGGAAGAGACGCCGGACCCCGATGCATTCCGCGTTTCTGGTCGTGGCGAACTGCATTTGTCCGTACTGATCGAGAACATGCGTCGCGAAGGCTATGAATTGGCCGTATCCCGTCCGAAGGTTATCTATCGCGAGATCGATGGCCGCATGCAGGAGCCGTTTGAGCAGGTTACGCTGGATATCGAAGAGCAGCATCAGGGCTCTGTGATGGAGGCTCTGGGTATCCGTAAAGGTGAAATCCGTGATATGTCTCCAGATGGTAAGGGCCGTGTACGCCTGGATTACATCATCCCGAGTCGTGGCCTGATCGGCTTCCGTACCGATTTCATGACCATGACTTCCGGTACCGGTCTGCTGTATTCCACCTTCAGTCATTACGACGATGTGCGTCCCGGTGAAATCGGCCAGCGTCAGAACGGCGTTCTGATCTCCAACGGTCAAGGTAAAGCCGTTGCCTATGCGCTGTATAGCTTGCAGGATCGCGGTAAACTGTTCCTCGGTCATGGCGCGGAAGTATATGAAGGCCAGATTATCGGTATTCATAGCCGCTCAAATGATTTGACCGTTAACTGTCTGACCGGTAAGAAGCTGACCAACATGCGTGCCTCTGGTACCGATGAAGCGACTACCCTGTCACCGCCGGTGAAAATGACCCTGGAGCAGGCACTGGAATTCATCGATGATGACGAACTGGTTGAAGTAACGCCGCACTCCGTGCGTCTGCGTAAACGTCACCTGACCGAGAACGATCGCCGTCGTGCTAACCGCGGTCCGCGTGACTAATCGTCTCGCCTGATGGTTTGAGAAAAAGGGGCACCGTGTTGGTGTCCCTTTTTTATGGTGGCGTGCAATCAGCGTCGCTCGGTACTAGGTCGGAGAGGGGGCCCTTTCCTGGCGCTACCATCTGCTTTTCTCCCTCCTCGTCTGTTCGCTCACCGCTTTTCCGTTTACAGTGGAGACTCTCACGCCAATAAGCTGAAATCGGGAGCTGCACATGTTGTATATCTTTGATTTGGGTAACGTGATTGTCGATATCGACTTCCAACGGGTACTGGGGGTCTGGAGTCGTTACAGCGGGGCGCCGCTGGCAACCCTGAGCAAGCGTTTTTCGATGGGGGAGACTTTTCACCAGCATGAACGGGGCGAGATCGACGATGAAACTTTTGCCCGACGCCTGTGCGCGGAGATGGGCATCTCGCTCAGTTTTGCGCAGTTCACGCTGGGCTGGCAGGCGATCTTTGTCGCGCTTCGTCCAGAGGTGATCGCTATCATGCAGCAGTTGCGAGCTCAGGGAGAGCGGGTGGTTGTACTCTCTAACACGAATCGACTGCATACGCATTTCTGGCCCAAACATTATCCGCAGGTAGCGGCTGCCTGTGATCGGTTGTATTTGTCGCAGGACTTGGGTATGCGTAAGCCAGAGGCTGAAATTTACCGCTATGTTCTCGCTCAGGAGCGGGTAGCGGCTGCGCAGACGGTATTCTTCGATGATAATCACGATAATATCGCGGCGGCGCAAGCGCTGGGTATCCGTGCGATTCAGGTGGACGATCGGCAGGTCATTCCGGCCTACTTTGCTGGCTAGCCGCGGCGTATCTTTGGAAGAGGCACATCGGTTTTTCGGTATGATGACTTTTTTCCGTTGCGGCGGCAGGAAGGATTGACCCGTGTAAAACGGGTATGACTGATAGGAGTGGCTATGACGCCCTTTTCCTTAAAACGCATGAAAGGTGGGTTCTGCTTTGCCCGGATATTGTGGCGGCGGGTAGATGAGGATCGTATGACCATGGTGGCGGGGTCGTTGGCCTATGTCTCGCTACTCTCACTGGTGCCGTTGGTGACGGTGGTTTTCTCCCTATTCACTGCTTTTCCGATGTTCGCTAGTGTTTCCGACCAGCTTAAGCATTTTATTTTTACCAACTTTGTGCCGGCGGCGGGCGATGTGGTGCAATCTTATCTGGAGCAGTTTGTTGCGAATTCGAGCAAGATGACCGCTCTGGGGATCATCGGTCTGATCGTCACCGCCCTGCTGCTGATCTCATCGGTGGACGGGGCATTAAACCATATTTGGCGCAGTGAACGTAAGCGCGCCATCATCTATTCGTTTGCGGTCTATTGGATGATCCTCACCCTCGGACCGCTGCTCGTCGGTGCCAGTATGGGCATCAGTACCTATTTATTGTCATTGCGTTGGTTAGCCGATAGCCGAGTCTATTCTCTGGTGGATCAGCTGTTGCGTTTGTTCCCCTTGCTGTTGTCATGCGTTAGTTTTTGGCTGTTGTATTGCATCGTTCCAACACAACGGGTACCGCAGCGCGACGCGCTGATCGGCGCGTTGGTGGCCGGTGGTCTATTTGAGCTAGGGAAGAAAGCTTTTGCGTTATATATCACTACCTTTCCATCATATCAGTTGATTTATGGCGTGTTGGCGGTGATCCCGATGTTGTTCGTCTGGGTATATTGGAGTTGGTGTATCGTCTTACTCGGTGCGGAGATCACCGTGGCTATCGGCGATTTCCGTACCCATCGCCAGCAAGCGAGTGGGTTGCAGCAGGCGTTAAAATCCCATCATGAGTAAGGAGTCGTAGGAACAATGATTGCGTTAATTCAGCGAGTGACTCGGGCTAGCGTGACGGTGGATCAGCAGATTATCGGCGAGATCGGTGCGGGGTTGCTGGTATTGTTGGGTGTGGAGAAAGATGACGATCAACACAAGGCGAAGCGTCTGTCTGATAAGGTGTTGGGGTATCGCATCTTCAGTGATGAGAACGATAAGATGAATCTCAACGTGCAGCAGGCCGGCGGCAGTGTCTTGGTCGTCTCCCAGTTTACTTTGGCGGCCGACACGCAAAAGGGAATGCGTCCCAGTTTTTCCCGCGGTGCGGCACCGGATGAGGCTGAGCGGTTATACGACTATTTTACGGCCTGCTGCCGTGCCAGTGGTGTGGCGACGGAGACCGGGCGCTTCGCCGCCGACATGCAGGTGGAGCTGCTTAACGACGGGCCGGTCACCTTCTGGTTACAAGTCTAGCCATTTACCCCGGCGGTGCCGTTTTGTGCGCCGCCGAGGTGGGTTATTGATCAGTCTGTATGCCGACCTGCTTGTCGCGCAGCATTCGTGCTACTAACCACAACCACAGTAGGCCGCTGAGTAGATTGAACAGATTAAAGGCACCGTTACCGTTTAGCAGCCAGGCGTGTTTTCCCACCTCAATACCCAGTGTGTAGATCAACATACTGATCATGCCCATGGCCGCGGAGACCGTTCCTTTACTCATCTCGCTGGAGAAGAGTGTGAGGCGATACAGCCCCGCGTTGGCCAGGCCAATTCCGAACGCGTATAGGCTCAGTCCCATCGTCATCCACAGATAGGCATGGGTGCTATAGAGGGTGGCGATGGCGGCGATGCCCAGCCCGCCGACCAGTGGCCAGGCGCCGATCTGGATCAGGCGGCGTACTGGGCGGCGTCCGCTCAGGCGTGCCAGGGTAAAGTTACCTAAAATCAGCATGCCGAAGATCGGCACCTGTAGTAGGCCATAGTCATAACTGCTTAATCCTTCACCGCTGATGATAATGACCGGTGATTGGGCTATCCAGGTCAGTAACGGTAGGCTAGCGAAGCCACACGCCAGGGCACCACAGAGGAAGCGACTATTTTTCAGTACCAACGCGTAGTCATGACCGAGGGCGGACAACGACAGCTTTTCACCTCGGCGGGTGGCGGTTTCCGGCATCGCTTTATACAGCCCGATAAAGGCGATCAACGCCAGGACGGCGAACAGGATAAACATGCTTTCCCAGGGCAGGATATGTACCCAAGCAGCGCCAGCTAACGGACCGAGTAACGGTGCGATCAGCGCGACGTTGGCCATCAGGGCGGTGATTTTTATGCACACCGCCTCTTCGAAGGACTCTTGGATCGCGGCGTAACCGACGGCGCCGATGAAACACAGGCTGATTCCTTGCAGAAAACGCAGCAGAGTAAATTGTTCGATACTGCGGGTGAGCAGGATGGCCAGACAGGTGACCGCGAAGTAGAGAGCACCTGTCAGCATTACCGGGCGCCGACCAATACGGTCGGAGAGTGGGCCAAGCAGCCATTGTAAAAACATGCCACCGGCGAGGTAGGCCGTCATGGACGTGGGAACCCAACTGTCGTCGACGCCAAACGTTTGCACCACCGAGAGCATGCCAGGTTGGATCATATCGTTTCCGATATAAGTTGCGAACTCGTATAACACCAGACAGAGTGGAAAGAGTAACGCGCGTCGGCCGAGGCGACGCATAGGGGAAGAACGGTTTTGTTGCATAGTCTTGGTCGCTAAAAGGAAAAGCAGTCAGCCCTAGCGGGATCGCCTGTGAAATAGCGGCTGGCAGGGCTGGTTATTCTGCCGTCAGTGAGCGAGCTTGGCAACAGCCGTTTGTGCGTTAGAAAGTCAGTGCATAGACACCTAGCGCGGGTAAACCCGATGGGCGGCGTGTCAGGTCGTTCGTTTTTGCCAGACAACGGATTGCAGGCGAGCATCCAGCGGCGTGTGAGCCACATGATTGGTATAGTTGCTCATCACCTTTTGTGCCAGGCATAAAATAATGTCGAGGAGGTGGCGGTGAGAAACGTCTGGAGAGTGACATCGTCGACCGCTCCACGCTGACGGACCATAGTCAGGGTGAAGATACGTAACACTCCAGACACGCGTTAGTCTGTTATACCCAGCGGCAGATCGCGGCATTCCCGGTATTAGTCGTCGAGCATGATGTCCCCTTCGTGGCTACGGCGAATTTTCTCCAACAGTTTGGCCAGTTTAGTCCTGCATCGCTCTCCTCGGCTGTCGGTTTCTTAGTGAATAGTCTGCTGGAGTTAGAGAGACAACAGGATGCTAACCAGGCCTCGCAGGTGCTCGCACTTAGCAGCGATGGACGCGGCATTTTATCGCACCTTTCTTCCTGTGCTGACGGAGCCGCAGGCTCGACGTTGCAAAAGAGGTGATCGGTATTCGTGTCATGGTGCCACAACTCGGCGATTCACCCGCCTTGGCGTGGCTGTTGGTTGAGAGTGTAAAGACGTTGCACCGTTGGCCTCGCAGCGATTGTTGATGAATACCCGCCGTTCTCACATCCTGCGAGAGCGCGATTGGCGGGGTCTGCTTGAATATCTCTCATCCCTCCTTGTCATTTCTTCATCAGTAAAATGCATTTTGCGGTTGACGAATCCATCGACTTACGGCAACTTCTATTTAGACGTCTAAACGTATAGATGTTTAGTTCGGGGCGTGCGGTGGAGCGCACAGGGCATAGAGCATAAGGATGATCGGGATGAGTTTTTTTCACGCAAGCCAGCATGATGCGCTAAACCAGAGCCTGGCCGAGTTGCAGGGTAGGATCCAGGTTTCCTTTGAGTTTTTCCCCCCCCGTACGGCGGAGATGGAACAGACACTCTGGCAATCCATCGATCGACTCAGCACCCTGAAGCCCGCGTTTATCTCGGTGACCTATGGCGCAAATTCCGGTGAACGCGATCGTACTCACTCGGTGATTAAGGGCATCAAGGAGCGTACCGGCTTAGAGGCTGCTCCCCATCTGACTTGCGTCGATGCCAGCCGCGAGGCGTTGCGCACCATCGCCCGTGACTATTGGCAAAGCGGTATCCGCCACATCGTGGCGCTGCGTGGCGATCTGGCTGCGGGGGCGGGGCGCCCTGAGATGTACGCCAGTGATCTGGTCGCGTTGTTACGCGACGTGGCGGATTTCGATATCTCCGTCGCCGCGTATCCCGAGGTGCATCCAGAGGCGAAGAGCGCTCAGGCCGACCTCTTAAATCTTAAGCGTAAGATTGATGCGGGGGCTAACCGGGCGATCACTCAGTTTTTCTTCGATGTGGAAAGTTACCTGCGCTTTCGCGATCGCTGCGCGGCGGCGGGGATCGAGGCCGAGATCGTGCCGGGGATCCTGCCAGTCTCAAACTTTGGGCAGCTTCAGCGTTTCGCTGCACTGACCAATGTGCGTGTGCCGCAATGGATGAGGGCGATGTTCGATGGATTGGATGATGATGCGGAGACGCGCAAGCTGGTCGGGGCCAATATCGCCATGGATATGGTCAAGCTGTTGTGCCGCGAGGGGGTAAAGGATTTCCATTTCTACACCTTAAACCGTGCGGAGTTGAGCTATGCCATCTGCCATACTCTGGGTGTACGACCGCAAGCCTGAGGGATAGCAGAATCGTACGACGTGTTGTTAGCAAAAAGCCCGCCTAAGCGGGCTTTTTCGTGCCGTGATCTTCGGCCTATACTAGCCGGTGTTACGCATCCCGGCGGCAACCCCAGCGATGGTGACCATCAGCGCTTGTTCAACGTTAGCGTCTGGCGTCTCCTGTTGGCGTGAGCGATGCAGTAGCTCGGCTTGCAAGACGTTGAGTGGATCGGTATAGACGTTACGTAGGGCGATGGACTCGGCGGCCCAAGGCAGATCAGCCATCAGATGGTCGGTGTTGGCAATGGCCAGCACTGCTTGGATGTCGCGTTGTACCTGTTGACGGAGATCGGTGCCCAGCGGCCACAATGCCGGGTCGACCAGCCGTTGGTCATAGTACTCCGCCAGCCACAGATCAGATTTGGCGAACACCATCTCCAGCATGTCGATACGGGTAGTGAAGAAAGGCCAGTCGCGGTACATGCTTTCTAGCGTGTCGCGTTTTCCGTGCTCCATCGCCTCCGTCAGCGCGGCGCCGGCACCCAGCCAGGCCGGTAGCATCAGGCGATTCTGTGTCCAGGCGAAGATCCAGGGAATGGCGCGCAGGCTTTCGACGCCCCCGGTGGGACGGCGTTTGGCTGGGCGGGAGCCCAAGGGTAACTTGCCCAGTTCCAGCTCTGGTGTCGCCGAGCGGAAATAGGGGACGAAGTCGGGATTCTCGCGCACATAGCGACGGTAGAGCGCACAGGAGGTTTGAGAAAGCTCGTCCATAATGTCGCGCCAGGCCTGTTTCGGGGCTGGTGGTGGTAGCAGATTGGCCTCCAGAATGGCGCTGGTATATAGGGTCAGGCTGCTGACGGCGATCTCGGGCAAACCGAGCTTAAAGCGGATCATCTCTCCCTGCTCGGTGACGCGCAGGCCACCTTTCAGGCTACCCGGAGGCTGAGAGAGCAGGGCATCATGCGCTGGCGCACCGCCGCGGCCGATAGAGCCGCCACGGCCATGGAACAGGGTTAGGGCGATCCCCGCCTGGTCGCAGACACGAACCAGTGCTTCTTGTGCGCGGTATTGAGCCCAGGATGCCGCCATCACCCCGGCATCTTTGGCGGAGTCGGAATAACCGATCATCACCATCTGCTTGCCCTGGATGAAACCGCGATACCAGTCGATGCTGAGCAATTGGCTCATTACCGCCTCGGCATTGTTTAGATCATCGAGGGTTTCAAATAGCGGTGCCACTGGGAGGTTGAAGGGGCAGCCGGCTTCTTTCAGCAGTAGGTGTACCGCCAAAACATCCGAAGGTGTACGTGCCATGGAGATGACGTAGGCTGCGATGGCCCCGGCTGGTGCCTCGGCGATCACCTGGCAGGTATCGAAGACCTCTTTAGTCTCCGGTGATGGCGTCCAGTGGCGCGGAACCAGTGGGCGTTTGGCGTTTAGCTCACGCAGCAAGAACGCTTGCTTGTCTGCCTCTGACCAAGTTTCATAGTCGCCCAGCCCCAGGTAACGTGTCAGTTCGGCGATAGCCTCGGTGTGACGCGTACTCTCTTGGCGGATATCGATACGCACCAGTGGGACACCGAAGCAATGCACTCGGCGCAGGGTGTCCAGCAGCTGTCCATTGGCGATGATCCCCATCCCGCAGGCGATGAGTGAGCGGTAGCAGGTATGTAGTGGTTGCCATAGCTGATCGTTATTAACCAGCAGGTCATGCGGACGAGGCGGGCGTTCGCCGCGTAGACGGGCATCGAGATAGGTTTGGGTATCGACTAACTGGCGGCGCAGGCGTTTCAATACCTCGCGGTAAGGCTCTTGAGCCTCCTCGCCAGCCAGAACTCGTAACTCTGGAGTACAGACTGTCATGGATAGCTCTGATACCAGCACTTGAACGTCACGTAGGAAGAGTTCGGTGGCTTTCCAGCGGCTGAGCAACAGGGCGCGGCGCGTCACCTCGGCGGTGACGTTGGGGTTACCGTCACGGTCGCCGCCCATCCAGGCGGTAAAGCGTACCGGTACGGCCTCGACTGGCAATTGGTAACCGAGCGCTTTTTCTAACTGCTCGTTGAATTCGCGAAGGAAGGCGGGTACCCCTTCCCACAGACTATTTTCGACGACAGCATAGCCCCACTTCGCTTCATCGATCGGGGTCGGACGGTTCTTCCGAATCTCGTCGGTGTGCCAGGACTGCGCAACCAGTTGGCGTAGGCGACGCATGATTTGATGACGTTCGTAATCGGCCAGATCGTCGTGGTCAAGTTGGCTGAGGCAGGTGTTGACCTCGACCAGTTTATGGATCAAGGTGCGGCGGGTGATCTCGGTCGGATGTGCGGTCAATACCAGCTCAATAGAGAGGTTGTCGACGGCCTGACGGATCTGGTTCTCATCCAGGTTTTTCTTCTTCAACCGGGTGAATAACTGAGAGAGGGCATCGGGGTTGCTAGCGGCCTCGCCATGCGGAGAGATACGATGGTATTGCTCCGCCACGTTAGCCAGATTAAGGAACTGGCTGAAGGCACGAGCCACCGGTAGTAGCTCATCGTTGGACAGGTTTTGCAGTGTGTTCAGCAACGCCTGACGACTGGCTTCATTGCCAGCGCGTGACGACTTGGACAGCCTGCGGATGGTTTCGACGCGATCTAGGATTTGTTCGCCTAGCGCGTCTTTGATGGTATCGCCCAGCAGTTTGCCCAACATACTGACATTGCCACGCATTGCTGAATATTGCTCATTCATAGAACCACTGCCCCTCCCAAGACGTAAATTTCTTTCACCCGGAAATTGTAGAGTGTCTCTTTATAAAGCCACGTTCCGTCTTCTGCGTCAATTGACACAAATTCTTGCCCAAATGCGTCATTTAGCGATGTTAACTGAAATTTAATTACAGCATGACCTGAATGGGTCTATTTGATAACAGTTGCATTGCAAATGTTGCTGCGTCATCGGTTGCACACGCAGTTAACGGCCCATTTAGGGCCGACAAAAATGGTGAATCAATTGGGTCAACAATGTTCGGGTTGGCAAAATAAAATCGGTCGCCAGGTACTCATCCGGTTGATGCGCCTGCTCGATAGAGCCTGGACCGAGCACGAGGGTCGGACAGATCTCCTGTAGAAACGGTGCTTCGGTACAATAGTTGACCACTTCGGCACGCTCACCCAGCAGTTTCTCTATTGTTTGTACTAACGGGGCATGGCGCGGACACTCGTACCCGGGGATCGGTGGATGTAACGATTCGATGCGTAACCGACCAGGCCATTGACGGGCGATAGGATCTAACGCCTGAGTCAGTAATGCATTGAGGTCGTTAAGCGTCATTCCTGGCAGTGGGCGCATATCCAGATGTAGTTCGCAACAGGCGCAGATGCGGTTAGCGGCGTCACCGCCGTGGATATGCCCCAGGTTTATCGTTGGATAGGGGATGTTAAACGCTGGATTATGGTAACGCTGTTGCAGTGTGTGGCGCAGGGTTAAGAGGTGGCCGATAGTGTCGTGCATAAGCTCAATGGCGTTGATACCGCGCGCTGGATCACTAGAGTGGCCGGATTGACCCGTGATGCGGATAGCCTCTGAGAGGTGGCCTTTATGCGCCCGGATCGGTTTGAGGGAGGTCGGCTCGCCGATGATGCAGCAGGCGGGGCGCAGCGCGGTGTTTGCCGCGAAATAGCGTGCCCCGGCCATTGAGGTCTCCTCGTCCGCTGTCGCCAGAATATACAGAGGCTTTGTCAACTTATGCAGGTCTATGTCTCGCAATGTATCGATAATAAAGGCGAAAAAGCCCTTCATGTCGGCGGTGCCGAGACCATATAACTTGTTGTCCTGTTCGCAGAGGATGAAGGGATCGCGTGTCCAGCGTCCTTCATCGAAGGGAACCGTGTCCGTATGTCCTGCGAGCATTAGCCCATCTGGCCCTTGACCATAACTCGCCAGCAGATTGAATTTTTTTCGTGTTCCTGGAACGGGTTGCACTTCGACCCGACACCCGAGATCGTATAACCAACCAGCCAATAGATTGATTAACCGTTCATTACTCTGATCCAGTGCCGCATCGTTGGCGCTGATGGATGGTGTGGCGATAAGCGCGCGGTATAGCTCGATAAATGAGGGTAATTGCGTATTCAATGTTGACAGCCTCCGCGTTGGATAGTATCAATATTCATGCAGTTATTTTGAATAAAAATACAATAAAGTCTATTCAAAAGAAACAGACAGGGAAGCCCGGGTGCTGGTATGGCTGCGGGGCTAACTGGCTGGACGATGAGACGTTAAGAGAGCGGTGTCTCGTCCGGTATCCACGGTTAACCAAGAGAGGCTATCGCAGCGATGTCCAAGATCCCAACGATATTAAAGGCGTTAGTCGTCGGCGCCAGTGGATATACCGGTGCCGAGCTGGCCGTCTACCTACAGCGTCATCCCTGCATCACCATAGCGGGTTTGACCGTGTCGGCGCAAAGTGTTGATGGTGGTAAACGCTTATCTGATCTGTATCCGCGGCTGAAAGGCGTGGTCGACCAACGGCTTATCGCCAGCGATGACGTGGCGTATCTGGCAGCACTGGCGGACGTAGTGTTCCTGGCAACGGATCATGCTGTGAGTCACCAGTTAGCGCCGCAGTTTCTCGCCGCGGGCTGCACGGTCTTCGATCTGTCTGGGGCCTATCGAGTGAACCAAGCGGCGTTTTACCCGCAGTATTACGGTTTTACCCATCAATATCCCGAATGGTTGGCACAAGCTGTCTATGGCCTGGCGGAGTGGCAGGCTCCTGCGTTGCGCTCGGCACAGCTGATTGCCCTACCGGGGTGCTACCCCACCGCGGCGCAACTGGCATTGAAGCCCTTACTGGTTGCTGGTCTGGTCGATACGACACAGTGGCCGGTGATCAACGCGGTCAGCGGGGTAAGTGGTGCTGGACGTAAGGCCAGTCTGAACAATAGCTTTTGTGAGGTGAGCCTACAACCGTATGGCTTGTTCACGCATCGTCATCAGCCAGAGATTGCCGCGCATTTGGGGGTCTCAGTCATTTTCACCCCCCATTTGGGGAATTTCCCGCGTGGAATTTTAGCGACTATCCACCTGCGTGTGAAACGTGGCGTCGATGCGGCGGAGATCGCCACGGCGTTCTATCACGCTTATCGGGAACAGCCGCTGGTGCGCCTGAATCAGGAGACGTTGCCATCGATCGGGGCAGTGGTCGGCACGCCCTATTGCGATATTGGCTTCGCCTTACAGGGTGAGCATCTGATCGTGATTGCCGCCGAAGACAACCTGTTAAAAGGGGCGGCAGCCCAGGCGGTGCAGTGTATGAATCTGCGCTTTGGCTTTCAGCAGACTTGCGCCCTCCTTTAATTCAAACCAGTCGGAGAGACAGAGGCAGCTATGGATCCGTTAATCATCAAACTCGGCGGTGTATTACTCGACAATCCTCAGGCGATGGCGCGCCTCTTTCAGGCGTTGCTGCGTTATCGCCGTAATTCCTCGCGTCCAATCGTTATCGTTCATGGCGGTGGTTGTCTGGTGGATGAGTTGATGGCGCGACTGCAACTGCCAGTGGTGAAACAGAAGGGGCTGCGTGTCACGCCGGCCGATCAGATTGGCATTATCAGCGGTGCGTTGGCGGGGACGGCCAATAAGGCTTTGCAAGCCTGCGCCATCGCCCACGGTTTGCCTGCGTTGGGCTTATCGCTGGCGGATGGCGATATGGTGCGGGTTACCTGCCTAGATGAGGCACTCGGTCATGTGGGGGCGGCACAACCGGGATCGCCGCACTGGGTGCGTCAGCTACTGGCTGCGGGTTTTCTACCTATTGTCAGTTCTATCGGTATCAGCACCGATGGCATGGTGTTGAATGTCAACGCCGATCAAGCTGCGACGGCGTTGGCGGCTACCTTACAGGCTGATCTGCTGTTGCTCTCCGATGTTAGCGGCATCCTCGACGGTAAAGGACAACGCATCGCTGAGATGACCACTGCGAAGGCACAGCAGCTGATTGCGCAGGGCATTATTACCGATGGCATGGTGGTGAAAGTCAATGCCGCACTTGAGGCCGCACAGACGCTGGGACGAGCCGTCGATATTGCCGGCTGGCGTTGCGCTGAAAAATTACCGGCCTTGTTTAACGGTGAGGCCGTCGGTACACGGATTCATGCATAGCACAAACACAACGACACATTCGGTTGAACACAAGGAAAAAAATTATGGCAACCCAAAGCATTAGCAAGATCGTTCTGGCTTATTCCGGTGGCTTGGACACCTCCGCCATCATTCCGTGGTTGAAGGAAAACTATGGCGGTTGCGAAGTTATCGCTTTCGTCGCGGATATCGGTCAGGAGCGTGAGGACCTGGTGGGTATCGAGCAGAAAGCGTTGCGCTCTGGCGCCTCCGCTTGCTACGTAGTGGATCTGCGCGAAACTTTCATCAAGGACTATGTCTATCCGGTGCTGAAGAGCGGTGCGTTGTATGAGGGAAGTTACCTGTTGGGAACTTCAATGGCTCGCCCGTTGATCGCCAAGGCACAGGTTGAGTTGGCATTGGAGTTGGGTGCCGATGCACTGTGTCACGGTGCGACTGGCAAGGGTAACGATCAGGTCCGTTTCGAGACGACCTATACCGCGCTGGCACCACAGTTACACGTGGTGGCCCCGTGGCGCGAGTGGGATCTGCGTTCGCGTGAGGCCTTGCTCGATTACCTGAAAGTTCGCGACATTCCGACGACTGCTACTTTGGAGAAGATCTACAGCCGTGACGCCAATGCTTGGCATATCTCTACGGAGGGCGGGGTGTTGGAAAGCCCATGGAATGCGGCGAACCAAGATTGCTGGGTCTGGACTACTGCACCAGAGGAGGCACCCGATCAGCCGGAGCGGGTCACTGTCGGTGTCGAGCGGGGAGAAGTGGTGTCGGTCAATGGTGTGGCGATGACGCCTTTCGCTTGCCTGCAAACGTTGAACGAGATCGGTGCCCGTCATGGCGTGGGGCGCATCGACATCGTGGAAAACCGTCTGGTCGGCATCAAGTCACGCGGCTGTTATGAAACGCCTGGGGGGACCATCATGATGGCGGCGCTGCGCGGTGTGGAGCAGTTAGTCTTGGATCGCGACAGCTTTCAGTGGCGCGAGAAGTTGGGGCAGGAGATGTCTTACGTGGTGTATGACGGACGTTGGTTTGCGCCGTTGCGCCAGTCGTTGCAGGCGGCGGCCGATGCATTGGCCGAGGCGGTCAGTGGCGAGGTAGTGATTAAGCTGTATAAGGGACAGGCGACGGCGATCCAGAAGAAATCGGCCAACAGCTTGTACAATGAAGCCTTTGCAACCTTTGGCGAGGATGATGTTTACGATCATAGCCATGCTGGTGGCTTTATCCGCTTGTTCTCCCTCTCATCGCGTATTCGGGCGTTGAATAGCGCTAAATAATCGTTGGTATCAGGTTAGGTCAGAGGCGGGCCCATGCGTGGCCCGCCAACGAGGCATTTACAGTACGGAGCAGGCACGATGGCACTTTGGGGTGGGCGTTTTAGCCAAGCGGCGGATCAGCGGTTTAAACAATTCAATGACTCCCTGCGTTTTGATTATCGCCTGGCTGAGCAAGATATTATTGGCTCTGTAGCGTGGTCGCGAGCATTGGTTGGTGTCGGTGTGCTGACGGCACAAGAGCAACAGATCTTGGCACAGGCGTTAGAGGCCCTGCTGGAGGAGGTGCGTGCCGATCCGCAGGCGATGTTGCGCAGCGATGCCGAAGATATTCACAGTTGGGTGGAGCAGCAGTTGATCGGGAAAGTTGGCGATCTGGGTAAGAAGCTGCATACCGGTCGCAGTCGTAACGATCAAGTGGCGACCGATCTTAAGCTGTGGTGCAAGGCGCAGGGAGATGTGTTACGCCAGGCGTTGCAGACGTTACAGCAGGCATTGCTCCACTGTGCCGAGCAGAATCAGGATAGCGTGATGCCGGGTTATACCCATTTGCAGCGAGCCCAGCCGATCACCTTTGCACACTGGTGTCTGGCCTACGTGGAGATGTTGACGCGCGATGAAAACCGATTAGCAGATGCGTTACACCGCCTGGATAGTAGTCCGTTGGGATCGGGGGCCTTGGCCGGTACTGCTTATCCCATTGACCGTGATCAGTTGGCGGGATGGTTAGGGTTCGCGGCGGCGACGCGTAATAGCCTAGACAGCGTCTCTGACCGCGACCATGTCTTGGAGTTACTGTCCACAGCCGCCATTAGCATGGTGCATCTGTCGCGTTTTGCCGAGGATCTGATCTTTTTTAACAGTGGTGAGGCGGGTTTCATCGAGTTGTCAGATCGGGTGACCTCGGGATCGTCACTGATGCCACAGAAGAAGAATCCCGATGCCTTAGAGCTGATTCGGGGTAAGTGTGGTCGGGTGCAGGGTGCGTTGAGCGGTATGATGATGACCCTGAAAGGATTACCTTTGGCTTATAACAAAGATATGCAGGAAGACAAGGAAGGGCTGTTTGATGCTCTGGATACGTGGCTCGATTGCTTGCATATGGCTGGTTTGGTGTTGGCGGATTTGCAGGTGCAGCGTTCACGTTGTGCCGAGGCGGCACAGCAAGGTTACGCCAATGCCACGGAGCTGGCCGATTACTTGGTAGCCAAGGGGGTCCCATTTCGCGAGGCACATCATATCGTTGGCGAAGTGGTGGTCGCCGCTTTAGCTCAGGGGAAGGCCTTGGAGGCTATGCCGCTGGCGACCCTGCAAGCCTTTAGTCCGGTCATCGGTGAGGATGTCTACCTGGTGTTGGCGCTGGACTCGTGTCTGGCGAAGCGCTGCGCACGTGGTGGCGTGGCACCGCAGCAGGTGGCTCAAGCCATTGCCGAGGCTCAGTGTCGTTTAGGGTGAGTCTCCGTGCTGGCGCAACGAGAGGTGCCGTTCGGAACCTCTCGTTCGTTAGGGCTCGGGGTGTCTCCCTTTAACGCGTTATTCTCCAGGGCAACGTAGGCAACGTTCGATCTCATCGTCGCCGAGGCGCAATTTGCTTTGCAGGTCACGTAGCGCGGTACGCAGTCCCTCTTCGATCACCGGATGATAGAAAGGCATATCCAACATCTGGTCGATGGTCATCTGTTGCTGATGGGCCCAAGCGAGCAGATGGGCGATGTGCTCTGCATCCGGGCCAATCATCTCGGCACCAAGGAAGCGCCCACTGCCTTGTTCGCCGTATACGTGCAGCTTCCCCTGGTTACGTAGCATCACCCGCGAACGGCCCTGATCCTCGAAGGAGGCTTCACCGACGGCGAAGCAGCCGCAAGCACCATAACTCTCGTTGAGCTCACGAAACGTGGCGCCGACCATAGCGATCTGTGGATCGGAGAACACCACCGAGATCGCGCTGCGGCGTAGGCCAGGGACGACTTGTGGGTAGCGGCCCGCATTGTCGCCCGCGATCCGCGCCTGGTCGCTCGCTTCATGCAACAAGGGTAATTGGTTGCTGGCGTCGCCCGCGATGAAGACATGTGCGACGCTGGTTTGCATGGTCAGGGGATCGGCGATAGGAACGCCACGCGTATCTCGTTGTAGATGGGTGTTTTCTAAGCCGAGATTGTCGACGTTAGGACGTCGTCCAGTGGCGGCCAATACATAATCCACCAGGCAGGTTTGCATCTGGTCGTCGCGATCGCGGTAGCGAATCAAAACCTGCTCGCCTTCACGCTGCATCATATCGATGTGCGCATCAGGGTCGAGATAAAACTCTTTGCCTAACGTCGTGGTGGCGTAGTGGCGTAGCACATCGTCCGTTAGTGGGCCGACAGCGCCGCCGATACCGAATACCTTGACCGTAACGCCTAAACGATGCAAGGCCTGTCCCAGTTCGAGGCCAATGACCCCAGGGCCAAAGACAGCGATAGCGCGCGGTAGCGTGTCCCAAGCGAACAGATCGTCGTTGACGATCAGGCGGTCGCCCAACGCGTTCCAGGCCGCTGGCCAGATCGGACGCGAACCGCTGGCGATCACGATGCGCTGGGCGTGGATACGGGTATGCTCATCCACTTGTAGAGTATGGTCATCGAGAAAGCGGGCATAGCCAAGGATTTTATCTTCGGCGGGGATACGCTCGACGCCTTCCATAACAAAGCCGACAAAACGATCGCGTTCACGCTTGACGCGATCCATCACCTCACGGCCAGCGATACGGGGCGCTCCTTGGGGATGAACCCCGAATCCGGGAGCGCGGGCGATCTGATGAGCAGCCTCGGCTGCTGCGATCAGTAACTTGGAGGGCATACAGCCCACGCGGGCGCAGGTGGTGCCAAAGGGACCGCCTTCGATCATGACGACATGTGGGGTATGGCGTTTGGCTGCGCGGTAGGCGCCCAGACCCGCGGTTCCACCACCGATGACAGCCACATCGACAGATAATTTTTTCATCGTGTGATTCCTGATGTACAGAAAAAAAAGCGGGGCAAGCCCCGCCAATGTGTTGGCTTTCATGAACCATGGATGGTTCTATCGTTATTAAGCCTGTTGCAGGTAATGCTCCAAATTCTCACTGCCGCCAATGTGCCGACCAGAGACACTGGCCTGAGGAACCGTGGCAAGGCCTGTGACGGCGCGTAGGCTGACTTGTGTCAGGCTGATCTCTTCATCCGGGCGCCCCTGCTCACGAAGTAACTGTTTTGCTTTCGCGCAGTAAGGGTTGTCGGGGGGAGTAAATAGAGACATTGGCGCTTGGTGGCGATGTTCCGGTGCCAGGTAGTTAAGCATCGTATCGGCGTCGGAAACCTGTAACGGATCATCTGGATGATTAGGCTCGATGAACATTTTCTCTATCACGCCGTTACAGACCAACATGGAGTAGCGCCAAGCGCGTGGGCCAAAGCTTGGTACGGATTTCTCGACCATCATGCCCATGCCACGAGTAAAATCGCCTTCGCCGTCAGGCAAGAAGGTGATGTGCTCAGCCTTTTGCGCGTTTTTCCATGCTTCCATAATGAAGGCGTCGTTGATGGATACGCAGAGAATGCGGTCGATGCCATACTGCTGGAAGGTCGGCGCCAATTCGTTGTAGCGTGGTAAATGGCTGGTAGAGCAGGTCGGCGTGAATGCCCCCGGTAATGAAAAGACGATGACACGCTGGTCACGGAACAGTTCATCGCTGGTGATTTCGACCCATTGATCGCCTTGACGGGCATGAAAGGTAACCTGTGGGACGCTTTTGCCTTCTTGACGGCCAAACATGCATGACAACCTTTTCTCGTAAACAAAACCGGGTTATAGCCTGTTGCTTATTTGTCATTATTGAGACTCCCTCTTGATAGTTCTAATCGTTCATTGCTATCTTATCCATCGGTGCTTGCTATCTATTGCGAGGGAAATATGAATATTCGGGATTTGGAGTATCTGGTGGCGTTGGCTGAGCATCGCCACTTCCGGCGGGCGGCTGATTCATGCCATGTCAGCCAGCCCACGCTCAGCGGTCAGATCCGTAAGCTAGAGGATGAGCTGGGGGTGATGCTGCTGGAGCGAACCAGTCGTAAGGTGTTGTTTACTCAGGCTGGTCTGCTATTGGTCGAACAGGCGCGTACTGTGCTGCGTGAGGTGAAGGTGCTAAAGGAGATGGCCAGTCAGCAGGGAGAGGCGATGTCCGGCCCATTGCACATTGGCTTGATCCCGACCGTCGGTCCCTATCTGTTGCCGCAGATCGTACCAATGTTACACCAGGCCTTCCCGAAACTAGAGATGTACCTGCATGAGGCTCAGACCGCCCAACTGCTGGCGCAGTTAGATAGCGGTAAGCTGGATTGCGCCATTCTGGCGTTGGTTAAGGAAACCGAAGCCTTCATCGAGATTCCGTTATTCGATGAGCCGATGACGCTGGCGGTGTATAGCGATCATCCCTGGGCGGGGAAAGAACGCATCGCGATGCCGGAATTGGCGGGGGAGCATCTGTTGATGCTGGAAGATGGCCACTGTCTGCGTGATCAGGCAATGGGCTTCTGCTTTGAAGCAGGAGCCGATGAGGACACCCATTTTCGAGCAACCAGTTTGGAGACGTTGCGTAACATGGTGGCCGCAGGCAGTGGCATCACACTCTTGCCGGATTTGGCGGTTCCGATCGAGCGCCAGCGTGATGGGGTGAGTTACCTACCCTGTTATAAGCCTGAGCCGAAACGCACCATCGCTCTGGTCTATCGCCCTGGCTCTCCGTTACGTGCGCGCTATGAACAGCTCGCGGAGGCGATCCGCGAGCATATGCAAAGCGTGATGGAGCGGCGTGAGGCGTTAAAACAGGCGGTTTAACCCGTTTAGTGCCGCGACGCGATAGGCTTCGGCCATCGTTGGGTAATTGAAGGTGGTATTGACGAAATACTCGATAGTATTGCCTTCCCCTTTCTGCTCCATAATTGCCTGGCCGATGTGGATAATCTCGGCGGCGCGTTCACCGAAGCAGTGGATCCCTAAGATTTGCTTCGTTTCACGATGGAACAGGATCTTTAAGCCACCAACATTCATCCCGGCTATTTGCGCTCGGGCCAAGTGCTTGAACTGTGAACGGCCAACCTCATAAGGGATCTTCATCGCTGTCAGTTCTTGCTCCGTTTTACCGACGGAGCTGATCTCTGGGATGGTGTAGATCCCGGTGGGGATATCTTCGATAAGATGAGTATGGGCCTGGCCACGAGTAATGACTTGGGCGGCGATACGACCTTGGTCATAGGCGGCAGAAGCGAGGCTGGGATAGCCGATGACATCGCCGACGGCGTAAATATGTGGCACCTCAGTCTGGTAACGGGCGTTCACCTTGAGTTGACCGCGCTTGTCGGCAGATAACCCGACCGCCTCTAACTGTAGCCCATCGGTGTTGCCGGTACGACCATTAGCGAACAACAGGCAGTCCGCTTTCACCTTCTTGCCGGAGCGCAGGTGAACGATCACCCCATCATCCAGTCCCTCAATTTGTTCAAATTCCTCGTTGTGACGGATTACCACGCCGTTATTCCAGAAGTGGTAAGAGAGGGAGTCTGACATTTCCTGATCCAGGAAGGAGAGTAAACGGTCGCGGGTGTTAATCAGATCAACCTTGACGTTGAGGCCCCGGAAGATCGAGGCATACTCACAACCGATTACGCCGGCACCATAGATGATGATATGACTGGGTTCGTGATGGAGGTTAAGGATGGAGTCACTGTCGTAAATGCGAGGGTGGCTGAAGTCGATTTCTTGCGGGTGATAGGGGCGCGAGCCGCAAGCGATGACAATGTTATCCGCCGTGAGAGTGTCGCTACTACCATCCGCATAGGTCACACTCAGTGTATGCGCATCGATAAAACGCGCCTGGCCGTAGAACAGTTGGCAATGATTACGTTCATAAAACCCCTGACGCATACGGGTTTGTTGGTTAATGACGCTATCGGCATGGCGGAGAATATCGGGGAAAGTGGCACTGATTAGGCGGGTATTGTCACTGTAAAGCGGGTTTTGGTTAAACTCAATGATACGGCTCACGGCATGGCGCAGGGCTTTCGATGGAATGGTGCCCCAGTGGGTACATCCGCCACCGACGCTGAATTGCCGTTCGATCACGGCAACACGCGCCCCTTGTTTAACCAATCCCATGGCGGCGCCCTCACCTCCGGGACCTGAACCAATCACAATGGCGTCAAAACGGAAATGCTGTTGCATGTTAGAGTAGGCCTTTTTTTATACAAAACCACAACGGCATCTTAACATGAAATGCTATACATCCCAATCATCCTCATTATTTATATGGAAAATACTTATGATTAGCAGATGATTATTGAATAGCGCTGCCGGGGATAGCGGCATGGGTTAATCCAGCGTGGTGTTGCTAAGTTTGATATAGTGAGACAGTGGTGGGACACACGGCGTGCCCGCCGGAAGGCCGGATATGAAGAGAGTAACGGGTAAACATATGGGCGTCAGGGCACAACAAAAGGAACGGACCCGCCGTTCCCTCATCGAGGCGGCATTTAACCAGCTTAGCGCCGAGCGTAGTTTCGCCAGCCTAAGTCTGCGTGAGGTGTCACGCGAGGCGGGAATAGCTCCTACTTCATTTTACCGACATTTCCGCGATGTGGATGAGTTGGGTCTGACCATGGTGGATGAGAGCGGCCTGATGTTGCGTCAGTTGATGCGTCAGGCGCGTCAGCGGATCGCCAAGGGGGGGAGTGTGATCCGTACCTCGGTTGCGACATTCATGGAGTTTATCGGCAATAATCCGAATGCGTTTCGTCTCTTATTACGTGAACGTTCGGGGACCTCTGCTGCGTTTCGTGCAGCGGTGCAACGGGAAATTCAGCATTTTATTGCGGAACTTGCTGATTATCTGGAAATCGAAAATCACATGCCGCGTAGTTTTACCGAGGCGCAGGCCGAGGCCATGGTTACCATTGTGTTTAGTGCTGGTGCTGAGGCGTTAGATATTGATAACGAGCAACGACGCCAGCTGGAAGAGCGCTTGGTGTTGCAGTTGCGGATGATTTCGAAAGGCGTGTATTACTGGTATCGGCGTGAGCAGGAAAAGGCACATCTGGCGCAGCTACAGGCCTGCGAAGGCGCCGAAGACAGCATTCATTATCATAAGTCATAGGGGAGGAGATGAGTAAACGTCGTCTTGATATAGGAACGCTGATCCTGTCTACCGTGGCAGGCTTATCCATTAGCGGTTCATTTTCTGCGCTGTTCAGCAGCGTAGTGCCTTTTTCTATTTTTCCACTGCTCGCCTTGGTGCTTTCTGCATATTGCTTGCATCAACGTTACCTTAACGTCGCTATGCCGGAAGGCATGCCGATGCTCTCGTCATCCTGTTTTTTGCTCGGCCTGCTGTTTTATAGCACGCTAATCCGTGTCGAGTACCCGGCTATCGGCTCTAATTTTCTTCCCTCGCTGCTGTGCGTGGCGCTGGTGTTGTGGATCGGCGTACGCATTAAGAAGCAGCGCGATCATATCGCCCAGGAACGAGATGATGAGGATAAACACCTCTGAATCAGTAAAAACGACTCGGGCAGCCTATTGGCTGCCCGATTTTTTCGCGTTTAACGGCGTTCAAGTAGGACGCCACATTCCATGTGATGGGTATAGGGGAATTGGTCGAACAACGCCAAACGTGTGATGTGATGGCTCTGATTAAGTGTCTGAAGATTGGTGCATAACGTCTCTGGATTGCAGGAGATGTATAGGATCTGAGGATAGCCTTGTACCAAGTTGAGTGTTTCCGCATCTAGGCCGCTACGTGGCGGATCGACGAAGATGGTGTCGCATGTATAGCTGTGCAGATCGATACCTTGCAGACGGTTGAAGGAGCGAACCCCGTGCATGGCCTGAGTAAACTCTTCGGCCGACATCCGAATGATCTGGACATTGTCTATCTGGTTGGCGGCAATGTTGTATTGTGCGGCGGCAACGGAAGGCTTGGCAATCTCTGTGGCTAAGACCCGACGGAAGTTGCGAGCTAGCGCCAGGGAAAAGTTGCCATTACCGCAATACAACTCCAGTAAATCGCCGCGGGCTCCTTGAGTTACATCCAGCGCCCACTCTAACATCTGGATATTGATGGCCGCGTTGGGTTGGGTGAAGCTGTTTTCTACCTGGCGGTAGATCATGTCACGTCCAGCGATCGGCAGGACCTCATCGACCCAATCTCGATCGAGGCAGATTTTGGTTTTACTGGCGCGTCCTATCAGTTGAACATCATACCCTTGAGCTTGTAGCTGGTTACGTAGCGTCTGTGCGGCTTGGCGCCAGGCGTCATCCAGCGGGCGATGATAGAGCAGCGAGATGACGGCTTGATTGCTACGCGTCGAGAGATAATCGATCTGGAACAACTTGTGGCGCAACGTTGGATTAGGGCGTAAGGCATCGATCAGCAAGGGCATCAGTCGGTTGATTAGCTCGCTAGCCGCGGGGAACTGATCGACGCGGATGCGTCGTTTACTCTGGGCGTCAAACATGATGTGGTATAGATCGTCACCCTCATGCCAGATACGGAATTCGGCACGCATCCGGTAGTGACTAGCCGGGGAGCGAAAAGCCTGGACGGCGGGGGCGCCGAAGGGCTGCATCATCTGCGCCAAACGGTGGATCTTTTCCTGGAGCTGTTCATCATAGTGTTCGGTTGGCAGCATGCTTGGTGTCATATCGGTTCTCATCGGCATGGGGGTCAGGCAGGGGATCTACGCCGCCGCGGATGCACGCACGCGATGGTGCGGCGCTGACACGCTGCACTCGGAGGGCGAGATGCACTTGGATGGCGACAGGTATCCTAAAGGCTGGGATTGTAGGCGATGAGCGTATGATGTCCAGCCCCAGATACGCTTTTCCATTCATCGCCAGCCAGGATGATGGTGGGGTGTGAGAGGTATTGTTGTTTTGTCTGTATTAGTTGATGTTAGCGGTATTCTCTCCCGGTTAGCATTCCATGTTGCGTCCTACCACGACACGGGCAATATGTGGTCGGGAGGATATGGCGGACGGTTGAGGCTGGCGAGGCGTGCTGCCAGCCAGATTCCTGAGTTAGAAGCGATAGTTCAACATAGTGACAAAAATATCGTTAGTGCTGATGTGGTTGTTGCGGGTAAATGTGTTGTTATCCAGTAAGTTGATCTTATATTCGAGGACTAATGCTAGGTTTCTGTTAAAGGCATAGGTCGTCGCGAGGTCGAGATATTTGACATAGGTTTGATTGCTGCCTGAGTTACCTTTTAGATCTTTGGCGCTCCCGTTTAAGTAAGCGATAGAGGGTTTAAAACCACAGTCAAACTGGTATTGTGCTAACAGTTCATAACCACGCGCTTTAGGTGCAAATCCATCCTGTTTACCGATGTAGTGCATATTCTTAACTTCGCCATAGATGGCGGCCAGATATACATTATTATTGTCATATTTAGCCCCAACGTTCCATCCGCTGGCGCGTTTGCCTAAGTTATCTTTCCGTTGCTCCAGCGTTCGGGCTGAGTTGGCGTATGAACTACCGATGCTGAGGCCATTGTTGAAGCGGTAGACTAACGAAGTGCCAACCCCGTTACCATTTTGGTGGGCGACACCACGCGGATTGTTATTCAGTGGACCGATCTGGTTCTCTGGGTCATTCCACCCGTCATTTTTGCCTTGTACCTGTAGGGCGAAGTCTAATCCATCCACTAAATTAAAAATATTACGGTTACGGTAGGTGGCAACGTTGTTGGTACGATAGGTCATAAAGTTATCGATGCCATCATAGGATAGCCCACCGAATACTGGTACTGGAGCACCGGTCCAGCCATTAATATCGTTAAGGATGCCGTAGTTTCGGCCATAATCAAAACTTCCGTATTTTCCGAAGCCGATACCAGCATAACCGATACGACTAGTATTTTTATTTCGGCAAGTTCTTTCTGCTTGATTTAATTTAACGTTGTACTCCCAACGGGCATAGCCAATCATAATGGTATTAATCTTAGTCTCACCACGTAGAGTAAATTTAACTTTAGATTGATCACCAGACATATAATTATCTGAAGAGAAATAGTGACGGACTTTGAATGAACCATCTAAATAAACTCGGTTGCCATCCTTATTATAAATTTCAGCGGCATGTGAGACGAGCGGCAACATACCCATGCAGCTTATGGTAGATAACGCCATAAGCGAGCGGATTTTATTCATCATTGATTCCTGAGAGTGATTACAAAACGTTATTAAAATCAGTAGCAACAGCGTTGCTTTTTTATGATTATATAAAAAATAGGCATATTTTTGTGATGCATATCACAATATGAGGTCTATTTGTATCATGAATATCTTTAAACAGAGATCGGGGTCACGTTAATCGCTAGGTTTGAGTCGATATAGTTTTAATAATTTATCCGCAGTCTTCTTCACTCAACATCACCAGAGATTACTGTTATGTTTATAAGCAAAAAAAAATCATTGTTAGCCTTGGTTATTGCTACCTCTAGCCTCTTTTGCTCTCCGACTCTCTTTGCAAGCGAGATTGCTAGTCAGCCAAATCTCGGCGCTACGTTAACACAACTGACACAGCAATATCCGATTCATTGGATCTCTATCGAGCAGGTCGCCGATAGTCTGAAAGGGAAGGCACCGATTAGTGTAGGATTCGATATCGATGATACTTTGCTGTTTTCTAGCCCGGCTTTTTTCTATGGTAAGCAAAAATTTTCTCCGGATAGTAATGCTTTCTTGAAAAATCAAAAGTTTTGGGATGAGGTCAGCAGTAGTGGTTGGGATCGCTTTTCCATTCCGAAGGATTCAGGGCGTGCGTTGATGGCGTTGCACTTAAAACGTGGCGATCATGTTTACTTTATTACTGGTCGACCGATGCCCTCTAATGGTAAAGAGGATTTGACGAAAACGCTGAAAGATGACTTCAAGATTCCCGATAATCAACTGAATAAGGTTATTTTCGCTGGAACGAAACCTGATGCGAAGGTTGAATATATGCAGAAGCATCACATTACGATTTTCTATGGTGATTCTGATAACGATATTCTTGATGCGCGAAAAGCGGGGGCAGAGGGGATTCGTGTACTGCGTCCGTTGAACTCTACCAATAAACCAATGCCGAAAAACGGTGTGTTTGGCGAAAAAGTGATTGTAAACTCCCAATACTGATCGGCGGTTTAAAGCTAAGAGGATGTGATGAAACATTTATTTAAATTGAGCCTGGCCGCCACCGTAATGGTATTGGCCGGTTGCGCCGCCCATCCTAAGGATTCGCAGCAGAGTGCACAACAGCAACTGTCATCTCAGGCAACGCTGGCCGTTAACTGGATGCAACAGTCAGGCGAGTATCAGGCGTTGTCCTGGCAGGCATTCAATATAGCGAAAACGGCGTTTCTCAACAATCCGGCCCCGAAGGGCAGTAAGAAGGCGGTGATCGTCGATATCGATGAAACGATGTTGGATAACACGCCCTATGCGGCATGGCAGATTAAACAGTCGCGTAGTTTCAGCGAGGCGGATTGGGATAAGTGGGTAGCGGCTCGCCAGGCGAAGGCACTACCGGGCGCGGCTTCCTTTGCGCGCTTTGTGCTCGATCATGGTGGACGTGTCTTCTATATCTCCAACCGTACTCAGCAGGGCTTAGCGAGCACTGAGGCTAATCTGAAAGCTCAGGGTTTTCCTGATATCAGCGCACAGACATTGTTGCTGAAAGATAGCAGCGGTAGTAACAAGGTCGCTCGTTTCAAGCGAGTGAGTGAGATGGGTTATTACCCGGTGTTGTTCGTTGGCGATAACCTGAATGACTTCACCGGTGAGACTTATCACCAGGCTAATGCACAGCGTAAGGGCTTTGTAGCGGAGAATCATCAGAAATTCGGCACGCAGTTTATCATTCTGCCTAATCCTTCCTACGGCGACTGGGAGGGGGGCATGGCAAAGGATTATTGGCAACAGTCCGCGGCTGGGAAGCTGAAGATCCGCGCTGCTAACTTGTCGGCTTGGCAGCCATCTGCACAGTAAAGTTTCTGTATTTGGCGCCGATTATGGCGCCTTAATGACCTATTATGTGCGATCGCTATTGCATTTTACGTTAGTGCTAGCACATTTTTTGTCACTAAAAAATCGAGCGATTATTCGTTATTTTAGTTGAAAATGATGTTGATCGCATTGAGCTTCATATAATTCTCTTATTGCCTTCCTAGCTTCCTGTTATAAAGCCAATCGTTGGCGAGATAGTGCATGTTTTTGAGTATCCCTACTAGCGTGTGACGGGTAGAATGCCTCGTTTTTTCAGGGTTGGTGGCAGGGCACCAGCCCTCTACGCTTGGATGGAAAGTAGGGTCTATTATAATGAATAACACATATCAAGTTATTGCATGGTTGCCGTTTGTACTTGTCGCTATGCCCAGCATGGTGCAGGCTGAGTCGAGTGACATGGTCGTGACGGCGAGCCGCTTCAGTCAGCCCGTATCGACGGTGTTGGCGCCAATGGATGTGGTGACGCGCGATGATATTGCGCGTTGGCAATCGAAGAGCCTTGATGAGGTAATGCGCCGTCTACCGGGGGTCGACATCGCCCAAAATGGAGGGTTAGGTCAGAACTCCTCTCTTTATCTGCGTGGTAGCGAAGCACGGCAGGCTCTCATCCTGCTGGATGGTATTCCGCTGGCGCGCCCGGGGATCAGTAATGTTGCCGCATTGAACAAGATCCCTATCGCTATGGTGCAGCGTATCGAATATATCCGTGGGCCGCGTTCGGCAGTTTACGGTTCTGGGGCCATCGGTGGTGTGATTAATATCATTACACTGGATGCGGAGCCGGAGGCGAGGCTGGGGATCGGGACTGGTTCGAATCATTATCAGCAATATGATGCTGGGGTACGCCAGCAGTTAGGGAATACAACACTCTCCTTGGCTGGCGCCTTCCAATCGACGAAAGGATTTAATGTGAAGCCCGATTCCCCTTATGCACCTGACGGTGACCGTGATGGTTTTCGTAATAAGGTGCTATGGGGAGGCGTCGAACATCGTTTTACGCCGGCGTGGTCAGGTTTTGTACGTGGTCATGGCTATAGCGATGCCTCGGATTACGATGCGGGGGAAAAGGGTAAGGCGAGCAGCGGTACCCAACGCCAACTTTACAATCATAGTTATGATATGGGGTTGCGTTATCACTCTGGAGCCTATGCTTCGCAGTTGATCGCGGCTTACCAGCGTGTTAAAGACTATAACTACGGTCCGGTCTATGGCCGCTATGGTGAGGGGAGCTCACTGGATGATTTACGCCAGTATAACCTGCAATGGGGTAATACCTACCGTTTCGACAGCGGTATGCTGAGTGCTGGGGCCGATTGGCAGCAGCAACGTCTGATCTCATCGAACATCACGACGAAACAACATTACCAACGTTATGATGCTGGCTTTTATCTGAGCGGTCAACGCCAAGTGGGGAGTGTGACACTCGAGGCCTCTGGCCGGGCAGACAAGGATCAGCAGTTTGGCTGGCATGGTACCTGGCAGAGTGCGGCAGGTTGGGAGTTCGCGTCAGGTTATCGCGCCACCCTCTCCTATGGCACCGGTTTCTTGGCGCCCTCCTTGGGGCAACAGTTCGGTGCCGAGCGGATGAAGATCAAGAGTAACCCAGATCTGCGTCCAGAAGCGTCTAGCCAATGGGAATTGGGGTTAAGTGGACTGAGTGGCCCGTTGGATTGGCAACTGTCGGCCTACCGTAACCAGGTACGTAATCTGATCACCTATTCCAGCGATCCCGATACCCGGCAAGGGCAGTATCGCAATATTGACTCGGCGACGATTAAGGGCGTGGAGTGGGTCGGCACCTTTGATACCGGGCTCGTGAGCCACCGGATTACCTTGCAATATATCGATCCGCGAGATGATAAGACCGGCCAGCTATTGCCGCGTCGCTCCCGCCATCAGGGTAAATATCAATTGGATTGGAATATGGGGCTGTTGGAGATGGATCTGGCCTACCAATATTATGGTCGCCGTAATGAGAGCTCCGCACCGGGTGGTAAACTTCCGAGTTACAGTACGGTGGACATTTCAGCCTCCTATCCTGTTACATCTCACCTGACGGTTCGTGGTAGAATCGGTAATCTTTTGGATAAAAGTTACCAAACCGCTTATGGCTACCAAACCGCAGGACGGGAATATTATCTCTCCGGTAGCTACACCTTCTGATGATGTAGCCACTGCCAAGCCCACCGTGCTGGTGTTCGACTCTGGGGTCGGTGGGCTTTCTGTTTATCAAGAGATCCAAGCTTTATTACCGGATCTTCACTATATCTACGCGTTCGATAACCAAGGTTTTCCCTATGGGGAGAAAGAGGCCGCATTCATCACTGAGCGAGTGTTGTTGATCGTCGACGCGATCCAACGGCGTCATACGCTATCGGCGATGGTTGTGGCGTGTAATACGGCGAGCACCATCGTGTTACCGGCATTACGTGAACGTTTTTCTTTTCCGGTTGTGGGTGTGGTTCCTGCCATCAAGCCAGCGGCGAAGTTGACACGCAATGGCATCGTTGGTTTATTGGCGACGCGGGCGACTGTGCAACGCGCCTACACGCATGAGCTCGTTGCCCGTTTTGCGGCAGATTGTCAGATTAAGATGCTTGGCTCGGCAGAGTTGGTCGAAATTGCCGAGGCGAAGTTGCATGGTGAGGCAGTTGATCGGCAACGACTGCGTACAATTTTGCGCCCGTGGCTTACTATGGCAGAGCCGCCGGATACCGTGGTATTAGGTTGCACTCATTTCCCACTGCTACGTGCGGAGTTGGCGCAGATCTTACCGACGGGAACACGGATGGTCGATTCTGGCGCTGCGATTGCGCGCCGGGTCGCCTGGCTGATTGCTAATCAGGCGACTCAGGTTGGCACAGATCAGCGTAATATCGCCTATGCGACACGTTGTGATGCGCAAACGGTAGCATTATTGCCCGTTCTACGCCGGCAGGGGTTCGATTCGCTAGAGGAATTGTGCATATAAGCGACGATTTACCCCGTTCTGTTGAAAAGTTGCCCTATTGTGCGATTTTTTTAAATTAAGACTTGTCACGCCGGG
>NZ_BAUC01000040.1 GCF_000474215.1 Edwardsiella hoshinae NBRC 105699 = ATCC 33379 | reverse complement strand
TCACATCATCAAACTCCCAAATCACAACACTCTGGACGGGTAAGCCGCGCGCACCCCGTCCTTTGGATGCCGCAACGCGGCATGGAGGCGCCAACAGGTGTTGAATAGAACACTGTCAGTGATTGGCGCCGTAGCCCGGCGCAGCCGGTTACTATCTTGATAGGTTTCACCTTACCCATCCCTTGCCCTGCAAAGTCATAATCCGCTAACAGAGAGCGTAGATATGAATGTGCGCCGTCGGAGTGGTCACGACAAGGCTTGTAGCCGTAGTCGGGGCGTATCTCCGCGTTAGCGGGCCGTTAGGGCCGCTTACGGGCGTGTTATACCGAACCTTTCAGGCGAAGTATTCTTAACAGCAGCGATTAATTTTAGTTACAACATCCACTATTAAAAGCGACATCATCCCGGCCCAGAGGGCCGGGGCGGCGGCGCTTTTCAGTGGTGGGATAGGCGTTGTGGTTTCCGCTGGGCGCGGTACTGATGATGAGTTTGGCGGTGGTGTTTAGTTAGGTGAAGTTTGGGGCCCATCGCAACGCGATGGGAGGTACTTTTTAAATGTCGATGCCGGCTGGCTTTGGTGTTGCTAGGGAAGGGTTTGTGCCCGAGTGAAACGAGGGAGCTATCATCGAGAGCGCCCTTTGGGGTCGCTCGATGGTTACTCCCTTTTTATAAAGGGCTTTTGTTCAGAAACAACGTTCGAAATTAACAATGATGCTGGGTACCTTTTCGAAGTTAATCTGTTACTTCGAATTTAACTGTCTGTTTTCTGCGCAACACGAGTAGGCCAAGTTGGCCATCACCGAAAATCCGTGAATATCGAAGAGAGAGGGGGAGAGTAACGCTCAAAATCTATGCTACTACCCAATCGCAGGGCAAGCGAGGGCCTCGCGTTGATAGGCGAAAACGTGAGGGATTAAAGGGGGGAAGGTTTAGATTTTAAAGGCGCCGGCACGTTCAAGCAGCAACTTGTAGAATGCCTCCGCGTCCTGCTGCAGCAGTCCCGGGCGCTCTTGTTTAAGCGCCTCCTGAAGCATCATCACGTGAATGGTCGTCATACCACCGTTTATTGACCACTGCGTAAACTGCTGGTAGTAGCTATTTTGTTTTTTACGCTTGGCCAGCTGCCGGATGTTCTGATTGGTCTCATCCAGTTGTTGCTCCAGCGCCGAGCGTTGCGCCAGGGTTTGCTCTATCTTGGCCACGGCCTGGGCCTTATCACGCGTCAAGTCCGGGCTGACCACCCAGCGCTTAATCTGGCGCAGCCGATTACGCAATGAGTGACGGGATTTCAGGTCAATGCCGATACGCTCAATGCGCACCAGGTGTTTTTCATAGCGTTGGCGCAGTGTCTCTGTCAGGCCGTTCTTCATCGCCCAACGCTTGAATTTACCCAACCAGTCGCGGATTTCATCGACCTGGATACCGCGCGAGGTAAAGAACGTCTCGGATAGCCAGATACGCAGCGGCTTGTTCTGGCCACTGTCACTGTCCAGGGTATGCAGCACGATGACATAGCCGAGCTGCTCCATCACCGAGAGGGCATGCAAGGCAACATCGTAGGCTTTGCGACCGCTCTCGTAAACGTGCAGTACCCCCATCGCTGAGGCGATCTGCTCAAACGGTACCATCACTTCAAAGGGATAGTCACTATCCGGGTTGTAATCCGTGTGTGCAGCCAACGCCTGGGAGAGAACCGTTAACGCTTCACGGCTCTCTGAGCGCGTGCTAATGCGCATCGGTTTGGGCACAAAATGCGGATCATTACGATAGGTATATGGGATGTAGCCACGCTGGCGAAGCGCGATTAGATCGCTATTGCGGTTCCAGTCATGACGACTAATCCGTGCCACGACTTTTGACGCCATACCACGCGAAACAGTACAACACAGTTTCGGCTGATAGCGGCGATGGATTTTACGCTGTCCCTTACGGGCTGCATTAGCTTCACCGCGCCGTGTAACGTGCGGTCGCTCCTGCACATCCGAGACAAGGATGGGGCTGCTATACACTCCTACCTGCGCTTATGTTGCGCAGACAGAGTACGGAGCACAGAAAGGATTGCAGTTTTCTGAGCATGACTTTATACTCCCTGCATAGAGCAACAGCTTCTATGCAGTATTGTTAAGTGAGCCCCGTTAATCTACTTCGGCCGCCAAACTGAAAAGATTATCGGGGTTTTCGCTTTTCTGGTGCCGAGTAACCTCCCTCCTCACCAGATCCCTGCCACCTTGCGGCGTGGCCCGCCATGAATTTGAACGTTTTTACGTGCTATTTTTCGCATGTAAACAGCGTTGTGACTCTATCACTAGCCAGTGCTTGGATCAATTTGAAGATCAGGATCTTCGGACTTTGCAGTATATCTTTGCTTGTTTAACGGTTTTCTCGAGTATGCCACAATCGCAGTATATAGATACCTGAATCAAGGATCTCATAACGGATCTCGTACCCCCCAACTAATATCCGCCTAACTTCGCGTGGTTCAAACTGAAACAGCTGTTCTCCAATACGTGGATTGGTTAGCAAAGTCATCGGATACTGCGCTAATGATTGCACCGCTCGTGCAGCAGAAATCTTATTAGAACAAGCTAGAAATTCATACAAGCGTGCCAAATCAGAAAGCGCTTTACTGGTCCACTTTAGCTCCATCAGCGCGGTACTGGCATCGGTTGATCGGAACTGAGGCTATCAGCCCAAGCTAGCACCGCCAGATGATCGATAACCCTACCAGCACCCACATCTGCAAGCGCTTCTTGAGTCAAGCGATCTCGAGCCTCCTCTTGGGCTATCCACGCAGAAAGCGCCTGCTTCATAACCCAACCACGCGAACGTTCAAGACGTGCAGCGATCTGATCCACTTTGTCAGCCATAGGTAATGGCACATGCGCAGTCAATACCCTGGTTGTTGCTTGTGTCATATAGCCTCCACATCATTACGACCTTGGTATTAATCATAGTGATTAACAATAAATCGATCAAGATATATCGATACCACATTGCAGCGTTTGGCGGGTCACTGCAAGTGAGCATGGCTATAGTGATGAGATGGGGAAGCTGGGGCACAATAGGCTGCATTGTGAAATTTAAAATTGGAAAAGATGACTGATACTAACGCCCTGCGGTTGTTCAATTGCGTTCACTCCCCGATATTAAATCAGGGCGCAAACACAATTTTATAAAATATAAATAAAACTAAATGCGGTTAGCGGAAGTTGATTTTCGCCGTTGATAGAATTCAATCCGGGCACACGCGTACTGTTGTTCCTCCTCAGTAATCTTCGCAACCGGTTGACCATCAATCCCATAACGATAAGCGCCGACAACCATACTGCGTAAATAGGTCGTCGAGCGCGTAATACGTTTCAGGCAGCGACGCAGCTGTTTGCGTGACAAGGGCAGAGCACGTGCTGCGATATCAGCCAGCAACGCATCCCGTATACCAATTTGCAGCAAGCGTGGCTTATCTCCCTCAAACAACCCAGGCCAATGGGGCTTCATTAATGCTACTGCATCCGCTAATGGCATCAATACCACTCCTTTCGGCGGCTTTGGTGGGCATTTTTTATCCTGCCTGGCCGGGGCGGTGGGGGGCGGCGTGACAGACGGCGCTTTTGTCGGCGCCCGTTTCGCCTCTTTCGCCTGCTTTTGTGCCGCCAGTTTCTGCTTCTTCACTTTCCAGGGGGGAGGCGTGTTCACCACAAACACTTTTTTGCGATGGACAACCACCGGGGCGGCATCCGATGCCTCAGCCGGTGTTTCTTCAACGGGTCGTTTACGCTTCAGACTCAAGGTTGGCCGCTTCTCTGTATTCATCTTAATCTCCCTGTTCACATCACACTGGCCACACAACTCAATACAGCCAGGTGTACCGTATATGTCACCACAAAAAAATGTGAGGGCCAAAACCGCCCTTGACCAGACCATCGCAGGCTCTCCTGCGCGGCAGCTATACTCAGCACCAGGCCACTCACCGCCGCTGCCCAGCTGATATTAACATTCAACATCAGAACACTCAGTCCCCACAGCAGGGCAACCAGCCGGCGCTCCATTGCCGCCATTGGCACAAAAAGGTAGCGGCAGGCTACTAACATCACAACGCCCGCCAGATCATAGCTTGTCAGGGAGAAGGGAAGCCAAATCAGGGTAAGCCCTGTCGCGGCCAGTATCCCCTTGATCCCCTGTCGTTGCTCAAACCAGCGTAAGGCTTGCCCGGTGACCGCGAACACAAACAGGATATTCCCTTGCCACCACGGGAACCCGGCCAACAGATACGCAGGTTGGGCGATCATCGCCCAACACCACAGGGTGTTGAGATTCGACTGGCGTATGCCGGCATGCCTGGCCAGATTGTACCCCCACACCAGCCCAAACAGCGGAAAGGCCCCCCGCCCCAGCCACAGCATGACCTCACTATGCAAGCCAAAGATCCGGTTAGTATGGTCAAGCACCATCAACAATAATGCGACCCCTTTGAGCACATCACATTGCCCGGCACTCCACTGCCAGCGACAGGCCAATCCCTGAAAAACTGATGGCATCACATCCACTCTCATTGAACGTCTCCTCTTGGCCTGGGGTGGCCCCCTGATTTTAATCGGAGGGCCACCCCAGGCTGACAAACCGCATCGCGGTGCGTCAGTCCCCGGCCAGGGTCTTGTCGCGTACCAGCTCACGCTCCATCTGCTGTAGGCGCTCTCGCTGTAAACGCTCGGCAACCCGCTCAATGGCGGACTGTTGGTGATCCGGTAAGGTCGGCAGCGTATCCGCCGGGTGCCGTTCCTGTTCGACGCCGCCTTTGACCACCTCATCGACAATCTGCCGCATTTTCTCTGGCGCCACATCATCGGGCGTGGGCTTCTCTTTTTGCCCCAGCATTTCCCGCGCCGTTTTCTCGGCCTGCTTCTCCAGAGCGACCCGCGCGGCCTCCTCCGACTGGCGCAAGGCTAGCACCTCGGGCGATAACCCTGCCGCATCCCCCGATGTGCCTTGCCCGGTTTCCCCCGCATCAGCCCAAACGCGCCCGCCGGTCATCGCCCCCGGATTCCAAGGAACCCCTTCCCCCTGCAAGCGAACCACAATGCCGGCATCAGGAAAGCGGGCGGCCAGTTTTACCCCCTCCTCAATGCCTGCGGCCAGTCGGCTCTCGCCATTCCGGCTGGCCTGTAACGCGACAAACCGTGCCGCTGTACTGCCAAAAAGACGCCCCTCTCTCGGCAATACCACCGCAGCCGGTTTATCCCCTTGCGATAAAGGACTCAACCAGGCGCCTGCCGCCTTGCCGTTTTCATCAAATGCCGGAAACGCCACATGGGGCTGCGGGTATTTTCGTCCGGGTGCGACAAACCTGGCCAATGAGGTGCCCGCATCCAATCCGTCCTGTTTCAATACTGCTCGCCCTGCCGCCACCGCAGATAACGGTACGGCCTGCGCGAGCAGACGTGCCGCGTTATCGGCAGTACGTTCACCTCGGGGTTGCAAAATCTCATGCGCTGTTGCGCCACGATCGGCTTTCTGGATAGCCGTTACCCACGCCTCACGGTTGTCGGTATAAACCTGTACATGCTGCTTGGCACGCGACAGGGCAACATAAGCCGAGGCGTGGTTGACCATATACCGACGTCCCCCCTCTGTCCCCTCAAGGGCAATGGCAAAGGATTCACTCGCCCCTTGCGCACCATGTGCCGTGATGGCATAGGCCAGATCAATATGACGCTCTGCCAGCTCCGTATGCGGATGAACGATCCGTGTCTCTTGGCCATTTGTTAATGTGACACTGTCACCATTAATGGCACTGACTGTCCAGGTACTGTTGGCCATAAAGCCCCGCTCGATATCACTTTTAGAAAACCGCATACGATCCCCGACGCTGACAGTGATGTTATCGGATTGATAGAGCGTGACCCCCTCCCGTACCGCTTCCTGGGGAGATAAGATCCGCTGACGCCCTCTCTCATCCTGCAAAGTAACCAGCTGGTTTTTCTCATCTATCTCAACGATTCGGTAATAGGTATGATCCAGTAACGGTCGGGCATTTTGGTGTGTTTTCCAGGTGCTGAGACGCCGCAAGGCTCCCTCCGGGATGTTGGCGCTCACCAGGATAGGAAGGGGGCGTTCTTCTCTCGACAGCTCCCCGCTGGCCACCCGCGCATCATGGATCAAGGCATTCACTGCGCGCCGATCCTGGTTCAAATGCGTGATGATCAACGTATTGTCTCGCGCCTGGGGCGTCCGGCCGAGATAGTCCGCCACAATGGCATCATGGAGCGTCGCCGGGACGGTTGGGGACAACGTTGCCGATACTGCGTCAACGCCACCGGGTGACGCGTCAGGCTCTTTCTTTATCTCCATGACAGAGCTGGGCGGAAACCAGGCCTGTGCCTGGCGGGGAACCTGCTGTGGGCTAACCCGCTCCACCGTCTCCAATGCGCCCGCGACATCCCGGGCAATCAAGCTATAGACCGCTGGTCGTAACTCTGGCGTTTGCCGCACAATCTCTTTCATGATGGCCACATCCGCCGCACTGCGCGTCTGTTGCAAATGGAACGGCTGTCCAGGTGCAATCGCCTGCAACTGATCCGTATCACCACTGGCCACTGCGCGTCCGCCGCCACGGGCAATCAAGGCATAAGCACTGGCCATATCGCTGTTACCCAGCATCGAGCTTTCGTCGATCAGGAATAAGGTACGGGAGAAATCAGGGCGCTCGCCTTGCTGTTGAGCCTGCTGGTTATCGAAGAGAAATGACGCTAGGGTTTGTGCCTCTACCCCGGCAGCTTGCATTTCTGCCACAGCCCGATGTGTTGGAGCCAGGCCAACAACACGCGGTCGCTCAGACTCCGGCAACGAAGAAATAGCCGACATCACAGCACGGAACTGCGTCGTTTTCCCTACGCCGGCATACCCTTGTACCACGGTAAAACGATCGGGGGTTTCCAAGATCATGCGGGTCGCCGCCTGCTGCCCTGTCGTCAGGCCTGCCAGATATGACTCAGGCACCTGTGCCATCAGTGGCGCTACAGCCGCCTTCCCTTCCGCAATGTGACGAAGAATGCTTTTTTCTGCCTCAAACGAGGCTCTCGACACCAAAAGATCATTCCCATGCCCAGGAGCTGACCCAATGGGGAGCAAAGCGCCCTCCCGGATCTGCGTCTTGATGGCGTCTGCTAAAGCGGAGAGAGGCACCTGCCCGCCCGCAGCCTCCTGAGCCTGGGCCAATAGCGATACGCGAGAAAAGGCGAGTGATCCCCCTTCCCGCTCTAACACCGGAACAGCCAGGTGGAGAGCCTGTTGTGCTGGCGTATGCAGGGCTGCCCGCTGACGGGTTAGGGCCTCCTCTAAACCCGCCTGGCCCGCGACCTGCTTGAGATGGGTTGTCACCGTAGAAAAGGCCGGGTGCCGCCCTAGGCGGGCAGCCACCTTATCTTCTGCCTGCGCGCTGTACAGGCGAATGCGGCTACCACTACGCGCCAGGCGATTCAGGGTGCCCTGATTCAAATCATTGTGTGCCACTGCCGCCAATACCTGAGCCTTATCATTCACCGAACGGCCCAGGCCCTCCACATAGCCGTATGCCACCTTGATAGCAGTAAAGGGTGTCTTCCCCACCGCCAGGCGCTGCATCTGCCCCTGACGTTCAATCTGAATCCCCTCCTCATCCACCTGATGTACCCGAACGTGCTCCCCCGCCCGCCAGCTTAACCCCTCCATCTTCCCTAACACGGCCAACTGCTCCCCTTGGCTGATGGCCAATGTCTGTGGTTGATAAAGCGACCAACTGCTATCCAGTGATGACAGACGGAATGTCTGCATCTCCCCTTGTTCGTCCCGTAAGGTAATGGAGTGGCTACGCGCGGTGACACGATCGATGACGTAACGGGTCGCCGTTTTGCTCTCGGCATCCCAGCGCTCCATCACCATGCCTTCACGGTAATTATTTCGGGAGAGCCGGCCTTTACTGTCCAGCCAGACAGGCTCTAGAGCCATTAATGTTTGATCGGTTTTCCCTAACTCTCCTTGCGCTTTCATCGCGGTGCGGATCGCTCGGGTAAGACGCAGTTGGTCCGTGGGGCCATTCACCTGTGCGACCACATGCTCGCCCGTTTGCCGCGCTGCGACATAATCCTCAGCTAAGCGCGTAAACCGCTGCTGCTTGTCTGGCTCACTCAAGATCTGCGTCTCCACCGGAGACTGACGCACATATTGCTGTGAATTAATCCCACTCTCGCGCAACACACTCAGGGCATTGCCTGTTGCTTGCCGCTGTGCGGTATCGAGGAGCAGTACTTGAACGTTGTTCCGCAGTGCGTTATCCAGCAAGTTGACTGTTTCTTTTAGGGTCAACTTTTCTCCCTCCGTCACAATCAAGGTACTGTTTGGCACTAACGTCATACCCTCATTTACGATGCGTTGGGGAAAGATAGCCGTTTGATTTAACGAGTTGTCTTGCTCCAAAAAACGCTGTGATTTAGCGTCAGGCGCGAGGATCTGCACCTGGCGTCCCTGTTCCCGGGTTGCCTGCACCAACTCCGCCACTCTCTGTCGCTGTATGCCAGCGCCACCGATACTGGCCAATACAGCCAGTGAGGGGCGCTCGGCCAGGATCTGCTGCACCACAGGACTATAATCGCGAGTTGAAGAAGAGCCGGGACTGACCATGACATGCCCTTGCTCCATCAGGCTCTGGCTGAGCGTTCGCACGGAGAGCTCATCCAGCACATGAATATCGGAGGTGAATACCCCTTTTTCACGATCTAACGGAATGAGTTGTTGTTGCTCGATGGCGTGATCAATACCGGCACGCGCCAGGGCAATCACCCCGTCGGTAGCAGGTAGGAGACTGACCGTGGCGGCCAACATATCCGAATAGGTAAACTGCACCTTACGCTCACTGAGTTGGGATATCGCTTGGCGCACCGTTTTAGCCATATCAACAGCCGCAGGCTCGGCGGGAGCAGGGACGTGTCCTTGCGTCACCCGTTGTGCTGCGGCCTCCCGATACCCCTGGATATCAAATCCAGTCGATTTAAGGGTCGCCATCCATTCCGCCATCTTTTCGGTCGGATCGATGGCCATTTTCGCTTTACGGGTATCGAGTGTTGCCACATCGCGGGATTTCAACGAGGCGTCCGCCCCGACCGCCTTCTGGATGGCCTGGCTACGATGGGAGAAGGCCTCCACCGGCACGCTTTTCATCTCCCACAGGCCATGTTTGCCGACCACCTCAACCTGATAACCCATCGCCTCGACCTCGCTACGCAAAACCTGACGATAAATTTTCCCTAGGGCTATCTGATTAGCGAGGATATTCTCAGAAAATCCGGTTTTCCCCACCGTATCACTGCTTAACGCCTGCCACTTATCACCATTTCGAGTCGCATTGAGCACCACACTATGCGTATGCAGCTGTGGGTCCTGATCGCGCGAGGTGTCATGATTAAAGCGGGCAATGATAAGATTACCGGTGAGTACCGTCTCTGAGACGCCATCCCGCATTGAGCGCGTGGAAGCCAGGGCCTCCGCCTGCTTCAGGGCCACATCCACCGCCCGGTTATGGGCATCAATCAGGCGCCGATCGCCACCCAGCATGGCCATCATCGAGACGCTTTTCGGCGCCGAAAAGGTCAGGTCATACCCAGGTCGATGTTTATTCACACCGTTCTCCAGGCGCGAAAGATCAGCACCATCGGGCAGCCGTCCGTGCAATAACTGGGTAAAAACCGCTTTATCGACGGCGCCTGATAGCCCCAGCTGTTTGGCCCCCTCGCCATACCAATGGTCATCCATGCTGCCCAGCACGTAATAGTTATCTTTGTCGGTGTAATATCCGCCGGCATTACCGGCTGATTTTACCTGGCTAAAACTCATCATCAGAAACCATCCCCCAACTCTTCATCACTCACGACATGGCTGTGGTTAACGTTGACCTCCTCTTGCCGCTGTCTATCGCGTAATGCGTGAGAGGATTGGCCAGCTTGCCATGCAGCATATGCATCGGGATCAACAATCTCACCCTGCGCATCAATACCGGGCGGTAACGCTGCCTGTTGCTGTTCTGACTGAGCTGATGGCAGTAATTCCTGTAAATCACGCTCAACCCCACCGCCCATCGCGACTACCGTATCCGCCCCCCCTTGTACGACAGCAACCGCAGCGGCTGCCGCAGTTGTCACTGGCGTATGACGAGGTGCTACAGTGATGGGCTGGTTATCAACAGGTGTAGGTTGAAAGGGGCGTACACCCGCATCCGCTTGGCTATCGGTTTCAAACAAGCCATCGATACTGCGCCCCTCCTCCTCTCGTGCCGCCAATACGGCGCTAAGGCGCACCTCGGCATCGGTATCGATAACCCGGGGAATAAACTCCTGAGCAATACGGGGGCGCGGCTGGTACTTCAATGTCAACTTCACTGCGGGATATGGCCCAGGCAGGGTGACAAAGCAGGTCAAGTCCGGCAGCGTCTGAATATCGCTATAACTGACCAGCGTGACGCGCTCCATATCCTTGCCAACGGATACCCCATCACGTACCGGATCAGCACCGTAGGAGTATTGCTCACTGGCTTTTTGAATCTCTTTCTCACCGATTTCCCCTGCCGCAAACTCGGCAATCTGTTTGCTGGGTGAGCGGAAAAAGGCCCGGGTGTTAAGCACATCAAACAGCGTGGCTGCGCCTTTAACACCATAGATATCTTCCAGCTGGGCATAGGACTGGAATCCGAGGACATAGCAGCCACCAAATTTGCGTGCTTCGGGAAGAATTTCTACCAAATCAGGCAGCTTATGCAGCGTCGGCAGCTCATCGGCAAAAATCCACACCCGGCGCTGGCGGTTCTCGCCCATCGCCAACAACCCCCGGATTGCGATGGATAACCACATGGAGATCACCGGTTTCAGGGAGGCGTGGGTGTCTGCGTTAGAGGAAATGAACAACCAGCCATTCTGGCCATCTTCCCTGACACTGCGCATCCAGTCGCGGATCGTGAAGGACTCGCCATTACGCTCGATACCCTGCAGGTAACGAATGGCTTTCACATAGTTGGTCAGCACGGCACGAATGGAGATAGCGGTCTTTTCAATTTTTTCCTCTACCAGATTTGCCGCCGGTGAGGACTGTAAGTAGGCACGCAGTTTGTCGATCTTGATGGAAAGCAAGGTATCAACCAGTTTGGCATAGTTACGATCATCGTCCTTACGCATCCGATAAGCAGCTTCTGCGAAGATGGTTCGTCCAGATCCCTGCCAGAATGGGTCTTCGCTGGTTCCCATCGGAATTAAAGTGTTGGCTACGTTATCGAAATCCGGCTGGGTTAAACACTCGCACCACAGGTCCCAATTAGCGCAGCGAGCATCAAGAGGGTTTAGGATTTTATCTTTGGCGGGGTTATAGTAGCTTTTGACAAATTCACAAGAACGGTCGTAGACGATAACCATATCGCCCCGTTGACGGGCATGGTTCATCAGGCGGCGAATAAACTCCGATTTACCGGAGCCGACCGTACCATGTAAGCAAAAATTCTGGATCTCACTGTCCTTAATCAACGGCAATTTTTCGATTCGGATATCAGATTGGCGACCATCTCGCTTTAGCATCGCCGCAACCTCTTTCGGATTATCGGTCAATTGGCGCCCGCCGGTGACCTCATCCTCACTCTGCTTCTTCCCCTGGTGGCCTAAAATCCAGGAGGCAACAAAGAAGGTAATAAGACAGGTAATACCGCCAATAATGGCCGCCAGAACAAAGCTGCTCCATAACTGCTCGCCACACCAGATGGTGTATTTATCCTGTAAGATTTGTTCGGCGTTATAGGCAAGCTTACGGCCATAATATTCAATATGGTAAACCGGCTGCGACCGAAGCAAAGAGCGCATCGGGGCCAGTGTCTGACACCACCAATACACGCAACCATTAACAAAAGTCTGCCAGGATAATCGGGCCATCAACGTTAACGCAGCGATAACCCAAAAAAGCAGAAAAAGACAATAAAAAATAATATTGGCAATTTGGCCAAACATGCGAAAACGCATAGAGGCGATCTGACCGCCCTGGGTCATATCTTTGGCATTAAAACTCATAATATTATCTCTCTTAATCAGCAAGAGCGAAAAGGTCAAGCGAAGAGGAAGTATGCCGCCAGAGAATTACTGGCGGCACAGATACAAATCAGGCGTTTTTCGAATCTTTAAAAGCACTAATAACGTTGGAGAAAGCGGCTAATTGATAACGGCTAAAATCTATTGTCATACATAAGAAAAATAACATTATCAAAACAAACAAAACGACAGGCCATGACATATCAAATACACCACAAGCTATAGATGACAAAAAAGATATACCCAACCCAAATATCATGTAAATTTTCATTTTACCACCCAATTCATTATAGAGCACCGATTTATCCCTAAAATGCTTTGGAACTGATAAAAACAAAGCCCTGGCATTTGACGTAGCCATAATAACAACCAGTCCCATTATCAAACAAAAAATTAAAGAGAACTCAACATCCCTTCCTCTTAAACCACTTGAAAAAATAGACGAAATATAAAAACACATAAAAAACCACACAGCAAACAAAAGGCCAGGCCATACACATAACCACATTGATGGTACCTCAATCTCGCTACTCAAGAGAATATCTTTAAGTTCCTCCGTCTCTCTTTTTATTTGAGATTGCGTAATCATTTTCTCTGCCCTCTCTCATTTTCATCTTGAAGTTTCTTTGCTTTCTCTAACAGTTCTTCTTTTGTATCTGCGCCAGGCATTAAATCCATTTTCGCTTTTGCTGATTGATAACCAACATGATATTTATCTTGTTGCTGCTTATACTCCTGCCCTAAATGACTATATTCCCCTTTGACTTCACCTGTTTGATTATTGATCTCATTTTTAGCAGAATGCTGCCGGTTCTGGTTTTCATCGACCATGTGCTCGACTTTACTGCGCACATTGTTCGGCAACTCCGCCTGCTGAGTCTGACGTTCAATAGTCGCACTATTGGCTTGATAGTCCGCCATCACATCGGCCTGATTACCGCCCGCTGATACCGCGCCCATCCCTTTCCCGACCTGTTGACGACCATGCGCATACTCACCATCAACACGCGGTGCCACCTGTTCACGCACAAACTCACGCGCCAGCTCTTCCCGCTGTGCGGCAACGTCAGGCGACGCAGTGTTGGTCAGGATAGCCTCCGCATTTTCTGGTGCACGTTGCTGCACAAAGTTCACAAACTGTTGCGTCAAGTTTTCACTCATCTGCCCACTCATGCTTTCAGTCCGAGAAGCCATTTCCGCATACTCATGGCTGCGAGTATTGCTGGCCGTATACTGGTCGTAACTGTTCTTGGCTGAACTCAGCGAAGCAGACAACTGATCCACGCGTGAGGTTGCATTATTCTCAGTATGGCTCCCTGACTGACTGGTACGGTGACTGCTGAGATAATCCAGGCTCTCTTTAAAATCGCGGGCAGCCTGAGCATTGCTATCATGCCGCATATCATTGGTTTGACGATGTCCATCAGTAATACTGTCAGTTTCACCATCACTCCAGGTGTTCCCAACAGAACCTCTCCCGCCAGCATACGCACTCATGCCAGTTGCCCATTTACCAAACTTGGAGGGTAACATGTCACCAGAGTCCCATTTACCACCGGCATAACCCTCAAGAGTTTTATTTAACCTTGAGGATTTATCCATCAAGGTATTAAACGCCTGCTCATTACTGATATGGTTAGCCTTGGCATAGCTCTGCACCGCATTCCACATCTGGCCACGCATCATTGACTCTTGGGTATTTTGGGAATTATCTGCGCCACTGACATAACTGCTGCTACTTCCCATATTGGAGCCAAACTGCTTCAAGCTATTCCAGGCGCTGCTTACACTATTGGTATAACCTTGTAATGCACTCTCTGCCTGCACCGCAGACTCACGCGCCATTTGCTGCTGAGCACTGGCAATCTGCCGCGTGACATTTATATCAACGGGTAGTTTTGACATGGCACCACTGCTGTCATAAACCATATTGCCATCCCGCGTTTGTGTCGCCGTTCCCCCCGATCCCGTCTGACTTGTCAATTGTCCAAACGAGGTCGTGCTATTGGTATTCCAGCTATAGCCGTTAACGTTGTCAGTCTGCATATTGGCAAAGGTATAATTACCATCAACGGCACTGGATGATGCTGCGGTAGTTGAACTGAGCGAAGCGGACCCCAGGGATGAACTGATGCTCGAAAATACCTGCCCCAAACCCATCACCATCTTCCAAGAAAGGAACGGGATCATCATTGAGATATATCCAGCAGTGGTGGCGATATCAGAATATTTCACCTGTACCCGTGACAGCTCAGATAATACAACCGGCACGCCATTCTGTTTTGCATAATAGGTCATCGCACTATTAAGTATGGCATATAATAATGGCCATGTCTGCAACCACATAAAGGCAAATAGATAACCTTTGAGCACCGTCAATGTTACCATATTAAACATGCCGGCAACCATCATTATTGGGAATAAACCAATCAGTATTCCCATGATAATCACCTGCATCATCGGCAATGAGCGTAATGCAACCTGACCTACTGAGGCATGAGCCAATCGTTGCTTTTCGAGTGAGGATGTAGTGGCAATATTAATTAAGCTAGATGTGTCACCATTGCGTGCGGCATAACTCAGAACACCTCCACGTAAAGCATTTAATGTTACATTCTGGCGAAGTATCTGAGAGGCATTTTTAGATGAGCCGTAAAAATAATTATAACTATCACCAATCAACTGACTAAATAGCAAGTCGGGATTAGGGCGACCACCAAATAGTTGCCGGACGTAATAACGCCATGTTTTTCCGCCATTCTGCGTATCTAATGCCAGCATTCGTTTCAGATCAACAGCCGCCTCCTGACAAGTTCGAAAATTATTATTTTTATCGAAGACACCACGTAACGGACTTGGACGAGAGAATATCAAAGTATAGGGGTCGGATGAATTCATTAAGTCTTCAAAGGTATACTTATGATTTAGAAAGATGTCCCCCATCACACAATTTTGCACGTAATCCGTAAATAGGTTTATCAGCTCAGGATTACGAGATAAAAAATCGGTGCTATGTGCAACCAGATTGGCACCAAACAACATCCCGGTTTTACTGTATGTCACACTATCCGGTTGAGAGAAGACAGTCTCATAACCTTGCACTAACGCGTGACCTATCCGTGTTGTCAGTGAGGCTGGCAATGCCAGACCAACCGGAACATTATCGACTTGATAGACACGAGCCATATCACTACTATCGATAATTTGAATGGGGGAGCGCATTCCTACCATCATCCCGATTACGGTGATTGAGACTGCCCATCCCAGCATATCCATTACGTTATGGCGCCGAATCCAAATCAATGCCACCGCCAAGGCTGAAAAGAGAATAGCCATGCGTTCAAGCGTTTTCCAAGTATCGGTTCCCATGAAGGCCGCAATGGCATTAAAGGTACCACGCAGCCACTCACCGCCGGCAATCGTGTAGATCTCTAACATCACTGTACCCCGCTAAAGTGGTAATTATTCTGATAGCGCGTCATCATTCGCGCCGAAACCTGCTGACGCATATAACTCATCTGGCGATCTATCACTAATAACGCATCCTGTTGAACCTGAACCCGAGCCTGAAATGCGGCGAGTTGCTGCGTCGCCTGATTAAGATTCTCAATCACTTTATCCATAGCCGCCTCGTCATAATTGCTTACCGCCAACGATGCACGTGCCTGCTGGATTAACTCCTGGATATACTGCAATAAAATGTCATAGCCGATATAGTCGGTCAGTTGATACAACAGGCTATTCGATACCCCCAACATTTGAGGATCGACTAGATATTTGAAAACAGGGATCGTAGTACTTGAAATAAACCCTTTTTCTTGTGGTGTTAATGCTGTATCGGTAACAGCCTTGTTTTGAATGCTTGTCAACAGATTGCGAATCTGTGCTTTAAACGCTCTATCCCGACTAATCGTTACATTAGTATTGGGCACAACTTTCAGGCACTTATCCGCATCATTACAGTGGTAGATCTGTGCGGTCCCACCCTCCATCATCGCTTTAACCAAATCCCGATCGGTCGTTCTGGCAGGTAGCGGGGTGATTTCCCCCTTAGGACCAAACACCAGGGAGCCGGTCAGCGTCATGATGAACTCTTTTAGTTCTTTGTTACCATCGAACATGCGGTTTTTGGATAGGGCATGCCAGATCAAGTTCAAGTTCTTTGTGATACGCTCCTTATCCTTGTCGGCAGCCCTGTCGCGTACACTATCCAACCTCCCCCCAACCGTACATCCTTGGCGAGATGCCGCCCAATCCGCAAAGATATTGCTCTCCCCGGCTATATCCTGACAAACCTTCTGCTGGGAGACCTGAGTCCGGGGAAATAACCCACCAACGATGCCTTGTGCCGCCTGGCACGAACTGAGGTTCATGCTGTTAATGTCACTGGCCATCTTCTGCAAAAAGTCTTTAGCCTGTTTAATCTCCGGCACTGTAGTCTGCAACGCCAAGTCAAAAAAGTAGCCCGCCGCATTGGACATAATCTGTTTGGCAAAACGCTGCAGCTGTTCGCCGTTAATGAAACTGAATGCCCCTAAATAGGCGTCAATCCCTCCGCAGCCGGCATTAATATCAGGCAGGGTCATCGAAATCAGCTGTATCTGCTTTACTTGCGTGCGTGCATACAGTGACCCTCCAGACGCATAACCCGCAGCTTGCCCCTGCCACACCTGAGGTTGGCTGGTATTCGATGCAAAACCGAGGCGATTGAAGAAGTTGTTCATATCATTATTCACATCCGCTATCGCCGTACAGGACAGAGCCAATAATGCACTGCACAAAAAAGCCACCTTATGCATTATCATCCCCCTCATGTTTATCACCATGCTGCCGATGTAATACAGGAAGCATCACAACATTCCCTTTATCACTGGGACCATCCCCATAATATTTTTGATAAAGCACCGCATAGATAGCATCGACATACTGGCAGAGTTTTTTTATCGTTGATTCGGCAGGGCAAAAATACATACACTCTGGTATCCGAGTTTTCTTTTCACCAATCGTCTTTTCCCAAAGATGCCCATAGGCATAAAATTTATTGCCAATCCATACCGAATAGATAACATCACCATATTTTAATGACACCGTATATTTATCAATATTAACAAATTCGCCTTTGTCTATTAAAAGCCTTAATTGCGCGTCCCATCCAGCATTAAAATCATGTTGGTATGGGTAGCCATGTTCATGTTCGACGTCCTCCTTATCAGTAGATAAGGCGTTTTTTTGAGGAGAAAGGTAAGCATCAATGGCAAACCTAAAACGCACCACAAGCTCCAATAACCAAATAAGAGTAAATGCCAGACTGAGTAACAGTAATATAATAGGAATATATTTCATCAGAACATCGTAGATCATCTCTACTCCGTTCACCTTGAAATCAACCACCCCTGCACTGCGCGACATCTCAATGGTGAAGTAAACACTGCCAGTTCCAATAAAAAAGCAAATCCACGAAGAGATCATAAAGCCGAAAGTACATTCACGAAAACGCATACTTTTCACTTTACCCAAAATTACTTTCATTCGGTTAATCATGGGTATTTCCTTCAATATTCCCATACAATTCCTGAGACATCCGCCTCAGGTCAATCCAAAAACTTAATGCTATAATGCAATACACGATCCACACTACCGTAAACGCTATTGCAAACAGCAATAAACCCCCTGGTACGATATACATCGCAACATTCCATATTGCTTTCACCATTTGCCCATCGAGGTCTAACTTATTAATCGAAAATGCAACATCAAAAATCTCGTGACTAATCTGATAGCTCAAAAAGCCCACAATCCAAAAAACAAGAGCCAGATTTGAAAATACTTCTTGAAAAATAGCATTACGTTTCCGTAATAGTTTAATCTTCTCAATTTTATTTAATATTTTTTGATTGTTTATTTTGCGCATTGTTACTCTCCATCACGGTTTCCTGAAACACCGTATCAAGCCGGGTTAAAAACGCCTGACTATCGGTAGCTCCCTGTAACAACGGCCAGGTCGCCAACGTATTCACGTTCACCAGGAATGTCGTCGGGGTGGCGATCGGCATCGGCGCCGGGAAAAAGGCCTGCATCACCTCCACAGGCGCCGGTAAGGCATTGGGATAGGCTTCATCCCCCTGCCCATCAATGGTGTAGGGAAAAACCGAGAATCCAATCTCTTCACTGAGGGACTTCAACAGCGGATCAAAACGCTGGCAGTACGGGCAGTGCCCCTGCATGAATAGCACCACCTTCCACTGGCTTAAATCGACACGCTGACCATTACTCAAGGTGTACCAGCGCACAGCCGGTCGAGAAGGCGCGGAATCTGCGGGTACGGCTTTATCGGCCGTCGCCAATCCCTTCGGGTTATAAAGTGCCGCCACATCATCGCGCACCGACGCCTGGGCGGCGCCGACCATCAGCAGTGTCACGACAAGACTACGCATCACCGTTTTCATCATGCTGACGCTCCTCATGCTCAATATCTGCCAGCCATTTATTCAAGATCTTGTAACCCCCGATAATTACCATCACTACAGCAATCAACTCAGCTAACTGAATGGCCATCATCGGTTGTTTACGCACCAAGCGGGCAACAATGTGAAACCAGCCGCCCAAGGCGGCAACCCACATCCCGGTAATATCAATGTCAGGGAAACGGAGTTTACGCATACAGGTCACCTTAGAAATTGGGTTTAAAATCGGTAGAGACATGCAAGAACTGCTTGGCTAAATCGTCCTGGCTAATAAAGCCATAAGAGAGCGGTTTCACGGTGCCAGCACGTGGATCGACCAACATCATGGCAGGGAAATAATGCACCCCCAGACGGGCGGCCTGCCCTTGATCTTGGCGGGTATCGGATAATAACGGGTTGACGACGCCATCGACAGTCACGGGAATAACACTGAGATGGTAAGTTTCACGGAAATTTTTAATAACCTGAGCCAATTGGCCATCAATCGGCTCTTTCCCGCGATAAAACACCATCACGCCATAATGTTGGCTAAGCTTCTCGATCGCTTCACGTTGTTGTGCATAATCAGCTGCTAACTGATTTTTTACCGTTCCATTGTAATGACTATATTTTAAGTTGTAATCCAGTTCGGGATGCTCAAGCATGGCTTTTTTAGCGCTCATGGAGAATAGCCCCGCTTGCTGTGTCCAATAATTTTGCATTTGGAAATAGCGGACAAAGTTAGGCACGCTCGGATAAAGGATAGCGTTATATAAAGCCTGCTTAGTTCCAGCCTGCAATCGTTCTAATTTTTCCATAATCGTTAACGCTTGAGCAGACTGTGGTGCAGGTTTCGTTTTTGGCTGTTCTTCATCTCGCTGCTTTTTGGGCTCGTTATACCATTGCCATCCAGCATCCTGTGCAACAGAAATAACAGGAACAATGAATAACAGGCAGGTTATAAGCGTCAGAACACGCATGGCGCACTCCATTAGAAAACAAATAATCGTTTATTTTGCGACGCGCTTCATCTTGTCGGCAATCTGATCACGAACCCGATTTAATAATGCATCATGATTCGGTATTGCCTGGTTTTTCATGAGATCTTCTGAAAAATTAGAAAAATCCAAACGATCAAAATTAATACGCTGGAGCTCTTCTACTGTAATTCCTCGGCAATCTGGACTGCTAGCATCGCCAAAGCCGACCCCTAACTGCCACTGACGTCCCTGTTGTTGCACAATTTGCGCTAAAATACTGTCAAATTGACAGTAACTCCTTTTCTTCTCAACACAGACACCCAGCACTTTCTTTGAGCAAAACTCCCCGACGCTGACCGTCAGTTTTTTTGCTTTCGCTTTAGCGAGCGCCTTCTCCTCACTGCTACAACGCGCCAACCCTAGATCCTGTCCCCATCCCGAGTCAGTGCAGCAATTGCTAAAGCCTACGGCAAACTTCTTGCAAAACTTGGGCTGGCCAGTAAAGGCTCGCACATCAATGCCATTCATCGCAGCGATATCCTTACCAGCTGCCGCCACCGCAGCCAGCTCGGAGACGGCCTGAACAAAGTCATTTCCTTTTGTCCCCTTCTGCGTTTTGTCACAACTACCGTCGAGACAAAAGACATCCCCACCACAAATCATCATTTTCCCGGTAGTACGAGTTTCACAGGAAAACGTGGCATTCTCATGCAAACAGATCCCTTCTTCAGAGTTAAAGGCACATTTTCTCGTCGCCAGTGTACAGGACGGATTTTTCATATACGCATCACAGGTGCCATTACTGGCCGGTTGCGTCATATAGGTGTCTTTATATTGCCAACAATCACTATGAAGTGAATAGGTTTTACCTTCACGCTGAATGCTGCGCGTCCCGCCGGGGGAAATACATTCCTGTTTTAGCGGTTTTCCCTCTCGCTTATCAAAGGGGCAATTTTCTGTCCAGACAATACGCGGTTTAAATTCCCTTGTTCCTGTTTTAACATGCAAGGTGATAACAAAATATCCGCTATGTCGATTATAAAAACCAACCGTCATCCAGGGCATACCAACATGGGAAGTAAACATCGTGATTTTTTGCCCAGGCGAAATTCTACCTTTAGGATAAAACATACGTGTTCCCGAGTTCAGTGAGACCCAGGTCCCCAATACGTTAAGTGTCATATCCGTCGTAAAACCTATCTGATTATGGGCCATCTTTGCCCACATGATTTCGCCGCTCATCCCGGCAGGGACGGTAAAGCGCACCTCAGCCCGATAGTGACCCTCGGTAAAGGTCAATTTCCTGGAGTCGATGATAATATCCTGCTCAACCGTTGAATCGACCCAATCTCCCACAATCGAGGCCGTCCGGGTGCAATATTGATCAACCTGGACATCACGCTCACAGGTGTAGTTGATAAACTCGCTGCGCGTGACAGCCTTAGCTTCACAGGTCATCTTATTCTTGCCCACAATACTGTCTGCCCGCTTTTCCACATCCTGGGCTGCCTTGATAAAGGGGGCATCCGGTGAGATAGGCTCTTTAGGATTGTTGAGCACCGAATCATTCACCGCCGTGCCAACCTCACTTTTACTCCAGTGCTGTGATCCCTGATTTTTTAACGCACTATCATCCGAGGCCGTCACACCGCCATAATAGTCTCGCTGAGGCGGTGTCGCCGTGTAATTGGGGATCGCTGTGGTGGGATTGAAATTCTTCAATGTCCGCTCCCCTTGTCCCTGCACCTGTTTAGCAAAGTCTGCTCCCGCGCGGTAATCGGTTTGGCCATCAGCCCATACCGTCACCGCCGAGCACATTAAGAGCAACGCAATGAGCTGGCATCGCCACGCTTTCCTCTTAACCATGCTGCGCCCCCTGCTGCAAAATCTGCTGCGCCTCGCCAGCACAGGTCCCTTGCTCCACCACTTTCTGCAGCGCTAAATCCAGCCGCAGATTGCCCCGGATCACATCAAAGCCCTGCTCGCAATGCACGACCAGCGCCGGTACGCTGTTGATGCCGTACTGGCTGTAGAGTGTGGGGTCTATTTGAACGCCCTCCGTTGCGCCGTTTTGCACCAGATGTAACACGGCGTCTACGGTTTGCTTCATGTCGTTATTGACCAATCCCCGCAGCGTCGCCGGTATCCCATAGCGTCGGGTTTCATTTAGCATCCGCTGCAAACCTTCTTCAGGAATAGAAAATGAGACAAAGTAAATGGCGCCGGTGGTGGGCTTCCTCTGTTGTGCCTGCTGCTGTTGCTGGGCCAGTTTATGAATAAAGCTGCGGTCTTGGGCATTCAGCGGGTTATTTTGCATCTGTTGCTTCAGCCAGTTTTCCATTTCCGGCTGCGGTTTATTTCTCAGCTGCTCGCTGATGTTTTCCTGCTGCTTAAGCCATTCCCTATCAGACGACATTTGTTGCTGCAGGCGCCTTTCCATCTGACGGGTATTTAACTGATTGTTGGCATTAGGCGAAGCGAATACGGGCAAGCACAGCCCCATCATAATTATTGCGATAAATTTCATTGTAACCTCACGACCGAGAAATAATGACGCACTGGCCTGCTGGGCATCGAGTACTTCACGGACCTGTCTGACCGACTCCGACTGTTGCAGAGTATCGGCGGCAATAGATTGGCTGATTTGATGCACGTCCTGCAGCAGAGAATTCAGAACATTACGAGTCATGTACTGGCTCCTAATTTAGGATGCGAACACAAAGTGAATGCTTCATGAACACTCCCCAAGATGCCGGGATTACGCGCCCGGCCGCGTTGTGATAACGTCATATCGTCTGATTAGCGCAGACATAATCTGATATCAACAAGGAGTTATAATGAGCAATAATCAAGTTACAGATAATCATGATAATCCCACACTCAATAATTTATGCAAAGAAATGGTTGATGCTATAATTGCAACGACAAAAATCGTCGATTAATATTACTCATCAGCTCGACGTTCAAGACTGGCAGCCAAATCCTGCCAGTCACTCATTTCATGATTGCTTGAAATTATTTTCTTTGAGCAGTGGATATCTCGTACGGCTTTACCTTTATTCTTGCTATTCAATTGAGGTATTTCTCCTGTTTCCAAATCAACATTAATATCGACATTTCTCTTAATATCATTCATCTTAAACATCTCCTTTATTTATTAATATCATCGGGTTACAAGAACACACAGTTACGTTTACGCCACATCAGGTAGCCGAAATTCTTCTTGCTGTTCGGGGCGTTGTGCCCGGCCTCCCACCGCATGACGCTGCGCCCCATAGGATGACATCGAGCGCTATCGGGGTGCATGTTGACCATCTGATAGCGCCAACGCTCTTTCGGAATAATGGGGGACGGATACTGGTAGCAAACGGCTCGATCCTTCCCCACACTCTCCATAATTTGTCCTTGCCTGTGTAACTTGAATGCCATTCGTTCACTGACCAGTACCGAGGATTGCAACGGGCTAAATTCATTACTGACCCAACCATTAAAGGGATACATCGAGCCTTGGGCGCCTGCGCACCAAAACAGTGGATCGAGGGGAAGATGAAATGCACTGGCCAACGCGTCGGCCGCACACGCACCTTGCGCCAGTGGGTTGGCAAAAATCACCGCTTCCGGGTTCAGGATGGTAGTGAGACTGCTGTCCACCCAGGTCGGATCAATCTCGCTCAGGTAGGCAATATCGAGATCCCCGCCCTCCAGGCATCCCACAGAAGTGATAATGTTCAACCAATAGGTCAATGGGTACTTGTACCAATGCACGTGGTAAAACCCGCCAGCGACATCTTTATCACTTTGCCCTGCCGTACCAGTCCCTGTCTTACCGAGGTTGATACTAAATCCACCCAGGTTCACCATGCAGCCAGGCGATCGCGTCACATCCGTTAACGCCATCGGTTCCCAATAACCGATAGCCAATCCAGGCCGGACAAAAATGGGCGGCGGTGCCGGGCACAGTTGAAGTGGTGAGCTAGGATTAGCCGTATCGGGGGCCGCCCCGCCACCGACCTTAATACTGCCAATCGATAGGGGGAAAATGCACTTCCAGCACACATCGGTGATCGGATTTACAAAATGACCTTCACAGCTAGCATCTGCCTGGACTGCCCTAACAGGAAGTGCCGCCAACACGATCGCCAACCATCCGCTCCAGGCTATCCGGGTAATCATGTTCATTGGTTACTCTCCTCAGGAGGAAAAGTCTCAATGTGCAGACGTAATCCACTCGGTGTAGGCGTTACACGGGCTGGCACCGACGAGATCCCCAGGCGTTGACATAGTGCGCCGTTCTGATCGAAATAAATCCGGCTATCCAGCGCAGCCGACGCGTCAGGAATATTCCCTTTAACCAGAATAATTTTGGATAACAACGTGGTAGGTTTCTGCCGCTTCATCCAGGCGATCTGCGCTGGCGAATCTGCATCGATAAAGTAAAGCGTCTGCATAAACGGCACCGTCTCCAACGGATTAATCACCTCCCCTCGCCTAGCGAAAATCTGCCCCTGGTCATCCCGAATATCCTCCGCAAGTTGCACACTCGGATCGAAATAGCGCGAGGTATAGTGTGTCGCTGTTGTGATCCCCTCAACCGGCGTCGGGCGCTGACTATGCTTAACCACGCGCTCCTTAAAGGCCCGCATCTCTTTATCCCATGCGCCGGATTGTTGTAGCTGCTCAAGCCGTTGTGTAATCAACGTCAGCATATCCGGCTCACTAACAGGGTACAGATCTCCCCAAGTCCCCAGATCAGCCGCCCAGGTAATCTGTGCGGCTAATCCTATGCTTAGCCACCCCCAACGCCGGCACATATCAGGACGCCTCCCGCATACGACGTGCGATATCTTGCTGGATAACACGGGTAATATCTGGCGCGCCCTGGACTACCGCCGGCGCAACCAAAATCAGAACATGGTGTTGCTGTTGATAGGTTTGTAAACTCTGCTCTAAAGCCGAGTTAAACCGATCTGAAAGAGCACGGGTTTGTGCCTCCGAGAGCTTCTTCTGACTGGCACTATCAAAAAACGCGTCTACAGTCTGTTTCATATCAAAGGCAACGGCACGTGGGGCACTGTAATGGCAAATACCCCAGGAAATGGCCGCATTGACCAATAGCAGACTGGCAAACAACACGCCCCACCCCAAGCAGCGTTTCCCCTGTGACATTTTTGGTGATGTCATACTGCCTCCTTTTGGTGCTCTTCGACCCAAGCCTCCAGACTGGCCATCTCCTGTGGGAAATTTCGGCATGCCAACTCATACACCGCCTCATGAATCCCAACCCCTTCTTGGCGCTTTTGCTTGATAAACTCAAAATCTTCACCGTTCGAAGAGTACATAGCTCGACTGAGTGGATCGACAAACAACCGATGCCAAGAGGAATACGCCTCTACGGACAACATAAATGAGCTGAACCACTGCTCTTTAGCCGCGCCAAACTTACCGATCATGTCTTTCTCAAACCGGTTGAACTGGTCTGGATAAAGCTGATTGTATTTGGCAAACGCCTTCGCGCTCTGCTTCAGGATGATTTTGTAAGAGGAGTTGCTCCAGGCGGCACGGGCAGCGCTTGACGCCTCGGGGGAATCAAAATCGACGATATTTTGAGTGATGGTGATATAGGACCCACGGTGCCGGCGAGCGGTTCGGTAACCCTTCTCGATAAAGGTACCGACCTTTTCATTTTTAAAGTCCAGTAGCTTCCAACCTTCATCGATAACGTTCAGTTTTTTCAGACTACGTGGTGAGTGATACATACGGTTCTCGATATAGATAATCAGTGAGAACATCACAGCGATCAGCAATGAGGGACGACTTTCTAGACCACCTAGCTCCAATACCACCATGCGAGCATCATCATGTAACGAGGGTTGATCAGAGTTGAAGTATTCCCCGTAAGTTCCCCCGACCGTGTACTGATCCAACAGAATGATCATCTCATCCAGGCGACTACGAATGGTCGGCGAATCCCGGTGCTGCTCGCTGTTTCGAGCCTCTTTCAGGTAATCCACAACATCATCGATACGGGCACGATTCTGCTTGCTCAGCCACGCTGCTTTTACCGCCTGTAATAGCAGCCCCTCATGCACCTCATCCAGATTACCGTTTGGGCTGGCCATCACTGACAGTTGGTCACGGATACGCTCCGCAGACAGATCGATATCCTGAATATTGGCAAAGGGATTAAATTTTAGGGTATCGCCATCAAGGTAAACCCCGCCCATGTTTTCACAGAGGGACTTATAGCCATCCCCCATGTCAAACACCCAGGCAAACCCGCCGCTATCCAACACGCTACGGATCAACGGTTGAATCAACCCCGTCTTCCCGGCCCCCGAGGTTCCACACACCGCCATATTAAAATTGGTGTTATCCATCTTGTCGTAATACAGATCGATAAAAGCTAATTGGTTGCGATATGTCGGTGCCAATAGACCAGAGGGCGCCAGCGGGCGATCGGCCACTACCGGCATCAGATTGGCGACATTGAAAGACTCAGCCCGATGAACAACGCCGGCATCCTGTAAGTATTTGAATAGCCCTTCTCCAGCCTTAAAGGGCAAGGCGGTAAGGAAGTTGCGCAGCTGATTAAAACGCGGAGAGATCAGTTCAATCCCATTTTTACGGTAGCTATTAAGGATATCTTGCTCATAGGCCAATGCCTTCTCATTATCATCCTCACAAAAGGCTGTCAGGTTGAAGAAATAGGAGACGATAGCAGACTGGTTACTGCTCAAACGCTGACGCAGATCGCCCCACTCCTTCGCCTGCTTTTCTACGCCGGGAAAGAATTTCCCATACGAGGTTTTTGACTTTTTCTCACAGTCTAAATACTTCAGATTGGCTTCTTGATGGGCTTTCACCTGATCTTCCACCATCAGGGTCAGCGTCAGGATGAACGGGCAGGAGATGGACAACTCCGGGTTCAGCAAATTGCTATAGTTATCGGCACTACTCCATAAAAAGGCCATCTCCGGGTTACGCTCTAACTGAAAGTTCAACACCCGGGCGATGCTGTTTTTTTGGCTACGGTTATTTCGCAGCCCGATGGTTAAATTTTCAGCTTTTACCCGTAGATCAAAACTGTCATCCACGCACTGATAGTTCAGGTCAATATAGGGGTCAAGCGGCCGCGCACTCGGGTATAACTGACCAGGATTGTGATTAATCATCTCCCCAACAATGTTGATAAACGCCTGTGCGTCAACAGACTGGGTATAGATACGCGCCCCCTGTAATGATGCACGGATCACCTTCACCGTATTCTCCAGCTCGATCATATTGGCTTTGCTTTTTTTCTTGCTGGGTACACAGCAGGAGATAAACACCCGATAATTCCGCAAGGTTAGCGGTAGGTTTAACCCTTCTGGCAAAGAGAAATGCTGCTCGGCAGCGCGCAGGTAGTAAGCCCGTGTAATCGCGTTGAACTTGTCGGCCTGTGGCCCAGACCAAGAAAACTCGCGTAATCCATAGTCCACCATACCGCCGACTTGCTTGCTGGACATCAGGTGGATCGACAAAGGCGTGCCTCGTGGCATTTTGGTGCGTAGCAAGCTTTCCAATGCCAAAACAACCTGTTCATTGGCACCAACAAGTGGCTGCGCCTCAAGCATAAAGCCAATGGTACTGTCATTAATAAACAATCCGGTTTCCGGGTCATAATCTTTATAAGGAAGAATCCGGCTAAACTGCGGAAATGACAAATTCTCCAAAATCTGGTTTGCCTGCGCGGATTCATCAGGCAGTTTCAAGGCAGTCAGTAATGAGTTAACTGCATGAGTGATAACATCAAGAGGGTTATTCACACAGACTCCTTTATAAAGCACAAACAAAACATAAAACAAAAGGCCTACTCGCTAACGCTCCCGTTTTTAATACATGCAAGAACGCTACCGCCCATCCCTTTTTTACGCCCAGGGCACTCGTAAAAAATAAAGAATGATAGACAGCCAATAACACGCAACGACCTTAGCAACCCCGATTAGTGAATGCGGGGTTTTCCCCAATGTGACGGAGTAATAACAAACAACACCTGACTGGGTTGATGATAAACATCCTGCTTATCGATATAGGGCGCTATCCATAATTGTGCGACCTGCTCGCCGACACGTAATGGTCGAGGATAGCCTGACGCCACGGGAGCCACAGGCATCGGTGCTGTTTTCACCGTCTGCATCGGGCTAATTGGACGATTGGCCGGGGAGATTATTCGCTGCTCAACCGGTGTCGAACCCGTGCCAGTAAAGGGATTACGCGGTGCTGACGGGGCTATCGTGGCACGCGCAATGGGGACCGGCGATACCGATGCAGCCGTCACGGCCAAAGGCACGACTGTGGGTGCAAAACCCCCCTCAGCCAGGCGAGGCAATGCGGCTGCAACCGGCTTTGCGGCCTCCCCCTCCTCACTCAACTTGGCCTTTTCATTTGCCTGTTGCATCGTCATACAGGTATCCGATGTGGTGGCATTACATTCAAAATCACTGCTGGTCCCAGCGCATCCGCTTAATAACAGGGCGCTACCTAATACCGTGAAGATAAGACGCTGCATAGTCACCCCCTTTAATGCTTAGGCGTAGGAAGAATAATTTTTCCCGTCGCATTGTTAAGAATAGAGTCAGGTAATAATGGGTTATCAACAATTGCTTGACGCAATGTATTAATATCATTAAACCAGTGGGCGGTTTTCCCTGCCCCAGCTTTATCCAAAATAAGCGTATGACCCGTTAGGGCGCAGAATGATTTTTGCTTATTAACGTTGCTCATACCCCTTTTTCCTCAGAGGTTATTTCTTGCATCCAACTCACCACTGCCATAAAAAGCAGTCCGATTACGATCCCTCGCCAGCCCATGCCTTCCATTAAAACCGCATAGGTGGCGTCAGCTTGAGATTGAGTCAAGGCGAGTGATGCAAAATCATGATGAAATTGCACCGGATTAAAAACCAGGGCAGACAGCAGAAGCACACCCGATAAAAACCAGAGCATAATATTATAGGCGGCTATCCCAATCACAAAACGACGGAGAAGGTGCAGTGTAAAACCACGTGGGTTAGTGAACCATTGCATTAAAATACGCTGCAAAACAATTTGTGTCTTTTCCTTAAAAGAAAGCTGACGTAGAGGACGCATCATTATTTTCCTCCCGGCATAAACTGATGTGGGTCGATATTTTTAAGTTGCTTCAGCATCTCATCGGTATTAAAACCATTGAGATTATCCGTAGAGGGCATTGCCACTGACGGCGCAGACCGAGGCATCGCCTCCGTCTCGGCAGACTGACGCTGTTGCTTTTCAGCCTCCAGTTCATCAACCGTCTTCAGCTGGAAACCATCTTGAAACACGACGGTAATTTCATTACCGGCGCCAATTGGGATAACCGGATGATATTGCTCCGCCCGCTTGATGTAGTAGTCGCTTAATGTTTGCGCTGCCTTAGCCGAGCCGCCACCAATGCCGGACATCAACACATCGGCGCCACTCATCGAGGCCGTCGCGCCTAGCCCCACAGCTGGCTGCGCAGCCCGATTAATTCCAGATCCGATACCATCAACAAAGCCAGCTCCCCAGGCCCAGCCGAGAATTTTGCCATTACGCATCACGACCTCGCCCTTGATGCCATTTTTCCCTCGGAAATTGACATGCCCAGCGATCGGGAGATCAATCACATCTTTCCCTTTGATACAGCTGAGTTTGCGAGTTCGCACAATGGCGCGTTCACTCGATACATCACCGTATGCCTCCAGACCAACAAAGCATCCCGTCAGGTCATATGTTTTGTTATTCGGCATTTCTAGACGACCGGTGATCCGCAGTTGCATGGGCACCGTGGCTTCATTACCGGTCACAGACGCATTGGCATCGGCCCCTTCGATCAGCATGCCTTTGGCAAAACTCCCTGAGGGAATATAGGGCAGCTTCAGTACTGATTTCTCACCGTGCCCATACGTGAACGTCTTACGGTTTAACTGATTGGGGACCGGAATGGACTGATAGGTTACCTGTGGTGCCGGCGGTGTTCCCACACCAGGGTAAAATGCCGTAGGAGGTGGTACAGCATCTTTCCCTTGAGAAGGAAATATCGCTGGCTGGGGTTCACCCTCTGGTCCCGGTGCCGGTGACGGCGGAGTCGGTGTCGGCTCGCTTGATGCAGTGCCACCAAATTGTGCGAGCTTTTCTTTCAACTGAGCATTCTCCTGCGCCAGCTGATCCATTCGTCGCTGATCTTCAACACGCCCTTTACTAAGCAGATCGATCTCCTGGCTAATACGCTTAAACTCTTTGCGCATTTCCTGCTCAGTCACCTGCATTTCTGTCGTCGCGTGCTGTTGGACCTTGTCATCAAATGCCGTATCTACCACACCTGTCATATCCGGCGCGGGTTCTTGTGCTTCTTCTGCCTGCACATCCCCCTGACCACGAAGATCAAGTTCTGACAGATATAACCCGCCACCGATAGCAATGCCCGCGACCAGAAGAACAACGGCTAACCACAGGTACTGTTTTCGCTTGATCAGAGCATTAATATTCATCAGCGCTCCTCCCCAGAGGTGGTGACGTAAACTTGCATACGACCACCGCCGATAATCTGCTGAGCAGGCCCTACAAACATGATGGCGCGAGTACCGGGCTGCCAGAAATCACGTTCGCTGACATTTTTCGAAGTAGTACCCTGATTTATGACGGTATAACGCACAACTTTAAGGTGATGACCAATCCAGACTTTATCTGTAACGGTCTGTAAGCCTGCTGGCGCTGCTAATGTCTCGTTAGTCACGGGAATAGCATTCCAACCAGCTGGCAAAGTCCCTTCGTGCACACCTTTATTTACCGCGACCAACAGTGCCTCGTAAGGTGAAGACTCCTCCCAGGCGCGCGCCGCCTCCCCGGTACCTAACAAATCACTGACTAACTGAATGGTGCGCCCTTCTCCGGCGCGCGGAACAGCGCGTATCGAAAAATTTAAGCCGCGCTCCGTCTCGATGATGAAGGTAAAGGGTTTCTTATTCAGCGTGGCAACTACCACTCCCCCGCTTGCCGTCTGCTCCTGACGCGTCAACTCACCCTCTAGACTATTGATCGCCGTTATGCGATCGCCGGCCACTGTAAACAGGTTCGGATCGGTGTTACTCAGAGCAATGTTGGCCTGGCCACCGTTGCTCAACGGCACCAGCGTCGGTGCTGTCGCAGTCCGGATACCAGCCTGGCTATAACTGGCAAGCAGGAGCGCACTAACCAGTAATAACGGCTTATTTATTTTCATTGTTCACCTCACCAAAACGCGTTAACCAAGTTGCACCATCTTCACGCTCAAGAATAAGGACGTAATGTTTGATTTCGCTGTAAGGCTGCGAGTTACCGATCCAGGTTTTTAATTCCCCCCGGATATCGACCCGTCCTGCGGCCGGATAAACCTTCACACTAGTCTGATAAAAAGCAGAGTTTACGTTGTTGCCTTTAATCCGCTTGGCATCCTCCGCGAGCCGAATCTTCAGTTCGTTTTGAGAGGCTGGTTTCACAAACGCCAACAGAGCTTGATGAGAAGCATCAACCGTTTCTGGCGTAACGTTCAGGCGCAATGCAATAAAAGAGAGCGCCATTTGCCGAAGGTAGGAGGCATCCTCCTGATTTTGTGAAACAGCAAAGGGAGCTGAGAACAGCATCGGCGTCACCACGGTTCTCTGCTCGTTCTGCAATCGATAGTTATTTATCCCTTGAATAACATTCACGGATAAAGAGAGGAGTAAAAAAACCACCATACCAATAAAGCCGATTGCTAGTACGCGGCCTGTACTCAAACGGGCGCTGTGTTTCATTTTAACTCCTCTGTAACCTACTTAATCCATTGCCGGAAACAGGAGTCTGGAATATCGTGAAAAATACCCTTGAGTAGAGAAGTTGGCATATACCAATAAATCAAATCACGTAACCAAGTGCTTCCCCGCCCTTTTTTGATTTTCTTCACGCACCAGAAAACCAGAACCGCGGCTATAAGGCCGAATAATTGCTTGTTAGTCCAAAAGCCCCACCCCAGGCAGATTGCGGCAGGGATCAACTCATCAAGGTACAGCCCGAACCAACGGTTCTGGTTAGTCAGCGTTTCCGGAAAACGGTATCGACTTAAATCGTTTTCCGACATAAAGGGATCACCCGATTAGTAGCCTGCTACTGTCATCCCAATGTTGATGAAAACAGACAAAATAGCGAAGCCGGCCAGGAATTTGATGTTCTTGGTCATCATATACATGAGTGCCCCGACAATAACCTCAGCCAGGATGACCCACTTAACTACGCTGGAGCCACTACCAAAGGTTTTACCAACCGTGGCATCGCCTGAAGCCAGGAGGTCTTTGCCGCCGCTGGAGCTGGCGATAGCGAGATCCGGGACCAACGTGGCAATCGCTGCCGCGGGTAAGGCAACCTTCAGTGCTTTGATCATACCCTTCTTAGAAAAGAGGGATGATTTCTTTTTAGACGTAGCAACCCCTTGAACACTTAATGAAGTATCCATAATTTTTCCTTAGATTTGATCAAATACAAAACGTTGTATGAGACAACGCAATCTACATTGGCTACATAGAGCTAACTATCTTCTTCCTGATACTCCTCCACACTATCTGCGTTATAAAAATCAGGAAACCGTTTGAGGTGATCAGTCAACCGCAAAACAGCTTCGTTTGTCTTGCTCCGATTGCTGCGTAAGCACGCTGAGATCAATGACTCATTAGCCGCATCACTGAGGCGAATTAATACCGCAGGTCCAGTCCCTAGAGGACTATATTTAGCTCCGGCCATTCCTCCCCCATAAGTATGATTAATGCACAATTATCCTCCCACTATTTTTACCAAATGTAAATAGACGCAAAGTCACGATTTTATTAACATTTTATTAACGCTGATTTTTATTATTTGACTCGTAAACTCAGCGATGCTCACATATAGCCCACTGGCACATGCCGCAATAATTAAATCGTCATTCCGTGTTGTATTAAAATATTTATAAATACCAGTCACATGATTTTTTGACGATCCCACAGAAATAGATAGAAGATTGGCAATCGCACTATGACTCAACCCTGACACCCTCAATCTAAAAACATTCCAACTGATAGGCCCTTTTTCATCACGAAATTTATAGATTTTTTTCTCCATTCCATAAAATGGGAATGACAAACTCTTTTCTACAAAAGATGTTTTATAAAAATGCCATACTGAAAACACATCCTCGTTATAGCATAATGGCTGGAAACAAATTTCCCATAGCACACCATCTATTAATGCGCCACTAAAAAAATGTAGTCCTTTTAAATTAGAGAACATTTCAATCTTTTTCTTCATAAGAGATGACGTTAAATTAGTGGGAAGGCAGGAGAACCATAGCGTAACATTTGCGGAATGATGAAGCATTTCTTTATTGAAATGTGAATTTTGAGCAATAAAATTGCCCTGTTGGTCACGCACACAGATAGGATATTGAGACAATTTAATCATATCGCTAACAGAACGATGTGATTTCAATTGACTGTTAGGCACAGTTTTAATACGATTCTGCGCACACATAGCGCCTCCTGCAAGGTTACTATGGATAGCTGGCATGAAGGGTCGTTACCCCTTCTATGCCAGCGCTTCTCAGATTTTAACAAACAATAAATTGTTCTAACTGAAATAATAAAACAATAATTATTAGTTGTCATCTTATAACAATAGATAATTATTGTTTTATGTTAAAATAAATAGATCATTATTCTAAAATAATAAAAAAAGGGGAGTCGCCTCCCCAACTAAGTTAAAAGATCCCAGCAATAGATTTTGCTAACTGCGCCTCTAAAACAGGGCGCGCTTCATCAAATTTTAAGTTAACCTTATTGGCACTCGACACAATACGGGTTTGATATTTATATTGATCGCCAAACGATGTACTTGTCTGAACTTTGGCTCCCGACGTCCCCTGTCTTAAAGCTGCAACATCATCAGTGCGAACCTTATCTTTCGTGCGGGTCGCAATCTGAACATCGGTCACCATAGTGTAATTAACATCTTCAACCATAGCGTCCGCTGCCATCCCAATTAACCCTGCAGCTAACCCCACACCTAAAGTAGCACCAGCGGAGTTTGAATTATATGCCGTTATCCCTGCCCCTAATGCCGCACCAGTAACCGCACCTTCATACCCCTGATTCAAATATCCCTGAGCATCACGCAGGTTCATTTTATCAGCTTTAAGCACGTTAGCCTGAATCCAGTAATGTGCTGTGCTGGCAGACGATGTAACCCGATATCCTTTTGCCTCCATATCTCTTGCAATCAAAGACTGTAATCCACTTAAATCTTTATCAGAGGTATTCTTAACCTGGATGAATACGGTTTTATCCCCCATAGCAGCAGGATCTAACCAGATAGTCTGACTCATCTGTGTCTTTACTTCGAGATTACGTTTCTTAATGGCTGTTGACATCGCACCACAGCCAGACAGGAAAAACACAGAAAGGACAACCGCAACAGCTAGGGATTGAGTTTTTTTATGTATAAACACGATCTCTATATCTGAATCTAATACCAATACATGACATTTGTACTACTTAGTCACTCATCATTATGCTCACTTGGAAAGAATTTTTCTATAACCTGGCGCACGTCTTCAAGAATATCAGACCTCATATTACTATAGACAAACTTCTCCTTCCCTTGAACGTAAGGACTCAATGACTCCATCCCCATCACTTTACATATCCCAAACTGCGTTTTAAGGACATTCTCCAATAAGACCTTATTAAATTCCATTTGGTTAAATGAGGACTGCTTTCGTTCCATTTGAGCCTCATATACACGCAAGCCTAACTCTAGCAACATAGTGGATATACTAGAAAAGCTCACATCACGTTCTCTAGCCCCCTCCAATCGCCTCTTTTCTACAATCGCATTGATTTTATTGACGACTTCATCACTTACATATGCCTGAATTTTTGCCATAGCGATCACCTATTTCACTACCCATACAAAGATATATTCCTCACGACAAAAACCAACGATTCACCAGCGATTCAATCCTAGAATCGATTCTAGATTCACTATTCCAAAATTGCAATTCACTTGACGATTCACAAGGCGAATCGAACCTAGATTCGATTCGTCAGAAAACCCTTACCACACCTGCTTTGATTCATTAGTGAATTGCCATGGATTTACCAATGAATCGCAAACAATTCATCAATGAATCGCTTTTTATTACACTTTATAAATCACACACTTTTTTCTATAGATAACACACTGTATTTACAAGCAAATCAGCAAAACTTTAGTTTTGCGTGGGGTGTGGTAAAAATGGTAGCAAGGAGCATATATTTTGTTGAGTAGATAATTCGCAGGGTTTACTATATTTCAACCCTTAACTCATTTGAGAAAACCTACATGAAGACTCGCTTCTTATTGCTTCTCTTTACGCTGATATCTACATCATCGCTAGCTAATGACTGCTTTGATATGGCAGGGCGTGACTACCGCATAGATCCTGACTTATTGCGTGCCATCGCTTGGAAAGAGTCAAGGTTCAACCCCAAAGCGATTGGCCGCAGCCCAGATAAAAGTATAGATGTAGGGCTTATGCAGATTAACTCACAACACGCTGACACATTGCGTCCCTTAGGTATCACTATGCAGCGACTATATAATGACCCCTGCCTCAACATCTATACAGGTGCGTATGTCCTCGCACAATCATTTAAAAAACTGGGCATCAATTGGAACGCAGTGGGAGCCTACAACGCAGGATTTAAACAAACACCTCAGCAAGCGCAGAGACGCTATAACTATGCCAAGGAAATACACGCCTATTACCTAGCACTAAAAAACAGCAAGACATCACCTATCCAAACCCAATAATGATAACAATAGGTATAGATATGCAGAACAACATCTGAGGCTTTCAATGAAAGTTAGTTTACAGTGGGTATGCTAAGTGTCCTGACATTACCCTCCCCTTTACTTTGACCGTTTAGCATAGCACTGTCATGATCACAAATATTTGTTGGTAAATAACTCCACACCATACTTGCAGGTAATAATGAATGTTGAACTTATCCACATATCCATAGGTAACAACGCCAGTGCTGTTTTTCCCCCAACAAGGGGAAAAACAAACGAGAAGCGGATTGATTCGGTAACGAATCAATGGCACCTGTGGGGATGTGGATAAGTTTGGAAACATTAGGGCGCCCCCTTTGGGGGCAGATGGGCGGATGCAAATTTATTTTGCATCCGGGTGGGCGGGGGAAATAAGCATTCATACCTCGATGGTATGAATGCTTATCAGGGCGAAAAAAACATTGCATCAAAATAAAAACACCATTACTCTAAACATTGAAACAGTAGTAACATCGCCCCTGGTTTGATGGGCGTCAATCCGGGGCGAAATTTTATTTCGCAACATCTTTGAGATATAAGTGTGCTTTCGATGCTGCACTTGCTGCTTTAAAGATAAACCGTTTGTCATTTTCTAGCACAGCCAACCAGGCTGCGATATAATTTTCATGTTGTACTTCTCCTGACACGCCAAGATCTGCCATCAAGAACGCTGACCCTAACTCAGCGACCAACTCCTCATAGGCATAATCTTTCGAGCCAAAACTACCTTTCATTTCTCTATTTAAGCGACTTTTTCCTCCTGACCAATGAATCAGCTCATGTAAACCTGTTGCATAAAAGTTTGCAGCATCATTAAAAAGATGCCTACACGGCAAAACGATTTCATCTCTTGATGGACAAAAATATGCATCCGTCCCACACTCACGAATCTTTGCTCCTGTAGCCTTGAAAAAAAGCTCAACATCATCGCGAGAATTAAAATTCTCTTTCGGCAACTCCATCGGCTCTATAGCTAAACCGTCCACTTGCTCAACATTAAATACCGTGAATGTTTTCAGAACAGAGAAACGCTCAAGATCGCCATCTTGATTTTCCCGTTCAATCATTGAGTAAAAAAATACAGTTGTGCCATGCTCCCCCTTACGCACCTGCCCACCTAAACCTTGAGCTTGCTTGTACGTTAACCAACGGGTATCAGCATATCCATGTTTTAATGCACTTTCCCACAGCAACATAATATTCATACCGTGATATTGCCCGCCAGTTGTAAGATTCACAGGCATCCCAGAAATCCCCGTCTTACTCCACGGACACACCCAAGGTTTTACCCCTTGCTCTAAAGCTGCAATGATATTATCGGTCACTGTCTGATAGAGATCTTTTTTCTCTCCACATCTTTTTTTTACCATATTTGCCTGGCATCTTTCAGTAGATTCGGAAGCGGCGGTGTTGGAGTTTTGTGTGTTCATGCTGGGCTACTCCTTAGGGTTATTTCAGTCATCTCTCAGTGAGTTCATCGCGGCAATGGGCGAAGGAGCAACGGCAGGCAGGGCATTGCAAGGGCGCCGCAGGCGTGCATTTCACCCTTGTAATGAACTGAATGACGGTGCTACGCCACGCCCACGCGAGAACACACTGAGTGATGACGCCAACCCGACACACACAGCATGAACACACCCGCCACGTCGGAACGACGTGGCGCCCTCAGACGGTCGGCAGTTTTTCGCCGACCGGGTGAGAGCGGCGCGCCGTTTACGGCGCTGCAAGCGTGAGGTTTTCCAGCATCGGTTGGCACCCGTAGGGGCGGAGACACGCTGGCGTGGCTCCGTAAGACTTAGTCGGGCGGCTATAGCCCGGCTTAGTCGTTGCCAGGCGACAGCACGACCGCGTGCGGGCGGGCTGCCCTTGTGGTGCCCCGGAGGGGGCGTCATCAACACAAGTTGGGAGAGATGATACAGCCCCGAGAATAGATAAATATTGTCAGACAAAGCTCGCGAATAGGGAAAAGCGGCGCGTTAGCGCCGCCTTACCTTATGCACCCACGGTGCCGCGTTTATTTGGGGGCGTGCCTTTCCTCACCGTATATCAGTTTGTTCGGCACTATCCAGCGATCGATACCTTGGACAGTACGTGGTGCCGTTTTTGCCGTCTGAGCCATCTCCTCCACCACGCGCCACAGCGGCTCACCCGGCCAATTACGCCACGCTGACAATGAGGGGAAGCGGCGAGACCAACGCATCAACATACTCTCCAGCTCATACTCAGGCACCCCACTGTCGGACCAGCGCGACAACCAGCTACTGACCGTCGCAGGCGTATGAAAGGCCAGTGCTATCTCCGCCTGAGCCCTCAAAGCCTGCAACGCCCGCTCATGCAATCTGGCTGCCTTACGACGCTGGCGGGTATATTTTTCGTCCTGCAGGTCATCCTGCCGGCGCTGGCGCTCCTGATGACGAAACATCACTTCAGGGAACAGTGCCTGACCGGCATCCACTGGCAACGGTAACCAGCAACACGCGCCCCGGCTCTCAATCAACGTATCGATAGCCTGTAACCAGTGATCTTTCTGACCGCGTAACTCACGCTCCGTCAGCACCGGCGCAAAGTACCGTAGTTCGCGCAGCGTGATGCGGCGAACACCCCGCAGATGGCGGAAAAATGCATGAGCATACGGATATTTTCCTCGCACCCGATTTGATTCAACATCAGCAATGGCCTGCATTGCTGCCCGACGATCAGCCTGTAGCGGGACAAGCGCCTGACTCGTCGCCATCATAGCTCGCCCTCCATCGCCAACAAATCAATGATCGCATTGTGGGAATACCCCTCGGCATCGAGACGCGCAATGAGGCCGAGTGTATGATTGATAACCTCCGGGCTATAGGCCAGCAATGTGCGAACCACGGCAAAAGGGCGGCCACTGGCAGGGATAAACACCATCATCCAGACAGGGCTAACTTCCCCAGGGCTGCATACCGCGACATGAAACGCGCCATGAGTCGGGGTGAAACGGACTTGTACCGGGAAGAACCCGCCGAACTCACTGCGATACTCACCGCTCATGCTCCACTGTGCTGGCGCGTTCAGGTCACGCATCACCGCATGAGTCAGCGCCCGTCGAAAATCCTCGCCGCTGGCGCGGTAATCTTCCCACTCTGACGGGATCATGGTTTTCAGGACATCGAGAGTAATCATATTACGCATAGGTGCTCCTTATTGCCGCCCCGCTACCGGGGCGGCGCAGCAGATCAGGCGGCATCAGCCGGGTGGATATCAACGTCAACGGCGGTGTCAGCCTTTTCCGGCGAGTGCATCCAACCGGGAACCCAGCGAGTCCCTGACAGCGCCTGTTCGGCGTGCTCAGCCGCATCGGACTTTTTCATTTTTTCCGCATCACGGGCAGCCCCTAACAGTCCCGCCTCGTTTAACAGGGCGATGATCGAGGGCTTGGGCATATGCATGAAAAAGTTATCCTTTGTCGGTTGCCACCAGTCGCGTAGATGAAAACCGATCGCCGACTCCAGCGGATCAAGGAGGCTGCGCGTGGTATGGCCATACTCACGAGTCTGTACACCATCCACACTACAGGCCGTACAAAAACTCAGTAAGGCGAGTACGTCCTCGCCCGATAGCGAGAAGAACGACGTAACATCACGCTCCCACCGTGGGGGTAAACGGCTGGCAAGACGTTCTTTCTCCTGCATCAGCGCCACAAATGCGGTACCGTCCTTTCCGCTGGGGGCGTCCTCCGTCAAACGGCTATGGTGACAACTCAAGGAAACCTGAATTGCAGTGTTCCCCACGGTAAAGGCAAAAACACGACGGCACAGTGTCCACGCCAATACCGCAACCGCGCGCTCAGGCTGCTTCATCAATGCTGCTTGAACAGCCAGCGTTCTCTCCGATGACATTTTGGTAAGTAACGGAAGGCTAACCCCCTCGGCGACATCTGGAGCAGGGGGAAGAGAGACGAGATCACGGTCAGCATCAACGTCATTATCTCCCTCTTCTTTTAACTGCACTCCCCTCTGCACACAGAGTTGGCCATCAATCAGACTGACAACGACACCAGAGGCCGCTTTTTGCTCCGGCGTCCACGCCCGGATTGCGGCCGCACTTTCGATATCCTCGATCAGCACCTGAATGGCCGCCTCGTCCTCATACGTTTCGGTGGCCACCTGTTTGGCATAGAGTTCATCCAGTTGCTGCTGTTCATCGGCGCTATACTGCCCCTCTGGCACGGGTAGCAACAGATAGCGCTCACGATCCTCGCCATAGTTTTTCAGCGGCATCTCGCGCGCCAGCGACCATGCCCACCCTTCATCCTGTTGAATAGCCTGTACGGTTGCCGCCAGCTTTTCATCGACCAAACGGTCGAGTAATCCCCGATCAGCCGTGCCGCTCCCCTCGATGGTGCTAAACAGATCTTCGCGCACCACCCCGCCCGCCGCTTCATATGCCTCACGCCCGATAAGCACAAAACGGGGATCGCCAATGGAGATTTCGGTATCGATGATAGCCCGCTTTAACAAGTGTGCCGGGGCACGGCTGTATTCAGCTTTCACCTGCTGGTAAATCGCCAATTGACGCGCGGGATCACTCTCTAGGCTCAACGCCTGACACTGCTCCATGTCGATCGTGTTTTCGGCTAAGAGGGCGATCAATTCCGGGGCAAGGTTGGCCAGTTTCAGCATGCGCTTGACGTGTAGCGAGCTATACCCCAGCTGGCCACCAATCTGCTCCGGGGTCTTCCCCTGCTCCGATAGGGTACGAAACCCGATAATCTGCTCGGCGGGGTGCATCGCCACCCGCTGGCTGTTCTCGGCGACCGAGGCCACTGCCGCCAGTTCATCCGAGACCCGCTTAACCGCGACCCGATAATCGGCATCAATACGCTGTTCAGCACACAACAGTTGCAGGGCGGTCAGGCGACGGCCTCCGGCGGCTACGCCCAACAGACCATCGGGCAACGCGTGAACCACCAGATTTTGCAACAGCCCGATGGCGGCGATGGTGTCGGCCAGTTCACGCACACTCTCCACCGGATACGGGATGGTACGGACGTTCAGCGGGGATTTGACCAGTGCCGACAGCGGCACCATTTCAATCTGTGCCGCCTCAAGGGCGATTTTCAGGGCGGCAGCATCGGCAGGTTTTACTGTTTTTTTGCTGGCTCTGGTAGGGGATTTTGCTTTAGACTCGGTTACTGACATGATTAAACTCCTCAGTTTTATGATTGTCTGCCGGACAGCCTCCGTGTCCGGCACCTCTTACAGCTAACTTACCCAGCCCCACAACTCACGGGGTGTATTCAACTTGTTGATCAGAAAGGAATATCATCCATCGGCTGGTAATCCTGTGGTGACGGCTGCGACGCCTGCTGAGATACTGCCGCGCTCTGACGGCCTTTTTTACCGCCCTTTGCTTTCGTGGACTTTGCCGGGGCATCAACGGGTTGCGCCGGGGTTTGCTGTTGTGTGGACTGCTGTGAAGCCGTACTTTGTGACTGGCCACCGTCACGACGACCGCCCAGCATCTGCATGGTGCCGCTCTGACTCACCACGATCTCGGTAACATAGCGAGTCACATTGCTATCGTCCTGCCAGCTACGGGTACGCAACTGTCCCTCGATATAGATCTGCGCCCCTTTTTGTAGATATTCCCCAGCAATCTCCGCGAGATTGCCGAACACCACCACGCGGTGCCACTCGGTTTTTTCACGCATCTCTCCGGTCTGCTTGTCGCGCCACGTATCCGAGGTGGCCAGCGAGAGATTGGCGACCGCGCCCCCATTGGGCATATAGCGGATTTCAGGATCTTGTCCCAGATAGCCGACGATGATGACTTTGTTGATGCCACGTACTGTCATGATTTTATCCTTCCTGCGGTTGCCGCCCCTTGAGGGGCGGCTCACCTCATCAGTTAAATGCGCGTTTCAGTTCAAGGGTGCGGAGCAGCTGCCCAAAGGCCGCGTTATTCATCGCGGGGATGTGTACCCCGCGCCCCTTGCGGATACGTTTTGCGATATGCCGCCCGAATGCCTTTACGGCGGGGTCGATCTCCGGTGCGGAAATATCGGCGCGGTTGATACGCAGATGACGGCGGGGCTTTACAGTCCCGGCAGAAGGTGAAATAATGGTTACTGACATACAGTTAACTCCTTGTAGTTAATGGAGCCGTAAAAACCGTTGCTGCGGCTTTCACGGCGTGGATTAAGCAGGGTTTTCCCTGCTTTTTTCATGTCTGCGGTTTACGCTCTGGGTTGTCTGCCTCCTTAACGCTTATCGCGTTTCGCTGTTTTTTCCCGAGTTTTTAAAGAACATCACCCGTTGAGTTACGGGAGCCGCGGTGTTGACGTTTCGCGGGGGCCTGCTGGTTGTTCCCTCCGGTACTACCATCACCCGTTTGAGAACCTTCGCCGCATGGGCGTAAACGATCACGGGCGATGGCCGCTGTCCAGGGCGCGGTTTACCGCGTGCCATTTACCCTGGACAGAGGACAGTGACTGTGATTGTCTCAGCCCAGGCGAAAGGGGCTTAAACGGGGGAGAGGCACCGATGCGTCAACGAGCAGGAACCCGCCGCAACGACGGGACGCGGCACGCGAAACGGCGTTGCCCCGAAGAAGTCCGGCAGATTCACCGCCGGACTGGTGAGAGCGGCGCGACCGAACAGGTCGCAGCAAGCGAGGTGTTGACGTTGCGACATGGGATGGAAACCCGCTGCCCCGCAGGGGCCGGGCAGAGACAGCGTAGCTGGCTCTGTGCGTAGCATGACAGCCCGGTTCCCGTAGGGAAGTCGCCCGGTGTTAGTGGCGCCACAAAGGGAATTCAGCCGACAGGAGCAAGCACCATAGTGGCCATAACCCGATTCAAAGAAACCGACGTAGCCAGATCACCGCCGATACAATGACACATTGCCAGCACAGGAAACGGACGCGAACGGAAGGGAGCGGCGCGTAGCGCGGCACCCTCCGGCGCCGCAGGCGCGCGGTCTTTTGTGGCACGGCGAAACAGAGGAAGATGGCCTCCCCCCGCAGTCACTAACTTAATCGAGCGCAGCATAAATAGCGTCACATTCGGGATGGAACTCGATATAGCTCCAAAGCTGGGTATCCCGCTGTATATACAGCTCGGTCAGCGCGGTATTACCGCAATCGTGCTGTGTCCAGCAACGGCGATTGATGGCAAGAGATGTCAGGATGATACCCGCCGCCTCGGCACTAATGGTACGATCAAACCAGTTTTCGCCGTTGATCATATGCACCTTGCCGCAATCCGGCATCATGAAGCCGCCCCCGTCAGGCAAGCGGATAAAGTGCCAGAATCCCCCCTCATATTCCGGTATCAGCTTTCTGGCCAGTGCGTACACCTGCAATTCAGCCAGCATGAAATCATCGCCGAACAGATACGGCAGGAAAGACAAACGGTCGGACTCTTCGACGTTCAGGGTGTGCCGATAGGCTGCATACTGCATGATAAACCTCCGCAATCACAAATGACGCGACACCGGGCGGTGCCGTGCATCCATAACAGCCGGGTGAAAAAGCCGGGGATACAAGGGTGCTAGGGAAGCCGCAGCCTGACGCGCACGGCAGACGGGAGCTGGAGGGTGTGGCCGTGAAACCTGAACGGACGAACGACCGGAAGATCACGGCAGACGTGAAGGAAGGACCGGGTGACCGCAGCGGCGTTAGCGAACCCTTGTATCCACGGTGGCCAGGCTACGATGGATGCACGGCACAGCCCGCAGACGGCACCGGGTCGGCAGAGTGGAAAATCATCAGGCAACGTCCTACAGGGACGGGGCCGCCAAAAAAGCGGAGCTGGCGACATCCTTCGAGTATTGGAAGGATTCAGGGGATCGCCCCCCGGCAGTTGACTACGGGGGGCTGGATCACACCGCCGGCGCGGCGTGGGGATTTCAGTTTTTCAGTAAAGCGCGCACTTTAGCCGCATCAGCCAAGCGACGGGTAACACTTTCTGGCACTGGATGGTTATTATCCCGAGCCGCCCACTCTCTGCACCGTAGAGCCTGTTCTGCTGTCGTCAGCAGGGTTTCAAGCAAGTCAGCCGGTACCATCACCGCCGGAACAGCCTGTTTCACCTGATCGATCAGCTCCATTACCGCCTCGCAAGACACGCCAGATTCAAGCCGCTGCTCTTCTGATATGGTATCAATGCGCTCCAGTACCTCCCTAATGGCTTGTTTAGAAAGGGCATAATCCATTCCGTCGATCAGCGCTTCGATATTCTCCGGGGACCAGACAATCAGGTTCAGAGGGGTTTCAGCGGGATATTGCTCACTCAGCAGCCGGCAAAGGGTTTCACGAGTTCCAAACATACTTTCTCTCCGTTGATTCTGTTATGCGGCACTGCCGCCCAAGGTCAGATCAGCGTCTCACGCCGCCTCTGGATAAAAGACGTCATTGGCGGCCCGGCGCTGTATGGCTCGCTGTACGGCTGACAAGCGCTCAATGCCGGCTTTGTGGTACTGCTCCATCAGCTCGATACCGATATAACGGCGGCCTGACTGGAGGGCCGCCACGCAGGTAGAGCCTGAGCCAGCAAAGGGGTCGAGAACAATGGCGTTCGGACGTGTGAAAGACTCAATCAGTGGTTGCAGGCTGGTAACGGGTTTTTCGGTCGGATGGTGACGATTGCCTGAATATTTCCAGCCCAACACATCCGGCAGTGGGTTTTGGGGTAGTGATGGACGGCCTTTCGCCAGAATATAGGCGCATTCATGGCGGTAGCCGACATAAGCGGTTTTCGATGTGTAGGTTTTGGTAAATACCAGATGCCCGACGACACTAAATCCGGCCGCTTTCCATGCCGCCATAAAGCGATCAACGCGGTTCCAGCCGTAGAAGCTCACCATCAGCGTGTCTTTTTTCAGTACGCGATACATCTCATAACAGGCGGGTTGCAGCCATTCATCGGTTTTGTCGCCGGCAATGATACGCCTGGAACGATCGCAAAAACTTACTAGATAAGGAGGGTCAGTCAAGATGAAATCGACGGAGGCCGCAGGAAAACCGGCCATAATATCAACGCAATTACCTAGGATAAAATGGAACATAGGGATACCTCGCGGTTACAGGGGGCACCTAGGAGGACGTCGATACGACGTCCGTTCCCTGCTGCCCGTAGCCTGTACGCCGCGACCGGCAACGGGTCAAGCTGACCGTGGAATAACGAGCCGACAGTCCCAGCGTCGGCGAGCTTATGCCGCGAAAGCGGCTTGAAGGGCGTTCATCAGAATGCGAGTGGACGGCGTAAAATCGAACAACGTCGGACAGGAGCGGAAAAGTCGCCCGCCCCGTGTCCGTCCGGTCGAGGCAGACTGGCTACGGGCAGTGGATATCCCCGCGCACTGCGCGGTATGGATGAGGAGCAACGCGACATCCTCAGCGTCAGAATCAAAAAGCCGGGCAGATCGCCACCTTGCCATCTTACTATCTTACTATCTTACTATCTTACTATCTTACTATCTTACTATCTTACTATCTTACTATCTTGTTATCTTAATTTCATTATAAAACATAAAGTTAACACATTATTAAGTTGTTATCATAACAAAAACATTGCACAATCTATCTGCGAATGGCAATATTAAGTTGTTAATTTAACAACTTAATATGAGGCTATAATGATAATTGTATTAGGGAGTCAAAAAGGTGGAGTTGGTAAAAGTACACTGGCGGTATCAATAGCCGCATATCTGATGTCATTAGGCAACCGCGTGATAATTGTCGACGCAGATGACCAAAAGTCAGTATTAACCTGGTACAACAATCGTCCTGAAGATCTGCCTCATATTCCGGTTACAGGCGCGACTGGCAACATCAAAGCAATGTTAAAGGAACACGAAAAATCTTATGATTTTGTCATTGCAGACTGTGCTGGTCGTGATAGTGCAGAAATGCGCAGTGGATTGATGGCAGCAGATGTATTCATTTCTCCGTTACGACCTTCTCAGATGGACCTAGATGTTGTACCTCATACATGCTCCGTTTTTACAGCAGCAAAAGATTTTAATGAGGATGTTCGAGGATATCTCGTTTTAAACATGACGCCCACTAACATGTTTGTTAATGAAGCCAATCAGGCAGCAGAAGTTCTCAAGGACTACCCTGAAATGCAGTTAGCAAATTCCCGAGTATGTGATCGAAAAGCACATCGAGATGCCTGGGCTGAATCAATGACAATTTTTGAAACACAAAATGATAAAGCACAACAAGAAATTGAAGCATTAGTTAAAGAGGTTATTCTGTGAGAAATAGAGCAAAAACTCCACCTCGTGACGAGGTAGCATTTATTAACGGTGGTACGGCTGGTATTGATAATACCAAAGTGTCATCAAATAAACCATCGGTTGTGAGAAAAGCCAAACCAGTAAGCATTTCCTTTTTTGAAGAAAACCTAAAAGACATTGATGACCTTATAACGGCAGAGATGGTTTCAGGTAAAGGTAGAGCGAATCGTTCTGATGTTGTCAGGGCTGCGGTAGAGGCACTAAAAACACTATCAAAAACAGAGATATCGCGATTAATAGCAGAAGCAAAACAAAGATAATGTGCTTGTTATCTTGTTATCTTGTTATCTTGCCATCTTGTTATCTTGTTATCTTGTTATCTTGTTATCTTAAAGAGATTTTAAGGATAATATATGCTGAACAAAACAGAAAACAACACAAGCATTAATAATATTACACCTTGTTCTATAGATGGGCTAATTGCGCTGACGGACAATAAAAACCGCACACATATTTTCCAGCGCGAGTTGATTTCACACACAGAAGATGCCTCTGGTATAGAAGGAGGAAAACCAGCAACAACTATTTTTTTCACATCAGGAAAATGGATGAGGATTTTCTTATCAGGCGAAGAACTTGCTAAACGATTAGGAATAAATATAGCTGAGTGATAAGCAATGACGCCAGCACGCCGACCATCACCATTGCAGCGGCGGGTACTGATTGTGCTGGCCGCCCTCGATGAGAAACGTCCTGGCCCCGTGGCCACGCGGGATATTGAGCGGGTGCTGGAGCGGGGCGGAGACGCGCCGGTGTATGGCCCCAACCTACGCGCTTCCTGCCGACGGATGGAAACGGCGGGCTGGCTGCGTACCCTGCGGGCGCCCAACCTACAGCTGGCCGTTGAACTGACAGAAGCCGGGCGGGCGGTTGCCCTACCGTTGCTAACGGCTGAACAGGATCGCGTCCAGGCCGAACAGCGCGCTACGGCGGTGCTCGTTCTTCCCTTAGTTCCTCTCAGAGCGGCAGATACGGTGTCCCCTCATACTAACGATCGGCCGGTCACGCTGAATAACATCAGCCACATGGCGTGTCGGGGCGATTTTGTGGTGCGTCTTGACGGCAGCACCTGCCTGCAGCTGTGGAGCCGTGCCGGACACCTAACCCGCCTCGCGGGCGATCCCCTCCAGGTAGCACAGTGGCTACAGGCCTGTCACGAGGCGGGTATCTATGTCAGGATACAGATCAATGAAAGCTACACCCCAGAAGTGGGCGGATTAGCTAATTGAAAGCCCAAATCTAGGAGTCTCCCTAGTTAAATAGGGTTAATTACATGATGAACAATACAAAACAATTCTTTAATGAAGAATTTCAAAAAAAATTGGAGTGCATCATCGAAAGCTTAACCCATGCACCACTAGGAGAACGAAGAGAGGTAATTATGCTTAAATTACATAATGCCCTCAAATACTCCAAAAAGAAAAAAGTCACCCTGTTTTTTAATAACAGCATCGAGGCACTTAGACAGCTTAGAAAAGCTCGAGATGAGCTAAAAGGAAAAGGAGTAAACGCTGAAAGTATAGAAAGTGCTATTTTTCAACTAGCTAGCGTACATAAACCAGGTCTTGATTTTTTCAAGCATAAAACAAATATAGGTACGATAAAAATGGTAATGCTCGTATTTGGACCTTTTATACTGCTTATCGGAGCAGCAATGGTCAGTCTCGCTAAACTAGTCCTCAATTCCGGGCACTGACCGGAATAGCAGAACTGGAAAGCGATCTGTAGGAACAGATGAGAGAGGTGAAACAAAATGGAACAATGTACTATCTTTTCTGAGTTAGGCGG
>NZ_BAUC01000041.1 GCF_000474215.1 Edwardsiella hoshinae NBRC 105699 = ATCC 33379 | reverse complement strand
TTTCCTGGGACAGATTTGGGACATCTTCTCCCATGATTGAGTCGATTTGGCACGCATGTTCGGTTAAATGGTTAGGCGCTAAATGCGCATAACGTCTCACCATCTCGATAGACTCCCATCCCCCCATCTCCTGTAGAATTGATAACGGAACTCCTGATTGAACCAACCAACTTGCCCAAGTATGTCGTAGGTCATGAAAGCGGAAGTTATCGATCCCCGCTCTTTTTAGAGAGCTATTCCATGCCGAGTTGTCATCAACGCGCATTTTCCTCACCTTTGGCGTCTTGCTCCCATCTGGTCTTGTCGCGGCATTGGTGTGCACAAAAACATACTTGTTGTGGCGCCCCATTTGGGAAAGAAGGACTCTAATCGCCGTTTCATTTAGCGCTACGCCAATAGCTCTCCCTGATTTGCTGTCCTCTGGATTGATCCATGCAACCTTCCTGGACATGTCAATTTGTTGCCACTCCAAGTTGATGATGTTTGATCGACGAAGCCCTGTAGCTAGAGCAAACGTGACAACGGATTTTAGTGGTTCATGGCACTCTTCAATCAAGCGCTTAGCCTCATGGGGTTCAAGCCATCTTACCCGGCGGTTTTTTGGCTGAGGCACTTTAATCAGCGGGGCTTTATCAATCCACTTCCATTCACGTTCTGCTGCGCGCATGATTGATTTCAGCAATGTTAGGTGCGCAGCTTTGGTAGAAACTGACGCAGCCTTTGGTTTGAAAGGGGATGGCTTCTCCCCTTTCTTTTCTGCGGAGGCGGCTGAAATCTTCCAGTTCTCATAATGACGACGGTTTGTCATTTTGTTGACCGCTTTGTAGATCTTAGCTTCATCAATATCTTTGAGGTTGACGCCCTCAAAATGTTGGAGCCAGAAGCCAATCAGGCTCTTATCTGTGTCCAGTGATTTTTTATCGCTCCTCTCCTCAAGCCACCGTAACGCGGCCTCTTCGAACGTAAAGTCAGGCATTTCACCAAGCCGATCAACCCTCCATAATTGAGACTTCAGCTTGTCGTGCAGCTCCTGAGCTTGCCGCTTGTCCGTTGTCCCAAGAGATTCTTTAACTCTTTTCTTGCCTGGTATGCTGATGCTGGCGTACCAGATCTTACCTCTGCGGAAGATGGACATGTTTTCTCCTCTATGTCACCTGCCGCGCTCACCGCTACAGTATGCAGCGGTGAGTTGAGAGCGGCAATACAGGCCTGTCGAGTTGTCAAATACTGTGATTGACGTTTTTCCGGGTTCTTACGGGTCACCATGAGTCGGCCAGATTTGATCCACGCCGTTGCGGTTGGACGAGAGATGCCAAGGAACTCGCACGCTTCCTTTAGTGTTAACGAGTAACTATCCACGGTATTACCTCCAGAGAAGCGCTAACAGAAATGGAAAACAGTGCAATAAAAAGGCTGCCTTAAGCAGCCTTGCGAGAGCGATGTAGTGATCAGGTTTCATGTTCCCTCTCTGGTTAAATATGGATAATTAACATCTGGACTCATGCAAAACCCTCCCAGGGAATCCCATGATCATGACCGGAGCATCGAAGCATGGCCCAGCGACTACGCCCTTATCCATCTGCTTGCGTTTTTGCTTTAGTCTCGCCTGGGTGTGTCGGTTGCTTATCTTGCGGCACTCTATACAAGCCCCATCTACCGTATAGCGGATTGCACCGTGGTTTCGCTTGCAGTTGATACCCATGAAGGTTAAGTGGCCTAGCGCTCTGGCTACCTCTTTGTTTTGCAGCGCCTGTAGTCGTGTCAACATGGGTTTTTCTCCACGAAGATTACGTCACGGCCGTCAGTTCTAAGGTGAGGTGAGCATGGCGCGTCGTCACACCCTTCACAATATTGAAAGTAGCAATCGGTACACATTAGAAAATTGTCATCAATAACCTCAGCCACCAACTCCACCCCATCCTCGGTAACGAGGTTATTCTCGTCGATGATTGTGATCATCACACCCTCCCCAATCCAACATGACCATTACGAACCGTAGCCACATATGAGCTACGACGATTAACGATATCTACCGGGATAACTACGCCACCAAATTTAACTCGATAGATGAATATCTTTTTCTGTACGCCATAGTCTCCGAATGTTTGTTGATGCCTAGACAAAGCGGCCTGTGCGGCCGCTCTCTCTGTGTCTGATTTTGCGTTTCGGATGATGTGCTTCACTACCGCTTAACCTCATGCTGTTGTGCTGCTGGCAACTTGTAAGCAGGGCTTACAGGTTCGGCCTGCTTCTTGGTCGCTCAGCTTCAAACAGCCATGCATCAACAGGATTTAGTGAGTGTTCGATAGGCGAACCGCCTGATTGATACATCAGCGCCTTTGCCCGCAAAAACAAATCATGGACAGAATTTTCGCTTATTGAGTGCTCTGTTGCAGGCACTGGCGGGGCGGCATAGAGCGGAATGTATACGTCTGGATCTTTATCTGCTCCAGGCATCTGTCCTAACTCAAACGAACGACCGGTAAAACGGTTTAAATACGCCACCGGCTCAGCCTCCATCGACGCCAGCGCGATACGTAGCCAGTGAGCTAGGCGTACGTGATCATCAGCACATGGCCCACATAGCGACTTTGCTTTTTCTTCTGCGTGAGCAATGTCAGCCATTAACTGCTCTTTGGTAATCGTGGTCATGGGTTAGTCCTTATCCAGCAGTGGATTCAATAGGGGATGGAAAGGTAATCCTCTCCTCAATATCGGCCCCGACATCACAAACAGCCGTACACCAATCCGAAGACCCCTGGTTGTCTAGGACTTCTGTGACATCATCAATACGACGTAGGTCGTACAGCATGAGAAACCGGTTGCCTGTGGTGTAAAAGCCGATCTTCTTCGGCGACGGACACCTATTTAGGACAGCCTGAAGTTCGTCTATCCATGCTCTTTCTTTCTTGGTCAGCTTAACCATCTCACACCCCCTGATCGAACAATATTCGCGAGTAACCAGCACTGGACGACACCTCCAGCCAGCCATCGCACCGTTCGCCAGTTATGAGGTTTATCACTCTAGAATGCTGGTACTGGGAGCCGCGGATGTCTTCCAGTTCATCCTCTCTGAAGAACATTGGTTTGCCACAGTGAGGGCAGTAGCATCCGTAATCACCGTCAGCTCGACCAATTTTGTTAACGATAAGAATTTCGTTGGTAGCCATCACTCCCCCTTACTTGCGCCAGCACTTTGACGCTGTTCTTTTTTCAATTGGGCAAGGCCGGAAGCTGCTATGCCGTCTGACGTTAATCTGACTCTGTACCACGTCCCTTTCTGCTTTAAGCAATCACTGCAAAAATCGACCAATCCAAGCCTGAATAAAACAGGAAGCGAAGGGCAGTTAATTCTGGAGTTACCGCGTTCTTCTTGTCCGCGCCGGGCATCGTGCTGCATGAAAAACCGCGTCCCAATGCGCATTCTGCGTAAGGTGTACACTTGAGCGTCGGTTAATCTATATTTTTTACACATCAATATCTCCTTACTGCTCAACACGCCGAAATGCGATTACCCACACCCAGGGATTACTACGCCATCCATCACCACCATAGATCTCCCCCCATAGTTGGCTGAATTCGTCTTTGTGCGACATGATTTGCGGATTACTGAGTGTTACCCCCTCAGCTTGCGCATCCTCTTCTGTGATGTCCTGTAGGCGCTCTACGCGGACGTCGGTTATCTCCAGCGTGATACGTGATGCCCAGCGAGGCATGTGGATAGATGGTCTCCACCCATGACGCAGGTTGTCGTCAGCGTCGAAATATTCCGGCTCATGATTACCGTCTGCTCTGTATTCGCAGAATTCTGGATTCTCAAATCTTGAGCTATCTTCCCAATATTCCTGTACCTGATCTTCGTCGAATAAAGGGCCTTGAAATGCCTCGCGCACCCACAGGCGATCACCTACTGCACCGAACGGGCACAATCCGTGTTTAGGCGCATCCATGACGTGAGTGGTTATCCCACTCCGTGTTTTGGTTGGCTTTTTCAACCAAAGGCCATTGTCTGGTATTACGCCTTTCATCGGCCGCCTGGTCATGGTCTTGCGACCGTCGAGGATGGCGCGAATCATCTCGTCGTTGAAAATAATCGGGCGCTCTTTCATGCTTTGGCCTCCAACAGCTTTTGGGCTACAGCAGCGCTGTTATCAACTAGTTGAGTACAGGACACTGACCTGTCATCGTTGACAATGTATTCCCTGTCTTTGTCGAGATATGCCACCTGAACATAGAAATGGTCACCCGGATTAAGATCTAGGTCATTGGCAATGTCTGTGGGGTCTTCATAAGAAGATTCGGTGTTGTCTGCGTCCCAATACAAGGCTTTTGCTTTTAGATTTGCTATTTCCTCCGCCAGCTCTGCCACGCGCTTCTCTAGTGCCTCGTTTTCATCCAGCAGCGCTAGCATGGTGGCGGGGTTAGCTGCGGCGATGAACACGGCATTACGAATATCCTCTAGCCCTGACGTGTCGTAACCAACTACACTAGTCAGCAAGGATGTAGCTATGCCGTCGCGCACAATCAACACATTTCCGCATTCATCCTCTTCCCACGGACCATGAGTTGCATTCATTGCCGCTTTACGCAGTGCCTGTTTGTCTACCTGGCTCATCATCACTCCCTCCATTGCTTATTGATGTAATCAATTGCTTTCTTTGCACCGCCAAACATGATTCTTTGTTTATGCTGAATCTTGTTTGTTGTTGGATAAAAAATAACTTTTCCGTTCGGCGTCTCAAAATGCATAGAGCCAGATGAATCAACTTTATATTTAATTCCAGATGAATTAATTAAATCCTTGTTCTGTTGCAGTCGATCATTTTTATTCTTTTTGTTGCGCTCGCGAATAGCGCTGTAATCTTCACCACAATCACCCATCATCACTCCAAAGGCGGCCATTGCCGCCATGCGTTAATCGTTACTCTTCAACCACAGAGAACTCGGCGCTAATTACCGAGGCGTTTTCTTGATCGATATTGGCTTCGGCTTTCTCGTCGAGAATGACGGCCTTTTGCATTTCGATGCTGACGGGAAGGTATTTGAACAGGCGGCGAATGACCGTTTTCTTTGCCATTTCCTCCCAGTGGGTTTGCCATGGCCCATTGTTTCCGGCCTTGCTTTGCCCGCGAACCTTTTCGATCTGGTTGAACGTCATTACTTCGAACTGCACGCCGCCATCTTTCAGCTTGGCGACTGCGTATACGTGAGTAATGGGGGAGGACTCGTTATCTCCTGGAACGTGCTTTAGCGTTTCATCAAGGCCGTATTCGTAGTGGAATTGATCGCCATCGCGAACGGTGCGGGCTGAAATACTGACGATTTGCCCGGAGCGGCGAGCCAGGTCGATCATGCCGCGATAGCCGATGATAAGCTGGACGTTTGACTGCCCGGACTTAGCCTTGCCATTTCCAAACGGGAGCAGGTAGGCATGCCCCAATGCTCCGCCCGGCTCAAGGCCAAGCTGTGAACACTGAACCACAGCACCGATAAAGCTCTGCATGTCGCAGGTAGCAAGTGCAGGGGTTTTGCGAATCTCCGTGGTGATGATTCGGATCATGCGATCGGGAGCCATGTGGCGGGGAAGCGCCGCAGCAATCTGACCTTTCATGCTTGGCTGGTTGATGAAGTTGATCAGCTTCTGGTCTGGCTTTATCGCTGGCGTTTGCGACTGTGCCTTCTGCAAATCTGCCGTTGCGATCGGAGGCTGTTGGTTATTGGTCATTTCGTAATTCCTTTGCCCAGCGGGGCAGTGATAGGGTTTTAATGCCAGGCCATTCGTTTGAATCCAGGCATTCGCGATAGGTGCGTAGATTTCGCTGATATTCGGCTCGCCCGGCGTCCTTGGCTTGCTGGTCAAGGATGAAGACGTTCACCGGGTATCTGCCGCAGTTGATCGACGTGCTGACAACGAGGAATGCAAAAACAGGCTGTTCGCAAACCTGTCTCTTGTATCCATCGGTGTAGAAGGCGTCCTGAACGTGGTAGCGATAGTCGTAGAATGAGCGGCTAAATTTATCCATGTCTGCCGTCGTCTTGACGTCGATCAGCCAATGGAAGTCGGTGATGATTTTGTCTGGCCTGCACCGGCACAGAACGCCGGTTTCATCGTCCTCCCAATAGATGGAGGATTCACACTGTCCGGATGACTCAAGCATCCACCGCGCGAGAGGATGAGCCATTGCGCTGTCGTACATCATTCGCAGCTTGGCCGCATCTTCTGCCGACAGCGGTTGTATTCCCATAGAGGCGCACTCTGCAATAAACGCCGCCTCTTCCTCCTTTCCCTTGGCGGTGCGTCGATTCACAACAGGCGCCACTGCATATCGTTTATCGAATTCTTCCGGCTCAAGGCACAGGCAGTGAAAGGCGGTGCCGAAGTCTAGCGCCCCTGTTTTTTCTTCATCGACAGGGGCGTTTTTTTGCCAAGGAAGTAGGGCGGGGCACTCGGCGATCAGGTCGAGCTGTGATTTGCTAATCCCGGCGCCGTGGTGGTAATCGTGGTTGGAGATGAACGGGTATATGCCGGGTTGCATCATGCCACCTCGCTATACGGATTCGGATCGTTAATCGCGGTGTCCACCTCGTTGGCTCGTTCCATTTGGGCAATTCGAACGGCCATGTCATAAATCACGTTACTGAAATACTCATCAGCCCAATCTGACTGCGCTACTGCATCCTGCGCTGCCTTATCCCCATTAAGTAGATCAGATGATTTGATTACCGCGAGAAAATCGGTAGCGCGCATGCGTGATGCGATAAATTCAGCGTTGCGAGAGATAATGTCTTCCTCTCCCAGCGCGTTGGCGTAATTTTTTAGGTAGGTATCTAGCATCTTTTCGCTGTTATTCACCGTACCCCTCCATTGGCCTTAGCCATTCCCATAATCACACTCCACAGGACGTTATCTTTTTCTACTAACGCCTTGCGACCTAATGCAGATAGCAATCGCTTCGTGTAAGTGTTCATAGGGGGTTGCCTGGTTGGTTTAAGATGTCGATCAGCTTTTTGATCGCTTTCTTTGCGTTTTCGATAATGTCGGACAGATGTGGTCGTTGAGCAGAACCCATGAAGGTTCCGCCCGCGATGGCATAATTCATCATGGGCTTCTCCGTTTGTTTTTTATGAAAGGCACCGTATGCCCTTTATAAAAAAGGGGGCGAACCCCCAAGTGGTACAAGGCGCTATTGTTTCAGTTAATCTTCACCACCAAACTCAATCATCAACTCACCAATAACATCATCTTCATCAGAGGATGAGCCGGTCGCGTCATTTAACATGTCATAAATTTCTTGGTCAGTAATTCCCAGTTGAGACATTGGAGCTAAAAACTCCATAACAACCTCTGCCGCAGAAACAGTCCCAAGACCATTGACTAACATCGAAGAGATAGAACAACGAATTGCATTAACCATGTCTGACTTGTACGCATGGATTTCACACTCACCAATATCCATATCACCCCCTAGCACTAACATCAGATTGTTTACGATACCCAGCGTAATAAATTGCCACGTCAGGCATGCAGATAGAGCCGGTTTCTTTCGGCTTACGCTTAGGCACCGCGACGGCATTCAGAACCCGGATAGAGCAGCCACCGATGGCCTCTTCCAGCTTGCGACCGGCTGCGGCTTCACTTCCCTTTCGTGCGTTAAACTCGGCCATGCGGCGAGCGTTATAGCGCTGTCGTGCGTTCATGATCATTCCCCTTAGCAGACTTTGGTGATTGGGTGTCCGGTGCTGAACTCCGGATTGCAACGTTCGCAGCTGTTTCTACGTTGCCTTTGTTGTATGTGCCGATTTTCACGGCATCATTGGCTGCCTCAACATGGGTGCGCATCAGCCTGCGCATTCACCCAATCCCAAAGCCTGCTTACGCTTTGGCTCTTCTGTCTTCAGAAGAGAACCTCATTGTTAAAGAGCGGGAGACTGTGTTCCGTCTCGATGGGGTAAATATACCCGTGGGTAATCTCTTTATCAATACCCAAAGGTAAACTTTTTTGGCGTGACTTTGGATTTGTTTGATATCAAAGGATTTTTATTTTTTTGTGGGGCTAGTACTGCGGTTAGGTAGTGGGATTTTGGTCACAAAAAACCGGCGCGTGGCCGGTTGGGGAAAAGGGATTGGCGGGCAAAGAAAAACCGGCGAGGTGGTGGTCAGGTATAATTATTTGATTATTTCTTTTATAAAGACTTCTTTTGGTTGGTATTTTTTATCTGAGGATTTGAGCTGATACGTTATTGTTATATCAGCACGTACAGCAAATTTACCTGCAAAATCTGATGGTTTTACGTTGGGGCCAAGAACCATATTTACTCTTCGATCTATCAATCCAGGGATAACAGCAGCCCAACCTTTCTCTGGATTGTCGAGGTCTAATGCACGGATTTCAACATCCACATCAAAATGATCCTGAGTATATGATTCTGGCGTGAACACAACTTCAGTTGGGGCCTTTTTAATGGTTTCAGCGGGAATGGTCACTGTGCCGCCCCCTGTACCTATGACCATCGTAGCTCCTTCGTCTGCCCTAGCTGGGGCAAGCGTCTTAATGGAACTTTTGGCAAGAGTCTTCTTATTGGTAACCGTACTTTCTATGATTGCCTGAAGGCGATCAGGTGAAATATTAGCCTCACCGGCACCAATATTGATGATCGTATTGTTATTCGCTTCAAAGTGGGAGGTGTTGTTTGGAGCCATAGCCTTAGTTGCTAGAACTAAGCCATATCCAAGCAGACCAACAACAACAGCGCCAACGAGAGCGTTTCTCATTTTCCCATTTCCGAGCTTTGCATGAGCGCTAACAAGAAACTTGTCCATTTCCTCTTGGCTACCAAAGAGGAATTTAATAACAATATCTTCATAGAGGCTTCCTGCTTCTAATCGCGCAACATGCACCGATATATCAAGAATATTAGCCCCTGTCAGCTCCTGCAAAACACCTTCTGATTGTTTTGCGATGGCTTCCCACCCTTGAAGGGAGGTAATCACATCTTTAATGCTTACAGGTTCTTTGGTTGAATAATATATGTTTTCGGTAAAAGTTAAAGATAATTCTTGGGACATCCGAGCCCTCGTCGTTTCTTTCGATTTGCTGTGTTAGGTTAAAGTTGTACGTCTACAGTGTGTTACTCAGCATCACCCAAACATCTCTTCCGGCCACTGTGACATGATCACCTTGCCGACGAACGTACAGCCATCACCGCATGTTAGAAGCGGGAACTGTGGGTTTAGTGGCTGCAAGTAGTTGACTCCGCCATCGCGGATCAGCTTCTTAAAGGTAAATTCGTTGCCGTTTATGCGAGCGATGCAGAAGTCATTCACCTCAACATCCTGGTCAGGATCAACCAAAATCAGTATTCCTTCGGGGAAGCTGGGGCGATTTCCTGCCGGAGCCGTCATAGATGCGCCTTCCACCTCAAGCCAAAACGCGCGGCGACCAGCTTTCTTGGATGTCTCGATCCACGCTTTGGCATCTTTCTCGGTGTATGACTCCGATGTCGTGGTAAACGCACCGGCCTGAACGGTGGTGAATAGGGGGTACTTATTCACGGCAACAGAACGCTTTTCATCGCTAGAGCATCCTGAAATTCCGTCCATCCATCCACGAGGAAGCCCGAAAGCTGACTCGATAACCTCAACCATGTCATCAGCTATGCGCTTTTTCTGCTTTTTCCCCTCAGGGTAAAGCATTCTTGAAACGTACGACGGCTCCCTGCTGATTCTTCTAGCCAAATCAACAGCCTTTCCAGCACACATTTCATCCCTCAGCTTGATCAGCTGAAGTCTTCTTATCTCATATTTATCCATGCTTAAAGTCTACCCTCAAATACCGCAAGGTAAATAACCCACAGGTATTGACGTATTGTTTACCCACGGGTAAACTGCAATCATCAAAACGGGAGATAGACATGAACGAACTTCGAATTTACTTGAACACGCTATCTCAGGTTGAAAAGGCAAATTTCGCCAGTCGTTGCGGGACATCAATTGGATACCTCCGCAAGGCAATCAGCGCAAACCAGACTCTGGGAGCAGAGCTGTCAGTGCTTATTGAAAAAGAGAGCGGTGGGGCTGTAACCCGCCAGCATCTTCATCCTGAGAAATGGGCCAGCATTTGGCCTGAACTAAACGCCGCCTAAGCAACACCGCTCTTTAACATCCTGGTCGCCAACTGAACACAGATGGCAAACACAACAACCATAACGGCTGTACGGCTGTACTTACTTAACAGGAGAATTATTCCAAATGAAAGTTGCAAGTTATAGCAAAGTCGAAGCGCGTGACGTTGACCGTGCCGAGACGGATTTGCTCATCAATCTCTCTACGCTCACTCAGCGACGCCTAGCGAGCATGATCGGGTGTCATGAGTCGAAGATAAGTAGAACAGATTGGCGCTTCATAGCGTCGATTCTGTGCGCTTTTGGGATGGCATCAGACATCAGTCCGATAAGCAGAGCGTTTCAGTATGCGCTGGAGAGTATCACAAAAGAAAAACCCCCGGTGGCAGCCGAGGGCATTAGTAGTGCGGAGTTCTAAACCAAGAAACGGAGTTAATTATGGCAAAACGTCGTAATAAATACCAGAAAAAAGAAGAGATTCGACACCCTGATTCACCTGAGGGGTTAGTGGTTGCAGCAGCAAATAACAGAGCGTTCGCAGAGCGCCTTGTTGGTGTTTTCCGTCTAGCCAAGGCAGGGGTGAAACATGAGCGTCGTTAAGTTGGCTGATTACAGGAATAACTCTGTACAACAACAGGAGGCATCCGGTATGGGGTATGTCTCTATACACCGCCAGTTCATGGATAGCAGGCTCTATAAGGACTCTCAGGCAGTACATCTCTGGCTTCACTTAATCCTCAAGGCAAACCATGAGTCTACTGTCGTCAATACGGATATCGGGCCGATAACTGTTGATCGCGGTCAGATGATAACTGGACGCCCGTCGCTGGTCAGAGAGACATTCATTCCAGACAACAAAGTTCGCAGTTTACTTCGTACTTTTGAGTCGAAAGGCATGCTCAATATTTGCTCGATGGGGAAGAAGTTTAGCCTGTTTACAATCGTTAAATATGACGATTTTCAGGCAAAAAATTGTCCAACGGTTGTCCAACGGTTGTCCAACGCAAACACCAGTAATGACGCGGCTCTCAGCGGAGATTGTCCAACGGTTGTCCAACGGTTGTCCATAAACAATAATATAAATAATATCTCTAATACTGACGTATTAGAGAGTGGCACAGCAGACCAAAAGTCTGACAAGAAAAAACCTTCCGTGAGCTGTCAGGATGTTGTCGACGCTTACCACGAAATCCTTCCTGAAGCGCCAAGAATCCGCGCGCTGAATGACAAGCGTAAAAACCAGATCCGAACTTTCTGGAGAAAAGCCGGAGTGCTAACCCGCCAGCTTGATGGTCATGGGTTCACGATGCAGGACTGGAGAGATTATTTAACCTACGTTGGAGGGAATTGCCGCTGGATGTTCGAAGAGCGGCAAAACCATCAACGCGGCACCGTCTGGCACAAAAAGGGATTTGATTTCCTGCTTAACGATAATACCTACCTGAAAGTTCGTGAGGGTGAGCACGATGACCGATAATTTTTATGCGCCACCGCATAGTATCGAGGCAGAGCAAGCGGTGATTGGTGGATTGCTCCTGGATGATGACGGCAGTGAGCGAGTGCAGAAGGTTCTGTCTTTGCTTAAACCTGATTCGTTTTACAGTCGGCCGCACAAAACTCTTTTCGAAGAAATCACCAGGATGCACCGAGAGCAAAAGCCGGTGGATGTCCTGACGCTTTTCGATGAACTGGAACGCAAATCACTGACGGAATCAGTTGGTGGTTTTGCGTATATCGCTGAGATCGCAAAGAACACGCCAAGCGCAGCAAACATCGTGGCCTATGCCATGCAGGTTCGCGAAACCGCAATGGAGCGCTACGCGATCAACCGCATGACCGAAGCAACGGAATTGCTCTATTCCCGAAACGGAATGACTGCGACGCAGAAGTACGAAGCCATTCAGGCGATTTTCACGCAACTGACTGACCATGCAAAAACAGGATCGCGTCGCGGCCTTCGCGCATTTGGTGAGGTCATGGAAGATTGGGTTAACGACCTTGAGAAGCGATTTGACCCGTCAGGCGAACAGCGAGGAATGAGCACAGGTATCCCATCGCTGGATAGAATGCTGTCACCTAAAGGACTTGTGAAGGGCTCACTTTTCGTCATTGGCGCTCGACCAAAAATGGGGAAGACTACCCTATACAGCCAGATGGCAATCAACTGCGCAGTGCAGGAGAAAAAACCAGCTTTGATGTTCAGCCTTGAAATGCCCGGCGACCAGATACTGGAAAAGCTGGTCGGGCAGAAGTCAGGTGTTAACCCGAATATTTTTTACGTTCCGGCGACAAATGACACCGATGACGGATATCAGGGGGATTACGATGGTGACTTCAGTAAGGCCATAAAAACAGCCAATCGCTTGAGTGAAATCAACATGCTTTACATCGACGACACGCCGGGGTTATCGCTGGCTCAAATCGTCAGTGAAAGCCGTCGTATCAAGCGAGAAAAAGGATGCGTTGGCATGGTATTGGTTGATTACCTGACGCTCATGACCGCTGAAAAGGCAGATCGCAACGACCTGGCTTACGGCATGATCACCAAGGGGCTAAAGAACCTTGCCAAAGAGCTTGATTGCGTCGTCGTGCTCCTGACGCAGCTTAACCGCGCATTGGAAAGCCGAACCAATAAGCGGCCATTACCAAGCGACTCACGAGATACGGGGCAGATTGAACAGGATTGCGACTATTGGGTTGGTATCCACCGGGAAGGCGCTTTTGATGACAGCGTTCCGCCTGGAGAAACCGAGCTAATCCTCCGCCTAAATCGCCATGGAAAAACCGGAACGGTGTACTGCCTTCAGTCAAATGGCGCTATTTATGACACAGACCAACAATCTGCTGAGATGCGCCGTCGTGAGCGAGAGGAACCGAAGTCCAAGAAGAGGGGCGGATTTTAATGATGTCTAAATTTAATCAAAAGGTGATTTATGGGTAATGAAAAATGCAAGGTTAATGGTATTCACCTCACTCCATGTGAAGTTCTCAGTAAAGCAATTGACGGTTCGTCACCTTCTTCGAAGAAAAAAGGTTTATTCCTTCCAATGAGAATCAATGTGAAAACTGGCCAGCCAGGCCATGACATATTGCAGATACACTCTGGTAAATATGTTGGCAATGGCGTTGCTGCAAACTTCTGTCCGTTCTGTGGTGAGAGTATTGTTACGTGGGGTGAAAAATGAAATTGCTGAAAAAGATATCACTATATGTTGCTGCTTTTCTCTCTCCGTGGTTTGTCTTTTATTGTGGCGGCGGTGAGTTTTTCACTTTCCATTCTGGAGTGGCAGCCTCTATTTCCGTGTTCATGGTTATTGTCGCCTTTGTAATCATTTCTATTGAGGAGATGTAAATGAACATGCGAGAAGAGTTTGAGAAGTGGTTTACCGGCGTTGAATCTGGAGACGATGTGAATTGGAAAGAACCCGATTACGCATCGGATGAATGGAACGATTATATTGCTCGGCGTCAATTAGCGAAAGGCGCGTGGGAGGAAGCATGGCAAGCAGCGCAGCCGAAGTGGATTAAGTGTAGTGAGCCTCCCGAGGAAGAATGCAGCGTCCTTCTTTTAGACAGTAACCAAGTCGTATGGACGGGGATTTATTTTCCGGATGATGGTGGTTTTCAGTTAGACCTGGGTGATGATCGCGATGTAACTTTCACCCATTACATGCTGACGCCCAACCCGCCGGAGGAGTGATTATGGCTATTTGGCTCAATGTTACATTTTTCTTCTGGTTCTTCATTTGGCTTATCACTGTCCATAGATATGGAGGTCCATTTAGGAATGCTCCGTCTGCGTTAATTCTGTGGGCAGTAACTGGCGGCGTTCCTGTGCTGATATTTAAACTAGTGGGGTGATAGTGAATGACATATCCAAAGACGGAATAAAACTCACCAAGCTCAACTTCCAATCTGTAGGCCATCAAATCCAGGAACTGCTAAAACATGGTGAATATCGCCTGATACTCAAGCCGTGGAGAAATAAACGCAGCCTGTCCCAAAACGCACTTTTCACATGTGGTGTGGCGAGATAAGCGACTACCTCAAGCGCAGAGGTAAGGGCTTCGCTACGCCTGAATGGGTTAAGAGCGCAATGAAACACACCTATCTCGGATATGAAGACGTCGAGCGGGTTGATGTTGTCAATGGTGAGCGAGTAACCGTCAAAGAACTACGCCGAACGTCCAACCTAGACACCGGCGCAATGAATTATTTCATGAGTCAGGTTGAATCGTGGTCGGCCAATATCGGCTGCCTGTTAACGATACCTGGCGATTCAGAATATAAGCGAATTAAGGAGAAGCAGGATGAATGACTTAATGGCTATGACTGGTGAGATGACTATGGGGACTCGTGAAATTGCTGAGTTGCTTGGGAAGAATCACAGTGACATCAAGCGAAGTGCGGAAAGGCTGAGATGTGCTGGAGTTTTAACCCAGCCATTGGCTGAGTTAAATTTTGAACATCGAGGAAATACATACACCGAATACCGCCTAAACAAACTGGACTCCATCACCCTTGTCGCACAGAACAGCCCGAAGTTTACGGCTGCGCTGGTAAAGCGCTGGGATGAACTTGAGAGAGGAGTCACCCAGCCCGCCATACCACAAACCCTACCCGAAGCGCTGCGACTGGCCGCTGACCTGGCCGAGAAGAAGGCAGAGCTAGAAAACCAACTCGCTATCGCTGCGCCAAAAGTGGATTTCGCTGATCGCGTCTCTGAGGCTGGCGGTGTCCTTATCGGTAACTACGCTAAAGCGGTAGGGATCGGACAGAACAAGCTGTTTGCTTGGCTGCGTGATAACGGCGTCCTTATGGCGGCAGGCGAGCGCAGAAACGTACCTCGCCAGGAGTATTTAGGCCGTGGCTATTTCACCGTTAAGGAAACAGCCGTCAACACCAGCCACGGCGTGACGATCTCGTTCACATCAAAAATAACCGGAAAGGGGCAGCAATGGTTAACCAGGAAGCTTCTGGATCATGGGTTGCTTAAAGCTATTGGAGAGGATGCTGCATGAATACCTACCGAATCACCTGCACCTGGAACGCCTTTCCGTTCGAGATTGATCTTGTATCGAAAAGCCCGCTATCTGCCCGCGATGTCTTTATGCGCTTCGTCGGCATCAGTGGCGCTATCGTCTGCGACCTGGATATCCAAGAGGTGGCCTAATGTTCACATGGTTTCTGCAACAGGGCATGATCTCAGAGGAAGCCGACCGGCTGGTTGACGAATATCAAAAGCGGGGATTCAAGGCGCACAAAAGCCTGAATGTCAATCCGCGTCTGTGGGATGTGGCCGCCAAGCTACCGGAGAGCGAATACCAACCAAAGACTCCGCGGGGCATGATTAACCCATGCTGGAGGTGATATGCAGTTGAGAAAGAGAAAGTGCGCAATATGCCGCGCATGGTTCATGCCAAAAGCTCCCTATGAGCGATGGTGCTGTCCAGAACACGGAGCCCAGCTCGCCATCAAGCTAAGAGAGAAAGAGCGACAGCGAGCGATACAGGCGGCAGAACGACGACGAAAGAGAAAGGAGTTAGAGAGCAGGAAGAAGCACCAGGAACGGAAACGCGCAATACAACCCCTCAGTTACTTCATCAAGAAAGCCCAGCAGTCCTTCAACGAATACATCCGAGAGCGAGATAAAGACCAGCCGTGCATCAGTTGTGGCCGATACCACACCGGTCAATGGCACGCCGGGCACTATCGAACCACCGGTGCTAACCCTGAGCTTAGGTTCGATGAGGATAACTGCCATCGCCAATGCCAACCCTGTAATAACCACCTCTCCGGGAATATCGAAAACTACACGCCAAACCTGATCGCCAAAATCGGCCGGGAGCGATTCGATGCGCTCATGTCACACCATGAGCCCAGGAAGTGGACGCGGGAGGAGTTGGAAGAAATCGCCGCGAAGTATCGGAGAAAGACCAAAGAGCTAAGACAGGAGAATCTATGCGAAGTCTGATCGCCTACATCCTATCGCTGTTCACCCCGATTCACTCCTCAGTAAAACCAACCACCGGCATTCAGTCATGGGATCACACCCCACGCAAGAAGGAGAAGCGGTGATGACACTCTACGAACTGTACGAAATAAATCGCCTCGATGGCGAGATTGAAGAACTGGAGCGAAAGATAATCCGATTGCAGGAGCAGCGCCGGGAAATCATCAATCGCAGCAACGCCAACAAGGAAAAGCCGAATGAACGTGCATGACATGAAGCTATCTGACGAGCAGTACCAATGGATTGACGGCTGGCTGCAACAGTGGGGTGCCTGGTGCTATTCAGGGAGACTGGAAAAGCGAATGACCAGTGTGATCGCAAAGTACATGGAAGCGGCAGACCCTACTCGGGTAATGCCATCGCGCCCGATGTGTAACGACGACGACGGTATGTTGATTTCTCAGGTCGTAGACCGCGTCCTCGCTATCGACAAAAAGGCGCTTGGCATCATTTATAGCTACTACGAGTTCTGTGCTTCTAAACGAGAGATTGCATCTTACCTTTTCGGAACTGCAAAACCTCGCAAGATAATCGTTGGTAGAGGGGGGAATGGTTGGCGTCGGCCATCTTTCCGAACATGTCAGCGAGAGGTCGATCAGATACTTGATGCAGCGCTATGGATGATTTATCGCGAGTTGTATCCTGCCATGAACGTTCGCAAACGTGACGTTAACGTGAAGCAACGTGCAAAATTATGGGATAAAGTCGCTTTTTCTTGTTGACATAATTGGCACATTGGCACACTATAAAAGGGTACGCTGCACTAGTTGTTCGTAAGGGACGCTAAGGCAGCGTTTTGTAGCAAGTTGAACAGGTCTAATGTGATTGGTTATATTAAGCTCGTCAGTTACTCTTGCGAAAAGAAATACAATGCGGTCATCGTATAATGGCTATTACCTCAGCCTTCCAAGCTGATGATGCGGGTTCGATTCCCGCTGGCCGCTCCAATCCATCCGCCACTAGCTCATCAGGTTAGAGTCAATAACTTTGAGGTTGTAGGTGCGGGGTTCGAGTCCTCGGTGGCGGTCCACTTTATTGAGAATTTGAGATAACGCTCACATTCGCATGGGGCAGCATTGGCTTTATTCTCCTACTCTGTTAGAGCCAATTCAATGGCTGCCCCAGCCGAATGTGGTATAGGGAAGCTGGGAATTCTTCAACGCAGTGTGTTGACCCTGGCTGCTCATTTGCTCAGCTTGGGGCAGCTACCACAATTGCTGATGAAAGCTCCGTTGTATGCATAATTGATGATTTTTGCTTTATATAAGTTAATAAAGCATATATAAGACTTAATAAGTATGTATTTATTAGTGATAAGTCTTGGCTAAATTATAATTAGCAGTAATATGATTAGAAATATAATTGTTGATGCTAAGCATTTTAGCCCTATTAAATAACATGATCTCATAACTTGTTTGTAGTGCGAGCTTTGTGTATTTGGTAGATTATTTTAAGATATATATCCATAAAACCCACAGCTAGAATTGCCGGATTGTGTAAATGATCACAACTTGGTATTTTTGCGGGAATTTTTTGTTTTTTTTACTTGTACATAATATACATCCTTGACTACTCTTATTTTGCCGATGGTGGTGTGGGCAAATCTAGAGTGTTGCGTGCCCTTGTTGCTCATTTCTGTGCTGAGTAACGGCCACAATGTTGAGTAACCTATGATCCTATGTTGTTATCGTGTTTTTGGCCCGCTTATAGCGGGCTTTTTTTATATGACTAATTCTGTCTGTTGGCCGCTTTTGCGGCTTTTTTATTGCCCCTGCCCCGTAGGTGGATGTGGAGATCATGCGCATGTATCTACGTACGGCAGATAACACCCTATTGGCGGGTGGGGCCATGTCTTTTTTGTCATCTGTTATCAATTTCTTCTCGCCATCTGAGTGGATGGTAATTGGCATCATCATTGGGATCTTTTTCTCGGTGTTGGGTTACATCACGGGGTTTATTTTCCGTTGTCGCCGAGAGCGGTTGCTGAGGCAGTGGATTGACTACCGACGTAGCCGCGCGGATGAGCTAGTGACACCGGAAGAAGTCGATCGCATGTGGGAGGACTGATTTGGATGGCGAGTAGAGCGAAGGCAGCAGCACTTAGCGCGGCTATGCTGACGCTGATAGCTGGTGGCGCGTCGGCACCTCAGCTGATGGATCAGTTTTTGACTGAGAAAGAGGGAAATCGCCTGGTAGCCTACCGTGACGGCAGCGGCATTTGGTCAATATGCCGGGGAGTGACTCGCACTGATGGCCGACCAGTTGCTAAGGGGATGCGATTAACGGAGCAGCAGTGCCAGAAGTACAACGCCATAGAACGCGATAAGGCGCTGGCGTGGGTTGCACGTAATGTGCATGTTCCACTGACTGAGCCACAGAAGGTCGGTATCGCCTCATTTTGTCCCTACAACATTGGTCCCGGAAAGTGTTTTACGTCTACGTTCTACCGCAAGCTGAATGCTGGCGACCGTCGTGGAGCGTGTAGGGAGATTCGGCGGTGGATTTACGATCGCGGTCGTGATTGCCGTATTCGTGCAAACAACTGCCTGGGACAGGTGACGCGCCGGGATGAAGAGGCTGCGTTGGCGTGTTGGGGGCTTGATCATGAGTAGGCACGACATATCGGCGCTATGTTTTCTGATGGCGGCGGCTGTAGCGGTCAGTGGTCATGATGGGTGGGGCTGGTTGATATTCGCTGGCATCGTTGCTTTGTAGCATTATCATCTAAAAAGTCTGGTTCGCTCCGATGAGCGGATAAAACAAAATCCTGCAAATACACACTTAACATCGTAAAGCCTCGGTTTATACCGGGGCTTTTGTCATATCTGCGTGTCGCAACGCATATCACCAAGAACCTTTCAGGATGAGCCTTGAGGAACCGGCTGGCTGTCGGAGCCTTCTTGGGGCCGTCTTCCTGTGCGAACAAGACTCATCACTAAAAGGTAAAGCCGATATGAACACATCTGCAGCATCATCGTTGAACGTTTGAGCTCCCCAAAATTGGGTAGCGCAAATGTTGACCAGGTCACCCCAAAACGAGGGGAAGCTTCTGTGGGTGGGTGCCTCGGTGCTGGCAATTAATTTGAGGCTGTATCAATAAGCCACTGACGCTTACCGCGTTGGTGGTTTTTTTATATCTGCGCCATGCCCGGCGCATGTAAATCGCAGAGCCTTACAGAAATGAGCCTTGGAGAACCGTCGTTATAGGTGGCGACCTCTCTGCGGGCGGCGTTTCTGGGCAACGAGGCTCATTTCTATAGGAGTACGCTCAATGAACGAACTGACGTTCAAAAACAATACCGTGATTCCATTTGATAATGGTGATGGGAAGATTTGGTTTACCGCTGAGGCATTGGCAGATCTGCTTGGTTATGCGAATTCAAATAAGGTTTCCAATATCTACAATCGTCATAAAGATGAGTTTACAGATAGCATGACAATTGTGACCAAAGTGAGGAAGTGTAATAAAAACAGCATGATAGATTACACTCAGGTTCGATTGTTTTCTCCTCGAGGGGCGCACCTTATTGGCATGATGTCGCGAACCAAGATAGCTAAAGAGCTTCGTATCTGGCTTCTTGATTTGGCCGAAAGAGAGTCTGGTGTTGAGGTTGGGCATTTGAATCTAGAGACATTGCCGCAGCTTGCGGGGCAAAAAATGCTTGATGCGATAGATGTGTTTGACAAAAAGTCTCTCAAATATCGCGGGAAAAAAGGTAGTGGTTTGATGGCGCAGCGTAAGCGTGACATTAAATTGATCAAGAAAGCTACAGAGATTGCCTTGCAATTGACCCAATTATCAATTCCTGATCTAGGAGACTTTCCTGATGGAGAGCCGGCATGAACCCGATCCAATTCATCCACTGTAATGTGAAAAGCGTCCTAGTGAAACAGGGATATGATCCCAATGTCGCCTTAATGGGTGCCGATATGGCCGTAGAGCATTATCGTCGTTGCTCTCAAGCCAGTAAGAAAGGTGCCATATTCGACGACTGCATGCGGGTTGGAAAATCATGGGCGGACATGCAGGGACGGAAGCCAAAAGGTCGCCAGATAGGTTGAAAAGATGAACATTCAAATACCATGGAAGCCACTGGCGCTAATCGCGTTGGTGGCTTTGTCGTATTGGGGGCTGTCGTCCTGGCGGTACGCCGCTGGCCATGCAGATGGAAAGGATGAGGCTGAGCGAGCGTGGCAGGCTAAATGGTCGCAGCGTGATGCCGGGGAAGCCCAGGCGATTACAGACAACGTGATGCTGACGCTCAACATCATGAATCAGGCGGTGGAGGCTAATCGAAATGCAAAGCGCCAGATCGCACTGGAGTCACAGAGAGCCGCGCGAGATATCGCGGTGGCTATTGCGGGCGATGATTGCGCTCGTCGGTCTGTGCCTGCTGTCGCTGCTCAGCGGCTGCGGCAGTACGCGGACAGTATACGTTCCGGCTCCAGCAGTACCACTGAGCACTGAGTTAACTGCCGACACGCCAGTACCGACAGTACCTGATCCGCTGACCTGGGGGGCCAGCTTGGATCTAAATATGCGCCTGCTGTCTGCCTTGGGCCAGTGTAATGCGGATAAAGCGGGGATTCGAAGTATCGAGATGCGCCGTAACGCTTTGCTGGCAGCAGGCAAATAGTCTGGACAAAGAACAGGAATATATTAATGTCCCCACGAATCCCAAAAGCCTGCCGAGTTCGTGGCTGCCGTAATACCACTACTGATCCGTCAGGCTACTGTGAACAGCATAAAGGTGAAGGCTGGAGACAATACAAGTCAGGCCAATCTCGTCATCAGCGCGGCTATGGTTCGAGGTGGGACTCAATTCGAATTCGTGTGCTGAAGCGTGATAAAGGCCTGTGTCAGATGTGTCTGCGCGCCGGTGTGGTGCGTGAAGCGAAAACCGTTGATCACATCATCCCTAAAGCTCATGGTGGCACTGATTCCGACAGTAATCTACAGAGTCTGTGCTGGCCCTGCCATAAGGCGAAGACGGCCCGTGAACGGCTGAAGTAAGAAACAGTCTCTACTGCCAGAGGGGGGCGGGTTAAATCTCTGTGGCCTATGCCTGTCAGGACTGCCCGCCTCATCGAATTTTTATACCCGCGAAAAATGAAATTTAACCAGGAGTGCCGCATATGGCTGGAACGGCGGGGCGTTCCGGGCGTCGCCCCAAGCCAACGGCGCGCAAGGCGCTGGCTGGAAACCCCGGCAAGCGAGCCCTGAACAAAGATGAACCTGTTTTTACGCCCATCAAAGGTGTTGAGCCACCGGAGTGGTTCACAGAAGAAAATCTCCCTCTCGCCACGATCATGTGGCAACTGACAACCAAAGAACTCTGCGGTCAGGGCCTGTTGTGTGTGACTGACCTTGCGGTGCTTGAGCGGTGGTGCGTGGCCTACGAGTTCTGGCGACGTGCCGTAAAAAATATTGCCAGACAGGGCAACACCATCACCGGTGCAATGGGCGGTATGGTCAAAAATCCGGAGCTGACCGCCAAAAAAGAACAGGAGTCCGAGATGAGCAGTACGGGGGCAATGCTCGGACTTGACCCCAGCAGCCGCCAGCGTCTGATTGGCCTGGCGGGGCAGAAGAAAGCCACTAACCCGTTTCTGAAAATCATCGAATCATGAGCCGGAAATCTTACCCCAACGTAAATGCTGCCAATCAGTATGCCCGTGATGTCGTGCGCGGAAAGATTGTGGCCTGCCAGTTTGTGATTCAGGCCTGCCAGCGCCATCTTGATGACCTGATGGCGGAAAAAAGTAAGTCGTTTCGTTACCGCTTCGACAAGGACCTGGCTGAACGGGCCGCCAAATTTATTCAGCTGTTGCCGCACACCAAGGGTGAGTGGGCATTTAAGAGGATGCCCATCACGCTGGAACCGTGGCAGCTCTTTGTGATCTGCTGCGCGTTTGGCTGGGTCAATAAAGGCTCCCGGCTGCGCCGCTTCCGTGAGGTGTATACCGAAATCCCCCGTAAGAACGGCAAATCGGCAATCTCTGCCGGTGTCGCACTGTATTGTTTTGCCTGTGATAACGAGTTCGGTGCGGAAGTGTATTCCGGTGCCACGACGGAGAAACAGGCATGGGAAGTCTTTCGTCCGGCAAGGCTGATGTGTAAACGCACACCCATGCTGACGGAAGCGTTCGGGATTGAGGTTAACGCCTCAAACATGAATCGTCCGGAGGATGGTGCGCGTTTTGAACCGCTGATCGGTAACCCCGGTGATGGTGCATCACCCCACTGTGCGGTGGTGGATGAATATCACGAGCACGCCACAGATGCGCTTTACACCACGATGCTTACCGGGATGGGGGCGCGACGTCAGCCACTGATGTGGGCTATCACTACCGCCGGGTACAACATTGAGGGGCCGTGCTACGACAAACGGCGGGAAGTCATCGAGATGCTCAACGGTTCGGTACCCAACGATGAACTGTTCGGGATCATCTATACCGTTGATGAAGGTGACGACTGGACCGACCCGCAGGTGCTGGAAAAAGCCAATCCAAATATTGGCGTGTCGGTTTATCGCGAATTTTTGTTAAGTCAGCAGCAGCGTGCGAAAAATAACGCCCGTCTGGCAAACGTCTTTAAAACAAAACACCTCAATATCTGGGTGTCGGCGCGTTCAGCGTATTTCAACCTGGTGAGCTGGCAGAGCTGCGAGGATAAATCACTGACCCTTGAGCAGTTCGAGGGGCAGCCGTGCATTCTGGCCTTTGACTTGGCGCGTAAGCTGGATATGAACAGCATGGCGCGACTTTATACCCGCGAGATTGACGGTAAAACGCATTACTACAGTGTGGCCCCGCGTTTCTGGGTACCGTATGACACGGTGTACAGCGTCGAGAAAAATGAAGATCGACGGACAGCCGAACGCTTTCAGAAATGGGTGGAAATGGGCGTTCTGACCGTTACCGATGGTGCGGAGGTGGATTATCGCTACATCCTCGAGGAGGCCAAAGCGGCGAACAAAATCAGCCCGGTCAGTGAGTCACCCATCGACCCCTTCGGGGCGACCGGGTTGTCACATGACCTTGCTGATGAAGACCTGAACCCCATCACTATCATTCAGAACTACACCAACATGTCCGACCCGATGAAAGAGCTGGAAGCGGCAATTGAATCGGGGCGCTTTCATCATGATGGCAATCCCATCATGACCTGGTGTATCGGCAACGTGGTCGGCAAAACCATTCCGGGTAACGATGATGTGGTGAAGCCCGTCAAAGAGCAGGCGGAAAACAAAATTGACGGTGCAGTTGCGCTGATTATGGCGGTTGGCAGAGCCATGCTGTACGAGAAAGAAGACACGCTGTCTGACCACATTGAGTCCTATGGGATCCGCTCGCTTTAACTGAGGTAATTATGATCATGCTGATTCTCGCGCCTCTGGTTGGCGTGCTGGGGGCGCTTTTGCTGGCGTATGGTGCCTGGCTGATTTATCCCCCGGCGGGGTTTGTTGTTGCCGGAGCGTTGTGCCTGTTCTGGTCGTGGCTGGTGGCGCGATATCTCGACCGTACACAGCTGTCTGTTGGTGGAGGTAAATAGTGTTCTTTTCGGGATTATTTCAACGAAAAAGTGACGCACCGGTAACCACGCCAGCAGAGCTGGCGGATGCCATCGGGTTGTCCTACGACACCTATACCGGAAAGCAGATCAGCAGTCAGCGGGCCATGCGACTGACGGCGGTTTTTTCCTGCGTCAGAGTGCTGGCAGAGTCGGTCGGGATGTTGCCCTGCAATCTGTATCACCTGAACGGCAGCCTGAAGCAGAGAGCCACCGGCGAACGTCTGCATAAACTGATCTCCACGCATCCCAATGGCTATATGACGCCGCAGGAGTTCTGGGAGCTGGTGGTCACCTGTCTGTGCCTGAGGGGAAACTTTTACGCCTACAAAGTGAAAGCATTTGGCGAAGTGGCTGAACTGCTGCCCGTCGATCCCGGCTGTGTGGTACCGAAGCTTAACAGTAGCTGGGAACCGGTCTATCAGGTCACATTCCCGGATGGCTCCACGGATGTACTGAGCCAGGAGGATATCTGGCATGTGCGCACGCTGACGCTGGACGGACTGGTGGGGCTGAATCCCATCGCCTATGCCCGCGAGGCAATATCGCTGGCGGCAGCGACCGAAGAGCACGGGGCCAGACTGTTCAGCAATGGCGCGGTGACGTCGGGTGTGTTGCGTACAGAGCAGACGCTTTCGGATCAGGCTTATGAGCGCCTGAAGAAAGATTTTGAGGAGCGTCACACCGGGCTTGGCAATGCTCACCGCCCGATGATCCTTGAGATGGGGCTGGACTGGAAGTCGATGGCGTTGAACGCAGAGGACAGCCAGTTCCTGGAAACCCGCAAGTTTCAGCTTGAAGAAATTTGTCGCCTGTTCCGTGTGCCATTGCACATGGTGCAGAACACCGATCGCGCCACCTTCAACAATATCGAAGAGCTGGGGCTCGGATTTATCAACTATTCACTGGTGCCGTATCTGACCCGAATCGAACAGCGGATCAACACTGGACTGGTACGAAAAAGTAAGCAGGGTCTTTATTACGCCAAATTTAACGCCGGAGCGTTACTGCGCGGGGATATGAAGTCCCGTTTTGAAGCCTACGCCACCGGGATCAACTGGGGAATTTACTCTCCCAATGACTGTCGCGACCTAGAGGATATGAATCCGCGTCCCGGTGGGGATGTCTATCTCACACCGATGAACATGACCACGAAACCCTCCGATGGCAGTAAAGCCGGTAAGCAGAAGGATAACGCCAATGCAGACGAAACAACGTCTTGATGTACCGCTGAGTCTGAAATCTGTTAGTGACTCCGGTGAGTTTGAAGGGTATGGCTCCGTCTTTGGTGTAAAGGACAGCCACGATGATGTGGTGATGTCCGGGGCATTTGCCGCTTCTCTGCGGGCGTGGAGTGACAGAAAAGCGTTACCAGCGCTTCTCTGGCAGCACCGCATGGATGAGCCCATCGGTGTTTATACCGAAATGAAGGAAGACGATGTCGGGCTTTACGTCAGGGGACGGTTGCTCATTGATGATGATCCCCTGGCAAAACGAGCACATGCACACATGAAGGCCGGTTCGTTAACCGGCCTTTCTATTGGGTACGTCCTGAAGGACTGGGAATACGACCGGACGAAAGAAGCCTTTCTGCTGAAAGAAATCGACCTCTGGGAAGTCAGTCTGGTGACGTTTCCGTCTAACGACGAGGCGCGGATCAGCGACGTCAAGAACGCGCTGGCCCGCGGGGAAATCCCCGAACAGAAAAAAATCGAAAGAGTCCTGCGTGATGTCGGACTCTCCCGTACCCAGGCCAAAGCATTCATGGCCGGGGGCTATGGCGCACTGTCTCTGCGCGACGCTGAGGATGTGGGCTCTGCACTGAATGCACTGAAAAATCTGAACTTCTAATCAGGAGAAATACGATGGCGGTTGATATTAAAGATGTGGAACAGGTCGCGCAGGAGCTACAGCAGAAGTTTGACGACTTCAAAGCAAAGAACGACAAGCGCGTAGATGCGATTGAGCAGGAAAAAGGCAAACTTGCCGGACAGGTGGAAACCCTGAACGGGAAACTCAGCGAACTGGAAAATCTCAAAAGCGACCTTGAAAAAGAGCTAATTGAGCTGAAACGTCCGGCATGTGGTGCACAAAATAAACTGGCCACCGAGCATAAAGAGGCGTTTGTGGGCTTCCTGCGTAAAGGCCGTGAAGACGGTCTGCGCGATCTGGAGCGCAAGGCATTACAGGTGGGCACCGATGAAGACGGTGGCTATGCCGTGCCGGAAGCACTGGATCGCAACATTCTCACCCTGCTGAAAGATGAAGTGGTGATGCGCCAGGAAGCCACGGTGATCACCGTTGGCGGTTCCGACTACAAAAAACTGGTGAATCTGGGCGGCACGGCTTCCGGATGGGTTGGCGAGACTGACGCGCGCTCCCAGACTGCCACCTCAAAACTGGGACTGATTGAACCTTTCATGGGGGAAATCTACGGTAACCCGCAGGCCACTCAGAAAATGCTGGATGATGCCTTTTTCAACGTGGAAGTCTGGATCAACAGCGAGCTAGCAACCGAATTTGCCGAACAGGAAGAAATTGCCTTTACCTCTGGCGATGGCACCAAGAAGCCGAAAGGGTTCCTGGCGTATGAATCCACTAATGAAACCGATAAGGTCCGGGCGTTCGGCAAACTTCAGCATATTGTATCCGGCGAAGCTACTGCGGTGACCGCAGACGCCATTATCAAACTTATTTACACGTTGCGTAAGGCACACCGCACTGGCGCGAAGTTCATGATGAACAACAATAGCTTGTTTGCCATCCGTCTGCTGAAAGACAGCGAGGGTAACTATCTGTGGCGTCCGGGGCTGGAACTGGGGCAGCCGTCCTCTCTGGCGGGTTACGGTATCGCTGAAAACGAACAGATGCCGGATATCGCCGCTGATGCGAAAGCCATTGCATTTGGTAACTTCAAACGGGGTTACACCATCGTTGACCGTATCGGTACCCGCATTCTGCGCGACCCGTACACCAATAAACCGTTTGTCGGTTTTTATACCACCAAGCGCACCGGCGGCATGCTGGTCGATTCGCAGGCCATCAAACTGCTGAAGATTGCAGCGGCGTAATCACTCAGGGGCGCGGTTCCGCGCCCCTGTTCTGACGGGTGAAGAATCATGATCCTGAAACAAGATCTGAAATGGTCACCGGACGGTATGCGTATTGAGGTCATTCGGGCCGGTGAGTATGACGACGGGGCGCTTCCTGCCCGGGTGCAAGAGATTGCACTTCAGGCCGGGTTAGCAGAGCGCGGAACCAGTGCAAAAAGCAGTAAAGCGGCAAAAGAGAAAAAAGCCACGACCAGTAAAGAGGGCTGAGTATGCTTCTGACAATGGAAGAGATTAAAGCCCAACTCCGGCTGGATGATGATTTCGATGCTGATGATCGCTATCTGCAACTGCTGGCCTGTGCGGCGCAAAAGCGGACGGAAACGTATCTGAACCGGAAGCTCTATGCACTGGATGAAACCATCCCGGACAGCGATCCAGACGGGCTGCACCTGCCGGATGATATTCGTCTGGGGATGCTGATGCTTATCAGCCATTTTTACGAAAACCGCTCGTCGGTTACGGAAGTTGAGAAACTCGACATGCCGCAGAGTTTTGGCTGGCTTGTCGGCCCGTACAGGTACTTTCCGCAATGAAAATTCGTCAGGCGCAGACCAGCGCAACCTACATTCTGCCGGACCCCGGTGAACTGAATAAACGCGTCCTGATCCGCCAGCGGGTGGATATGCCCACGGATAACTTTGGCGTGGAGCCTCAATACCCGGTTACGTTCTGGACATGGGCGAAGGTTATCCAGACCAGTGCCACCACCTGGCAGGAAACCGCGCAGACCGGAGACGCCATCACCCATTACATCACCATTCGCTACCGCCGAGGGATCACTGCTGATTATGAGGTGGTCTGTGATGACAGTGTGTACCGGGTGAAACGTCAGCGTGATCTGAACGGGGCGCGGCGCTTTCTGCTGCTGGAGTGTACGGAGCTGGGCGAATTTACCCCGAGTCACGGAGGCAACAATGGCGACTTCCTTTTTGCACGTTGATTTTCAGCAGCCCGCGGAGATGCGTTTTAACCGCGCCCGTGTCCGGCGGGCGTTTGTCACGATTGGTCAGCGTCATATGCGTGATGCCCGTCGGCTGGTGATGCGCCGTGCGCGGTCGGCACCGGGTGAAAACCCCGGTTATCAGACCGGACGCCTGGCACGTTCGATTGGTTATATAGTGCCCAGAGCCAGTAAACATCGCCCCGGTTTTATGGCACGTATAGCCCCTAACCAGCGTAATGGTGAGGGAAACCGCCGCATCACCGGTGATTTTTATCCGGCTTTTTTGTTCTATGGCGTGAGGCGAGGGGCAAAGCGTCGTCGCAGCCATCATCGTGGTGCATCCGGTGGCAGCGACTGGCGATTGGCTCCACGTAATAACTTCATGGTGGAAACTCTTGAAAAGAACCGCAGCTGGACACGCTATTTTCTGGCGCGGGAATTGCGTAAATCATTGAAGCCGGAGCGACGATACAGATGAAACTGACTCCTGTTATTGCTGCATTGCGTGCCCGCTGTCCGTATTTTGAAAACCGGGTTGCAGGCGCGGCCCAGTTCAAAAATCTGCCGGAGGTCGGAAAGCTGAAACTCCCGGCGGCATATGTGGTACCGGGGGATGATTCTCCGGGAGAAAACAAAAGTCAGACCGACTACTGGCAGGAGCTGAAAGAGGGTTTCTCCGTGGTTGTCATACTGAGTAACGGGCGTGATGAGCGCGGTCAGTTTGCCTCGTATGATGTGGTGGACGATGTCCGGCAGATGCTCTTTAAGGCCCTGCTGGGCTGGAACCCGGAAGCGTGCGGTAACCCGATTACCTATGACGGCGGCACGCTGCTGGATCTGAATCGTCATGAGCTGATTTATCAGTTCGATTTTTCGGTCATCAGCGAGCTGACTGAAGACGATACCCGCCAGCAGGATGACCTGAACAGTCTGGATGAACTGCGAACACTGGCGATTGATGTTGATTATCTCGATCCCGGTAACGGGTCTGACGGCGATATCGAATATCACACCGAAATAACCCTTCCTTCCTGAGAATCTTCATGTTTGTGAAACCTGTTAAAGGGCGGTCAGTGCCTGACCCTGCCCGCGGTGACCTTTTGCCCACCGAAGGGCGAAATGTTGACGAGAACAACTACTGGCTGCGCCGTGAAGCATCGGGTGATATTCGGCGCGTGAATAAAAAGGTGAACACCGATGACGATAAGCTTTAACACCATTCCGTCGAATACGCTGGTTCCGCTGTTTTATGCGGAAATGGATAACTCGGCGGCGAATACTGCACAGGACAGCGGGGCATCGTTGCTGATTGGTCACGCCAATAACGGTGCAGAGATTGTTGCCAACAGTCTGGTGCTGATGCCGTCGGCAGACTATGCACGCCAGATTTGTGGTGCGGGAAGTCAGCTGGCGCGTATGGTCGAGGCTTATCGCCAGACCGACCCGTTTGGCGAGCTGTATGTGATTGCCGTTCCGGAAGCCACAGGCGCGGCGGCAACGGTTACGCTGACGGTGACCGGAGCAGCAACCGAAACCGGCACGGTGAATGTTTATGTGGGACGTACCCGCGTGCAGGCACCGGTGACCAACGGCGATAACGTCACGACGATTGCCAGCAGTATCAAAGATGCCATCAATGCCGTTCCGACCCTGCCGTTTACGGCCTCATCTTCGGCAGGCGTGGTCACACTGACCGCGCGTCATAAGGGGCTTTGCGGGAATGAAATTCCTGTCAGCCTCAATTACTACGGCTTTGGTGGGGGCGAAGTGCTGCCAGCGGGCGTACAGATTGCCGTGGCGACGGGGAGCGCCGGAACGGGCGCTCCGGTTCTCACCGGTGCGGTGGCTGCAATGGCGGATGAGCCGTTTGATTATATTGGCCTGCCGTTCAACGACACGGCCTCCGTTAACACGCTGGTGACCGAGATGAACGATACCAGCGGTCGCTGGAGCTATGCGCGTCAGCTGTATGGTCATGTGTATACGGCAAAGATCGGCACGCTGTCAGAACTGGTGACCGCAGGTGACCAGTTTAACCAGCAGCACATTACCCTGGCGGGATACGAAAAAGACACTCAGACGCCTGCCGACGAGCTGGCGGCAAGCCGTACCGCCCGCGCAGCGGTGTTTATTCGCAACGATCCGGCACGTCCCACGCAGACCGGTGAACTGGTGGGTATGCTGCCTGCGCCGAAGGGGAAACGGTTCACGATGACCGAGCAACAGACCCTGCTGTCTCATGGCGTGGCAACGGCGTATGTCGAAAGTGGGATACTGCGCATTCAGCGAGATGTCACCACGTACAGGAAAAACGCTTACGGGGTTGCGGATAACAGCTACCTCGACAGCGAGACGCTGCATACCAGTGCGTATGTACTGCGCAAACTGAAATCTGTCATTACCAGTAAGTACGGGCGTCATAAGCTTGCCAGTGACAGTACCCGCTTTGGCCCCGGTCAGGCGATTGTCGCCCCGGCGGTGATCAAAGGGGAACTGCTGGCAACCTACCGTCAGCTTGAGCGTGCGGGGATCGTGGAAAACTACGAACTATTTAAGCAGTACCTGGTTGTGGAGCGTGATGCCAGCGATCCGAACCGCCTGAACACGCTGTTCCCGCCTGACTATGTTAACCAGTTGCGTGTCTTTGCCGTGGTTAACCAGTTCCGTCTTCAGTATTCAGAGGAGTCCGCATAATGGCCCGTATCGGGGGAACCTGTTATTTCAAAATTGACGGTCAGCAGCTATCGCTGACCGGCGGCATTGAGGTGCCAATGAACAGGACGGTCAATGATGACATCATCGGCCTGGACGGTTCAGTAGACCGCAAGGAAACTCACCGTGCGCCTTATGTCAAAGGGACCTTCAAGGTGCCGAAGAATTTTCCGGTGAGCAAAATCACCTCGTCTGATGAGATGACCATCACAGCCGAGCTGGCGAACGGTCAGGTCTATGTGCTGTCGTCTGCCTGGCTGCACGGCGAAGCGAACCATAATGCCGAAGAAGGCACGGTTGATATTGAGTTCCACGGTGAAGAAGGGGATTACCAGTAATGAAAGAGCTTGAGTTAAAGAAACCGATTACTGCTCATGGCGAGACACTCTCCGTACTGGAGTTTGATGAACCCACCGGTAAGGATGTCCGCGAGCTGGGGTATCCCTACCAGATGAATCAGGATGAGTCCGTCAGACTTCTGGCGCATGTGGTGTCGAAATACATCGTGCGGTTGGCGAAAGTGCCGCAAAGCTCTGTCGACCAGATGTCTCCGGCAGACCTGAATGCAGCGGCGTGGCTTGTGGCCGGTTTTTTCCTCCAGGCCTGACGGCTGAATACCTCACTGATCGCTTCTTTGACTGCGCCAGCTACTGGCGCATTAATCCCTTCGAATTGCTGAATATGCCGATCAGTGAAATTCCCTTGCTGGTCAGTCAGGCAAACAGGATAGAGCAGGAGAAACGCACACATGGCTGAATTTGAGCTTAAGGCGTTGATCACCGGTGTCGACAGGCTTTCTCCGGCGCTGTCGAAAATGCAAAAGAAAATCCGGGGATTTAAACACCAGGCGGAAGAAGCGTCACAGGGTGGGCTGGCGCTTGGGGGCGGGCTGGCTGCTGGGTTGACGCTTTCCCTGAAATCTTATGCCGATCAGGAAAACGCCGCCACCGGGCTGAAAGTCGCCATGATGGATGCGAACGGCGAGGTTGGAAAGAGCTTTCAGGACATCAATAAACTGGCTATTGGCTTGGGGAACCAGCTACCCGGTACAACGGCTGATTTCCAGAACATGATGCAGATGCTGGTGCGTCAGGGGATCCCGGCAGAAAACATCCTGGGTGGGGTAGGTAAAGCGACAGCTTATCTTGCGGTACAACTGAAAAAAACACCGGAAGCGGCTGCTGAGTTTGCTGCAAAGATGCAGGATGCTACCGGAACGGCGTCAGAAGACATGATGGGGCTGTTCGACACTATCCAGAAGGCGTTTTATCTGGGCGTTGACGATACCAACATGTTGTCATTTTTCACTAAAACCAGCTCTGTTCTGAAGATGGTGAACAAGGACGGTCTTCAGGCTGCACAGAGCCTTGCCCCCATTAGCGTCATGATGGATCAGATGGGGATGAACGGGGAGTCGGCAGGTAATGCCCTGCGAAAAGTTATCCAGTCCGGATTAAGCGTTAAGAAAATCAGGGACGTCAATAAAGTTATGTCCCGCCAGAAACTCGGGGTACAGCTCGATTTTACTGATGGCAAAGGGAGTTTTGGCGGTCTTGATAACATGTTCAACCAACTGGCAAAGCTGCGAAAACTGACCGACGTTAAGCGAACTGATGTACTTAAGGCAATATTTGGTGATGATGCCGAAACTCTTCAGGTGGTCAATGCCCTGATCGATAAAGGAAAGGATGGCTACGATCAGATCCAGCAAAAGATGAAGAAACAGGCAAGTCTGAATAAACGTGTCCAGGCACAGCTTGGTACGCTGTCAAACCTATGGGAGGCAATGACGGGGACCGCAACTAACGGCCTTGCGGCTATTGGCGGCGCATTTTCTGGTGACGCTAAAAATATCACGCAATGGTTGGGGGAGTTGGGGGAAAATTTCACGAAGTTTGCGGATGAAAATCCTCGTGTTATTCGCGGCGTAGTCGGGCTTGCTGCCGGTCTTACGATTCTGAAACTTGGATTGATGGGTGTGGGCAGTGCCATCAGTATTGTCAGCAGGATTATGTCGATGACGCCGATTGGCATGATTGCGACGGCGATTGCTCTGGCTGCGGGATTAATTATCACTAACTGGGATGTTGTCGGACCTTACTTTAAGAAACTTTGGGAAAACATTGGTCCTTATTTTGAGGCTGGTTGGGAACTTCTTAAGAAGGTTTTTGCCTGGTCGCCGCTGGGGTTAGTGATTAATAATTGGGGGCCAATTGTCCAATGGTTTCAGGACATGTGGGAAAAGTTGCGTCCGATCATCAGTTGGTTTACTGATGATGCTACCTCTGCTGCAACCTCGATGAAGTCATCATCATGGGGTGGAGGTAGTAGTGTTAGTGGCTATGGATACAACCAGTACCAGATCAATCAAGCTCAACAGAAGAAGCCAGAGGGTGAGATTACTGTGAGGTTTGAGGATGCTCCGCCAGGAATGCGCGTCGCTGATAGCCGTTCTACGGGGTTAAATCTTAAGTCCGATGTCGGTGTTACATGGATGAGCCCGGTTGGTCGACGGGCTTGGTGATTTGATCGCGCGGTGCGGTCATGGCATTTGAGCATACTTAAATCGGTTATATTGATGCAAATCACGATACCGAGCATGCACATATTGGCAGATAACAGAACTGGATATAACCTAACAATCACGATTTGATGCTATCAATGGAAGGGGATTTTATGGGGCTGTTAAATGCCATTATGGGCAATGCTGGTGAAATTAACGTACTCGAGGCACAGAGGGAGTTAGGTGTAGTATTGGGTGAGGATGAGAGAGTAGAGCTCGCGTATAAACTTATTCGTGATCAAATTATATTAACAAATATAAGATTGATTTTTATCGATAAGCAGGGTGTTACTGGCAAGAAAGTTGAGTATAGATCAATTCCTTACAAGTCGGTAACGAATTTTTCTATTGAGACAGCTGGTCATCTTGACCTTGATGCTGAAATGAAAATATGGATTTCAGGTATGGCTGACCCGATTAAAAAACAGTTCAGCAAGGGGGCTAATATCTATAATTTGCAGGCTCATTTAGCTAGGAAAATAGCAGGATGAAATTACCCTGTAATTACTTCTTGCATGCCCACTTCGGTGGGCTTTTTTATATCCGGGGTTTATATGACGTGGAAAGACAGGCTTCAGGACGCATCATTTCGAGGGGTGCCGTTTAAGGTTGAAGAAGAAAGTGCTGGAACCGGTCGCCGTGTGGAAACACACGAATACCCGAACCGCGACAAGCCCTATACCGAAGATCTGGGAAAAGTCACTTTCCGCCCGTCCATCACGGCTTATGTGGTGGGCGATGACTGCTTTGACCAGCGCGATCGCCTGATTGACGCGCTGAATAAACCCGGTCCCGGCACGCTGGTCCACCCGACATACGGTGAGCTGAAAGTCTGTGTTGACGGGGAAGTTCGGGTCAGCACATCGAAAAGTGAAGGGCGTATTGTCCGCTTTGACCTGAAGTTTGTCGAAGCAGGAGAACTCTCTTACCCCACATCAGGTGCGGCGACGGCGCAGACGCTGATGTCATCTTGTTCTGCACTGGATGACTGCATCTGTGACAGCTTCAGCGGTTTCAGTATCGATGGCGTGGCGGATTTTGTGCAGAACGACGTCGTCGGTAATGCCAGTACAATGCTTGGGTATGTTTCTGATGCGATGAAAGTGGTGGATTCTGCCGTATCGGATGCCGCCAGGCTGTTGCAGGGGGATATCTCGGTACTTCTGCCGCCGCCATCGTCAGGCAAAAATTTCGTTGAGCAGGTGCAGAAGATGTGGCGTACCGGGAAACGCCTGTATGGCAATGCCAGCGACCTGGTCACCATGATCAAAACGCTTTCCGGTGTCAGCCTCGGCAGCGATCTGCAACCGCGCGGCGTCTGGAAAACGGACAGTAAAACCACCACCACGGCGACGCAGCAGCGTAACGTGGTTGCCAGCACCCTTCGTACGACTGCAATCAGCGAAGCGGCGTATGCCGTTACCCGATTGCCTGCGCCAACAACTTCCTCGGTGATGCAGAATGCCGCAGCGGGGCTGTCAACCACACCCGCGCAGAGCACCGGCTGGCCTTCCGTCACGCATCCGGCACTGAACAATGCACCGGCGGTGAAAAACACGGTTGACCTGCCAACGTGGGAAGAACTGACTGACATTCGCGACACACTGAATAAGGCAATTGATAAGGAGTTGTCCCGTACAACCAGTGATGCGCTGTTTCTGGCACTGCGCCGGGTGAAAGCAGCTCTGAATGCGGATATCAACACGCGCCTTGAACAGTCTGCACGGATCATTCAGCGCACACCGGATGAGGTCTTACCCGCGCTGGTGCTGGCGGCGACCTGGTTTGATAACGCGGCGCGTGATACGGACATTATCCGGCGTAATGCCATTACGCATCCCGGCTTTGTGCCGGCGATCCCTCTAAAGGTGCCGGTGCAATGAACGATAACGTCACGCTACAGGTAAATGGCCGGGAGTGGAGTGGCTGGACATCGGTGCGCATCGGTGCCGGTATTGAACGGCTGGCGCGGGATTTCAGCGTGGAGATCACCCGCCAGTGGCCGGGAGATGAGGGTATCACCATACTTCAGCCGCGCATTAAAAACGGTTCAAAAGTGGAAGTGCTGATTGGTGATGAGCTGGTGATCACCGGCTGGGTGGAGGCGACCCCCGTTCGTTACGATGCCCGTTCGGTCAGCACCGGTATTGCCGGACGTAGTCTGACTGCTGACCTGATTGACTGTGCAGCCGAACCGACACAGTTTAACGGACGATCGCTGGTACAGATTGCGCAGGCGCTTGCTGCGCCTTTCGGCATTGAGGTGGTGAACAGCGGTGCGCCGTCGGGTGTTATTCCTGATGTCCAGCCTGATCACGGTGAAACTGTGATTGAGGTGATCAACAAAATACTCGGTCAGCAGCAGGCGCTGGCTTATGACGACCAGCACGGCAGGCTGGTGATTGGCGGTATTGGTTCAACGCGGGCACATACCGCGCTGGTACTCGGGGAAAACATTCTTTCTTGTGATACGGAGAAGAGTATCCGGGAGCGGTTTTCAGTTTACCAGGTGGCGGGGCAGCGTGCCGGAAACGACGATGATTTCGGTGAGGCCACCACCACCGCGCTGCGGGCCCGCACAGAGGACGCATTTATTGCCCGTTACCGTCCGATGTATATCAGGCAGACAGGGCAGGCTACGGGGGCAGGCTGTATTGCGCGTGCTGACTTTGAAGCCCGACAACGGGCGGCGCGGACGGATGAAACCACCTATGTGGTCCAGGGCTGGCGACAGGGTAACGGAACGCTGTGGCAGCCCAACCAGCGGGTAATTGTCTTTGATCCGGTCTGTGGTTTTGACAATACCGAACTGCTTGTTTCGGAAGTCACGTTTACTCAGGACCAGAACGGCACCATGACGGAAATCCGTGTCGGCCCGCCTGATGCTTATCTGCCTGAACCCGAAGCCCCCGGCGCGCGGAAAAAGAAAAAAGCCAGAGTACAGGAGGACCCGTTCTGATGAGGACGATTGAAGCCATGCAGCGACAACTCCTCGGCTTGATTGGGCGGGCAGTGGTGAAAAGTATCAGTGCCGCCACGAAATGTCAGACCGTGGATGTGTCCCTGATTGCCGGTGAACCCAAAGCTGGGGTTGAACATCTGGAACCCTACGGTTTTACCGCAAGGGCAAACAGCGGTGCGGAAGCGGTGGTGTTGTTTCCGGATGGCGATCGTTCTCATGCAGTGGTTGTTACGGTGTCAGACCGGCGCTACCGCCTGAAAGGGCTGCAAACGGGTGAGGTGGCTATCTATGACGATCAGGGGCAGTCCGTGACGCTGACCCGGGAGGGGATCGTGGTGGACGGTGGAGGTAAAACGATCACGTTTCGCAATTCACCTAAAGCACGTTTTGAAATGGACCTGGAAGTGACAGGGCAGGTGAAAGACCTGTGCGACTCCAGCGGCACCACCATGTCAGCGATGCGGCTTGCCTATAACGGGCATCGTCACAGAGAGAACGGTCAGGGCAGTAACACCGACAAACCTGATAAAGCGATGGAGGCATGATGGAACTGTGGCTGACGGTGAACGGTAAACGCACCAGTGCCAGCGCACCGCTGGATCCGCTGACCCGCGCCGTGGTGATTTCCCTGTTTACCTGGCGGCGGGCGGAGCCTGATGATAACGCCGACGTCCCGATGGGATGGTGGGGGGATACCTGGCCTGCGGTACAGAATGACCGTTACGGCTCCCGACTGTGGCTGCTTCAGCGCAGCAAACTGACCAATCAGCTGGTGCAGACGGTAAGTGGGTATATCCGTGAATGCCTGCAATGGATGATTGATGATGGCGTGGTGTCCCGTATTGATCTGGATATCCGCCGCACCGGGATTAATGAACTGGGTAACAGTATCACACTCTGGCGTCGTGACGGACCGGTAATGATTTCTTTTGATGATCTGTGGAGTGCGATAACGCATGGCGGACAGTGAATTTCAGCGCCCGACGCTGGCAGAAAATATCAGTATGCTCCGTAACGATTTATTCGCCAGGATGGACGTCAGCGACACGCTCCGGCGCATGGATGAAGACGTGCGGGCAAAGGTGTATGCGGCGGCGCTGCATACAGTTTACGGTTACATCGATTATCTGGCAATGAACATGCTGCCTGACCTGTGCGATGAGTCCTGGCTGGCGCGACATGCTGCGATGAAACGGTGTCCGCGCAAGGGGGCCACGGCTGCCAGCGGGTATATGCGCTGGGAAGGTGTCAGCGATGGCCTAAAGGTGACCGCCGGGAGTGTTATTCAGCGCGATGACCTGGTTCAGTACATGGCAACTGCCGATGCAACCAGCTTCGGTGGTGTCCTGCGCGTGCCGATCGCCTGCTCAAATGTAGGCGCGGTCGGTAACGCTGACGATGGTACGGCATTAATCCTGGTCACGCCGGTGAATGGTCTGCCGTCTTCCGGTGTGGCTGACACCCTGATAGGCGGATTTGATACTGAAGATCTGGAAACGTGGCGCGCCCGCGTCATTGAGCGGTATTACTGGACGCCGCAGGGCGGGGCTGACGGGGACTATGTCGTCTGGGCTAAAGAAGTGCCCGGCATTACTCGCGCATGGACATACCGTCACTGGATGGGAACGGGGACTGTCGGTGTGATGATTGCCAGCAGTGACCTGATCAATCCCATTCCGGAAGAATCAACGGAAACGGCGGTAAGACAACACATTGAGCCACTGGCCCCGGTGGCAGGCTCTGATTTGTATGTGTTCAGGCCGGTGGCGCATACGGTGGATTTTCATATCCGCGTGACGCCGGACACACCGGAAATACGAGCCGCCATCACTGCGGAGTTGCGTTCGTTCCTGCTGCGTGATGGTTATCCGCAGGGAGAGCTGAAGGTATCGCGTATCAGTGAGGCGATTTCCGGTGCGAACGGGGAATACAGCCATCAGTTGCTTGCACCGGCTAACAATATCTCCATTGCGAAAAATGAACTGGCGATACTGGGGAGGATTTCATGGACGTGACAAATGATGACTACATCCTTCTGTTGTCAGCATTGTTGCCACCCGGTCCTGCGTGGTCGGTCAGCGATCCGGTGATTGCCGGTGCGGCACCGTCATTAACCCGTGCTCATCAGCGTGCGGATGCCCTGATGCGGGAGCTGGATCCGCGCACCACCACCGAACTGATAAACCGCTGGGAGCGCCTGTGCGGTCTGCCGGATGAATGTATTCCCGCAGGGACACAGACCCTTCGCCAGCGTCAGCAACGGCTGGATGCGAAGGTTAACTTGGCTGGCGGGATTAATGAGAATTTCTATCTCGCTCAGATTGCTGCTTTGGGACGAACTGATGCAACAATCACGCGATACAACAAAAGTACGTTTACCTGTTTATCCCGCTGTACTGATGCAGTAAATACGTACGAATGGCGATATTACTGGCAGGTAAATATGCCATCACATACAGAAACAACATGGATGACATGCAACGATCGATGTGACTCACCGTTACGAGTATGGGGTGATACGGTTGTTGAATGCGTCATGAATAAACTTTGCCCATCACATACCTACGTTATTTTTAAATATCCGGAGTGATTCATGCACCGTATAGATACACCTACCGCACAGAAAGATAAATTCGGGGTGGGAAAGAATGGTTTTACTCGTGGTAATCCTCAGACAGGAACACCATCCACCGATCTGGATGATGATTACTTTGACTCGCTGCAAGAAGAGATCGCTGGTGTTATTGAGGCAGCAGCTATTTCGTTGGATAAAGCGGATCGAGGACAGCTCCTAAAAGCGATGAAGAAGCTTTTTCAATCCGGTGATGAAACGTTGACAGCGTTAGCTAGTCTAGCAACTGGTGAGAACAAGTTACCCTACTTCACAGGTAATAAGACTGCTGGTCAAACAGAGCTTACGCAAGTCGGTCGAGATCTCATAGGTAAAGCCAGTACTGATGCGGTTCTCGAATACCTTGGTTTGCGAGAAACGATCAATCAGGCCGCAGGAGCGCTACAGAAAGCGCAAAACGGTGCTGATATTCCTAATAAATCTAAATTTATTGATAACACTGGCCTGCGTGATACAGTCAACAAAGCTAATAATGCTGTCCCAACGTCAAGGAGGATTAATAACAAGGCACTATCATCCGATATCTCTCTGACTGCATCCGATGTGTCGGCCTTTGCGCTGGGGCGAACAGGGGCTGCGGCTTCTAACGATAAAGCAGTACCGTGGAATGCGCCGAGTGGCATCTATCTGGCTAATATTGGGGGCGCTTCCTGCATGATTCTCCATTTCAATATGGGCACTGGGAGTTGTCCATCGGTACAGTTTAAAATTAATTGTAAAAATGGTGGGGTTGCGTATCGTTCTGCGCGTGATGGCTATGGGTTTGAAAGCGATTGGGTTGAGCTAATGCCAGCCACAAAAACCGTGCAAGACATTCGGTTATCAACTCGCGAACAAGTAAAAGTGTGGAATGGGCCTGGTTATGGTGATCAACCCCCGTATGTAATCACCGGTGTTTTGAATAGCAACCGAGACGAATTCACTGACACTGTATATCGTCGAGCATTGCAAAAACTCATTAATGGCACTTGGTATAACGTAGGCGGTCTATGATGTTACATTTGAAAAATCTAACCAGATATATGCCAGAAACTGACGAGCAAAAAGAAATTGCTGAACAGTTTGAGGCTTTTTTTTGGCATGATGAATTAGGACGAGACTGGTATCAAGCGATAGCACAATTTCAGCCAGATACGTTTAAAGTGAAATATCTCCCCGATGGGGTGATTTGCGCCATTAATAAAGACGCAAGTGCCATTTGCCCCGAAGGGGGAAGTATTGTCGAAATGGAGTCATTACCTGATGGGGCGGATGGTGATGGTGGCTGGCAGTTTATTGATGGGAGTATCGTCCCTCGGACGTACACCACCGGAGAACTGACGATCCAGGCGGAACAGAAGAAGCAGCGCTTGCTGGCCGATGCTGCGAAGGCCATTGCCCCATTGCAGGATGCTGTCGATCTTGGCGAAGCGACACCAGAAGAGGAGGATAGGCTGAAAGCCTGGAAAAAGTTCCGCGTCAACGTCAACCGGATAGACACCAGTCAATTACCTGTAACGTTCCCTCCCATGCCTGAATAACAACTCTCCTGCATCATTACGGGTATAACAATAACCTTATCCAGTAGGACTAACCAAAAAAGCCCCAAGCGTTGGGAGGTGCTTGGGGCTTTGGCGTAGTATGGTTTAGGAATCAGTAAATGCAGCGCGGATGCACACACCTTACTGCGAGACTGATATAATCAGAGATGAATGATGCAAACCATGACTAGGTTCACATTTTTGATTTTTATATCATCTGGATAGCTGTTGTTTATGGTTGAACCATTCTGGTTATCTATACCAATAGGATTGGTATAACATGCTGATTAACAATGCTATTTTTGTTGTGTGGGCATTAGCTTACTTTTTGTCATAATGGAAATGTTGAGTTGAAAATAAAAACAATGCTAATCATGAGTATTTGCAATTAAATATTTCATCTACACTTTCCATGTACGAAAGGTAAAAAGCCTTCCTGTAAAAACTTGTTAGACTTGCCGCTGTTTTACAGCGGCTTTTTTATGTAGCTGACTAGATAAAACCCATTGCTCTTATAATAGAAGGCGAGTGTTGTTATAAATTATCATTTATTGTATGGGAAGCTGCTTACAACTCTTGTGATTTTCCACGCTGTCTACCATAATTAATTTTGTAACATACATGCTTTCATCGTATGTGTTAGATGGCTTATTTCGTTGATATCCGAGATTAATTGCTTTTAGCTCGACATAAACAGGCTTTTGTTTTGTTGAGTTGCTACGCCTCATGACAGCTGATTTGAGGTAGTTCATCTCATCATCTTTACCTTTTAGCCAGTATATTCTGTTGTCATTACATGGTTGAATGACGCTAATTTTATCATCGAAATAATAGATTCCTTTTATATCGTTTTCTTTTATACTTGGTGAGTTTTTGCATCCTGTTAAAGATAACATTAGTAATGCAATGATGTGAATTTTTTTTAAATTTTTCATGTGGCCTTTCCTCTATTGATTGGTGACGCTATGAAATATTATGTATTGTAGTGGATTAATAATCATTGCACTACTATTAATACAAGCGTTAATTAATTTAATGTTATCATTCTAATTTATTGCTTTATTTGGTTATTTTTGATGCTGGCATAACGCGTTTTATATGATGCACCATAACCCCCATTAGTTAGGGTGTGGAGGATGTTAACGCAACTGGTGAGCCACAATAGAGGTTGACAATCATCTATGATGTGGGACTGTCTACGCTGTACAAAAAATTTCCTGCTACCTGCTAATCAAAATGCTTAGGTGGTCATGCATGTGGATGTATGGCCAGCTTCATTTGGGGGCAGATAGTGGGACAGATCTGAGACTACTATCTGTTGGCATGTGTTTCTATGTTTTTACAACTTTTTGCACTTGGGACGGTGTGAGCGCGTCAGGATGCGGTAATTTGTTGTATTTAAATGTTATTCTATAGACTCTTAATCAATTGGTCGACGGTTCGATCCCGTCACGACCCACCAACAATTTCAAGGCGTTACGCTAAATGCGTAGCGCCTTTTTTGTGTGTTGTATCTTTTTTGTGTCTGGCAGTTGAAAAGATTAAGTCCTCACTTCGCACGTTAGATTGATTTATTATTTGCTTGTAGTGGTTTATTATTCATTGTGGTGTCGATTCTCACTCTCCTATTTCTGACTAAACCGTTCAGGACTCGTCGGCGAGAATATGCCAACTCGTCTAGGTATCACTCCTTAGGCTAGCAACCTACGTGACTGAGCTTGGTTCGCAGCAATACCTATTGCCATGGCGACTCCTGGGCAAACGGTATTTTTCTTCACCTAGGCGTGTCACCGCCATCAGCCTTTATCGCTACCTTGGCTTACACGATATCATCGGGTTAGCCGTCGCCCAGTGGAGAGCGGTCGCGGCGCGTTGCCGTCAGCTCGAAAATACAGCATGAGTGCGTTTGGGCTTATGGGTTTCAGGTACTGGGCCTTCTTGAACGGGATTATTTCCACGTGATGATGGCGGTGTCTTAATTTTCCGTCGCCCATATATTGCTAACGATAGAATATCGTCATCAACATCTTAATGTCTCGGCGCGGTATGGCCCAAGAAGGCGGCGGGCGGGGAATATGTGACGAGATATAAAAAAGCCGCAGCTATATTAGCTCCGGCTTTCTCAGCTAGACTCGTTCTATTCTGTCTACTCCGGCTCACGCCATCTTCGTTATCGCAGGAGAACGAGGCGATAAAATTAGTTGAGAGCGACGACGTTTACCGCCGAAGGGCCCTTA
>NZ_BAUC01000042.1 GCF_000474215.1 Edwardsiella hoshinae NBRC 105699 = ATCC 33379 | reverse complement strand
CTCAAGACATGATTTAATATCGTGTTCTATCTACAGCGCGCCTTGTATCGATAAGGCGCGTCTGATGCTAACAAAGCCCGCTAACGCGGGCTTTGTTGTATCGCTAGGTGGTTACCGCACTCTTTTCCCTTCCCTGATCACGCGCACCGTAAGTGCGTTGGTACGCGCATCGTGCTGATGATGCGTTTTCGGCCCGCGACAACCCGCCTCGTTTTACGCTAAAGTGATGCTCCATTTTCTCTATGCTTAGAGGATGAGCATGGCGCAATATGATCGTTATGATGGGCTGATCTTTGACCTGGATGGTACCTTGCTCGACAGCGAACCCATTCACCGCCAGGCTTGGCGCGAGGTCATCGGACGTCATGGTATGGATTATGACCTAATGGCGCTGATCGCACTCAATGGCTCTCCCACCTGGCGTATCGCACAGGCTATCATTGAGCAGAATCAGTCCTCGCTCGATCCTCATCTCTTGGCTGCCGAGAAAAGCGCACTGGTTGCGGGAATGCTGTTAGAGGGCGTGCGGCCGTTGCCGTTGTCGGAGGTCGCTCGCGCCTATAAAGGGCGACGCCCGATGGCCATTGGTACCGGCAGTGAGCACCACCTGGCTGATGCTTTGCTGCGTCGGTTAGGGCTACCTGATGGTTTCAGGTCATCGTTGCCGCGGACGATGTCCAACACCCTATGCCGGAGCCGCAAACCTTTTACGTTGTGCGGCGCTGCTCGGTGTGGCCGCGACAGGTTGCGTGGTGTTCGAGGATGCCGACCGGTATCCAGGCGGCCCGCGCAGCCGGAATGGATTGGGTTGATGTGCGCTGTCTATAATGAGTGAATTTTGGGCTATCGCTGGCATGTTTGTCAGTAGCTTTACCAGTGCAACCCTGCTGCCCGGTAATTCCGAGGTGGTGTTGAGCGGGCTCGTGATTACCGCTCAGGCTCCGCTGTTGGCGCTGTTAGTGGCGGCGATCGTCGGTAATGTCTTGGGGGGCGCGACGAATGTGCTCATCGGGCGCGCCTTTCCTCACGTTACCCCGCAGCGAGGGTTAGCGGTGGCGCTCGGCTGGTTGCAACGCTATGGCGCGGCGGCACTGCTGTTGAGTTGGTTGCCAATCGTGGGCGATCTGCTGTGTGTGCTGGCCGGCTGGTTGCGCTTGCCGTGGGGAGCGGTGTTGCTCTACTTGACTCTGGGTAAGGCCGTGCGTTATGCCGTGTTGGCTTGGCTAACGCTGTATGGCATGTCGTGGTGGCATTAGGCGTCCATTGCCGCTGGCTGCGGTGGATGCGTTAACTCTTCTTAAAATTAGCGGGAGGTCAATTTGATCCCGGACGTATCTCAAGCCCTTAGCTGGCTGGAATCTCATCCGGATGCCTTGGATGGTATTCGGCGTGGCATCGAACGCGAAACATTACGCGTGACTCCCGATGGGCACTTAGCTCACACGCCGCATCCCGCGGTGTTGGGAAAGGCATTGACCCATCCTTGGATCACCACCGACTTTGCCGAAAGTTTGCTGGAGTTTATCACCCCGGTCGACGGCAATATTGATCACATGCTGGATTTCCTGCGGGATATCCACCGTTATGTGGCGCGTCATCTGGGTGATGAGCGGATGTGGCCCCTGAGCATGCCCTGTTTTATCGGCAATGAGCAGGATATTACCTTGGCGCAGTATGGCAGCAGCAATCTGGGACGTTTTAAGACGCTCTACCGCGAAGGGCTGAAGAATCGCTATGGTGCCCTGATGCAGACCATTTCCGGTGTGCATTATAATTTCTCTCTCCCTCTGAGCTTCTGGCAGGCGCGTGCTGGGGTTCAGGATGCCGAGAGCGGCAAGGCGGCGATCTCCGATGGCTATTTCCGCTTGATCCGCAACTATTATCGCTTCGGCTGGGTGATCCCTTATCTGTTCGGCGCTTCGCCGGCGATCTGTGGCTCTTTCCTGAACGGGCGGGAGACGACGTTACCGTTTGAGCACCACGGCGGTACGTTGTTCCTGCCGTATGCCACCTCGTTGCGTCTGAGCGATTTGGGGTATACCAATAAGTCGCAGAGTAACCTCGGTATTACTTTCAACCATCTGGATGAGTATGTTGCGGCGCTGAAACGCGCGATTCATACCCCTTCCGCAGAATTTTCTCGTCTGGGCGTCGTCGAGCATGGTCACTACCGCCAGCTAAACGCCAATGTGCTACAGATCGAAAACGAACTGTATGCGCCGATCCGTCCCAAGCGGGTGACGCGCGACGGTGAGTCGCCGTCGGATGCCTTATTGCGTGCCGGGATCGAGTATATCGAGGTACGTTCTCTGGATATCAACCCGTTCAGTCCCATCGGGGTCGAGGCTGAACAGTGTCGTTTCCTCGATCTGTTCTTGATCTGGTGTGTCTTGGCTGATGCGCCGGAGATGAATAGCGATGAGCTGCTGTGTACGCGCCAGAACTGGAACCGCGTGATCTTAGAGGGACGTAAGCCGGGGCAGACGATCGGTATCGGTTGTCACGATGCACGCCAGCCGTTGCCTTATGTCGGGAAGGCCTTGTTCGCCGATCTGTTGCGGGTTGCCGAGGTGTTGGACGGGATCAACGGCGATCGCTGTTACCAGCAGGTGTGTGCCCACTTGGTCGCCGCCTTCGAGGATGTTTCGTTAACCTACTCGGCGCGGGTGATGGCGCAGATGGGGAGTCATGGTATTGGCAGTTATGGCTTGGCCTTGGCACAGCGCTACCGTGAGCAATTGTGTGCGGAGCCATTGACGCTGTTAGATGAAACCGAGTTGACTCGCCAGGCTCAGGTGTCTATTGAGCGTCAGGCGGCGTTAGAGTCGGCAGAGAGTGAACCGTTCGCACGCTATTTGCATCAGCATGCCGGTGGTTAAGAACGAAAAAAGAAAAAGGCCACGATACCTGTGGCCAAATATGCATCTCTGAGAACAGGGATGATGATAACAAATGCGCGTCTTTCATATACTGAGAGTCGTATGATGGGAAAAGGTTTCCTAAAAAGCGAAAAATATTTTTTTACCTTGAGGAGGTGATGAAATGCCATTATTGGATAGCTTCACTGTCGACCATACGCGTATGGCCGCGCCGGCGGTTCGCGTGGCGAAAAAGATGACGACGCCGCACGGCGATCAGATTACGGTATTCGATTTGCGCTTTTGCCGCCCGAATAAGGCGATTCTACCGGAGCGTGGCATCCATACTCTGGAGCACCTGTTTGCCGGGTTTATGCGCGACCATCTCAACGGTGATGGGGTTGAAATCATCGATATTTCACCGATGGGCTGCCGTACGGGTTTCTATATGAGCTTGATCGGTACGCCGGATGAGGCGCGTGTCGCGGCGGCTTGGCAAGCGGCGATGGAGGATGTGCTACAGGTTAACGATCAGCGTAATATCCCCGAGCTGAACGAGTTCCAGTGCGGGACTTGTAACATGCACTCCTTGGCGGAGGCGCAGCAGATCGCCCGCACTATTTTGGCCAGCGGTATCGGCATCAATCACAATGATGATTTGGCGTTGTCGGCAGAGCAATTGGCGCGTTTGCATCCGTAAGCCCCTCGAGCACAAGGTTAGTGCGTTGAGGCGGCGGTTATGCGCCGAGAGAAAAGCCCCCGCAGCGATAAGCTGCGGGGGCTTTTTTCGACTTGCTGCCTGAGGTTAGGCGCTTTCGCCTGGTAGGTTGGGGCGTAACAGCGAGACCCGCACCCGTTTGATCATGTTTTCCTGCACGTCGAGGATCTCGATGAAGTAGTTACCAACGGTCACCTGGGCCCCCGGCTGCGGAATCTCCTCCAGCGTCTCTAATAGCATCCCATTGATGGTGCGCGCGCCCTCAGCCGGCAATGTCCAGTTGAAGGCTTTATTCAGTTCACGGATATTGGCGCTGCCGTCGATGAGAACGCTGCCATCGCTCTGCGGCAGTACCTCTTCGGCCAGGGAGGGGGACATGGAGGTGGTGAAGTCGCCGACGATCTCTTCCAGGATATCTTCGACGGAGATCAGCCCCTTGATGTCGCCGTACTCGTCGACCACGATACCGACCTTCTCTTTATTACGCTGGAATTTGAGCAGTTGTACGTTGAGCTGGGTTCCTTCCGGGATGTAGTAGATTTCGTCGGCGGCACGCAGCAAGTTCTCTTTGTTGAATTCCTGCTTTTCGATCAGTTGCCGATATGCTTCGCGTACGCGCAGCATGCCGATGGCGTCATCCAGGCTGTCGCGGAATAAGACGATGCGCCCGTGGGGGGAGTGAGTGAGTTGGCGTAGGATCGACTTCCAGTCATCGTTGACGTCGATACCGACGATTTCGTTGCGCGGCACCATGATGTCTTCTACCGAGATCTTGTCCAGATCCAGCACGGAAATCAGCATGTCTTGATTGCGGCGAGAGATCTGTGAACGTGACTCGTTGACGATGGTGCGCAGTTCTTCTTTACTCACCGCATCGTTACGATTGACGTGCGGCTGAATACCACACATCCGCAACAACAGCCGAGTAATGCCGTTCAGTAGCCAGACCAGCGGCATCATCACTTTTTGTAGCGGTCTGAGCAAGAGGCTGCTGGGAAAGGCGACGCGCTCCGGGTAGAGGGCGGCGAAGGTCTTCGGCATGACCTCGGCGAAGATCAGGATGACGAAGGTGAGGACTCCGGTGGCGATAGCGACACCGCTGTCGCCATATAGCCGCATGCCGACGATGGTCGCTAATGCCGACGCGAGGATGTTAACCAGGTTATTGCCGATCAACACCAGGCTGATCAGGCGGTCGGGATGTTGCAATAGGCGCTCGACACGCCGGGCGGGCCGCAGGCCTTGCTTAGCCAGATGGCGCAGGCGGTAGCGGTTGAGGGTCATCATCCCGGTTTCTGAGGCGGAGAAGTAGGCGGAGATAATCACCATCAGCAGCAGGATGGCGATCAGTGTGCCAGTAGAGACGTGCTCCAAGCGGGTATTCCTTATGGTGATTAACAATCATCCCCCCCGCTGCCGGGCGGCGGGGCGAGAAGGGGATTACTGGGCAACCCCCAGCATAATCCGGCTACCGAAGTAGGCCAAGGTCAAGAGCAACGCTCCGGCCAGGCTACACCAGACTACCGGACGGCCACGCCAACCGTGACGGTAATGGCCCCACAGCAAGGTGACATACACCAGCCAGGCTAACGCCGACAGTAGCGCCTTGTGCAGGTTTTCGGCATCGAACAGGTGTTCCATGTACAGCACGCCAGTGATCAGCGTCAGGGTTAGTAGCACCACGCCAATCTGAGTAATGTGGAACATCTTACGCTCGATGCTCATCAACGGCGGCATGTCGGCGCTCAGGGTAAGCTTCTTGTTCTTCAGCAGGTAGTCCATCCAAGCCAGTTGGAAAGCATACAGCGCCGCGATGATCAGCGTGGCATAGGAAAACAGCGCCAGGCCGATGTGGAAGAGCAATGAGGGCGTCGCTTCCAGGTGAGTGATGAACTCGCCGGGGACAAAGCTGGCAAGCCCCAAGTTAATCAAGGCAAAACTGTAGACGATAGGCAGCAGGAACCAACCGCGATCGCGCGAGGCTACCACGGTCATCACCAGACAAATCAGCAGGCTGACTGACGAGCCCATATTCAATAAGCTCAGATTTTGCCCGGCGCTGACGTCGAAGATACGTTGATAGAGTGCGACAGCATGGCACAACAAGGCGCCGCTGGCGAAAGTAAGCGTCAGTCGCCGGTATGTGCGATTATTACGCGCCAGACCGGGAACGATCAGCCCCAGGCTGAGCAGATAGGCAATCATAGCCGTGATGGCAAATACGGGCATAGCGAGTTTATTCTGACTAAGTGAATGAGGATCTTAGTATAGCGTTAGCGGGAGCACGCTCCAACCGCTGCCGGCCAGCAATGCGCGCCGTGGGGGAGAGAATCGCGGTGCTTCGTGTTATACTCGCCGCCATCTTTAGCGATGTCGTCGCCTGACGGCCCGTTTTGCATTGGTACTACGTTGAGCATAAACCATGTTTGAGAATCTAAGCGATCGATTGTCGCGCACGCTGCGCAACATCAGTGGCCGCGGGCGACTGACCGAAGATAACATCAAGGATACCTTGCGCGAAGTGCGCATGGCGCTGCTGGAAGCCGACGTGGCGTTGCCGGTGGTGCGCGAATTCATCAATCGGGTGAAAGAGAGCGCGCTGGGCCAGGAGGTCAACAAGAGCCTGACGCCAGGACAAGAGTTCGTCAAGATAGTACAGGACGAATTGACGCGCGCCATGGGTGAGGCGAACACCGAGCTGAACCTGGCTGCGCAGCCGCCAGCAGTGGTGTTGATGGCCGGTCTGCAAGGGGCCGGTAAGACAACCAGCGTCGCTAAGCTGGGTAAGTTTCTTAAAGAGAAACAGAAGAAAAAGGTGCTGGTTGTCTCCGCCGACGTGTATCGCCCAGCGGCGATCAAACAGTTGGAGACTCTGGCGCAGAGCGTGGATGTCGATTTCTTTCCCTCCGACGTGCAGGAGCGTCCGCTGGATATCGTGCAGCGCGCACTAACTCATGCCAAACAGAAATTCTATGATGTGCTGATCGTCGATACGGCCGGTCGTTTGCATGTCGATGAAGCGATGATGGAGGAGATCAAACAGATCCATGCGGCGATCAGTCCGGTGGAAACGCTGTTTGTGGTCGATGCCATGACCGGCCAGGATGCGGCTAATACTGCCAGCGCCTTTAACCAGGCCTTACCGTTGACCGGTGTGGTGCTGACCAAGGTCGATGGTGATGCACGCGGTGGTGCGGCGCTGTCGATTCGCCATATTACCGGCAAGCCGATCAAGTTCCTCGGCGTCGGCGAGAAAACTGAGGCGTTGGAGCCGTTTTATCCGGATCGCGTCGCCTCGCGTATCTTGGGCATGGGCGATGTCCTGTCGTTGATCGAAGAGTTGGAGAGCAAGGTTGACCGGGCGCAGGCCGAGAAGTTGGCGACTAAGCTGAAGAAGGGCGATGGTTTCGACCTGAACGACTTTATGGAGCAGCTTAAGCAGATGCGCAACATGGGCGGGATGACTTCCATGTTGGCCAAATTGCCGGGCGTCGGCCAGCTACCGGATAATGTCAAGGCGCAGATGGATGATAAGGTGCTGGTGCGGATGGAGGCGATCATCAGTTCGATGACGCTGAAGGAGCGCAGCAATCCGGAAATCATCAAAGGTTCGCGTAAACGCCGCATTGCACAAGGCTCGGGTATGCAAGTGCAAGACGTCAACCGCTTATTGAAGCAGTTTGACGAGATGCAACGTATGATGAAGAAGATGAAGAAAGGCGGGATGGCGAAAATGATGCGCGGCATGCGCGGCATGATGCCGCCGGGATTCCCGGGGCGTTAATCGGCTCGCCACGGTGCGAAAGGCGGCGCTGGCAGTTGCTTTTCGCGCCAAAATGAGTAAAATTTTCGGGCTTTTATGTTCGTATGAACAAGGACACCGGGCTCCGTTCCTCGATGGGGTCTGGTGTTTTATTTACTAATGAGGATGTTATGGTAACCATTCGTTTAGCACGTGGCGGCGCGAAAAAGCGTCCGTTTTATCAAGTAGTAGTGACCGACAGCCGTAATGCTCGTGACGGTCGTTTCATCGAGCGCGTCGGTTTCTTCAACCCGGTTGCAACCGGTAACGCTGAAGGCCTGCGCCTGGATCTGGATCGCGTGGCTCACTGGGTTTCCCAGGGCGCGACCGTTTCTGATCGCGTAGCTGCGCTGATCAAAGAAGCTCAGAAAGCAGCTTAATCCGTTGCGGTGGTCACGATGAGCACACAAAATAAGCCGTCGATAGATAAAGCAGTGATCCTGGGGAAACTCGGTTCTGCGTACGGCATCCGCGGCTGGCTCAGAGTGTTTTCCTCCACCGAGGATGCTGAGCGCATTTTCGATTACCAGCCCTGGTTTATTCAGCAGGGGGGTAACTGGGTTGCGGTTGAGCTGGAAAGCTGGCGTAACCACAATCAGGATCTGGTCATCAAGATTAAAGGTATTGATGATCGTGATGCGGCCAATGCCCTGGTGAATCGAGAGATTGCCGTGGATGAGTCGCAACTGCCGGTGCTGGAAGAGGGCGACTACTACTGGAAAGACCTGATGGGTTGCCAGGTGGTCACCGTTGCCGGCTACGAGTTAGGTAAAGTCACTGCGATGATGGAAACCGGCTCTAACGACGTCTTAGTCGTCACGGCGAACCTGAAAGATGCATTCGGTATCAAGGAGCGGTTGATTCCGTTCCTCGACGGGCAGGTGATCAAGAAAGTCGATCTCACTGCTAAGTGTATTGAAGTAGATTGGGATCCTGGTTTTTGACCTCCGAAATTAACGGTAGCAGCGAGTGGGACACGACAATGTGGATTGGGGTGGTTAGCCTGTTTCCCGAGATGTTCCGCGCCATCACCGATTACGGGGTAACTGGCCGGGCGGTAAAAAATGGCCTGCTTAGCGTGCAGTGCTGGAATCCACGTGATTTCACGCACGATCGGCATCGTACCGTGGACGACCGTCCTTATGGCGGTGGACCGGGGATGCTGATGATGGTGCAGCCCTTACGGGATGCCATTCATGCGGCAAAGGCAGCGGCAGGCGAAGGGGCGAAAGTGATTTATCTCTCGCCTCAGGGGCGCAAACTCGACCAGCAAGGGGTTTGTGAACTCTCCGCGAAACAGAAGTTGATTCTGGTTTGCGGGCGTTATGAAGGTATCGATGAGCGCGTGATCCAAACCGAAGTCGACGAAGAATGGTCGATCGGCGATTACGTTCTCAGTGGCGGTGAACTGCCGGCCATGACTTTGATCGACTCTCTCTCTCGGTTTGTGCCGGGGGTATTGGGTGATCAGGCATCGGCGCAGGAAGATTCATTCGTCGACGGGCTGCTGGATTGCCCGCACTATACCCGACCTGAGGTGTTACAGGGTATGGAGGTTCCGCCGGTATTGCTGTCGGGCAACCATGCCGAGATCCGTCGCTGGCGTTTAAAGCAGTCGCTGGGCCGAACCTGGCTGAGAAGACCTGAACTTCTAGAAAGCCTAGCTCTGACTGACGAGCAAGCAAAGCTGCTGGCGCAGTTCCGCGAGGAGCATGCCGCGCAGCAGGAATATGAAGGCTGAGACCGTAGGGTCGAGCCGTGTATCAGTTTACCTAGGGTAAGAGACTATTATGAGCAATATCATTAAACAGCTTGAACAAGAGCAGATGAAGCAAGACGTACCTGCATTCCGTCCGGGTGATTCCGTGGAAGTGAAGGTATGGGTCGTTGAAGGTTCCAAGAAGCGTCTGCAGGCATTCGAGGGCGTGGTTATCGCTATTCGTAACCGCGGTCTGCACTCTGCATTCACTGTTCGCAAAATTTCTAACGGCGAAGGTGTTGAGCGTGTATTCCAGACTCACTCACCGGTTATCGACAGCATCGCTGTTAAGCGCCGTGGTGCCGTTCGTAAAGCTAAACTGTACTACCTGCGTGAGCGTACTGGTAAGGCAGCGCGTATTAAAGAGCGCCTGAACTAAGACTACGCTTTCGCTACATCCGAAAGTAGTTAAGTGATAAGGGGTTGGCCATCTGGCCAACCCCTTTTTTTGCTGTGCGGTCTACCCGCTGTCCGTACCGTTATCGTTGTCCGCTCAGCTACGCTATGCGGGAGGGAATGATAGGCTTAGCGAGGCCGGCAGCGGTAGACAAAAGCCGGGGGAAGGTTGCGCCATACCCGCGAGCGTTGCCAGTGAAAGTGGCGTGTCAGGTGGTTTTCGAGCAGCGAGCTGTATTGGAACTGGATAAAGAGCCCGCCAGGCTTAAGAGCATGGGCGCTGGTGCCCAGAATAGCGTGCCGCTGTTCGGCGCTGAAAGCCAATAGCGGTAAACCGGAGAAGATCACATCGTAGCGCTGGCTGATCTCGCTGGCGGAGGTGTTGTAAATTTGGGCGCGCCAATCGACTATTTGGCGTAACGCCTGGCAAAAATGGGGATTTGTCTCAAAGATAGTCAGACGGGCATCATTGCGCATGCAGTGCTGAATATGACGGGTTAATACGCCGGTTCCCGCGCCAAACTCGGCGATGGATTGCGTATGTCGCCAATCGACGGCGCGGACCATTTCACGGCATAGGAAAGGCGTTGAAGGGGAGATGGCGCCCACCGTACGCGGAGAACGGACAAACTGGGTGATGAAGCCCGCGGTTGTTTTTAGGGATTCGCTAAATAGCATGTTACCGCCTCCTATAGGATCAGACGTGTAACTTGCATTACAGCGCCGAAAGCTTAAGCGGATATTAATTGGCGAGGTAAAGAAGCGTAACGTTGGAGTAAACGGCCGCCAGCCTGTCGATGCGGCGGCGGCTTTTCATGTGCGGAGCGCGGGGGCGGTTACAGGTTGTACTGTAGTGTGATGGCGCTAGTACGGTCGGTGTGTTTAGGCGCACTGGCCGGCGGTTCGCTGTTATAGGTCACGTTGTAAGAGAGACGTAGCGAGAACGCATCGTTGATGCCGACATTTAATGCGGTCTCTGAATTCAGCGTGGTGTCTTCGTTGGAGAGCGCGGAAACACCCTGGGTGAATTGGCTGTTGGTGGTCAGTTGGTAGGTGTAGTTGGCGGCGCCATAGGCTAGCGCCCGCGTTGCGCGTCCTCCGCCTTGATATTCGTCGTGACGTATGCCAGGGCCGAATTCGACGCGCAGATCCTGAGTCGGTGAGGCGAAGATTTGGCGGCCGTAGCCAGCGGTACCGGTGGTGCGGGAGGCATAGCCAGCGAAGCGATCATTCAACCAGTTCACCTGGCCAAACATATAGTTTGCGGGAGTAACGTTAAAGCGGGTACGACCGCCGGCCTGGTATTTCTCTGCCGAGCGCGTACCGTTCGATTCGGCATTGTTTGCTGTCCCCCACAGGCTGTAGGCCGTGGCAGCATCCCGATTAAACCAAGTCATGGTGGTATTCGCCAGCAGACTAGAGTTATTGCTGTTCCCCGATTGAGAGTTATAACCCGCCTGAATGTTGCCGATGAAAGGCTGTTTAGCCGTAGACGGATCGTCCAGCGCGGTAAACAGGGTGCTATCGGCGAAGGCCGCGCTGCCGTTAAGGGCTGCCGTGAGGCCAATCAGTATCGATAATGTTTGGGTGACGCGTGAGCGGAGCATGATGTTTCCAATAAAAAAGAAGAGTGCCAAAGTTGACAAGCGTCACATTATAGCGGGTGATAATGTGGCCAAAAATGGTAATGATTAGCTTATTTTTTATTGCAAGATCGGGGTGTTATACGCTTTTTTTATATCGGCCTCTGGGAGGAGGCCGATGTGCGATGAAGTTAGTAGAAGGTGGCGACCAGCAGATAGCCTACGCAGCATGAGGTAATGACCCCGATAAAGCCTGGCAGGATAAAGCTGTGGTTAATAATGAACTTACCGATACGAGTAGTACCAGAGCGGTCGAAGCCGATACAGGCCAGATCGCTGGGGTAGGTCGGTAGGACGAAGTAACCATAGGCGGCAGGGAAGAAAGCCAGTAGCATCTTGGGTTCGACGCCTAATGACAGGCCCATTGGGGCGATGGCCGTGAGGGCCGCCGCCTGGCTGTTGACCAGTTTGGAGACCAAGAACAATACCAGGGCATAGGTCCAAGGATGGCTCTTGACCACATCTTCCAATACCAGACGTAGATCCTGCATATGGGCCTGGAAGAAGGTATCACTCATCCAAGCGACGCCAAATACCGAGAAGATCGCGACCATCCCCGCCTTGAAGACTGCGCCGTTGGCGATTTCTCCCGGCTTCACCTTACAGGACATCAGGATGATGGCGCCGGCGATCAGCATCATCATTTGGATCACCAGGTTCATCGATAACGGTTTCAGAACCCCTTTGACCTCAAAGGCGGGACGTAGATCGGCAAAGGCGCCGAGGAGAACCACGACGGCAATTGCGGCGAAGAAGATCCAGGTTGCCCAGTAGGCCTGCTTAGGGAAGGTTTGATTCAGCAGTGTTTGGCTGTCGCCATAGATATAAGCGCGTTGCTCGGGATCCTTGATTTTCTCCTGAAAGACCGGGTCCTTATCCAGATCTTTACCGCGACGTAGACTCCACAATGCAGCGACCAGCACCCCACATAAAGAGGCTGGTACAGAGACGGACAGAATATCCAGGATGGTGAATGCCTGACCAATGCCATGTGCCGCACCGAGGATGGAAACCAACGAGACCACGGCGACGGAGACCGGAGAGGCGGTGATGGCCATCTGTGAGGCGACTGAAGCGACCGCCATCGGTCGTTCTGGACGGATACCCTTTTTCAGCGCGATATCCGCGATGATGGGGAACATGGTATACACCACATGTCCGGTACCGCACAAGAAGGTCAGCGTCCAGGTAGTGAGTGGCGCCAGAATGGTGATATGTTGCGGGTGACGACGCAGCAGTCGCTCGGCGAACTGCATCATGACATTGAGCCCCCCGGCCGTTTGCAGGACGGCGGCACAGCCGATAACGGCCAGGATGGTCAGGATCACCTCGACGGGTGGCTTACCGGGGACTAAGTCGAAGACAAAAGTGAGAACGAAGAGACCAATCCCACTGATCAGCCCGAGCCCCATTCCTCCATAGCGTGTTCCTAGCAATAGACAGACGATGATAATGGCAAATTGTAGTGTGACCATAGATTCCCTTTCTTCTTATTCTCCCGATACGCTCAGCAAGATAATCTGAGGCTCGGGGATGGACGATATTGTTAGTGATATATGTGAGTTAATACTCTAGTTGTCCTAGCTATGATTCTGGGAGATGGCTCTCCCTTTATAAAAATAAAGAATATAATCCGAATGGAAATTGATCTGTATAAACTATTGTTGAAAAAATAAAGGGGAAGACCTTGCCTAACAGTTGAATAGTTATGGAATATAGGTGGTGCATGCTTTTTTGTTAATAACTTTGATGAAGCGGGTAAACGCTCATGTAGGGCGTGATTTTCCGAACGTGGTGCCGGCAACGTAAAATTAGTTACGCTGATTATTATTATGTTGTTGTCGTTTAGGCGCCACAAGCTGCAAGATGGCATGCGCGGGTGATGATTTGGTCAGGGGATGATGTGCGCGGCAGCACGTTGGCAAGTCATCTTTTCCCAGCATGTATTGCCTGATGAAACTAGTTGATGCTCATCGTTAATGAGTTGCGTAGAATGTTATGCACATTATGTAATTAATTGCGCGAATTGAATACATGTGATGGCTATGCGTTCTATTATAGTTAACCTGTTATGACGTCTATTGGTGGCATTGTATCGCGCAGCGCTTTCGCTAACAGGAAAGAGGCGAACAGGAGCGATGCCAGGTCTTGGCCGAAGCGTTGCCTGGTGAGATGACTATCGCCGCCAGCTCAGAGGTATCGCGTTTAATTAAACTGATTTATTTGATCGATAACTAACCGACACCAGGGATTATCGCCGGGGAAACGCGCGTTGCCATGCTAATAATAAGAGAGGCGGTGCATTAGCCAGTTTCGCGGAGTCTTATTACTCGAATACGGGACCATGAAAGGAGAGCTTATGAGCGGAGGATACGTAGCGCGAGTTGACGGCGAGTTGATTAATGTTTCGAGCAACCGGTGTTTTTATTATTCTGGAGGGCTGAGTTAAGTAAAAATATGGGAGGGGCGTACTCTAATATCGCATAATATCTGCTGATACTCATTTGCCTAAAGTTATTACTGGCTTAATCATAATAAGTATGGGTTTATTGTTACGCGGGTGCTTAGCTGCTATGGCCGAGATCATGACACATTCGCTTTTTACTTATGGTATCGAAAATTTTCCTACCTGGAGTGCTTTTTTTCAGCAGCATACCGCTTGCGGCAAGATAGGAATTAATGTGCAGCAAGAAGATTTCTTCGGTGAGAGTGAAATACATCAGTTAACGAATGGTGTCAAGGTGTTGGTGATCCGCACGACACCGGGGGTGATCGAGAAGTCTGAGCATTCAAAGTCCGTTTACGGCCTGATCTACACGGAAACCCCGTTGCACTGTACTCTCAATGGGCGAGCGATTGCGCTGCGGAGTAAAGATTGTCTATTATTGAATGGCGCGCCGCCATTCAGTATGGCCTCGCCGTTATTGCGCTCGACGGTGTCGGTATTACTACCGGAGGCATGTTTTGGGCAATATGCGTCGGCCGTCGGGGATTTATTCGATGGTCGCCTGGCCTCGACGCTTCCCTTCGGTAAACTGATGACAAGCATGGTAGCAGAAAGTCAGAGTGCGGCGGCGTTAGCAGAGAAGATCAGCGTGCTGATCAACCTTCTGATTATTTCAAGTAATGTGGCCACGCGGCGAACGGTGAATAAATTCGATTATCTTTATAATCTCATTCTCAGCCACTGCCAATGTACTGACTTCTCTCTTACCCGCTTGGTGCAAATCAGTGGAATGTCGAAACGCTCTATTCAATATGTGTTTTCTCAGCAAAATACACGTTTTCAAACACTCTTGTTACAGGCGCGCCTGGCGCGTTTATTACATGAGATGCAGTGTACGCCAACCCTACCATTAAGCGAAATCGTTAAGCGTTGTGGTTATCGCTCCTTGCTGACTGCCTCACGTCACTTTCGTGAGTATTATCAGGAATCCTTGTCGAATTATTATATTAACTATGCACTATGACACGTTATATCCATGGCGCTAGATTATGTTTCATTTTGATTGATATAGTCACTAATCGATTGGTTAAATTTGCGCTTAAAGTGGCGGGCAGCGGTTGAGAATGAGTTATAGCCACTAAGAAAAACGATCTCATTTATTTTTTTATGCTTCATTTTTTGTAGATTATCGCAGAGTAGTTTTAAACGAATGTCGGCGCTGAGACGATTGAAAGTGGTGCCGTGGGAGGCGAGGATATATTGAATATTACGCGCCGACATGGCGCACAGTTGTGCTAATTGGGGGAGCGATAGTGACTCATCATAGATATTCATAGTAATTTTTTTTACGATGAGCTCATACTTACTGCTGGTGACCTGTTTTTCATTATAGGTAATCACCTTGATCAAGTTGGTCACAATATCCAAGCGTTCGGCGAGGCCAGGAGCATGTTGGGTGGTTGACATGATTTTATTGATCTCCTCACCGTATTTTATCGAGGAGAGCTTACGTCCGATGAGTCCTTGGATGACATGCTCTAAGCGATCTCCCAGCAGTGAAAACGGAATTGCGAAGGAGCGTGTTTGTTGGTAACCCGGTGAAGCGATTTGGAAGTGCTTTGAACTGTCGATTAAGAAGGAGTCCCGGTAAGGCAAGGTGCAGCTTAGCCCATCCTCTCCCCACTGTATCTTATGGTCAGAGTAGATGAGGTAGAGTACCCGACTTTGCTGGGCATCGGCGATGTGATGGGCAATATTGTAGCCGCAGGCGCTCATGGTCATAAAGCGTGCGCCATTGCTAAGCCGACTAATCATGGCTTTGGCATAGAAATCCTCCGAGGTCATGTTAAGTGTAAGCTTGCCGCATTGTAAGTGCTGTTGCATAAACGATAACAGTGCCGGGATATCTTCATAGCCTTTGGCTTCATAAGTGACTGTTGGATTTATCATAACTAATTACCGGCAGAGAGGGCTAATCGGGTCGCTATAAATTAATATAACGTGGGTAATATACTGGTTGTTTGACGCAAATTCGATATAAAAGTGCAAGAAAGCAATGAGATTTTACGCTACTGTATTTACGCTGAATTGATTCGGATTTATCGAGCTACGCCAGGCGTGATGTTATTCTGTAGGGTGGATGAATTTACTTTTAGTATTAATAAGTAATGTGTGTGGCTAACCTAAATGAGGTATTTGGGCGGAGGTGGTGGAACGATTGAGATTAACACTTGGCCCGCTGGAGAGTGACCGGCGCATGGTGAACACGATAGCGATATCCTATTAATAAATATACTCGTTTACAGGCAACCATTTCCCCGTAGAAAACGGCGAATCTTTCCCATCGGAGCAAGGTTATTTCAGCATTCAACAGAGCGTCTATGCTAGTGCCGCTTTTGTTATTAGCCGCGCTAATCGATAGCCGTGCACGCCACACTTAGGCAATACCAAGATGTTCTTTTAAATTTTTTAAGTAGCGTCGGCTAACCGGGATGCGTTGACCGCTCTGAGTGAGCACCTCGGCGGCGCCATTGTCCAGTAATTGGATTTCCTTGAGGCGGTCGACATTAACCATGTATTGGCGATGGCAGCGGACCAGCGGGGTTTTTTCCTGCAAGGTTTTTAGCGTCAGTTGGGTGTAACCGCTTTGTTGGCTACCAACGACATGGATGCCGCTGAGCTCCGATGACAGATACTCCACTTCCTCCAACTTGAGCAAGAAGATGCGATTTAAGCCGTGGCAGGGAATATGTTTGAGCTGCGGCGCTTGCAGCGGGTGGAGATTCTGGCGTATTTCGTTGCCACGGAGCAGGCGTGTGAGAGTCTTGTGTAGTCGGGCGGTATCGATCGGTTTGAGCAGATAATCGAAAGCATGTCGCTCAAAGGCTTGGATGGCATATTCGTCGAAGGCGGTGATAAACACGATGTAGGGCAACGTGTCAGGGTCTAACATGTTCACCAGTTCAAGCCCACTAATACGTGGCATTTGGATATCGAGGAAGAGCACATCTGGCCGTAGGCGATGGATCAGCGGAATCGCCTCCAGTGCGTTGGCGCAGCTGGCGGCCAGCTCGACATCTGGATAGTGCTGGAGCAATGTAGCGAGTTCGTCGCGTGCTGGTTGCTCATCGTCGACAATGATGACGGTTAACATGCTTCCTCCCAGAAAGGACGCAATCTTACCATGTGACGTTAAGTTGTGGTGGAAGTCACGGGGAAACTGCGTGCTGTTTCAAAATTTGTTGCCGATGATACCGTAAAGATAATTGTGCGTTTATCTTTACGATTGTGGATTGAAAACTTTACGATAACTGTTAAGGTTAACACCTCAGGAGAGCACCACGGTTTTATCCCGGACACCATGACTAGACAGGCGGATATTTCGATGATGCAAAAAGATGTGGTTAATAATGTGCATATCAGCGACGAACAGATCTTGATTACGCCGGAGGCATTGAAGGCTCGTTTTCCGTTAAACGCGGCGCAACAGGCGCAGATCGCCGCTTCGCGCCAGACGATCGCTCAGATCCTTGCCGGTCACGATGACCGGTTGTTGGTGATCTGTGGCCCTTGCTCGATCCATGATGTCGATGCGGCCTTGGCGTATGCCACTCGTTTACGGGCGCTGGCGGAGGCGCTGAGCGATCGACTCTATATTGTCATGCGGGTCTATTTCGAGAAGCCGCGCACCACCGTAGGTTGGAAGGGATTGATCAACGATCCGTATATGGATGGCTCGTTTGATGTCGAGGCGGGTCTACACATTGCGCGACGTCTGCTACTGCAACTGGTCGAGATGGGCTTGCCACTGGCGACCGAGGCCCTGGATCCTAACTCGCCGCAATACTTGGGCGACCTGTTCAGTTGGTCGGCTATCGGCGCCCGCACCACCGAATCACAGACCCACCGCGAGATGGCCTCCGGGTTGTCGATGCCGGTCGGTTTTAAAAATGGTACCGATGGCAGTCTGGCAACAGCGATTAACGCATTGAAGGCGGCTGCGATGCCGCACCGTTTCGTCGGTATCAATCAGGCGGGGCAGGTTTGCCTGCTACAGACTCAGGGGAATCCCGACGGTCATGTCATCCTGCGTGGTGGAGCGACGCCAAACTACAGCCCGCAGGATGTGGCGCTCTGTGAGGCGCAGATGGTACAGGCCGGTTTGCAGCCACGTCTGATGATCGATTGCAGTCATGGCAACTCTAATAAGGACTATCGCCGTCAGCCGCAGGTGGCACATGCGGTGATGGCGCAACTCGCCGCGGGTAGCCGTTCGATCATCGGTGTGATGCTGGAGAGTAATCTGTCTGCGGGCCATCAGAGCTCGGAACAGCCACGCAGTGCCATGCAATACGGCGTCTCGGTGACGGATGGGTGTATCGATTGGGCGACGACGGAAACCTTATTGCGTGAGATGTCCCGGCAGTTGGCTGAAATACGGTGAGGGGAGGGGGAAGCGGGCATGGTGGCAGAACTGAGCGCGTTGCGCGATGAGATTGATGAGGTCGATAAGGCGTTGTTAGCGCTGCTGGCGCGCCGGTTGGCGTTGGTCGCCCAGGTCGGTGAGGTGAAGAGTCGTTACGGTTTGCCGGTATATGTGCCCGAACGTGAGGCGGCGATGCTGGCTTCGCGTCGGGCTGAGGCGGAACAGCTCGGTGTCTCGCCGGATCTGATCGAAGATGTGTTACGGCGGGTGATGCGGGAATCATACTCCAGCGAGAATGAAAAAGGCTTTAAGGCGCTAAACCCGACATTGCGTCCGGTAGTGATCGTCGGGGGGGGCGGTAAGATGGGGGCTTTGTTTACACGGATGCTTCGCCTCTCGGGTTATCAAGTACGCATCCTTGAGTCACAAGATTGGCCACAGGCCGAGGCGTTGTGTGCCGATGCGGGGATGGTGATGGTCAGTGTGCCTATCCATCTCACCGAAGCGGTGATCGCCCGTTTGCCGACCTTGCCGGCGGATTGCTTGCTGGTCGATTTGGCGTCGGTTAAAGCTGCACCATTACAGGCGATGCTGGCCGCTCATGCGGGCCCTGTGCTGGGGCTCCATCCGATGTTCGGTCCCGATGTGGACAGCTTCGCCAAGCAAGTGATCGTGTATTGTGATGGGCGTCAGCCACCGGCTTATCAGTGGTTGCTGGAGCAGCTACAGGTCTGGGGAGCATCTTTGCACCGCATCAGCGCCGTCGATCATGATCAGAATATGGCCTTCATTCAAGCGTTGCGTCACTTCACGACTTTCGCTTATGGCTTGCACCTGGCGGAGGAGAATGTCAGCCTGGCACAATTACTGACGCTATCATCACCGATCTATCGTCTGGAGTTGATGATGGTCGGGCGTCTGTTCGCTCAGGATGCCCAATTATATGCCGATATCATTATGGCATCGGCGGATAATTTGGCTTTGATTAAGCGTTATCATCAGCGTTTCGCAGAGGCGATTCAGTTGCTGGAGGGGCGAGATAAGGCGGCTTTCGTCGCGGCTTTTCAGCGTGTGGCACACTGGTTCGGTGATCATGCACAACACTTTCAACAAGAGAGCCGAATGTTGCTGCGTCAGGCAGATGACCGCCGCCGTTAACGGCGGCGGTCATGCTTCAGGGGGACGATGGCGTGCTATGAGCGACGGGCACCACGTTCTCGCTTGGGTAGCAGCCGAGCACTTTCTGTGAGCGCGTCAGGCGGCGTAATGCCAGTAGCGCTCGTTGCATCGCGGGATCATTCAAGTTAGCTTGCACATCCAGATAGAACATCTCTTCCCACGGATTACCGTTGATCGGACGCGACTCCAGTTTGCTAATAACGATGTGCTGCTCGCGGAAAGCCAGCAGCGCATCGACCAGCGCGCCGGGTTGTTGCCCGGTGGCCATGATCAGGGTCGTTTTGGCGGCGGTCTGGCTATTAACCTCAATGGCCTTACGCGCCAACACGATGAAGCGTGTCATATTCTGTGTCTGGTTGGCCAGATCGTGAGCCAGGGCTTGTAGGCCATATAGCTGGCCGCCGGCGGCGCTACCGAGGGCGGCGACCTGAGGAGAGTGCAAGGCTGCGACCTGTTCCATTGCGGCGGCGGTGCTTTCACAGTACTCGATTTTCCATTGCGGGTAGCGACTGAGGAACTGACTGCACTGCTGAAAGGGTTGCGGATGGCTATAGATCGTGGTCAGTTGCTTCAGATCGCTTTCACCGTTGACCAGGAGGCAGTGATCGATGGTTAGCGTCAACTCGCCGACAATCGACAGGCTGGTGTGTTGCAGCAGGTCATACACCTCGTTGATTGAACCGGAGGAGGTGTTTTCCAGTGGAAGTACGGCATAGTCGGCTTGTCCCCGTTCGACCAGGGCGACGATATCGGCAAAACGCTGGCAGCCACATTCGAGAAGGTGTTCGAAATGACGAGCGGCATAGCGCCGAGCGGCCAGGTGAGAGTAGGAGCCTTTCGGTCCGAGAAACGCGATACGCGCCGAAGCCTCTGCCGCCTGGTTAGCCTGTTGCAGCAAGGCTTGCTGGGTTAGTACCGACTCTTCGATGATCAGTTGGAACAGGCGCGTGATGAAGTGGGCATCCAACTGGAGTGGCTTGCCTTGCTCGATCAGGCGTTGTAGCAGTTCGCGTTCCCGGGTGAGGTCGCGTACCGGATGGTGTAACGCCTGCTTGGTCTGGGCGACCTGTTCGGCCAAGCGCCGCCGCTCGCCCAGCAGGGTCAACAGTTGGCTGTCGACGGCGCTGATCTGCTCGCGTAGGATCAGTAACGGATTGGATGTGCTCATCGGTTGCCCTTATTAATCGATTTGATGCCATAGGTTACGCACATAAAAAAGCCTCCCCGGGGGAGGCTGCGTATCGTTCTTTCGTTGCCCTTTTAAGGTAGAAAGAGGCCTCCCTCGCGATAGGAAGTAAAAAAGCAGCAACGAAAGAAAGAGACATGACCAGGCATGGGGTAGCTCCAGCGTGAGGAATGACCTTACGTTACCTGTGATACTTTTTCCCTGTCAATGTTTTTGCCGTCACAAAAAACGCGCCCCTTGAGGCGCGTTATGGCAGGTTAAGGCGCTGCTTTCAGGCTATTCTTCGCTAGCCGCCTGCAAATTGGCTTCTTTTACACTGGTATGTGCACGGCGAGCCTCACCTTTATGCTGTACCTTGTTTAACTGGCGCTCCAATTTGTTCAGCAATTCGTTGATCGCCGCATACATATCTTCATGTTTGGCACTGGCGACCAGTTGCCCATTCGGGGTATTGATGGTGGCGTCAACCACGAACCCCTGCGGATCCTTGGACAGAATAATGTGCGGATTGATCAGGTGCGTTTGCCATTTGTCCAGTTTGCTTAGACGGTCTTCGACATGTTCACGGATGGCAGCAGTGATTTCCATTTGTTTGCTGGTGATGCTGATAGTCATACAGATACCTCTCTGTCTTTTCCGTCTTGGTGATTTCAGCATAACGCGCCGTGGCGCAAAGTGTGAGAAGAAAATCACGGATTTTTGTCACTTTTTGCAAAGTTAGATGGTTTTGTGACTCGAGTGAAAAGTGCGGAAAATAGCACTTGAGTCAGCGGAAATTTATGCGCATGATGAATAGGTTGGCGACGGAAAAGGTGGTATGGCCCGGGCTGCGCTATGGCTGAAATCTACGCTGGGCGCACGGTGTGGTTTCTTCGTTTTCGCCTTTCCCTTCACCAGGATGAAATAAATAAAGGCAGCCATTGGCTGCCTTTTGTCGTTACTCGGCGTCGTTATGCGGCTATGCTATTAGGTATTGTCACTATTGAACGCGATGATCTTCTGCACCTTGTTGGCTTCGGTCATCAGGCCCAACTGACGATAAGCGTTTTCCATCAGCGGCAAGGCATCACGGGTCGCCTGGGTGTCGGGGTAATTGCGCAGCATCTGCTCGACACGGTTGACCACGGCGACATAGGCGCCGCGTTTGGTATAGAAGCGTGCAACGGCCAATTCGTGCTTCGCTAGACGGTTTTTCAGGAAGATGAGCCGTTTGGTCGCGTCACTACTGTATTGGCTGTTGGGATAACGCTGTACCAGCTGGCTGAAGTCACGGAAAGCCTGGCGGGCATGCTCCGGGTCGCGATCGGAACGGTCAATGCCGAAGAAACCTTGCAATGCGCTATCATCCATAGCCATGTCGGTCAGGCCGCGCATATAGAGCACATAGGGCATATTAGGGCTCGTCGGGTTTAGGCGGATGAAGCGATCGATGGTAGCCTGTGCCATCGGCAGGTCGGCCGACTTATAATAGGCATAGATCAGATCCAGCTGTACCTGCTGAGAGTAAGGGCCAAATGGATAACGGTTATCCAGCGCTTCCAGTTGCGTAATCGCCGCTTTAAAGTTACCGTCCTGCAGCTTTTGCTGTGCGGTAGCGTAGATTTCGGCGGGCGGATTGTCGGGCACCGCCTCTTTGGAGCTGGAGCAACCAACCAGCGCCAGGCTCAACGTGGTGGCAGCCACCAGATATTTGATACGCGTCATGACGTTTTGCTTACCCTTTTTATGTTGTTCCGGGTGGCTCTCCGTTAAGCTCCCGGCAAAGACCAGCTACAATAGCACACTATTTTAAACGGCAACGCCGAGAAAACCCAACGTTAACGAAAGAAACTCACTATGGCACAACAAGTACAGCTCACCGCGACGGTGACGGAATCCCAGCTCGGCCAACGTTTAGATCAGGCATTGGCGGAATTGTTCCCTGATTATTCACGCTCACGCATCAAAGCGTGGATCCTAGAGGATCGCGTCAGCGTTAATGGGATCATCATCAATAAGCCCAAGGAGAAGGTACTGGGTGGTGAGCATATTGCCATTGATGCGGTGATTGAGGAAGAGAACCGCTGGGAAGCACAGGACATCGCGTTGGATATCGTCTATGAAGACGAGGATATCCTGGTGATCAACAAGCCGCGTGACCTGGTAGTTCATCCGGGAGCCGGCAATCCCGATGGCACGGTGCTGAATGCGCTGCTGCATCATTATCCTCAGATCGCCGATGTGCCGCGCGCCGGGATCGTACACCGCTTGGATAAAGACACCACCGGTCTGATGGTGGTCGCAAAGACAGTACCGGCGCAGACGCGTCTGGTCGAGTCGTTGCAGTTGCGTGAAATCACTCGTGAGTATGAGGCCGTCGCGATCGGTACGATGACCGCGGGGGGCACGGTGCGTGAGCCGATCGCCCGTCACCCGACGAAACGTACCCATATGTCGGTGCATCCGATGGGGAAACCGGCAGTGACCCACTACCGCATCATGGAGCATTTCCGCGCTCACACTCGTCTGCGTCTGCGTCTGGAGACCGGTCGCACCCATCAGATCCGTGTCCATATGGCGCACATCAACCATCCGCTGGTGGGCGATCCGCTGTACGGTGGCCGCCCGCGCCCGCCGCGTGATGCCTCGCCGGCATTTATCCAGACGCTGCGCGCCTTCGATCGTCAGGCGTTGCATGCGACCATGCTGCGTCTCTACCACCCGATCAGCGGCATCGAGATGGAATGGCATGCGCCGATCCCTGAAGACATGCAACATCTGATCGCGGTGATGCAAGAAGACGCCGCAACGTTTAAGGATGAGATGGACTGGTTATGAAACTGATCACGCCGCGCTGGGCGGCACCGGCGCACGTCTCTGCGTGCTCCACGACCCGCGAGGGCGGTGTGAGCCAAGCGCCTTACACCTCACTGAACTTGGGGATGCATGTGGGCGATGTGCCAGAGCATGTCTCGGCCAACCGTCTGCGCTTGTGCCAGGCGTTAATGCTGCCGACACAACCGGTATGGCTGGAGCAGGTGCATGGCACCCGGGTGTTGACGCTGACGGTACAGGGCGAATACCCGGATGTGCGAGCCGATGCGGCCTATACCCGCACCCCAGGGCAAGTTTGTGCGGTGATGACGGCGGACTGTTTGCCAGTTTTGTTTACTAGCTCGTATGGCGATGAGGTCGCGGCGGCCCATGCCGGTTGGCGTGGGCTGTGTCATGGGGTGTTAGAACAGACTTTGGCGTGTTTTTCTGCCGAGCCGTCTCATATCTTGGCTTGGCTGGGACCCGCCATCGGGCCGACGGCCTTCGAGGTGGGAGCCGAGGTGCGTGAGCAGTTTATGCGGCATGATGCAGCCAGCGCGGCAGCTTTCCAGCCATTGGCGGATGGTAAGTATTTGGCGGATATCTACGCGTTGGCGCGTTTGCGTCTGCAAACGGCTGGCGTTAGCCATATCAGCGGTGGCGACCACTGCACACTGAGTGAGCCACAGCGCTTCTTTTCTTACCGACGAGCCTCCCAAACAGGGCGCATGGCTTCGTTGATCTGGTTCTCTTGATACCTTGCTATCCCCCCTGGCCGCGTTAGCGCGCCCAGGGGGATAGGACTGTACGCTTCGCGTGCCACCTACCGTTGCACGAAAAATAATTAAATAATTGTCACAGTTTGGTTGAAAAGTGCAGTCTAGACCACACTTATTCTCCAGAAGCAATTTGCACATGTCTCGGAGGAATCATGCGTCTGGATCGTTTAACCAACAAGTTCCAGTTAGCCCTCGCTGACGCCCAGTCTTTAGCTCTCGGGCGTGACAACCAATTTATTGAACCGATACATCTGATGAGTGCGATGCTCAATCAGGATGGGGGCACGGTTCGCCCGTTGCTGGCTTCTGCCGGTGTTGATATCAACGCGTTTCGGCAGGCGCTGGAGCAGGCTATTAGTCGTCTACCACAGGTAGAAGGCACGGGTGGCGATGTTCAGCCATCCAATGAGTTAATTCGGGTTCTCAACCTGTGTGACAAGTTAGCGCAAAAGCACAACGACACGTACATATCGTCTGAGTTGTTTATCCTGGCCGCGATGGAAGAGCGCGGCAAACTGGCCGATATGTTGAAGGCCGCCGGTGCCTCTGCGCAGAAACTTAGCGCTGCCATTGAGCAGTTGCGTGGAGGAGAGAAAGTGGAAGATCAGAATGCCGAAGATCAGCGCCAGGCGCTGAAAAAGTACACCATCGATCTGACCGAACGCGCCGAGCAGGGTAAGCTGGATCCGGTGATCGGTCGTGACGAAGAGATCCGTCGTACCATCCAAGTGCTGCAACGCCGAACCAAAAATAATCCGGTGCTGATCGGGGAGCCGGGGGTCGGTAAGACGGCCATCGTCGAAGGGTTGGCACAGCGCATCATCAACGGCGAAGTGCCGGAAGGCTTGAAGAATAAGCGTGTGCTCTCCCTGGATATGGGGGCATTGATCGCTGGGGCGAAGTTCCGCGGGGAGTTCGAAGAGCGTCTCAAGGCCGTGCTGAATGATCTCGCTAAGCAGGAGGGGAGCGTTATCCTGTTTATCGATGAGTTGCATACCATGGTGGGTGCCGGCAAGGCCGACGGCGCGATGGATGCAGGGAACATGCTGAAGCCCGCGCTGGCTCGCGGTGAGTTGCATTGCGTCGGGGCGACGACCCTGGATGAATACCGTCAGTATATTGAGAAGGACGCCGCGTTGGAGCGTCGTTTCCAGAAGGTCTATGTGGCTCAGCCCTCCGTCGAAGACACCATTGCCATTCTGCGTGGCTTGAAGGAGCGTTATGAGCTGCATCACCACGTGCAGATCACCGATCCGGCTATCGTGGCGGCAGCGACGCTATCCCATCGTTATATCGCCGATCGGCAATTACCGGATAAGGCTATCGACCTGATCGACGAGGCGGCGTCCAGTATCCGGATGCAGATCGACTCTAAACCGGAGGCGTTGGATCGTCTGGAGCGGCGCATCATTCAGCTCAAGTTGGAACAACAAGCGTTGAAGAAGGAGTCCGATGAGGCCAGTAAGAAACGGCTGGAGATCCTGAATACTGAGCTGGAAGAGAAAGAGCGCGACTACGCTTCGCTGGAAGAAGAGTGGAAGGCAGAGAAAGCCGCGCTGACCGGGACGCAGAATATTAAAGCCGAAATCGAGCAGGCGAAGATCGCGCTGGAACAGGCGCGGCGTAGCGGTGATTTGGCGCAGATGTCGGAGATCCAGTACGGCAAGCTCCCGGAGCTGGAGAAACAACTGCAAGCTGCAACGCAAGCTGAAGGCAAGAGCATGAAGCTGTTGCGCAACAAAGTGACCGATGTCGAGATTGCCGAGGTGCTGGCGCGCTGGACCGGTATTCCGGTATCACGCATGCTAGAAGGCGAGCGAGAAAAACTGCTGCGTATGGAGGACGAACTGCATAAACGTGTCGTCGGCCAGAATGAGGCAGTCGAGGCGGTATCTAACGCCATCCGTCGTAGCCGTGCTGGCTTGTCCGATCCGAATCGTCCCATAGGCTCGTTCCTGTTCTTGGGGCCGACCGGGGTAGGTAAGACCGAACTGTGTAAGGCATTGGCGAACTTCCTGTTTGACAGCGATGACGCCATGGTGCGTATCGATATGTCCGAATTTATGGAGAAACATGCCGTATCCCGTTTGGTCGGGGCACCTCCGGGATATGTCGGTTATGAAGAGGGGGGCTATCTGACGGAAGCAGTGCGTCGTCGTCCTTACTCGGTCATCCTGCTCGATGAAGTCGAAAAGGCGCATCCGGATGTGTTTAACATTCTATTGCAGGTGCTGGATGATGGTCGTTTGACCGATGGTCAAGGGCGCACCGTGGATTTTCGTAACACGGTGGTGATCATGACGTCAAACTTAGGGTCTGATTTGATCCAGGATCGCTTCGGCGAGTTGAGCTATGGCGAGATGAAAGAACTGGTCATGAGTGTGGTAACGCATCACTTCAGACCGGAGTTCATCAACCGTATTGATGAGACGGTGGTCTTCCACCCATTAGGCCAAGAGAACATCAAGGCGATCGCGCAGATTCAGTTGCAGCGTCTGTATCAGCGGCTGGAGGAGAAAGGCTACAGCGTCACGATGAGCGATGCAGCGTTGGATCAGCTCTCTCAGGCTGGTTTCGACCCGGTTTATGGCGCACGGCCATTGAAGCGTGCTATCCAACAGGAGATCGAGAACCCGTTGGCACAGCAAATCCTGTCAGGGAAGCTGTTGCCGGGCAAACCGATTACTCTGGAGCTGGACGGCGAGCAGATTGTCGCACGCCAGTAACCAGTAAATGCACGACATCGCGTCACCAGGGCAGCCAGAGGGCTGCCCTTTCTTCTTTTATCGCGCAATAATCCAAGATGGTGGGAAAAGTACCAAAACAGTACGTTCTGTATGGAAAGTGGACGAATGATAAAAAAGTTGTAATTAGGACTTGTCAGGCCGCAGAAACTCCCTATAATGCGCCTCCATCGACACGGCG
>NZ_BAUC01000043.1 GCF_000474215.1 Edwardsiella hoshinae NBRC 105699 = ATCC 33379 | reverse complement strand
CTTCCTGCTTCCTGCTTCCTGCTTCCTGCTTCCTGCTTCCTGCTTCCTGCTTCCTGCTTCCTGCTTCCTGCTTCCTGCTTCCTGCTTCCTGTGCCGCGTTGGTTCACATCGGTGATCCCTTGACTGCTTGACTTGTTATGAGGCTGCTCTTACTGCCTACTGCCTACTGCCTACTGCCTACTGCCTACTGCCTACTGCCTACTGCCTACTGCTAAGCCACCTAGCGCGACTGTTGGTTGGATGCGCTCCGGTTATGGTGCTGTTTTTTGCGGCGGTTAGCGTGCTTCATCGTGGGGTACTGTGGCTGGCGGTAAAAAAGTAGGGAGGCGCTTAGGAGGCGGTAGCCCTGCTATGCCGCTATTTCGGCGTTTATAAAAACGGCATTTTGTTGTTGTTCGCAGCGATTTGGGTGCGAAATGTGCAAACGATTCAGGTTGCACAAAAACTCAGGAAAAATTGTTTGACTTATCAGCCCGTGAAAGTAATATGTGCGCCACGCAGTGCCGATGAGACAACGAAAGGTTGAGTGGGCACAACTCGCAAGAGTCGCGTGTGGTGAGGTGGCCGAGAGGCTGAAGGCGCTCCCCTGCTAAGGGAGTATGCGGTCAAAAGCTGCATCGGGGGTTCGAATCCCCCCCTCACCGCCATTTTGCATCCGTAGCTCAGCTGGATAGAGTACTCGGCTACGAACCGAGCGGTCGGAGGTTCGAATCCTCCCGGATGCACCATCTTTCAGGTTTACGGCTTCGTGCGGTAAGCTGGATACGGGAATCAGAACGCCCCGTGTCGTCAAGTAAGTT
>NZ_BAUC01000044.1 GCF_000474215.1 Edwardsiella hoshinae NBRC 105699 = ATCC 33379 | reverse complement strand
GGGCCTAATCATCATGAACGTGCGTGGGCAAGAGAAACCGTTAGGGCTGTGGCATGTGGTGGCGATCGGCATCGGTGCGATGGTCGGCGCCGGTATCTTTGCATTGCTTGGACAGGCGGCGTTGTTGATGCGGGCCTCGACTTGGTTGGCGTTTGCCTTCGGCGGGATCGTCGCCATGTTCTCCGGTTATGCCTATGCACGTCTCGGCGCGCGTTATCCCAGTAGCGGCGGGATCATCGATTTCTTCCAGCAGGGGTTGGGGAGTGGTTTGCTGAGTTTGGCGTTGTCGTTGCTGTATCTGGTCACGCTGGTGCTGACCATTGCCCTGGTGGCGCGCGCGTTTGGCGCCTATGCCGCCGATCTGTTGCATGACGGTAGCCAGGATCAGCGGGTGATCCTCGGCTATGCCCTGGGGGTGATTGCCGTAATGGCGCTGTTTAATGCGTTGAGCAGCCATGCGGTGGGGCGGTTGGAGCTGGGACTCGTGGCGGTGAAGTTGACCATTCTGCTGGTGCTGATTGCCGCTGGCATCTGGAGCTTACATCCGGCGCAGTTGACGGTCGTCTCGCATACCGGCAGCGGTGCTTTCTTCTCCGCCATCGGTATCACCTTTCTCGCCTATGCCGGCTTTGGCATGATGGCCAACGCGGCGGATAAGGTGCGTAACCCCGCCGAGACCATGCCGCGAGCCTTTGCCTTAGCGATCGGGGGGACGGCGTTGTTGTATATCGTTTTAGCGTTGGTATTGGTCAGCGAGGTACCGGCCGCCGAGCTAGCACGTTATGCCGACACGGCGGTGGCCCATGCGGCTTATCCTCTGCTAGGAGACGTCGGCTATACCATTGTGGCGATCGGAGCCTTATTGGCGACGGCGTCGGCGATCAATGCCACCCTGTTTGCCGCCGTGAATATCATGGCCAGTATGGCGCAGAAGGGGCAACTGCCAGGGGCGTTTCGCCAGAGGCTATGGCGCCAGAGTACTGTCGGCAATCTACTGGTTGTGGCTGTTATCATGCTGATGACGTTGTTACTCGATCTCGGTGCCTTGGCGAGCGTTGCCAGCGCTACGTTCCTCTTCTGTTATTTGGCGGTTTTCGTGGTGGCCTGGCGTCTGCGCCATACCATTGGTGCGTCGGCGCTGCTGTTGGGCTGCGGGGGGCTGGTGATGACCTTGGTGATCGTCGGTTTTGTCTTTAGCCTATGGCAACAGGGCAGTGTGGCGTTGCTGTGGGTGGCCGCGGCATTGCTCATTAGCTTGGGGATGGCGCTGTTCTGCCTACGAGGAGCGACGACATGGAAGCGCGGCTAATTGAGTTTTTGCTCACCTATGTCACCTTTCTGTCGATGTTTTGCCCTCCGGCTACGATTACCGCGGCAACCATTCTGTTGGGACAGCTTCCTCCCCATGCCTTGCGTCAACTGGCTTGGAAGGTCGCCGGCGAATATGTGGTGGTGATGCTGATCGCCATCTGGATTGGTAACTTTTTACTGATGGCACTGGGGTTGAATGCCCATGCGCTCACCGCTACCGGCGGCGCGGCGTTGCTATTCCAGGGCTGGCCGTTGATGACCAAGGGCACCAAGGCTGAGCCGGCACGGATGCCAGAAAGCCACGTCAATGTGCAGGAGATGGTGCTGGTGCCGTTGCTGTTCCCCTTGACCATCGGCGGCGGTACTATCGCCGTCGGCATTTCGCTGGCCAGCCACAATGATTCGCTCTTCGGATTGTTGCAATTGTCAGCGGTGATCCTGGCGATGGCACCGACCATCGCCTTCACCTTCCTGGCCGTCGGGCCGTTGCATGGCCGTCTTTCCGCCGGTGCCATCGATGCCATGGCGCGCATCGCCGGTATTGTGTTGGTGACGCTATCGCTACAGTTACTGGCCTCTGGATTGACGCCGCTGGTGCTGCAGTATGGCCTCGCGAAGTAGCCGATGGCGCTGCGCACGGACGGGAGAGGGCGGAGGAGCGCGGTGCGATGGCTGCGAACGGCCGCGATCCTCAACGCTTGACGGAATAACGGCACGCGCGCGGGGCGCGCGCCGGTGGGACGGGCCGTTAGAAGCGGGCGCCTACGAGGAGGGCCGCGCTGCCGCCGCCGCGCTTATCGCCGACGGTGCCGTCGGCACGCAGCGCCAGCGACCAGGTGCCGTAGCCGACGCCCAGCTCTGCGCCGCCGCGCAGCTGGTTATCGCCGCGGACGTGGACGATCGGATCCAGCGTCGCGCTGCCCAGCTGCAGATCCGCCCGGCTATTTTTATCGCCCAGACCATAGCGGTATTCGGCGAACAGTCGCGGTGCTATCTGCCAGTCGCCGAGGCTGATGCGATAATCGCTGTCCAGGCGCAGGGCGATATCGTTACGGCTGTCGCTGAATTGGGCGACGTCGAGAGCTAGCGTATCGTGTCCCGACTCGCGGAATGCGTCCTGACGCAGATAGCTGCCCTGTAGCGCCAGCGACGGCGTCAGACGCCATGCTGAGCTCAGATTGGCTTCATAGCCAGCCGTCAGCGCATAGCTGTAAAGCCACCCGTCGCTCTCTGCCCGCGCCTGCCCCAGGTTTCCCATCTGCCGGCGAGGTTCATACTGACTCCAGCCCAGCCCCGCGTTCAGAGAGACAAAAGGTGTACCGCTCTCCGCCGTCGTTTGCGGACGGTAGGTGAGGGCGAGTGTCAGACTGTTGACATCCACATCGGCCTCACTGGCGCCGCTGCTCAGCGTGCCATAGGTTCTCGCCAGTTGACCGTACAGCGTCAGAGCATCGGCTACGCCAGCGCCCAGCCCCAGTGCGATGCCGGAGGTCTGCCCTTTACTGCCCGCGCCGTCGTTGCCGCCGTCATAGGTGCGGTTGTCGGCCAGGTAGTTCAGGTAGACATCCAGGTCGCCCTCTTGCAGATGCACGCTGCGTTCGCGAGCTTGCAGCGTGTCGTTGAGCATCCCCGGAACCTCCAGCAGATAGTTAAAGGCATCGACATGTAGCGCGCTGCCGGGGATATGGCTGACCCGGGTTGCTCTCTGCGCGTTGATGTCGACGCTGGCCTGGATGCCGGCGGGGGTTTTGACCTGCATCTGCGCCCCGTCAATCGCGACCAGCAGCGTATTCTCCGGTGCAGCGCGGTTGGCGATATCCCGTACCAGCAGGACATCCTGGGTCAGGGTTATCGGTTTGCCGGGATCGAGGATGCGCGGCTCCGTGAAGCGCTCCAGACGGGGAGTGCTGCTGGCGTCAGGGAGCAGGACATAGGTGGGATCGCTGGGCGCCTCGACCCTGCCGGTGACCAGCGCGGGCAGTGGGGTACCGGCGCTGACCAACAGGCCGTCGCCGCGAAGTTGATAGCCCTGCGGGGTAACGACGGCGTTTGGCGTCAGGCGCCAGTCGCCGACGCGCATCTCGGCGCCGCGTAGGGTAACGCGGTCACTATCCTGCACGGGCAGGGCGAAGTCCGCCTGATAGCCGTTGGCGAAGGTATAGCGGTAGGCTTGGATCAGCGGGCGCAGCGGCGGTGGAACATCGCGGCTCAGCAGCGCGACATCGGAAACGCTGCCGTCCGCCATGACCTGATAGACATTGAACGGGTTCAGCGCGCCGTAGCGGATATCGGCGATGGTGTGGGCGTCACCACCGACGGGCGCGGTGCTGACAACCCTGAAGCTGTCTTTGCCTTGAATGAGCTGAATACAGCTACTGTCGTTGCAGGAGGGGGTGTAGATGTAGAGGCTATCGGTAAACCGATAGTCTGGCGTTATCTGTCCACGTAGAGTGACGTCACGGCTGCTTTCGTCCAGTACGAAGATATCGTTACCGTTGCTCAGGGCGATGTCGCCGTACAGCGCGCTGTTGAAGCTGAGCAGGAAGTCGTCTCCCGCGGTCTGGGTGATATCGCCGCCCACCAGACTGTTATTGAGGATCAGCGTCGGCACGTTGGTAAAGGCTTTTGTCAGACTAGGCAATACACCGTCCTTCAAACGCACAGCGATGTTGGCCGCATTATCTAGAACGACGACACTTTGGCTGAACGCCTGACGCTGCCCGCTGTCATAGCCTTCATCTGTCAGCAGGCTATAGGCATTGCTGTTACCGTGGTAGATACCGTGCGAGGTGACACCGTCGCCGATGGACAGATTCAGTGAGTTCTGCAGTAGCAGCAGGTTGTCCTGACTGCTGGCGTTTTGGAATACCCCATAAGCGGCCAGGGCATTGCTGTAGGCCAGGTTGATGCTGTTGTTTAGGCGCAGCGAATTATGGTCCGCGGAGGCGTCCAGCCAGATCCCGGCAGAGTAGACGTTAGCGCTGTTATCCTGAGTCCGCTGATAAACGCCACCGTTAAAGACGTGGTCTAGCGTCACGTCGTTATCTTCCTTGGTGATAAACAGCCCCGGATTCATGCTGCGCGCCGGCTGGCGCGTTTTCAGATTAGCATCTGCATCGGCTGCAGTGTGAGCCGGCTGGTTAACGGCAAGATTAACCTGATTGCTCAGGGCCAGTGTTTCGCCTTTGTGTGCAGAGACTCTGTCTGCCATCGCTTCTGCGCTGAGGTAGTAGCGATTAACTTCGGGCGGATTTTCCGCCTGTTGATAACGGGTAGAGATAAGCCCGATGCGTGCCTGTTGCAGCAGCGCGTTTCGATTGGGGGCACTGTTATCCAGGTTCGCGATATCCCATACCAGATGGAAGCCAGTCTGGTAGCGGTTATTGTCGCTGTCGGTGTAGGCATACTCCTGTAGGTTATCACGCAGGTAGCCCGGCACATCGGATGCTATCTTGCGGCCATCGCGTTGTGGCCCGGCCGTTTCAGCCTTGACGACCTCACCTTCGTTGCGCGGTAGCGTGACCGGCAGTGCACCAGAGGGGGTGACGTTACCGGCGAGTACATCCACGACCGCTTCAGAAAGAGTGGCAAAGCTGGCGGTGATGGCAGCCGCACCCGGCTCCAGATTTTCCAACAGCCACGGTTGGGACAGGTTAACATTGACGATGGTGGGAACTTTCGCCTGGATCATATTGATGCGATCGATATCAATGCCGTTATGATCATTGACTTGCAGGTTGTAGACAAATTCTGCGCTCTGTTCGAACAGGCCGACGCCGTCTGCCGGTTTGACGAATAGCAAGGCATAGTCAGCATTATTGATGTCAAACGTAACGTTTAGCCAGGGCGCCTGGCGTTTGATAGCCTGGTATAGCGTCAGCGTGTCCGTCGCCCGCTGCGCCTCGGCGTCGCGTGAGAAGAACTCGATGTAGACCGGCGAATCGCCGATCTTTGCTTCGGTCAACGGCAGCAGATTGCCGCTGTTCTTCAGCACCACGACCGACTTCTGATGGGCCTGGTAGGCGGCCTCGTGCCGCGCCGGTTCATTGAAAATATCAACGGCCTGCTGCGGATCGCGGTAGGGGTCTTCAAATAACCCCAGGCGGAACATCTCCGTCAGCAGCCGTCCGGCGGCCTGATCCAGTACCCCCTGGCGGAAGGCATCTTCCGTGGCAAAGGCGTCCCGGAACAGGAATACGTCGGAGAGATCGCTGAACACGTCCACGCCGTTGGCGGCGCCGAGGGCGACGCGCTGGGCCAGCGTGGCCGCCTCCAGCCCCCAGGCCATGCCGGTCAGAATACCGGAATCGCTGTTGATATAGCCGGTAAAGCCGATCTGATCGCGCAGCAGACGGTCGATCAGTTTGTGGCTATAGGCAAAGCCCAGCTCTTCGCTAAACCCGTTCTCCAGGAATTTCTCCGGGCGCTTCTTGGCCAGATACAGCGGATCATAGATACGGTTGCCGAAGCGGTCGCGGGTAAACAGGGTCGAGCCGTCGCCGGCGTTATTGACGCTCTTCTCCGCCTCGGGAATATCGCTGAGATACAGCTGAGGCAGGCTCATGGCGTCGCTGGGACGCGCATAGTAGGGCATGATCGACGAGGTGCCGGCATCGACGGCGGCGATAAAGCCGGGCAGATGGTAGCGGTACAGGCTGTATTTGGTCGGGTAGGGGGAGTATTGACCGTAGACATAGTGGGGATCGGTACCGCGATCGCGGGCACCGCCGCCGGGGAAATGTTTGCTGGTCATGGCGATGCCATGGTTGCCTAGCGTATCCCCCTGGAAGCCGGTGACGATCTGACGCGTAGCCTCGGCGACGATCTCCGGGCTATCGCCAAAGGTGTCGGCCAGTCGAAACCAGCGCGGATCGGTGGCGGTATCGGCCATGTAGCCATACATCTTGCGGATTCCGGTGGCGTCCCACTCCTGTGCCGCCAGACGGGCAAAGTCTTGGATCAGATTAGTTGTATGCCCACGGGTTTTCATTTCGCCGATAAAGGCGGCCGCCATCCCCAGCGTGCTGGGCCACAGAGAGAAGGTGCCAGCGGACTCCTGTAGGCCGAAACCGACATTATTGGTATTGTGGTTGCGCGGGTTCGAGGTGACCACCACGGGGATCCCGAACTCGGAGCTTTCCGCGACCTGTTGCAGGGCGTTGGTCCAGATAGCCAGCGTCAGCGGATCGGCGTTGCTGCGATCGATCATAAAGCGCACTTTCCAGTCGAGGATCCCTTCGGTCGCCGGCGCGCTGCGTTCAATGACCGGCTTTTCAAAGAACTCAAAGCTGTCGCCCGGGGCGCTGAATACGTTGCTGGTGGCTTCCCGGTAGCTTTCACATAAAATACCGTTAGCGTTAGCCGTGGCGCAGTTGCTCGCCGAGCCTAAATATTGTGAGCCGATGAGCATCAGCCCGAGTTTATCTTCATTAGGCATTTGACGTAGCAGGTCGACCACCCGGAGTGCGATGGGGTTACGCCAGTCTTCATAGCCATCCAAGACGCCATTTTTATTGGCGTCTTTAAAGTAATATGCATTGGTCGAGTCGTTTAGCGTAATAATAGGTGTCGTGCGCGTGGAGAGGCGAGGCTGTGCATGGGTAGCCCACAGTGGCGATAGCGTCCCCATCGCGAGTAGCAGCGTGATGGTGCGTGCGAGCGTAGTGCGGCGAAAAGGCGTACTCCGTTGGTTTTTCATCGCGGTGTCCTTGCGTTAATGTGAGATAAAAACGCGACACACATAGACTCGACCGTGGCGAACAGCATCGGTGGCCTGCTGATTGCGGAATCTTTTGGGCTTATTCTGCGAGGTTAATGGTGTGTCACTGGCTAATTAACCTATTTTTACCTCGTTGTTTTTAAGTTTAAGGCTATTGTCTGAGTAATCTACGGAGCGCGGCGGACTTATTTGGGGATATCTTTTTATTGTTTTTATATTGATTGGCTAAATAGAAGATCAATATATTTTCGATGGTTTGTTTATTTCCCAAGCTACTTTTCTTTTGCCCGCTGTCGCCGAGGCCTCCCGCGGCGGAACGTGCTACTATGCCGTCTGTCTCGCTAGCAACCAAGGAGTCGCTATGGAACAATCGCTGATGACGTTAAGCCGCGAGGTGGGCGAGCGTCTGCGTGCGCGTGGGGCGCAAATCACCTGTGCTGAGTCCTGTACCGGGGGGCTGATCGCCAAGCTGTTGACCGATATTGCCGGCAGTTCAGGCTACTTTGAGCGTGGCTTCGTCACCTACAGTAATCGGGCCAAGGCGGAGATGCTGGGCGTGGCGGGCGACCTGTTGGCGCAGCATGGGGCGGTCAGCGAGCCGGTGGTGGCCGCCATGGCGGCGGGGGCCTTGCGCGCCGCGCGCGCGGATTTCGCTATCGCGGTGAGTGGCATCGCCGGACCCGACGGCGGCAGCGCGCAGAAACCGGTCGGCACCGTCTGGTTTGGCTTTGCCGCCCGCAGCGGAGAGCCCCTGTGCCTGTGCCGTCATTTTGCCGGTGGGCGGGATGCCGTGCGACAGCAGGCGGCGCAATTTGCCTTGCGGACGCTGCTGGAAAAATTTCTTATGTGAGTCTTGATACTGTATGAGCGTACAGTATAATCAAGGTCAATTTCAGATTTGCTATGCGTGGAGTAAACGGATGGACGAGAACAAACAACGTGCCCTGGCTGCGGCGTTAGGCCAGATTGAGAAGCAGTTTGGTAAAGGTTCTATCATGCGTCTGGGCGATACCCAAACGTTGGACATTGAGTCCATTTCAACCGGTTCTCTGAGTCTGGATGTGGCGCTGGGCATCGGTGGCCTACCGATGGGGCGTATCGTCGAGATCTTCGGGCCGGAGTCCTCCGGTAAAACCACGCTGACCCTGTCGGTCATCGCGCGCGCTCAGGCGGCGGGGAAGACCTGCGCCTTTATCGATGCCGAGCATGCGCTGGATCCGATCTATGCCGCCAAGCTGGGTGTTAACGTCGACGATCTGCTGGTGTCACAACCGGATACCGGGGAGCAGGCGCTGGAGATCTGCGATGCCCTGGTGCGTTCCGGCGCGGTCGATGTGATCATCGTAGACTCCGTAGCGGCGCTGACGCCGAAGGCGGAGATCGAAGGTGAAATGGGGGATTCCCACGTTGGTCTACAGGCGCGTTTGATGTCGCAAGCGTTGCGTAAGTTGACTGCAAACATCAAGAACGCCAACTGCCTGGTGGTGTTTATCAACCAGATCCGTATGAAGATTGGGGTGATGTTCGGTAATCCGGAAACCACCACGGGGGGGAATGCGTTGAAGTTCTACTCTTCCGTGCGTCTGGATATCCGCCGTATCGGTGCCATTAAAGAGGGCGACGAGGTGGTTGGTAACGAGACTCGGGTGAAGGTGGTGAAAAACAAGGTCGCGCCGCCGTTCCGTCAGGCCGAGTTTCAGATCCTGTATGGGGCCGGTATCTCTAAGGAGAGCGAGCTAATCGATCTGGGCGTCAAACATAAGTTGCTGGATAAATCCGGTGCCTGGTATAGCTATAATGGCGATAAGATCGGCCAAGGTAAGGCGAACTCGATGAAGTTCCTCCAGGAGAACCCGGCGATCTCTGCCGAGCTGGAGGGCAAGCTGCGCGAGCTGCTGTTGAGCCATGCCGCCGCGACCGATGCCGATCGCGCCAAGGGCGAAGTCGATGACGAGGCGCTGCCGGACGATGAGAACTTCTGATGGTGTCGGGAGTCCAGGCAGCGCGGGCGTGGTGAAGGAGGCTGACGGCCTTAACCGCGCGATGCGTCTGTTGGCCCTGCGCGACCATAGTGAAAATGAATTGCGCCGCAAACTTGCGGCGCAAGGCGTTTCTGAGGCGGAGATCGACTCGGTCATTGCCCATTGTTATCATTACCAGTGGTTGGACGATGGGCGCTTTGCCGAGCGTTATATCGCTTCGCGTAGCCGCAAAGGTTACGGAGCCCAGCGTATCCGTCAGGAGTTGGGGGCGCGCGGCGTGGCGCGCGACGTGATCCAGCAGGCGTTAGCGGAGTGCACGGTCGACTGGCATGCCCAGGCGCGCCGCACGCTGGAACGCCACTTCTCTCTGCCGCTCGCCAGCGATTGGGCGACGCGGGCCAAAGTACAACGTTATCTCCTTTACCGCGGCTTCTTCCAGGAAGAGATCCAGGATGCCTTACGCGATTTAATCCGGTGAATGCACGCGGTGTTTTACTTCACGGTGAAGAAATTTTATCTTAGTGTCACTTTGTGTTCGTGAGCGGGCGTCGGCAGCGGAATGCGGGCTGGTTTGTTCACGGACTGTTCTTCTAGCCTGACTCCGGGACATTTATGAGCAAGAGTACCGCTGAGATCCGTCAAGCGTTTCTCGATTTTTATCACAGTAAGGGCCACCAGGTGGTGGACAGCAGCTCCCTGGTGCCGAACAACGATCCGACCTTGTTGTTTACCAACGCGGGGATGAACCAGTTTAAAGATGTTTTTCTGGGCATCGACAAACGTAGCTATAGCCGTGCGACCACCGCTCAGCGTTGCGTGCGTGCCGGTGGTAAGCATAATGACCTGGAAAACGTCGGCTATACCGCACGTCACCATACCTTCTTCGAGATGCTGGGTAACTTCAGCTTCGGCGACTACTTCAAGCATGATGCGATTAAGTTTGCCTGGGAACTGTTGACCGGCGCGCAGTGGTTTAACCTGCCGCAGGAAAAACTGTGGGTGACGGTGTACGAGAGCGACGACGAGGCTTACGACATTTGGGCCAATGAAGTCGGTGTGCCGCGTGAGCGTATCATCCGCATCGGCGATAACAAAGGCGCCCCTTATGCTTCCGATAACTTCTGGCAGATGGGGGATACCGGTCCGTGCGGCCCTTGCACCGAGATCTTCTACGATCACGGCGCGCACATCGCCGGTGGGCCTCCGGGTAGCCCGGATGAGGACGGCGATCGTTACATCGAGATTTGGAACATCGTCTTCATGCAGTTCAACCGCCAGAGCGACGGTACCCTGTTGCCGCTGCCTAAGCCCTCTGTCGATACCGGCATGGGGCTGGAGCGTATCGCCGCGGTGTTGCAGCATGTTAACTCCAACTACGACATCGATCTGTTCCGTACCCTGATCGCCGAGACGGCGCGGGTGATCGGCGTAGACGATCTGAGCAGCAAGTCGCTGCGCGTGATCGCCGACCATATTCGCTCCTGTGCCTTCCTGGTCTCAGATGGCGTGTTGCCCTCTAACGAAGGGCGCGGCTATGTGCTGCGTCGCATCATTCGTCGCGCGGTCCGCCATGGCCACATGCTGGGGGCCAAGGCGTCCTTCTTCTATAAACTGGTTGCGCCGTTGATCCAGGTGATGGGCTCTGCTGCCGATGAGCTGGCGCGTCAGCAGGCGATGGTTGAGCAGGTGCTGAAGACCGAAGAGGAGCAGTTCGCTCGTACGTTGGAGCGCGGTCTGGCCCTGTTGGATGACGAGTTGGCGCAGCTGGATGGCGATACCCTGGATGGCGAGACGGCATTCCGCCTGTACGACACCTATGGTTTCCCGTTGGATTTGACCGCCGATGTGTGCCGCGAGCGCAATCTGAAGGTGGATGAAGTCGGCTTTGAAAAAGCGATGGAAGCACAGCGTCGCCGGGCGCGTGAGTCCAGCGGCTTCGGGGCCGACTATAACAGTATGATCCGCGTCGAGGGACGCACAGACTTTACCGGTTATCAGTTGCAGCAGCAGGCGGCGACGATCACCGCGCTGTTCCGCAACGGTCAGGCGGTTGATGCCTTGCAAGCTGGTGAGGAAGGGGTAGTGATCTTGGATCAGACACCGTTCTACGCCGAGTCCGGTGGTCAGGTGGGCGATCGGGGTGAGCTGACTGCATCCGGCGTCAGTTTCGTGGTCGATGACACGCAGAAATATGGTCAGGCCATCGGCCACCTCGGCAAGGTCGCTCAGGGGCATTTGCAGGTCGGCACGCAGGTGCAGGCGAGCATCGATGTCGCTCGCCGCGATCGTATTCGTCTGAGCCACTCGGCGACCCACCTGATGCACGCTGCGTTGCGTAGTGTGTTGGGCACCCACGTGGCGCAGAAAGGGTCATTGGTGAGTGATGGTTACCTGCGTTTCGATTTCTCTCATCCCGAGGCGATGAAGCCGCAGCAGATCCGTCAGGTTGAGGATATCGTCAACGCGCAGATCCGCCGTAACCTACCCATCGCGACACAGGAGATGGGGCTGGAAGAGGCGAAGGCTAAAGGGGCGATGGCGCTGTTCGGTGAGAAGTATGATGCCCAAGTGCGTGTATTGAGCATGGGAGACTTCTCGACGGAGCTGTGCGGGGGGACTCACGCCGAGCGTACCGGTGATATCGGGCTATTCCGCATTGTGAGCGAAAGCGGTACCGCCGCTGGCATTCGTCGTATCGAGGCGGTGACGGGGGAGCAGGCATTACAGGCGATGCATCAGGAGAGCGATATGCTGCGTGAAGCGGCCTCTCTGGTGAAAGGGGACACGCAGAGTGTCGCCGAGAAGATCCGTGGGCTGATGGAGAAGAGCCGTCAGTTGGAGAAGGCACTACAGCAGCTTAAAGATCAGCAAGCCGCACAAGAGAGTGCGTCGCTGAGTGCGCAGGCCGTCGAGGTTAACGGGGTGAAACTGTTGGTCAGCCAGCTGCACGGCGTTGAGCCGAAGATGCTGCGTACCATGGTAGATGACCTGAAAAACCAGATGGGGAGTTGCATCGTGGTACTGGCGACGGCGGAAGAGGGCAAGGTGAGCCTGATTGCGGGGGTGAGTAAGGATCTGACCGCGAAGGTGAAAGCCGGCGAGCTGATCGGTATGGTTGCTCAGCAAGTCGGGGGCAAGGGCGGTGGTCGTCCGGACATGGCACAGGCGGGGGGCAGTGATGTCGCCGCGTTGCCGCAGGCGCTGGCCAGCGTTGCCGGTTGGGTTACTGCTAAGCTCTAACCTAGATAGCTAACAATAAAACGCCGTATCCTATTGTTGGGTACGGCGTTTTTTTATCTTGTTTTGTTTTCTATGTGATAAATTTTGCAATATTGCTGATGATTTGCGCTAAACTTGTACCCATGATGTAGCGCGCGATAATCTGCTTACACATTATGAAGTTGTTGCTGTTTACGTTTTTACTACAGATGATGGATAATGGCGGGGATAAACTGAGAGACCCGACTCTAATTAATCTTTCAAGGAGCAAAGAATGCTTATTCTGACTCGTCGAGTTGGTGAGACCCTCATGATTGGCGATGAGGTAACGGTCACCGTATTGGGGGTAAAAGGAAACCAGGTTCGTATCGGTGTGAATGCTCCGAAAGAGGTTTCCGTGCATCGAGAAGAGATTTATCAGCGCATTCAGGCGGAAAAGTCTCAACCGACGACCTACTGATTCCTGTGTAGCGTCTCGCAACGTGGCGAGACGCTTACGCACAGCTTGCCCTTTGTCTGCTCCGTATCTACTTTTTCCTGCTTCCTGCTTCCTGCTTCCTGCTTCCTGCTTCCTGCTTCCTGCTTCCTGCTTCCTGCTTCCTGCTTCCTGCTTCCTGCTTC
>NZ_BAUC01000045.1 GCF_000474215.1 Edwardsiella hoshinae NBRC 105699 = ATCC 33379 | reverse complement strand
TCCGGTGCCGTCGTGGCTGACGACGGGGACGAATATTAGCGGCACATCGCCGGACTGGCAAGGGGGAATTATCACTTTTCCCCAGAAATTCACGCGATTGCTGGCAGAGTGTGCAGCCATATGAAAAAAGCGGCATCTTGCTGCCGCTTCTGTCCTTTGCGCGTCCTATCTAGTGGGCGGCGCGTTGTAAGATCCAGCTTTTCGGCTGGCGTTGCAACCAGCGGATACGCAGCGCCATCATGATCGCCGCCGACGTCAGACCGATGATGAAACCAATCCAGAAGCCACTCGGCCCCATCGCCGGCACAATCAAATCGGTCAAGGCCAGGAGATAGCCGATGGGCAATCCCAACAACCAGTAAGCGATGAAAGTAATGAAGAAGATTGAGCGGGTATCCTTGTAGCCGCGCAGTACGCCGCTGCCGATCACCTGTACCGAGTCGGAGATTTGGTAGAGTGCCGCCAGCAGCATCAGGTGCGTCGCCATGGCGAGCACCGCGATATCGTCGTTGTACAGAAGGGCAATGGGTTCGCGCAGCACGATGGTGAAAATCGCGGTGCAACTGGCCATCGCCATGCCGACACCGATGGCGGTGCGGGCGGAGACGCGAGCATTCTCCGTCGATCCCTGGCCGAGGCGATAGCCGACCCGGATGGTGGCGGCGACGCCCAGCGACATCGGCAACACAAACATCAGCGAGCTGAAATTGAGCGCGATTTGATGACCGGCGACCGCGACGATCCCCAGCGGCGACACCAGCAGGGCGACCACGGCGAACAGGGTGACCTCAAAGAACAGCGCCAGGGCGATCGGCATACCGATGGCGATCAGACGACGCAGAGTAACCCAGTCCGCCGACTCAAAGCGTCGCACCTGACGCACATCTTTCAGTGAGGGCGCGCGGGCGACATAGCTGCGCATCAGCAGATACATGATCCAGTAGACGCTGGCCGTCGCCACACCGCAACCGACGCCGCCCAAGGCCGGGGCGCCAAACTTACCGTAGATGAAGATGTAGTTGATCGGAATATTGACCAATAAGCCGATAAAACCGATCACCATCCCCGGTTTGGTCTTCGACAGCCCCTCACACAATCCGCGTAAAACTTGAAAACAGAGATAGCCCGGCGCCCCCCACATGATGGCGTGCAGATAGCCGATGGCTTTCTCGGCCAACAGCGGATCAATATTATCCATCATGTCGATAATATGCCCGGCGTTATACAGCACGGCGATGATCAGCAGCGAGAGGCCAGCGACCAGCCAAAACCCCTGCGTCACCTGATGAGGAATACGGTGACGTTTACCGGCCCCATTCAGTTGCGCGATGACCGGTGTCAGCGCCAGCAATAGACCGTGGCCGAACAGGATGGTCGGCAGCCAAATCGAGGTCCCGACCGCCACCGCCGCCATGTCGGTGGCGCTGACGCGACCGGCCATGATGGTGTCGACGAACCCCATCGCGGTTTGGGCAATCTGGGCGATGATGACGGGGATAGCCAAGGCCAATAAACTACGCGCTTCGCGCCAATACGTCTGCACGGATACACCTTTGTGATTGTTGTCTGACGATAGAGGGATGCACCTATCCCCACGGCACACCGTGAATGAAACCATCATAGAGGGGGGGACGAACGAGCCATTCTACCGACTTGCCTGGCAGATGGAAACTGATTGCGACGGAATGTTACTGCTGAGCCGCATATGGCAGGCTTTTACGGCGTAATGCTTTGGTTTGCGAATAAATTAGGGCACACTCATCAGCATTAATCCTAGACGGACTAGCGAATAGAGGAAGGCATTATGTTTACCGGAATTGTTCAGGGCACCGGCCCGTTGGTGGCGATCGATGAAAAACCCAATTTTCGTACCCATGTGGTGCAGCTGCCGCCGGAAATGTTGGCGGGATTGGCATTGGGAGCCTCGGTGGCCAATAACGGCGTTTGCCTGACGGTCACCGGCATCGAGGCTGACCGCATCAGTTTCGACCTGATGAAGGAAACGTTGCGCGTCACTAACCTGGGGGGACTCCAACTCGGCGATCGCGTCAATCTGGAGCGGGCGGCCAAGTTTAACGATGAGATCGGCGGCCATCTGATGTCTGGGCATGTGATGGGGATGGCGGAGATCGTCAAGATCCTCAGTTCCGAACACAACCGTCAGATCTGGTTCCGTGTCAACGATAGCGCGATGATGAAGTATGTGCTGCATAAGGGCTTCATCGGTATCGATGGCATCAGCCTGACCATCGGCGAGGTGAGCAAGAATCGTTTCTGTGTTCATCTCATCCCGGAAACGCTACAGCGTACCACGCTGGGGGGCAAACGCCTTGGTGACTGGGTGAATATCGAGATCGATCCGCAGACCCAGGCGGTGGTCGATACTGTCGAGCGGGTCTTGGCCAGCCGCGCCGCCGCCGAGGGTGGACAACCAGCTTAAGCTTTAGCGTTGTTGGGCGATGCCCGGCGTACGCAATAGGCTGACGCCGGCGGCGACGAGGGCGCAGACGGCAGCCAAGAGCAGAGCGCCGTGGGTGCCGCGGTCGTCGCCCAACCAGTTAAACATCAGGGCGACCAGGGCCGCCCCTAAGGTTTGGCCGAACAGGCGAGCGGTGCCTAGCATGCCGCTGGCACCACCGCTGCGTTGACGTGGCGCCGCCGCGATCATGGTGTGGTTATTGGGGGACTGGAACAGGCCGAAGCCAGCACCGCAGAGCGCCATCCGCCAGATGATCGCGGCCGCGTCCGGTTGCGCCGGCAGCCAGGCCAGCGTCAACAGACCGACACCAGTCAGCGCCATGCCCAGGCAGCCGAGCAGCCCCGCGTTGACTCGCTCCACCAGCCGGCCGGCGATCGGCGCGACGATCATCGTCGCCAGTGGCCAAGGCGTTAGCAGCAATCCCGTCGCGACCTCGCCATAGCCAAGGGCCCGTTGCAGGAAGAACGGCAGTGAAACCAATGCTAACATCTGGGCGCAAAACGAACAGATAGAGGTGGCGATGGACAGGGAGAACACCGGAATGCGCATCAAATCGATCGGTAGCAGCGGCTGCGGTTGATGGCGCTCGCGCCGGATCAGCAGAGTCGCGCAGATCAGCAATCCGCCGCCCTCCAGCCAGAGCAATACGGGCGACTGGCGTTGTGCTACGCCGCTGATCAGCGACAACAGCAAACCGAAAGTTAAGGCATTGAGCAATGCGCTCAAGCGGTCAAAGGGCGCACGCGCGGTGGTCGCGGGATTGGCCGGAAGCGTGTGCCGCCCGACCAGGTAGGCGAACAGGCCGAAAGGGATGTTAATGGCGAATAGCCACGGCCAATCGCCTAACGATAGCACGGCGGCAGCGATAGTCGGGCCGGCGGCGGAGGAGACCGCGACCACCAGGGCGTTGAGACCCATGCCGCGCCCCAGTTGGCTTTGCGGGTAGATCAGGCGGATCAGCGCGGTATTGACGCTCATCAAAGCGGCGGCGGCGAAGCCTTGCAACACCCGAGACAGCGTTAGGGTCAGCAACGAGTCGGAGAGGGCGCAGGTCAGCGAGGTGAGGCTGAATAGCAGACAGCCGCTGAGAAAGATGCGCCGGTAACCGATGCGCTCACCGATCGCCGCCAACGACAGCAGCGAGACCGTGACCGCCAGTTGATAGGCATTAACGATCCAGATGGCATCCGCCGGGCTGGCTTGCAGATCATGGGCGATACTCGGCAATGCCACGTTGGCGATAGCGCCGTCGAGTACGGCGATGGCGATGCCTAAGGCGATGGCCAACATGGCGCTATAACGCTGGCGTAAGGGTAGACCATCGAGGCTGTTGGAGGGGTTGAGCGCCACCATGACTCCTTATCGACATACGTAACTGATCAGCCGGCGTGACTAGTTGTGACCGTTATCACTTTGCACGTAAATCCGCGTGCTGGCAATCATCTTATCTTGCCGTAGTTCCGACATTGTTGGCCGGTTGATGGCTGTCATTCCCCTCTTGTTCTGACTATAATGAAACACAGGTTCGTTTTTTTTGATAAGGTTGAGCTGACCCTATGACACTAGAAATCGATAAACAGCCCGATGCCGTTTCCTCTGTCCTGAAAGTCTTTGGCATATTACAAGCGTTGAGCGAAGAGCGGGAGATCGGTATCACCGAACTCTCTCAGCGGGTGTTGATGTCTAAGAGTACCGTCTACCGCTTCTTGCAGACCATGAAGTCGCTGGGTTATGTGGCCCAGGATAGCGAGACGGAGAAGTATACCCTGACGCTGAAGCTGTTCGAGCTGGGTGCTCACGCGTTGCAAAACGTCGATCTGATCCGCCTCGCAGACGTGGAGATGCGCGAGCTGTCGCGTCTGACACGTGAAACTATTCACCTTGGTGCCCTGGACGAGGATGGCATCGTCTATATCCACAAGATCGACTCGATGTACAACTTGCGTATGTACTCGCGCATCGGGCGACGTAACCCGTTGCACAGCACCGCCATCGGTAAGGTGTTATTGGCCTGGCGTGATGCAAGCGAGGTCGATGAGATCTGCGCACAGATCGTTTTTACCCGTAGTACCGCGCACACCATCGGTAGCGTAGCCGAGCTAAAGCAGGCGCTGGCACAGGTACGCGCCCAAGGTTATGGCGAGGATAACGAAGAGCAGGAAGAAGGGCTGCGCTGCATCGCCGTACCGGTCTTTGACCGTTTCGGCGTGGTGGTGGCCGGTTTGAGCATCTCTTTCCCGACGTTGCGCTTTTCCGAGGAGGCCAAGCAGGAGTATGTGGCCATGCTGCACCGGGCGGCGCGCCGCATCTCTGAGCAAATGGGGTGTCACAGCTATCCTTTCTAAGCCTGGCCCTTAACACGCGATAACGACAGACGGGAGCCACTCGGCCCCCGTCTGTCGTGTGTTGCATATGGGTCGCGCTTTAGTGTTGCAATTCGGCGTCTTGGTCGGCGTCGAACACCTGGCGATCGGTCTGACGCAACAGTTGGCTGGTCACCGCGCCGGCGGTCATCGCTCCGTTGACGTTGAGGGCGGTACGTCCCATGTCGATCAGCGGCTCCACGGAGATCAGCAGGGCGACCAGGGTGACCGGCAGCCCCATCGCCGGCAAGACGATCAGTGCGGCGAAGGTCGCGCCGCCGCCGACGCCGGCAACCCCGGCCGAGCTGATAGTCACCACCCCAACCAAGGTCGCGATCCACAGCGGGTCGAAGGGGTTGATGCCGACGGTCGGGGCGACCATGACCGCCAGCATCGCCGGGTAGAGACCGGCGCAACCGTTCTGGCCGATGGTGGCACCGAAGGAGGCCGAGAAGCTGGCGATCGACTCGGGGATACCGATGCGGCGCGTCTGCGCCTCGACATTCAGCGGGATGCTGGCGGCGCTAGAGCGACTGGTAAAGGCGAAAGTCAGCACCGGCCATACCTTGCGGAAGAAACGCCATGGATTGATGCCGACCAGCGACAGGATCAAGGCATGCACCATAAACATGAGCGCCAGACCGAGGTAGGAGGCGACGACGAAGCTGCCCAGTTTAATAATGTCGTGGATATTCGAGCTGGCGACCACCTTGGTCATTAGCGCAAACACTCCGTAAGGCGTCAGCTTCATCACTTGACGAACTAACTTCATCACCAGCGCTTGCAAGGTATCAATACCCTGTAGCACGCGCGCGCCGCGCTCGCCGTCATCCTTCAGCAATTGTAACGCTGCACTACCGAGGATCGCGGCGAAGATCACCACGCTGATGATCGAGGTCGGATTGGCGCCGGTCAGTTCGGCGAACGGATTCTTAGGAATGAAGGAGAGGATGAGCTGCGGTACGCTGAGATCGGCGACCTTACCGGCGTAACTGCCTTCGATCATCTGCAACCGGGCGCTCTCCTGACTACCTTGCACCAAACCGTCGGCGGTGAGACCGAACAAGTCGGTGACGGCGACACCGATCAGGGCGGCGATCAGGGTTGTCAGCAGCAGCGTCCCGATAGCCAACAGGCTGATCTTGCCCAGGGAGGCTGCATTATGCAGTTTGACCACGGCGCTGAGGATCGAGACGAACACCAACGGCATAACGATCATTTGCAGCAATTGTACATAGCCGTTACCGACGATGTTGAACCAAGCGATGCTGTGTTTCAGCACCGGATGGTCGGCACCGTAAATCAGTTGCAGCGCCAAGCCAAACACGACGCCGAGTAGCAGACCGGCCAAGACTTTCTTCGCCAGGCTCCAGTTGGTATGGCGCGAGCGCGCCAGCAGCAATAGTAGCGCGACAAACGCCACGATATTCGCGATAAGCGGTAGGTTCATCCCAAAGTCCTCTCAATCATGATGCTGTTGTCATTGTTATCGTCGATCTTGCGAGCGACATAGCGGGCGACAGATTATCAGTACTCCCTGTAGCAGTTTTAGAATGAAATGGAATTAAATATAACGATAAGAGCGAAATTGTCGCAAATTTAGCCATCAGAGTGTGAGTTAGCGCGTGTTACCCAGCGTTGACATCGCTTGGCGGTGGCGGAGAACGCGTGGCCGGGTTTACCAGTAGCGGCCAGTATAATGCTGGAGCCACGTCATCAATGGCATCAGATTGCCTTGCCAGTAGAGCGAGAAGCCGACCAAGGCCAGGCAGAGGACGCGTTCTAACTGATTACCCTGGCGGGTAACCAGCAGCGGCAGACGAAAACGCCAGCGGATCGGCCAGAGCAACGGCACGCCGGCTGGCGTCAACATATCGGCCAGCAGATGGCTAAGGTAACCGATGATCATCGCCTGGAGCGCATCGGCCGGGATCCCCCAACGAGCGCTAGGCCATTCGTGGTTGAGTAGATAGAGCGCCGCGGCGATGGCCAACAGGCTGTGGGTAAAGCCGCGATGGCCGAAGGCGCGAGCGATAGGCGCCGAGATCCAACGCAGGCGCTGGCCGAGCAGGGAGCGCGGATGATCGATATCCGGCAACAGACTGGTCAGTAGGGCGCCGGGGATCATATGCCACCAGTCACCGTGTGCCAGCACCGGCGTCACTTCGGCCTTCTTCGCCAAGATGATGCAGGCTACCGAGAAGAGGAGATGGCCTTCCGCCGTCATGAGAGTGCCCAATCTGAATACTGTGGATTTATCCAGAGTATCGTAGTCAGACAATTCTGCAATAGGTGACAGCGTCACCGATGGCTGTTTGCTGTATAAATATACAGAAAAGGAGCCTTTTTGTGCGGCTCCTGCGGTGATGTTCCCGGTGGGCGAGGCGTCAGGGCTGGAGATCGTCGGCGCGCAACTGCGTCAGGGAGGGCAGTTTGACCTCGGCTAGCGCCCAACGCGGGTCGGCGAAGACACTGGCGGCGGGTACCACGATCGAACGCATACGGGCCGCCTTAGTGGCGATCATGCCGTTAAAGGAGTCCTCCAGCGTGACGCAGGCCAGGGGATCGCTAGCGAGCGCCTCGGCGGCCCGCAGGTAGACTTCCGGGTGCGGTTTGCTGTGCGGCAGATGCTCAGCGGAGGCGACGTGATCGAAATAGGTCTCCAGGTCGAACATCTTCAGCACCTCATGCAACATAGGCAACGGCGAGGCTGAAGCCAGACCGATACGTAGATCCTGTTGCCGGCACAGGCGCAATGCCGCTTCTACGCCGGGCAGCAGGGGACGCGTCTCACGCACCTGTTCTAACACCCGATCCAGGATACGTTGGCACACCGTCTGTTGGCTCAGACCGCGCCACGGTTGACGCTGATACCACAGGCGAACCACCTGATCGATGCGAAGACCCAGCGTCTCCGGCACCTCATCGTGTATGTTTAGCCCCAACTCGGCAAAGATCTCCAGTTCGCTGCTTTGCCATAACGGTTCCGAGTCTATCAATAAACCATCCATATCGAAGAGGGCGGTGGTGATGCGTCCAGTACTCATGATGCTCCTTGCACGGGCAGAAAGTCGGTGCGCTTACTGTACCATTCACTATGCTTTTGTTTAAGCAGATGATGGGGACGCCGCTTAGCCGTGTGTGCGGGCCAGCCTCTGCCGATTGCGTCGCCGGGCATAGCCACGTAGACTGCGCGGCATTGATTGAAGAATTAGGTAACTGAGGGGTGTGTATGACCTATCAACAGGCCGGTTGGATGGCGATCGCCAAGCGTATCTTGGGCTGGATAGTGTTCATTCCTGCGCTATTATCGACGTTAATTTCGTTGTTGGGCTTCCTGTACCAACACAGCGAAAAGCAGCAGGGCATCAATGCGGTGATGCTGGATTTCGTCCATGTGATGATCGACATGGTGCGCTTTAACACGCCGTTTCTGGATCTGTTCTGGCGGCATGCGCCGCTGCCGGTATGGGGAGAGGGGATCACCACCAGCAATGTGTTGTTCTTGGTAATCTACTGGTTAATCTTTGTCGGCATGGCGCTCTGTAGCTCCGGAGCCCGTATGACGCGCCAGGTGCGCCATATCCGTGAGGGACTGGAGGATTACCTCATCCTCGAACAGGCCAAAGGCGAGACGGGGCAGACACGTGCGCAACTGGAGCAGCGTATCGTCATTCCGCACCACACCATCCTGCGGCAAATCTTCCCGCTTTATCTGTTGCCGCTGATCCTGCTGGCGCTCGGCTATCTGGTGCTACGTCTGCTGGGGATGCTATAAGCGCGGTCAAGCCTTAGCGCCTGACCGTCGCAGGCGAGCGGGATGCGGGCTAGGCCGCATCGTCGTGCATCAGCGCCTCGATGGCTTTGCTCGCCAGCTCCAGATGGGGACCGGCGAACAGGTTGCACTGGTTGAGACGGTGATAGAGCTGGTAAAGCGGCTGACGTTCGATAAAGCCCCGCGGCAACGGCCAGACGCTCTGATATCCGTCATAGATCTGCGGCGGGAGTTGCGTATAGAGCGGCAGCAACGCCAGATCGCATTCGCGATCTCCCCAATAGCAGGCGGGGTCAAAGATCACCGGCCCCGCCATGCTAAGACCCATATTGTCCGGCCACAGATCGCCATGCAGCAACGCCGGTTGCGGCTGGTGATCTTGCAGTCGTGTCCGGACGCGCTCGACAATCTGATCGATATCGCCAAAGGTGATGCCTTTTTCCGCCGCTAACTGAAGTTGCCAGCCAATACGCTGTTCGGCGAAGAAAGTCGACCAGCGCCGTTGCCAGGCGTTGGGTTGCGGGGAGGTGGCCAACAGGTTATCGGTGTCGAAGCCAAACTGCGGTTGCTCTCCCCAGCGGTGTAGCCGTGCCAGCTGTTGGCCGAACAGATAGGCGTGATGTGCGTCCAGCGGACGTATCGGCAAGTACTCCAACAGTAAAAAGCTGACGTCGCGGGTGCTGCCGACGCCATACACGTGCGGCGTGCGCACCGTCGCGCTCCGTGCCAGTAGGGCTAGCTGGTCGGCTTCCGCCTGGAAGCTGTGTAAAAAGTCGGGGGTATCACACTTGATGAAGACGCTACGCTGCCCATCGCTGATCCGCCAGGCGCGATGTACCGTGCCGCCGGGGAGTTCAAGACGCTCCTGTACGGTGAAGGTCTCATTGAAATGGCTGCTTAATAGACGGCTTACGGCTTGCCACATGGTTTACCCCCTCGACGTTGGCGGAGAGACGAAACGAGCGCGCCGCCTGCCGGCGTACTCTTGGAAACCGGATGCGATGTTGCGTACTTAGTCGTGTTGTGAGGCGTTGCGCGCGTCGGCGCGCGCCAAGCGCCGGGCGGCGAAGTAGTCGTCGCGCCGCCATGCTTCGACGTTGAGCGGCTGCCCCAGCGCCTGTTGCCCCAGCGCCTGAGCTAGGCGCTCAACATCAGACAGAGCCTGCACGCTGGTCAGGGCGTAAGTATCGGCCGCCAGCCGATGGGGGATGCCATCGGCATCGGCGACCGTCGTGGCGAAACCGGCCTGCTGTAATGCCTGACGTAACTCCGCGTGGACCGCCTCGTCGTCGGGCAAACCCATTAATCTGACGATATAGCAGGTAAAATTGGTTTGGCTCATGGCATACCTCAGCGACTCGGCGAATCTTCACAAGAATAGACTAAAAATGTGTGCAAAAAGGTGAAAGGCGCAACAAAGCGTAAAAATCAGCTAGCCATGCGCCTTTTTTTTCTGGCACCATTCACCAACCTAATTATTAACCCTGTATTAAGAGGTGCCGTAACGGTGAAGATTCGACTCGGTTGTATGTTGGCGGTATTGCTGCTGGCGGGTTGCGCCAAACAGCATACGCCGGCGCCAGCCAAGGTAACGCTCAATCAGCATGGCGGGGGATTTTTACGGGATTCGGCCGATATGGATCTGGCGAACGACGGCGAATTTGCTACCTATATTCGCAGTGCGGCCAACACTTATAACGTGGATGAAACCTTGATCAAGGCCATCATCCAGGTAGAGTCGGGCGGGAATCCCCGCGCGGTGAGTCGCTCTAATGCTATCGGCCTGATGCAGTTAAAGGCATCGACCGCCGGTCGTGATGCTTACCGCAAGAAAGGGCGCTATGGACAGCCGACCACCCGTGAACTGAAAGATCCGGCGGTGAATATCGATCTGGGTACCGCCTATCTGAATATCCTGAAGAACCAGCAGTTGGCCGGCATCACCAATCCCGAGACCATGCGTTATGCGATGATTGTCGCTTACGCCAACGGGGCGGGTGCCATGCTGCGTACCTTCGCCCGTGACCGGGATGCGGCGATCGCCAAGATCAACCGCATGACGCCGGAACAGTTCTGCCAGTATATTCGTAAAAAGCATCCGGCCGCCCAGGCGCCGCGTTACTTATGGAAAGTCAACAACGCCTACCTGGCGATGGCGCGTTGATTCAGGCTCTGTCCTGACTGTGGTTAGCCCCGGATCGATTGTCGGCTAACCACAGTCATCTCTTTCGTGCACCGTTCGTGGTTGGCGCACACCGCTTGTCCCTCACCGAACCTTCCCCAGAGGAACCTCGACCATTGTCGTGATCGTCGGTTTTTTATGCTATAAAAAAGGGTTTTTGTGACTTTTCACGCAAAATTTTATATCATTGCCGCCGTAGTTATTCTGCCACCCTTTGCTCACCGCTGTATGACCTCCGCATTTGCCACGTCAGTGCCGCTAGGATGACACCGCATCCGCCGGATGGTCGCGTGTGGGCGGGGGGCAGTGTGTCGGGCAGAACTGGATGTCTGCATTAGCCTATCGTCCGTATAACCAAGGTATGAAGAATTAATGACCGTACTTGCTACTGATGCCGGGCAGAGCGCCACTCCGCGGCTGTCCCGCTGGAATAAAACCGATACCGTCTGGATGTTCGGACTGTATGCCACCGCCGTCGGGGCCGGAACGCTGTTCCTGCCGATTAACGCCGGACTCAATGGGCCGCTGGTGTTGATCCTGATGGCGTTGCTGGCTTATCCGTTGACCTATTTACCTCACCGGGCGCTGTGCCGTCTGGTCCTCTCCGGTAGCCGTCGCGACGGCGACATCACCGATGTGGCGGAGGAGCACTTTGGCACCTTGGCTGGCAAGGGGATCATGGTGCTGTATCTGTTGGCCTTTTTCCCCATCGTGTTGGTCTACAGCATCTCCATCGCTAACGCCTTGGAAAGCTTTCTGATCCACCAGTTCCAGGTGACGCCACCGCCGCGTCTATGGCTAAGCTTCGGCGTTGTGGCACTGCTGGCCTTGATCTTGAGTACCGGTCGGGAGACTATCGTGGCGGCGATGGGGGTCTTGGTGTTTCCCTTGATCATTTTCCTGCTGGGGATCTCACTGTACCTGATCCCTTACTGGCAGCCGGGAGAGTTCTTTGCCGGGTTGGGGCAGACGAATCTGGCCGATCCCACGTTATGGCATTCGTTGTGGTTAGCGGTACCGGTGATGGTGTTTTCTTTTAGCCATGCACCGATCATCTCCTCTTTCGCCTCTAGCCAACGTCAGCTGTATGGCGAGCAGGCGGAGCGCCGTTGCGCGCGCATCATGCGCTACAGCTATATTCTGATCTGTGTCAGCATCTTGTTCTTCGTGTTCAGTTGCGTGATGAGCCTGTCCTATGCAGATATGCTGGCCGCCCGCCAACAGAATATTACGGTGCTCTCGAGCTTAGCTAACCGCTTCGCCAATCCGCTGATCGCCTACTTGGGGCCGGTGATCGCCATTCTGGCGATGTCCAAGTCTTATCTTGGCACCTCGCTGGGGGTTACGGAGGGGGCGACCAGCCTGATCGATGGACTGTTCCGCGGCGTTGGTCGGCCGGTCTCCTCCCGGGTGACGAATCGACTCGCGGCATTGGTGCTGTTTCTGGTTACCTGGCTGGTTACCTACCTGAACCCGAGTGCGTTACATATCATCGAAACGATCAGCGGCCCGCTGATCGCGGTGATCCTGTTTATCCTGCCGATGTATGCCATTCACCGTATTCCTGCGATGCGCCAATATCGCTCGGCGAGTAACCCCTTCGTCTTATTGATGGGGCTTATCGCCTTGTCCGCCTTAGTATACAGCTTGCTATAAGCGAGCGAGGCCAGCGTCCAACGCACCCGTCCGCTATTGGCGGGTGCGTTTTTTCTGCCAGGGTGCCGGATGGGGAGCGATGCAACGGCGTCCGAGAGGAGCGCCGTCAGCGCGGATCTGATGCCGCCGTCGGGGTGAGGATGCGTGGCGCGATCTGCTGCAACAGCGCCTGCTGGTGGCTAAAAATGATCATACCGAGGGGGCGACGCTGGCACTCTTGCAGCAAGTAATGCCAGATATCGCGTTGGATCGCCGGATCTAACTGGGCGGTGATCTCGTCGGCAATCAGATAGCGGGTGCGGGGATCTAACGCCCGCAGCAGGGCGATACGTGCCAGTTCGCCGCCGGAGAGTTGGCTCGGCTTGCGTAGCAGCCACTGCGGCTGAATATGTAGGCGCGCCAGGATCGTGGCATCGGGACGCCAGGCATCATGCAGGGCGGCACCGGTGGTACGCCAAGGATTGAAGGTCTGTTCAGGATGCTGTGGTACCAACTGCACTGGGCAGTAACCGCGCGGGGGAAGGGGATGGCCATCGAGCAGAACCTGACCCGCGGCGGCTTTCTGCCAGCCGGCTAACACGCGGCCCAGCGTAGTCTTGCCGAAACCGCTCGGGGCGCTGATACCCACGCGTTCACCCGGTTGGAGGTGTAGGTTGAATCCTCGCCACAGCCATTTTCCACCTTGCTGGATGGCCAGATCATGACAACTCAGCATCCTACCACCTCCGCCGTCGGGAACAGGGCGACGCGCTCTGGCAGGGCCTGCCATTGTCGCATCAGGCGCGCGCTGATCTCCCCGCGCTGTAACTGGGCCCGGCTGACGCTATCGCATACTTCTCCCTGATGCAGGGCGACGATGCGATCGGCGTAGCGCGCCGCTAGCATCAGATCGTGCGTCACCCACAGAATACCGCAGCCCTGCTCGCAGAGCCGGCGCAACTGCTGCAACAGTTGGCAGGCCAACGGCTCGTCCAACCAGGCGGTGATCTCATCAGCCAGAATGTAACGGGCGTGACTGAGGGAGGCGTGGCAGGCTAACACCCGCTTCGCCATCCCGCCGGAAAGCTGGCGTGGATAGCGCTGCATCACCGCCGGATCGAGCTGACTCTGGCGTAGTACGGCGCTAGCCTGCTCGCGATCCCAATGTTGCCCGGCCAGATGGCGGGTTCGCTGTAGATGGCGCTCGATATTGAGCAGCGGATTCAGCGCCGCGATCCCCTGCGGTACATAGCACAAGGTATGACCGCGCAAGCGACGGCGACACGCGGCGGAGAGCGGTCGACCATCCAGGCTCAGGGTACCGTGACTGCGCAGGTTGTCGGGCAGCAGATCAAGGGCGCACTGCAACAGCAGGCTCTTGCCCTCGCCGCTGCCGCCGACCAGCGCCACCAGTTCGCCGGGAGCAACATCCAGCGAGATGTTACGCAGCAGCGGCGACCAGCGCCGCGCGCCATACCAGCGGTAGTGGGCCGCCTCTAGGGTAATAGCTTGAAAACTTAACATGCTTCACTCCTTAGCCACAGCCGCTGTAACGCGTGGGCGAACTGATCGAACAGCAACACCAACGTCAGCAACATCAAACCGGGGAACACCACCAGCCACCAGTTACCGTGGCTGATAAAACGCAGGGCGTCGGCCAATAGCAAGCCTAGCGATGGTTCGTGCGGTGCCAGGCCGAAGCCGAGAAAACTGAGCGCGGCGCTATGCAATACGGCGTGCGGAAACATCAGCAGGGTGCCGGTCAGCCACTGCGGCAACAGCGCGGGCAGATAGTGATGGCGCCAACAGTAGACGGGGCCGTTGCCGATGCGCCGCGCCAGGGTCAGATAGTCACTATGCGCCACCCGCTGCGCCTCGGCGCGCAGGATCAGCGCCAGGCGCGGCCAGTGGGTCAGCGCCACCGCCATGATCACCCCACTCTTACCGCCGCCGAGGGTGAAGCAGATCAGGATCAGCAACAACAGATGCGGCAGGGAGAGGAGGGTGTCCGTCAGCAAACGCATCAGCGTATCCAGCCGCGTATCTAACTGGGAGAGCGCCGCCATCAGCAAGGCGATCAGCCCGCTGCATAGCGCTGCACCGCTGCCGATTTGCAGGCTGGTCAACGCACCTTGGAAACTGCGTAACCAGAGATCGCGCCCCATGTTGTCGGTACCGAACCAGTGGCGGGCGCTGGGCGGCTGATGGCGCGCCAATAGATCGATAGCCAGACTCTGATCGAGCGAGTCGTAGGCGTACCAGGCGATTAGCAATAAAAGAAAGGACGCGATAAACAGACGCGCCAGGGTGGGGGCGGGATTATACAGCATCGGGTCGCTCCAGTGCGCGGTTCATGCGGCGGATCAGCCAGGCCGACAGGGTGTTGCCGCTAAAAACCAGCAGCGTACTGAACAGGACGATCCCCATCAACAGCGGGACGTCGCCGCGTAGTCCGGCGTCGATGGTCGCCTGCCCCAAACCCGGGTAGGCGAAGACCTTCTCCGCCAGCAGTGCGCCGCCGAGCAGTTCGCCGAGGGAGGCGAATTGCAGGCACAAGGCCGGGGTGATGGCGTGGCGCAACACCTGACTACGTAACAGCGACCATCCCCGATCCCCCTGGGCACGGGCGAAGCGGACGAAGTCGCTGGCCATCACGCTGGCGATCTTCTCCCGCGTATGCAAGGTGATCTGCCCCATCCCCAACAGGCTGAGGGCGCACACTGGCAGAACCAGGTGGCGTAGGCGCTCCGTCCAACTGGCGCTGGCGGCGTCACCACCCGGTGCCCAGGCGCAACAAACCGGCAGCAACGGCCACTGGACGGCGAACAACGCCAGCAGCAACAGGGCGATCCAGAAGGTCGGCAGTGAGGAGAGCAGGTAACTCAGGCGGCAGATCAGACGATCCGGCCAACGGTGCAGATAGCGTCCCGCCAGACACCCCAAGCCAAGGCCGGCTAGGCCGGAGAGCAGCCAGGCGCTGGCCAACAGGGCGAAGGAGGTGGTGAAACGTTCGCCGATGACGCTGGCAACCGGGGCGTTAAACAGCATCGAGTAACCGAGATCGCCCTGTAGCAAGCGCAGGAACCAGTGGCCAAAGCGTTGCCACAGGGGTTGGTCGAGCCCCCAGCGTGCGGCGATCTTGGCGTACTGTTCCGGCGGAACGTGCAGCAGATCGTTGCCGATATAGGCACGAATAGGGTCGACCGGCGAGAAGCTGAGCAAAACAAAGGTGCCGGTAGCAACCAGCACCAGAAGTAAAGCCAGCCGCAACAGCGGAGCAAGCAGACGCATCATTAACGGCAGGTCCAGGTCCAATCATCCAGGTTATTCAGCAGCGACCAACTACCGTGGATCTCCGGTGCGCCTTTGCCGAGATCGATGCACGGATTGGCCAGATAGGTATGCTGGATATTGAGTAGCCATGCCCAGGCGGCATCGCCTTGCACGCCGGCCCCCTGTTTGCCATCCCATTCGACCTGTTGCCAGAAAGGTAACGCCTGACGCCAATCGGGGGCATCCACCGCTTGTTGCAGATGACGCTCCACCGCCGGATTGCTGTAGTAGCCGGGGTTGTAATACTCGACGCCGGCGGCTTTCGCGCTGTAGTGGTGATACAGCTCCATCGGATCCAGACTGCCCCAGCCGAACAGGGTCGGATTGGCATGCATATGACGCTCGACGGTCTCCCAACTACCGGACTGCAAGGTGATGGCGATGCCCAGCGGTTGCAGCATGGCGCGCACCGCTTCGGCGATATCGCGCCGGGTGCTGTCGCCGCTGGCATACCACAGGGTCAGACGTGCCTGCCGGCCATCTTTTTCTCGGATGCCATCTTTCCCCGGCTTCCAGCCGGCCTGATCCAGAATGGCCTTGGCCTTGTCCAGGTCGCCGTCTTTAAAGGCGATGTCCGGGTTTTGCCACGGTAAGCCCTGTACCGCACTATAGGCAGGGATCGCGTGCCCCTCCATCAACTGATCGGCCAGTTGTTGGCGGTTAATCGCGTAGTTGATGGCGCGCCGGATGGCAACATCGGCGGTCACGTCGTTGCCGATGGGATTACCCTCGGCATCTTTTTTCCCGGCCGGCACCATCGGGAAGACGATGCCGCGGTTCTCCACACTGTCACGCACCCACAACTTCAGGTTTTTCTGTTGCGGCGCGACCGCCATCGACGGGGCGATGCGTACCAGATCCAGTTGGCCGCTCTGCGCGGCGGCGTAGGCATTGTCTTCATCGAGGAAGACGAACACCAGACGGTTAAAATCGTTCTTCTTGCCCGCGTAATAAGGGTTCGCCTCGACGATCAACTGTTGGCCTGGCTGGAAACTGACCAGACGATACGGGCCCGCCCCGATCGGCTGCTTGGCGAAGGTCTTGGCGTTATAATGGTCGCTGGGGACAATCCCCAGGGAGCCGAGCACGTTGACGAACGTGCTCTGCGGCGCACTCAGGGTGATTTCGACACGGCGATCATCCAACGCGCGGGCCTGCTGAAAGTTACCCATGTCGATCTTGCCACCGCTTTTCGCCGCCTGATTATAGGTGAAGACCACATCTTCGGCCGTCAGCGCGGAGCCATCGGAGAATTTCAGGTCGGGCTTCAGGGTTAATACCCAGGTCTTCCCGTCTTGGCTGGTGGTGACTTGCTCCGTCAGTAGATCGCCCCAACTCATGTCGGCATTCTGGCGTAACAGCGGGGCGTGCAGCAGGAAGTAGCTGCCGTGGCTCCACCCCAGCATCGGGTCGAAGCCCTCGCTCGGTTCGGCCCCGATAGCCATCTTCAGGGTATGGTTGGTCGCCGGTTGCTCGGCCTGAACCGGTACGGCGAGTGCCAGGGTAAGGGCGGTGGAAAGCAGGGTAAATCTACCGATTGTCATCATTATTCTATCCCAGGGTTATTTTTTATCATCTGAGCGACCTCATTGTCGCTGCATGGCAACGCGCGCGTTAGGGAGCACACGCAACGGCGCTTGTTATAGCAAAGCCGTCGCCGGGTAAACATGATTTAGAACAGGTAAAGTATGCAGTTTACCAGTCTTTTGCATACTGATGTATAGAAAATAAACGTTATGACGTGGGCGGAAACTGATTTTGGCGCACTCATCGCCATCGGGCGGAAAAAAGCCTGGTCCGCTAGCTGGATTAATAGTGCGGCTAATTCCATACTAGAAATGAATACATGATGTTGCCGTATGTTCGCTGGCCAAGAAGGAAACGATGATGGACTGGTATCTGAAGGTTCTGAAAAACTACTTTGTATTTTCCGGCCGGGCGCGCCGTAAAGAGTATTGGTGGTTCGTGTTGATCAACTGCATTATCTCCGTGGTCTTGGCGATGGTGCAAAACGCGCTGGGTTGGAGCTTTGAGAATGGTGAGGGGGTGTTGACTATCGTCTATAGCCTGGCGGTCTTAGTACCCTCTATCGCTGTTCTGGTGCGCCGCCTACATGATATCGGCCGTACCGGCTGGTGGGTATTGATCGGTTTGATCCCCTTGCTCGGTTGGTTGGTATTGCTGGTCTTTACCGTCTCCGATAGCCAAAGCGGGAGCAACGCTTACGGCCCTAATCCGAAAGCGCTGGCCTAATGGGTCGCCTAGCGGCGCCGTGTGCGCCGCCTTCGGCAATCTTTGTTCATCGCCCGTCACATTTTGCGCCAGATGTTATATCTTGAAACAATGCCGCCAGAAGATTAGCAAGCGCCGGGTTGGCCGGACGGCACTTTCTGCGTACCCTTAGACACCGAGTTCAATCCGTTACGCCGTATCGCAGTCGCCCTCGGTCGCCTGTGCATGCCGCTCGTGTCTCCTTTGCATGAATCTGTTAAAAGACGCCATCCGTGATCATGGTGCCGAGTCGGCGCTGTTTCTGCGCCGCACGCTGATAGCGTTGGTCGTGGTGATCCTCTGCTTTGCCGTGCTGATCGCCAACCTCTACCACCTTCAGGTGCAGGATCATGCCGAATACCAGACCCGATCCGATGAGAATGACATCAAGACACTGCCGGTCGCACCGGTACGTGGCCTCATCTACGATCGCTACGGTACGCCCTTGGTGGAGAACCAGACCCTGTACCAGATCTCCCTGATCCCGGGCAAGACGCCACACCTGGCGCAAACCCTCAAGGCACTGACCCCGCTGGTGGGGTTGACGCCGCAAGAAATTGACGATTTCCATCAGGCGATGAAGCATGCCCGGCGTTTCGCCGAGGTCCCATTGAAAGAGGGCCTGAGCGAGCGGGAGGTAGCGCGCTTCGCGGTCAACGAGTTCGCCTTTCCCGGCGTACAGCTTTCGACCTATCAGCAACGCTATTACCCCTATGGTGCCGAATTAGCCCACGTGGTGGGGTATGTCTCCAAGATCAACGATCGCGATCTGCAACGGCTCGACGCCACGGGGCAATTAGAAAACTACTCCGCCGATCATGATATTGGCAAGCAGGGCATTGAGCGCTATTACGAGTCATTGTTGCACGGCAAGACGGGCAGCCAAGAGGTAGAGGTCGACAGCCACGGGCGCATCGTGCGTTACCTGAAAGAGCTGCCGCCGCATGCCGGGGCCAGTGTCTATCTGACCCTCGATCTACCGTTGCAGCACTTTATTGAGCAACAACTGAAAGGGCAGCGCGCGGCGGTGGTGGTGATGGATCCGCGCGATGGCGGCATCCTGGCGATGGTCTCCAGCCCGAGCTATGATCCGAACCCGTTCGTGAACGGCATCTCCTATAAAGCATACAATGCCCTGTTGCATAACCCGGCGCTGCCGCTGATTAACCGCGTCACCCAAGGGATCTACCCGCCGGCCTCAACGGTCAAGCCTTATATGGCCAGCGCGGCGTTGTTGGCGGGGGTGATCACCCCACAGACCACCTTCTTCGGCGCGCCGACCTGGACGTTGCCTGGGACGCACCGGCGTTACCGTGATTGGCTCAAGAGCGGTCACGGTATCTTGAATGTGGTGAAAGCCATCGAGGAGTCGGCGGACACCTTCTTCTACCAGGTCGCCTACGAGATGGGCATCGATCGTATCCATCAATGGATGAGCCAGTTTGGCTATGGTCAGCTGTCTGGCATCGACCTGGATGAAGAGGCGCGCGGTGTCTTGCCCGATCGCGCCTGGAAGCTGCGGGTACATCATAAACCGTGGTACCAGGGGGATACCGTGTCGGTCGGCATCGGCCAGGGATACTGGACAGCCACGCCGATCCAGATGGTGAAGGCGCTCGGGATCTTGATCAATAACGGTAAGGTGGTGACGCCGCATCTGTTGTATGCCGTGCAGCGCGGTCAGCAGATCGTACCGTACCGCCAGAGTCACTTTCGCCAGATAGCCACGCCGACCTCGCCGGTGTGGGACATCGTTAAGCGGGGCATGTATGGCATGGCTAACGATCCTAACGGCACCGGCTACAAATATTTCCATACCGCCCCCTACCAGATCGCCGGGAAGTCGGGAACCTCGCAGGTCTTCGGCCTGAAACAGAACCAGGTCTATAACGCGAAGATGATCCCGGTACGGCTGCGCGACCATATCTTCTATACCGTCTTCGCGCCTTACCCCCATCCCCGCATTGCCATGGCGGTGATCCTGGAGAATGGGGGCGGCGATGGCGTGGTGGCGGCACCGGTGACACGCGCCATTCTCGACTACCTCTTCCGGCCGAGCAGCAACGCGCCGGTCATGGCGTCCGTCGCCCCCGGGGCACGGAGCCAGGCTCCGCTTGCCGCCCGCGGAGCGAGCGTCTCGAACCAGGCGACGCCGACCGCCTAAGCCACGTCACGGCTAGAAGAGCCAGGTGAGCAGAACCAGAGGAAAGCTCATCGGCCAGGTCAGACCGATTAACAGGGCCGAGAGTAGACGTATCTTAATCGAGGGGTCGCGCGAAGCGAAAAACGTCACCAACGCACAAACGAGTACGCCGATACAGTAGGCCGTCTTGATCAACGCCCATATTTCGGAATGCATGTGTAACCTAATAATAAATGGCGCCGCCAACCGGACGGCGCAAGGCGGCGCGTCAAGGCACCGCTAAGCGAAAATTAGCTATGTATCGGACTATGATGGCAAATTTTACCCGCTACGCCAAGGGGAAGGCGTAGCTCGGAAAGGGGGCGCAGTGCCAAGAAGCGGCAAGCAGGCCTGACAGCTGCGCCGCCAGGCCTGGGGCGATTAACGGATCACCAGGACCGCGCTGGTGGCGTGGCGTACCACCGAGGCCGCCGTCGATCCCAACAGATAGGTGGTAATGTCGGGACGGTGGGAGGCGACGATGATCAGATCGGCGGCGATAGACTGCGCCTGTTCCAGAATGCGATCGCGCGGCGCACCGATGGCGACATGGCAATCTACCCGGTCATCCGGTAGGTTGAAGCTGGCAGCGACTTGCCGTAACCCCGCCTCGGCATGACGCAGACGATCGGTTTCCGACGGATAGTGGCCGACCGGTAGCGACCCCATGCCATAGAAGCTGCTCAGGGGCGGCAGTACGGCAAGGAAGTGGATATGGGCGTCCTCTTGCTTGGCGAAATGTTCTACGTGCGGGATCACCAGTCTGGACATGTTATCTTCACTGAGGTCGATGGGAACCAGAATGGTCTTGTACATACAATCTCCTGTTTTTTAGACAAAAGTAAAGTAATCACTGATGCTATAGCTAAGTGTAGTCCGTTTTTTTCATCGCGGCGGGTGGCAAGGGAAATAAAGCCGCAGAGGGCACCGCGCTCTATGCCGCCGCGCTGTCGAGCGCGGTGCGATTGTGATAGCGTATAGTGCATGTTGTGCCATGAGATAAAGCGCGTGAGTTAAAGCGGACGAGCGCGTTAGCTGACGCAATGGAAGTCGCTCTACTGTTGTTATTGCACGATGAGGCTGTAATAAAATGAAAGACGCACTCTTGTTTAACCAGGCTTGTGAATTGATCGGCTTGGCGGTGATCCGCCTGCATCAACATGGTTTAACGGTGAATACCAGCAATATCTTAGCGCATCTACAGGCCCATCAGGCGACGGCGAAAGAGAATGCGGATACGCGCCAGCAGCAGATCGCCGAGATGGCGATCGATGTCCTTGGCGATCTCTAACGCCCGGCAACGCGCCGAGGCCATGGCGTTGTCGCTGCTCTGGCATCATAGGCCGTCGCGGCCTGCCGCCTTTAGCCAGAAATCCTGTTGGCAGCGGTTGTGAAAGGTCTTCTCCCGCGGTTGGATGGTGAGACCGGCGTCCTCGAGCACCCGCCAGCGGATCAGGCAGGCGGGGCATTGCGCCGCTGTGTCGGCGGGGGCAAGCTCCGCCTCATACTCCTGTTGCAATAGTACACCGTTTGCAAAGCGCCACTGGCTCAGCGTCAGTTGCACCTCGGCGGACGCATCGATTCGTATCGTGCGCCGTTGTAGCCGGCGGCGCATGCCGAGCGGTGTAGGTGTCAGCGCGTGGCACAGATAATCGACCAGTCTCTCCATATTGTTCTCCTCGCTGCCGTGTTACCCGCGATGTTACCAGCAAATCGATTGCCGGTTGCACCCGGCGGGGCGGCGTGATGTCCATGGCCGCAGTACACGGGCTATCTCTTGAGCTTAGGCGAAAAAGCGCTAACGTAGAGCGGTGTCATGACTCTCGTGGCGACAGTATAACAACAGCTATTATCCATCACAGATCTTCACTATCAATCGACGAAGGAGCGCAGAATGAAAACGATAGGATTGCTTGGCGGTATGAGTTGGGAAAGCTCGGCGGAGTATTACCGTATTGTGAATCAAGGGGTGCGTGACCAGCTCGGGCCGACCGCCTCGGCGCGCGTGCTATTGTGGTCTTTTAATTTTGCCGAGATCGAGGCGTTACAGCACCATGGCGACTGGGAGACGCTCACAGAGCGGATGGTCGATGCCGCGCAACGTCTGCAAAATGCCGGCGCGGAGGTCTTGTTGATCTGCACCAACACCATGCACCGTATGGCACCGGCAGTGGAGGCCGCATTATCCATCCCATTGATTCATATTGCAGATCCGACGGCTGAGGCCATCAAGGCAGCGGGCTTGCGCAAAGTGGGGCTGTTGGGTACCGCGTTTACCATGGAGCATGACTTTTACAAAGGACGGTTAAGCGAGCGGCATGGGCTAGAGGTGATCGTCCCCGAGGCGATGGATCGTGCCACGGTACATCGCATTATTTACCATGAACTGGTCGCCGGTCAGATCCATCCGCAGTCGCGCGCGGCCTATCGCCAGGTGATCGCGCGCCTCGTTCAGGCTGGCGCCGAGGCGGTGATCTTAGGCTGTACCGAAATCATGTTGTTGGTTCAGCCGGAAGATAGCGCGGTGCCGCTCTTTGATACCACCGCGCTGCATGCCGCCGCCGCCGTCGAGGCCGCGCTTCGTTAAGCGCGCTCCCCGCCGCAGGCGGAGAACGTTGCGCGCGGCGCGCCATGGACAATACGCCTTAGTTGAACTCGTAGTTCACGCCGACATTATATTCGACGCTGTTATCATTGAAGGCGGCGCCGGCTTTCGCCGCGAACTGCGGGTTAAAACGGTAGCCGACCCCAACGGCTAGCGCTTGTTGATCTTTGTATCCGCCCAAGGCGGCGCTAGCATTAAATTTACCGACATGATAAGGCTGAAATAATCCAGCTAGTGCGGCATTTTTGGCCGCGATTTGCCGGAGTTCGTGACGATTGTTGTCGATTTGGTTCTGCATGCCGCCGAGGCGGCGGTTGACGTCATTTTGCCAGTGGTTAACCGCCTGCCATTCGCGATTGATGGTCTGGCGGTTCTGACTGATCTGCTGATCATGCTGCACGAGGCGCGAATCATGTTGAGCGATGGCGCTATGGTCGCCTTGTTCGGCCTGTTGAACCTGTTGCAATTGGCTGACGTTGACGGCGTCGGTTTGCTCGGTGCCGGCGGCGACATGCGTGAGTTGTCGACTCTGTTGCGCATTACCGAAAGAGACGCTCTGGCTACGTTGATTGGTGCTGTTCTCGCCGATACTGACGGCATGGCTGGCACTGACCGAGGCCTTGTTGCCGAGCGCGACGCTGCTGACGGCGTTAGCCGCAACGCTGGCATGATTGCCGATAGCGCTACTGTAAGCGGCCTTATTCGCCACGTGGGCATTGCTACCTAACGCGATGGCGGCGCTGGCGTTGTTGCCGATCTGGCTGGAGGCGCCGATGGCATTGGCAGCGGTCGAATGACTGCCGATGGTGGCCGTATCCCCCAGGGCGTTGCTGCCGCCTGAATAGTCATTGATCTTACTTTCGATGCCGATGGCATTGCTACCGGTATTATGGCTGCCGATCTCGCTCTTCCAACCGATGGCGTTGGCACCATCGGAATCACTTTGGATGGCGCTACTGGAGCCGATACTGGTCGAATAAGGGCTCGAGCTGATCGTGGTCGCAATGCCGATGGCGATGGCGGTGTGAGATTGGGTGTTGGAATGCGATCCGTTACCGATGACGATGGAGTTCTGGCCATCGGCTTGACCGCCGCCCGCTTGGTAACTCCCCAAGCTGGTTGAACTGGTTGAACTGGTTGAACTGGTTGAACTGGTTGAACTGGTTGAACTGGTTGAACTGGTTAAACGGCTGTCGCTGTGGTCGAGAGGGGCGCGAGCGGCATAGGTTAGTGGGGAGGTGAAAGGAAGTAGGGACAACCATAAAATAACGTGACAGTTTTTCATTATTGGCAGCCAACTATTTATTCAGGGTGAAAGAGGGCGGCCCATCGCTCACGAGCGAGAGGCTGAGCGTCATCACCTGATCGAGTGGTGATGGTTCGGTCTATATTTAGGCAAGCGCTGGCGAGCGTAATGTACGCAAGGGAACAAACAGTGGGGATGCCTTCGTCGCGAGGCAATATACGTTTCGCTATCCGGGGTGACCATATCAGAAATTTCTCGCATCATATGCGACAAAGTTGACTTATGTTCGAGCAAGGTATTTATATAAGTGCTATTTTTAGCATAAACATCTAATATTTTGCTAATTGACAAATTATCTAAAAATAATCTCCCTGGCGTTATTAATTTTAACGATAAAAAAGTGCCATCCACGTTATTTATTGGTTTGTTCCTTTTGTCTCTTTATTAATATTTTCTAACACTTTGTAATATTGTGGCTTTGTTTTTTGGCGCTAAACGGCATGCGTATCAAGCAGGTATTGGCGAAGCTGACGCTCTTATGTCGCGCGTCTGTGGGGCAGAGAGCGAGTCATACGGTACGCCTGGCATACCAGGACGTCACTCGCACTCTGTTATCTGGGGGGCGAGCGTGTTGGCGTTAGGCCGGCAGGTAGCGGACGGAGTGCTCTACGCTGTCGCCCTGAGCATCGATGACCAGACTCCATAACCCGTTAAAGGGAATGCTGAGATAAACCTCTCCCGAGGTCTGCTGCTGGCGCGGCGCGGCCGGTGCGAGACACTGCAAATGGGGATTATCGTCGCTGGCCAGGTGTACCGAGAAGGCGTGTGCACAACGCACGATGAGTGTATCGCCACCGAATAGATTGAGGCGGGTATGGATAACCGACATAGCGTTTCTCCTACAGCAAAAATTCAACAGGCGCCGAGAGGCAATTTATTGTGATAACCCTCACATAAGTGAGTTTTTATAGAAGCAAAACCCGCGTGAATAAATAATGACCAATATCAATTTTTGTGTAGGTAGTTGACGCGATTTATAAAGGAATGCATCCAATAAGAAATGCTTATTATTCTGTTGGTTGGCTTAATTTTGACGCAATATATTGCATAGAATGGAAGTGGTAGTGTCTGCTGTGGTTTTTATGGTGTAAATCAGTAAAAATGCACACAATGATATTAGAGCGGGATCCGCCGTTAGCGGATCCCGCGGCGGAATTAGCGTGCCAACCAACCGCCGTCGACGGCCAGGGTGTAGCCGTTGACGTAATCGGAGGCGGATGACGAAAGGAAAACCACCGGGCCCATCAGATCTTGCGGCAGACCCCAACGATTCGCCGGGATACGCTCCAGGATCGCCTGGTTGCGCGCCTCATCGCTGCGTAGCTGCTGGGTATTGTTAGTCGCCATATAACCCGGAGCGATAGCGTTGACGTTAATGCCGTGTTTGGCCCACTCGTTGGCCAATAGACGCGTTACCCCCATGACGGCGCTCTTTGATGCGGTGTAAGAGGGGACGCGAATACCGCCTTGGAAGGAGAGCATAGAAGCGATGTTGATGATCTTGCCGCCCTGGCCCTGAGCGATAAACTGGCGCGCTACGGCCTGAGAAAGGAAGAAGACGCTCTTGATGTTCAGGTTCATCACATCATCCCAGTCCTGTTCGCTGAAGTCGATCGCGTCCTGGCGGCGGATAATGCCGGCATTGTTGACCAGAATATCGATGTGGCCGCAGGTTGCGACGGCCTGGGCGACCAGATCCGGAATGACGGCCTGATCACGCAGGTCGGCCGTCAGGCTGACGAAAGTCCGTCCCAAGGCGCGCACCTTGTCGGCGGTCTCCGTCGGCTCGACCACATTGACGCCGACGATATCACAGCCGGCCTGTGCCAATCCCAGCGCCATGCCTTGTCCTAGACCGGTATCGCACCCGGTTACCATGGCCACTTTACCCTGTAGAGAGAATGCATCCAGAATCATGAGTCTTGTCCTTTAGAATTAGAGTGCGGCCAGCCCTAGCGGCCGACCTGCGGGTGAATAACGTTACCGGGTTAGCGCAAGTCGGCGATGGCGAGATGGTCCATGTCATCAAAGACCTGATTTTCGCCCACCATGCCCCAGATAAAGGTATAGGCCTGAGTGCCAACGCCGGAATGAATCGACCAGCTCGGTGAGATCACCGCTTGCTCGTTATGCATGATGATGTGGCGGGTCTCCTGCGGCTGTCCCATCATGTGGAACACGCAACTGTCCGGCGCCATATCGAAATAGAAGTAAACCTCCATGCGGCGTTCATGGGTATGGCATGGCATGGTGTTCCACAGGTTGCCTTCGGCCAGTTCGGTCAACCCCATCGAAAGCTGACAGGTCGGTAATACCTCCGGCACCATATACTTATTGATGGTACGGCGATTACTGGTCTTGGCATCGCCGAGCGTCTGCGGCGCGACTTCTGCCTGGGTGATCTTACGTGTCGGATAGTGGGTGTGCGCCGGGGCGCTGTTATAGTAGAACTTGGCCGGGTGCGCGGCATCAAGGCTGCTGAAGGTCAACTTACGGGCCCCTTTACCGACATACAAGGCTTCGCGGGTGCCAATCTCATACGTCTCACCATCGACCAAAATCCGTCCGGGACCGCCGATGTTGATCACCCCCAGTTCCCGGCGCGCTAAGAAATAGTCGACACCGAGCTGTTTTCCAACCTCATCGCCTATGGCGACCGTGTGCGTCAGCGGCAGGATCCCCCCGACGATAATACGATCGATATGGCTGTACACCATGGTGTAACGATCCGCCTCGAAGATCGTCTCGATGAGGAACTCCCGGCGTAGGCCGGCGGTATCTAACTGTTTAGCGTGATCGCTGTGGATGCTTTGACGGACTTCCATGCTGGTTACCTCGTTATGCTCAGTCATGCCTGGCGACGCCCGGCGCGACAGCTGCCGGCGTCGTCATCAGATGGCAGGATCCTAACGCAATCCCACACGAGCTTCAATCAAAAATGAAATGCCGTTTTGATTTTTTAGAATCGGTATTGCATTTATGGCGGGAGATCACACTTTTGCCACCGTATGCGGGGAGGCGAACGCTTGCGCTAAGATAAGCGGAGAGGGGCTAGACACATCACGAAAAAAATAAAAACGAATTAATACAATTAATTTGAATTAATTTACTCATATTTACCTTGTATGAGGCATTGAGTTATAAGCTAAATCTATCAGACGTCCGTCGTACGGAGAGCAGCACCACGCGGTGGTGGCGTTCCGGCGAGGGTGGCGCCAGTCGAGGAGTGAGCGTTAAGGAGCCATAATGAATAAGTTAACTGTGATTGCGCTGGCGGCATCGCTGGCCTTGGGAGTGGGATCCGCCTGGGCACAGCAGTCGGACGACGATACCCCTCCCTGCTGGCAAGATGGCGGCATGATGATGGGGTATGGTTACCATCACCATAATATGATGTGGCGCGATGGGCATGGGCCGCGCCACTGGGGAATGTTTGCCGGACTGAACCTGAGCGACGCTCAACGCCAACAGATGCGCGATATTGTCCGCCAGTATGCCAATGAGAATGATCGCGCGGCATGGAATGAAGATTTTAAACAGCAGCAACAGATTATTACCGGCGATAAGTTTGATGAAAATGCCGTACGCGGCCAATTGGACGCGGTCAATCAGCGCCACAACCAACAAATTCTGCAACGGTTAAAGATGGAACATCAAATGTACAATGTGTTAACGCCGGAGCAGAAAAAAGCCTTCAATGCGAATGCCGAACAGGGATGGCAACAAATGCAGCGTTGGATGCAAGACTAGTCAGACGAAAGGGACAGCGTCGCGGCATGAGTGGTTCTCTATACCAGGAACGCGTGGGCGTTCCTGGTTTTGTTCGGGAGAATCCGGCTTGTCCACCGACTAATGCCCATGCTTGACTAGCCACGCTAGCGTTCATCCACACCGCGCTACTCGCAGTCCTTCAAGCGCATTATGCCGGCCGGCGTGTGTCTCGCGGCGCGGCTGACTTAGCGGGAACGCGCCGCTGACGACGCGAGAGATTGCCGCCAAACCATCGTCAGCGGCGCCTTGGGCGAGAACGATGGTGTGCGCGTTGGCTGAGGATAGTGCATCTCCCACCTAATGAGCCGAAGCGCCGTCATCATATCGGATGATGGCGGGGAGGTTTTGGGCTCGTGGGGCGCGTGTCCAACGGCGCTACAGTCTCCGTGGATTACGGCGTCATCGTATCGCTCAACCGCTCAACCGCTCAACTACTGGGTGCTTAAATTACCTCGCTATAGAATGGCCGGATTAGCCGGTCGGCGGGGGTGTGCGGTGGCGTGTCGCCGGCTATGCCATCCGCGGCTTATCCCGTCTCCAGATAGCGCCGCCAGCGCGCACTAACATTACCTCGCTATAGAATGGTCGGATTAGCCGGTCGGCGGGGGTGTGGCGTGGCGTGTCGCCGGCTACGCCATCCGCGGCTTATCCCGTCTCCGGATAGCGCCGCCAGCGGCGCTAACATTACCTCGCTATAGAATGGCCGGATTAGCCG
>NZ_BAUC01000046.1 GCF_000474215.1 Edwardsiella hoshinae NBRC 105699 = ATCC 33379 | reverse complement strand
ATATTGTACCGTTTATCGATTGAATTTCCTTAACCACGCGTTAGGATCAACACTTTTCTACTCTCTTTATACAGGCGGTCTCTATGTCTTTCTCTGTACGCCCTTACCTTTCTTTTACTCCGCAATTAGGCGAACGTGTCTTTATCGATGCCAACAGTACCGTGATTGGCCAAGTCGAACTGGGCGATGATGTCAGTATCTGGCCACAAGTCGTGGTCCGTGGCGACGTCAACCGTATCGTCGTGGGAGCGCGTAGTAATATTCAGGATGGCACAGTGATCCATGTCGGTCATTGCTCAGAGGGTAACCCGCTCGGCCATCCGACGCTGATCGGTCGCGAGGTGACCGTTGGGCATAAGGTAATGCTGCACGGCTGCACCATCGGCAACCGAGTTTTGATTGGTATGGGCGCGATTGTGCTAGATGCAGCACAGATCGAGGATGAGGTGATTCTGGGGGCCGGTAGCTTGGTGCCGCCAGGAAAACGCTTAACGAGCGGGTATTTGTACTTCGGCAATCCGCTACGCCAAGTGCGCCCCCTCAGCGCGGAGGAACGCTCACGATTACGAGACTCGGCAGCCAATTACGTCAAATGGAAGGATGACTATCTCGCTCAACCGGCGATCCATACCCAACCCTGAGCATCATAGGCTTCTTGGGCGATCGCCTGTTCGGCTTCCTCTTCCAATTGCCAGCGTAACGCAGCAAACCACGCTAAGGGTGCCAGTTGCATATCGAGACCGGCCTGGTTTGCCAAGCGTCGTAAATCCACCAGCCGAATGGCGCAGGTAACCTGAAAACCACCGACCATCGCCGGGAAGGTCACTGCGGCTAATGATGCCTGCCAGCGCTCAAGCTCAGGAAAGAGAATAGTCTGATTCATGCCTCTCCTTCCTGGCGCAATTGCGCTAATACCGGTGCTAACTGCGGCAGAACGCCATGCCATAATTGAAAAGAGTGTGCAGCCTGTGCCACCAGCATGCCAAAGCCATCTGCCAACTGATGTGCCCCCTGTTGGCGCGCCCAGGCCAAGAAGGGTGTTAAGGTGGCCTGATAAAACATGTCATAACAAGCGCACTCTGCCCGAATTAATGAGACAGGTAGAGGTGGGATCGCGCCCTGTAGACCAGAAGCCGTGGCATTGATGATCAAATCAAACTCTCGCTCCGCCAGCCTGGAATAAGGCAAGGCCTCGATCATCCCTTGCGCCTGAAACGCTGCCGCCAGCGCTTGTGCTCGTGTTAGCGTCCGATTGGTCAATACGATCTGACATTGCTGTTGCAGCAGCGGTAGGATCACGCCACGCGCCGCACCACCGGCCCCCAACAATAATACTCGTTTCCCCGGCGCCAACATCGCCAACCGCGTCAGATCACTGACCAATCCGATGCCATCGGTGTTATCCCCCAATAAGATGCCATTCTGCCAGCTTAGCGTATTCACAGCCCCCGCTTGGCGTGCCCGCTCTGTCAGCTGATCCGCCATGCGCCACGCCTGCTCTTTAAAAGGCGTCGTGACATTGGCCCCACGCCCCCCTTGGAGGAAAAACCGCTGAGCAAAGGCGGGGAAATCCTCCAATGGCGCTAACATCGCCTCATAATGCAGCGCTATTCCCGTCTGCTGAGCAAAAAGATGATGAATCCGAGGGGATTTGCTATGCCCGATCGGGTGACCAAAAACGGCGAATCGTTGCATGGCTTACCCCTGGCGAAACAGTTCACCGCTGAGTGCATCGCGGATCTCGGAGGGGTTTTGCCGCCCGCCGACCGCAGCATCGAGCACTGGGAAGCTGGCACCAAACTGCTCACGCACCTCAGCCGCGCTGCGGCAAGGAGCCAGCCCACTCAAGTTGGCACTGGTGGAGACTAACGGTTTACCATAAGCGCGGCACAGTTGCTGCACCACTGGATGCGCGCTAACGCGTACGGCGAGCGTACTGAAACGTCCCGTCAACCAACGCGGCGTGTTATCGCGGGCAGGCATAACCCAAGTCACCGGGCCTGGCCAACGCGCGAATACCGCCCTACGTCGCTCGCCTTGCAATGCCTCATCACAGACATAGGGCAATAGCTGCTGATAATCGGCAGCAATCAGGATCAATCCTTTATCCCAGGGGCGCTGTTTAAGATCCAGCAGGGCCTGCACCGCCAGCTCGCTATCCGGATCACACCCCAGACCGAATACTGCTTCGGTAGGATAGGCAATCACTCGCTGCTGACGTAACGCTGCCAATACGCTGGTCAAGGCATCATTCTGTTGTTTATCCATCATTGTCTTATGTTTCTGCTGATTCATCGCCACGCTCGTCAATCGCCTTGCCACAGCGCTTACTGGCACAATAGCGCCGTACTCCACCGACACTTTTCTTTTCAACTAAGAGTGGATAGTGGCAGTGCGGACAGATGCCGGCGACCGGTTTTAAATTGAGGCTAAACTGGCACTCAGGATAACGCTCGCAGGCATAAAACGTCTTGCCATAGCGAGAGCGGCGCTGAAGCAACTTCCCCTTGGCACATTGGGGACAGTCGAGCAGAGTTTCATCGGGCTTATCAATCGCCTCCGTATGCTCACACTGCGGATAATTGTGACAGCCGATGAACATGCCATAACGCCCTTGACGTAGCACTAGCACATCACCACACTGCGGGCACCGTTGCCCCTCCAAGATCTTAACAATATGTCCATCGGCAGACTTCAGCGCGCGGATATATTGACAATCTGGATAGCGAGAACATCCCAAAAAAGGGCCATGCTTACCGCTACGAATCACCAGATCGGCGCCGCATGCTGGGCATGGCTCATTTTTCTTGGCAATAAATAATGCGCCTTGCGTCATAACATTACTTCTTTTAACTCGACAGTCTGGCTCCCCGCTCAATGCAGGTAACCTTGGTGAACCTCAAACAGGAGTTCTTCCATTTGTCGGTAGGTATTCTCATGCCCCGGGGCGTTAAAGAGCACCATTAACACGACCCATTTCAGATCATCCAACTCAAACTGGTCGATCTCCAGCGCCATCACCCGATCGATCACCATCTCACGGATCTCCGGCGTCAGTAGTTGGATCTGCTCCAAAAACAACAGGAATCCACGGCACTCACTATCCAGGCAGGCCATTTCTTCCGCGGTATAGATCCGCAATGCGTGCGGATCAGCCACCGGCAGGCTTACACTCCCCTCTTCCTGCATCATCGCCAGCTTTTCTAGCCAGTTCAGTGCTCGGAAGATATCCCCACGTTCAAACCCCGCGCTGGTCAAATCGTCAGTCAGCTTATCCTGATCGATGTGCATCCCGGCCGTCGTGTGGATATAGGTCTCAAATAGGTACATGAGTACGTCGAACATGGCCAGCCCTCTTCACACGGACATAGCCGCCGGACACTGCCTTAATCCATCCTGCTAACTCCAGCTCGAGCAAGGCTACTGCTGCGTCTGGCACAGATCGGCCGATGCGTTCGGCGACAGCGTCAATAGTTGTCACCTCGTCTCCTACGTTAGCCAACACCTCGGCAAATGGCAATTGAGCATCGCCCTCGCTACGAGAAATATTCTCTGCTGTAGGCGGAGGCAACCAATGTAGCGAACCATTGAGCTGTTCAAGAATATCCGCTGGGGTGGTGCACAGGTAGGCCCCCTGCTGGATTAACCAATGGCAACCCGCGCTCTGCGGGTTCCCCAGTTCACCAGGAATCGCGAATACCTCACGCCCTTGCTCCAAGGCTAGGCGGGCCGTAATCAATGATCCGCTACGCATCGTTGCCTCGACGACTAAAACACCCAAACTTAAGCCACTGATGATGCGATTACGGCGTGGAAAGTGACCGGGCCGAGCACCACACCCTGGCAAAAACTCGGAAATCACTGCGCCCCCCGCAGCCAGGATAGTCTGAGCCAATCCCTGATGTGCCATTGGTGTAACGATATCGGGCCCACTGCCCAATACCGCCACGGTGTTTCCCTGCGCCGCTAATGCTCCTCGATGAGCCATGGCATCGATCCCGAATGCTAGACCGCTGACAATCGTCAGCCCGCTAGCGGCCAGCACCCGAGCGAAGAACTGCGCCTGTGTCTGACCGTAGGCGCTAGGTGTACGACTACCAACGATAGCCAACGCCGGTGCGGATAGACAGATACCGTTGCCACGAACGAATAATACCGACGGCGCATCATCAAGCTGCTGTAACGCCGATGGATAAGCGCCATCCGCTACGGTCAGCATCTCCCCCGCGCCTGAAGCCAGCCAAGCCAAGGTATTCTCGATCCCACGCGCCGTCCAAAACTGTCGCTGCTGTATCGGCGTCAACCCACTACGCGCTAAGCACGCCTTGAGGTCAAGGCCGTGGCATAACGCATGCACCAGAGGCGTGAGGTGCTCCGCCTGGACACCCCTCACTTGGGCGAGGCGCAGCCAAATCTCGTTGCGCTCCATTCCCCTCCCCCTACTGCGGCCTATGTGTTCAATCGGTGAACAATACTGTCAATCGGGGGGAGAACTGTCTAGAATAGGAGTGAAAATCATTCCCTAACTCAGAGGAAGTTTAAAGAGATTTATGGCGGTATTGCAGGTATTACATTTTCCCGATGAGCGGCTTCGCACCATTGCCAAGCCAGTAAACGAAGTGACACCCGAAATCCAGCGTATTGTCGACGATATGTTCGAGACCATGTACGCCGAGGAGGGCATTGGCCTAGCTGCCACTCAGGTAGATATTCACCAGCGTATTATCGTCATCGATGTCTCGGAGAACCGCGACCAGCGACTGGTACTGATCAATCCCGAATTGCTACAAAAGGATGGCGAAACGGGCATTGAAGAAGGATGCCTTTCCGTTCCCGAACAGCGAGCACTGGTGCCACGTGCCGAGAAGATCTCGGTACGGGCGCTGGATCGTGACGGCAAGCCTTTTGAGCTGGAGACCGATGGGCTATTGGCTATCTGCATCCAGCATGAGATGGATCATCTGATGGGCAAGCTATTTATCGATTACCTGTCGCCCCTGAAGCGTCAACGTATCCGTCAAAAGCTGGAGAAGCTGTATAAACAGCAGGCCCGTGCCGCTAACTAACTCAAGGCAGGTATTCTCGTGTCTCAATCGCTTCGTATCATTTTCGCTGGTACACCCGATTTCGCCGCACGCCATCTCGCGGCGCTGCTCGGTTCCGAGCACCAGATCGTCGGCGTTTTTACCCAACCCGATCGTCCGGCAGGGCGCGGTAACAAGCTGACGCCAAGTCCGGTGAAGGCGCTGGCGGAGCAGCATGCGCTGCCCATCTTCCAGCCAGCCTCGTTACGACCGGCCGAAAACCAAAAACTGGTTGCCGATTTACAGGCCGATGTGATGGTGGTCGTGGCCTATGGACTGATCCTCCCCCAAGCAGTGCTGGATATGCCGCGTCTGGGCTGCATCAATGTCCATGGCTCCCTGCTGCCGCGCTGGCGCGGAGCGGCGCCGATCCAACGCGCCCTCTGGGCAGGTGATGCGGAAACCGGCGTCACCATCATGCAAATGGATGCGGGTCTGGATACCGGAGCGATGCTGCTGAAACTGGCCTGTCCGATCGCCCAGGATGACACTAGCGCCACGCTGTACGATAAGCTAGCCGACCTGGGTCCTCAAGGGCTGCTAACCACGCTGGCACAGCTCGCCGACGGCAGCGCTCAGGCACAACAGCAGGATGATGCTCTCGCCTGCTACGCCGAGAAACTGAGCAAGGAGGAAGCACGCCTAGATTGGCGACTCTCCGCAGAACAACTGGCACGTTGTGTTCGCGCTTTCAATCCTTGGCCAGTCAGCTTCTTCATGCTGGAAGGGCAGCCAGTGAAAGTCTGGGGAGCCTACGCTCTCAAGCAAGATAGTGACGCACTGCCAGGCACTATCGTCAGCGCCGACAAGCATGGGATCGCCGTCGCTACCGCCCAGGGTGTTCTCCTATTAACTCAGTTGCAACCCGCGGGTAAGAAAAGCATGGCCGCCCGCGACCTGCTCAACTCACGCAAAGAGAGCTTCCTGCCGGGAACCCTCCTCGACTAAGCCGCTTCAGCCTCAGCCCGGCGAGCGCCGGGCTATCTCGCTAAACGCCCTGTGGCACGGCGTGTCCAATGCGCCATTTCTAGCGCAATCCGTGATAAACTCCAGGCCATATTCGAGTTAACTTGCAGCGACGGTCTCTTGCCTTCATGAAAACTACGTCCTACAACCTGCGTGCCATCGCAGCCCGCACGCTGAGTGCTGTCCTTGATCAGGGGCAATCCCTGAGTAGTGTACTACCCAGCGCCGCCCAACCGCTCAGCGAGAAAGATCGAGCCCTGTTACAGGAGCTGTGCTTCGGTACCTTGCGGGTATTGCCGCAACTGGAGTGGATCCTGCAACAACTGATGGCTAAGGTGCTGACAGGGAAACAACGTCCGCTGCATTACCTGTTAATGGTCGGTTTATATCAATTGGTATATACCCGTATTCCACCCCATGCCGCCTTGGCCGAAACCGTCGACGGTGCAACTACCTTGAAACGGCCACAGCTTAAGGGGCTAATCAACGGGGTACTCCGCCAGTTCCAACGCCAACAGGAGGCCCTGCTGCTCCAGTCCCAGCAAGCGGCTAGCCGCTGGTTGCATCCGGCTTGGTTACTCAAGCGCCTGCAACACGCCTACCCGGAGCAATGGCAAGCCATCATCGAGGCCAATAATCAGCGTCCACCGATGTGGTTACGGGTTAACCGCCGTCATCATACCCGCGACGCCTACCTCCTCCTGCTACAGCAGGCCGGTATCGAGGCGGTGGCGCATGAGCAATTTCCTGATGCCATTCGCCTGATCAGCGCGCAGCCAGTAACACGCCTACCGGGATTCGAGCAAGGGTGGGTTACGGTGCAGGACGCCAGTGCGCAACACTGCGTAGATCTGCTTGATCCGCAAAATGGCGAACAGATCCTCGATCTGTGCTGTGCGCCCGGTGGTAAGACAACCCACATCCTGGAAGCCGCACCTAAGGCGCAACTACTGGCCGTCGACGCCGATGAGCAGCGTCTCAAACGAGTGCGGGAGAATCTCCAACGCCTGCAACAGCAGGCTAATGTCCGCTGTGGCGATGGCCGTTCGCCTGAGAACTGGGCCAACGGACGTCAGTTCGATCGCATCCTCTTGGATGCGCCCTGCTCCGCGACCGGCGTCATTCGCCGTCATCCCGACATCAAGTGGTTACGGCGCGATAGCGATATCGCTGAGTTAGCCGCTTTACAACGCGAGATCATCGAGGCCGTCTGGCCACTGCTGAAACCGGGCGGTGTGATGGTGTATGCCACTTGTTCGGTCCTGCCACAGGAAAACCGAGAGCAGATCCTCGCCTTCCTGGCGCGCCACAGCGATGCGCGTCTCGTGGACACCGGCGACGCCCAGCAACCCGGCCTACAGTATTTGCCCCAGCCTGAGGGCGGAGACGGCTTCTTTTACGCTAAGCTGATAAAAGCATAATCCGTAGGCCACCCACCAGATGGGAGGCCAGCGCTAAGCAGAGAACAGCATCATGAAAATTATCATTTTAGGTGCCGGCCAGGTGGGGGGAACTCTGGCGGAAAACCTGGTGGGTGAGAACAACGATATCACCATCGTCGATACCAATAGCGATCGCCTACGCCAGCTACAGGACAAATTCGATCTTCGCGTAGTACAGGGGTATGGCTCGCATCCTCGCGTGTTGCGTGAAGCCGGCGCCGATGATGCCGACATGCTGGTCGCCGTAACCAGTTCGGACGAAACTAACATGATCGCCTGCCAGGTCGCCTATTCCCTGTTTAGTACGCCCAATCGTATCGCGCGTATCCGTTCAACCGAATATATCCGAGAACATGAGCGCCTGTTCAACCCCGAGGCGGTCCCCATCGATCACCTGATCGCGCCCGAACAACTGGTCACCGACTATGTCTATCGCCTGATCGAGTACCCCGGCGCACTACAGGTGGTTAACTTCGCCGAAGGTAAGGTCGGCCTGGTGGCGGTGAAGGCGTATTATGGCGGTCCCCTGGTTGGCAATGCCCTCACCTCGTTAAAAGAGCACATGCCACACATCGAAACACGCGTAGCGGCGATCTTCCGCCAAGATCGCCCGATCCGCCCTCAAGGCTCCACGGTGATCGAGGCTGGCGATGAGGTCTTCTTTGTCGCGGCTTCGCACAACATCCGTGCAGTGATGAGTGAGCTACAGCGCTTAGAGAAACCCTACAAACGCATCATGATCGTCGGCGGCGGTAACGTCGGTGCTGGCCTGGCGCAACGTTTGGAGAAAGACTATAGCGTCAAGCTGATCGAACACAATGCTCAACGCGCAGCCGAACTGGCCGAGAAACTGCACGATACTATTGTCTTCTACGGCGACGCCTCAGATCAGGAACTGCTGACCGAGGAGCATATCGATCAAGTCGATGTTTTTATCGCCTTGACCAACGATGACGAGGCTAACATCATGTCGGCCATGCTGGCCAAGCGCCTCGGTGCCAAGAAAGTAATGGTATTGATCCAACGCAGCGCCTATGTCGATCTGGTTCAAGGCAGCGTGATCGATATTGCCATTTCACCGCAGCAAGCGACTATCTCCGCTCTGCTCGGCCACGTCCGCAAGGCCGATATCGTCAGCGTCTCCTCACTACGTCGGGGTGTAGCGGAAGCCATTGAAGCCATCGCTCATGGTGATGAAACCACCTCTAAAGTCGTGGGACGACGCGTCGAGGAGATCAAGCTGCCGCCTGGCACCACTATCGGCGCTATCGTACGCGGGGATGACGTGTTGATCGCCAACCGTGAATCCAAGATCGAACAGGGGGATCACGTGATCATGTTCCTGACGGATAAGAAGTTTATCTCCGACGTGGAACGCCTGTTTCAGCCCAGTCCTTTCTTTTTGTAACTACGGCTATGCTCAACTATCGTTCCGTTCTCTATATTCTGGGGATGATGCTGTCGAAGGTGGCGCTGCTGATGTATGTGCCCCTACTCTATGCGTTGCTAACTGGCACCGGTGGCGTCTACGAGTTTCTCCAGGCGGTAATCATCACGCATCTGATCGCACTGTTTCTGATCGCCCAAGGACGTGGGCAGAAGTTTTCCCTGCGTATCCGTGATATGTTTCTGACCACCACCCTAGCATGGCTGACAGCCTGTTGCTTCGGTGCCTTGCCTTTCGTGTTCATCAAACACATCACCTTCACTGATGCCTTTTTCGAGACCATGTCCGGGTTAACCACCACCGGCTCTTCGGTACTCTCTAATCTTAATCAAATGGAGCCGAGCGTGCTGTTATGGCGCTCGCTGCTCCAGTGGCTAGGCGGCGTCGGGTTTATTGTCATGGCCGTCGCCATTCTCCCTTTCCTCGACGTGGGGGGGATGCGCCTATTCCATACTGAGTCCTCCGATTGGTCGGAGAAATCCTCACCACGGATGAAAGATGTCGCCAAAGGCATCATGGCGGTATACGCGGTGCTCACCTTCTTGTGTTATCTCGGTTATCGTTATGCCGGTATGAGCAACTTCGACGCGGTCAACCATGCCTTCGCCACCATCTCCACCGGAGGCTTCTCGACTAACGATAAGTCGATGGCAGCCTACTCCGTGCTAGCTCAATGGAACGCCATTATTTTTATGTTCCTCGGCTCGTTGCCTTTCCTCCTGTTCATCCAGGTACTGCGCCAACGCAGCTTCAAAGTATTAGTGCGCGACCAACAGGTGGTCGGCTTTAGCCGTTTCGTGCTGGTCATCGGGCTCATTCTTACCCTATGGCTATGGCACAAGCACATCTTCGACTTCGAAGACAGCTTACGCATAGCCTTCTTCAATCTGATCAACATTCTGTCGACCACCGGCTATTCGCTAGGTAACTTCGATCAGTGGACCCCCTTCACCACCGTGCTCTTCGCTTCGGTGATGCTGCTCGGCGGCTGTTCCGGCTCCACCGCCGGAGGGATCAAGATGTTTCGCGTACAGATCGGCTTTGAAAGCCTGCACATCGAGGTCCGCAAGCTGATCCATCCCAATGCCGTATTCCCACGCCGCTACAATAATCGGCCGATTACCAATGAGGTAAGCCGCTCGGTCATCGCCTTTATGATGGCGTTCATCGCCATTACCATGCTGATCGCCGCCGTTCTCGGCCTATGTGGCGTCGATGCACTATCGGCGATCACCGGTGCTATGACCGCAATGGCTAACGTTGGTCCAGGGATGGGACCATTGATCGGCCCAAGCGGCAACTTCGCCCCGCTGCCCGACGTCGCCAAGTGGGCCTTGGCGCTCGGTATGCTACTTGGCCGGCTCGAAGTCATGACTATGCTGGTACTGTTCTTCCCTAGTTTCTGGAGGCGCTGATCTCCCCCCACTCGCCGCCTAGCAAAGTGGCGGCGAGTGATTACACTTAGAGTAGGATTCGTTTAGGGGGTAGCTATGAGCTTACTGAAAGAGTTTCGTGAATTCGCCATGCGTGGCAATGTGGTTGACATGGCCGTCGGTGTCATCATCGGCGCCGCATTTGGCAAGATCGTCTCTTCTCTCGTTGGCGATGTGATCATGCCGTTACTGGGGCTACTGATTGGTGGGGTCGACTTCAAGCAGTTCCATTGGGTGCTGCGCGAAGCCGCCAATGGGGCTCCGGCCGTGGTGGTCAACTACGGTCAGTTTATCCAGACGATCTTCGACTTCGTCATCGTCGCCTTCGCGATCTTCATGGCCATCAAACTGATGAACAAGCTGCGTCGCCAGAAAGCAGAAACACCGGCCGCGCCACCGGCGCCCAGCGCCGAAACGGTGCTATTGAGCGAGATCCGTGACCTTCTGCAAGCACAGCAGAACAAACAGCCGTAAACCAGACCATCCGGCGAGGGGCAGCCCTGCCCTTCATTTTTTTCTCGCCCCTTACTCCCGCGCAGAGGACGAGAAGTGAGCGCGCAAGTCGATGCGTGGCAGCAAGACTTCCGCGCCACTCTCTAAGGCTTCCAGGATAGAACAATAAGCGCTGCTGTGCGCGCTACCGCAACAAGCTGCACTCAGACGCCGCAACGAGTCACGCATATGCTCCAATTCACGTAATTTCTCCTCAACCTCGCGCAGGCGCCGCTCCACAATAGCTTTCGACTCCTGACAAGTATGGTGTGCCGGATCGACGCGAATAGAGAGTAACTCACGGATCGCTTCCAATGGTAAGCCGAGATGCTTGGCATAGCGAATAAAACGCAGACGCTGCAAATCGGCGTCACTATACAGCCGATAGCCTCCCTCGGTACGTACCTCATGCGCCATCATCTGCTGCTTCTCATAGTAGCGGATGGTATCCGGCGTCACTCCGGCCAGCTTTGCCAATTGTCCTATGCGATACATTGCTACTCCTCGCTTTTACACAGTCGGTTGCGTAGTGGTATGCCATAGCTACCGCGCAGGAAGGCCGTATCCATCCCAGCCTGACGCAGACGTAACTCCAGTAGTGCCAGCCGTTTACTCAACGCACTGTAGTCAGGGTGATCCGTTTGAATGCTGTGCAACATCTCGGCCAGGGAGAGCGCCTCGCGCCGCTGTTCCAATTCCGGTGGCAAGCAACCGGCATTTTTCAACAGGCGATACCCAGCCCGCAACTGCGCGGGGATATGACTATCATCATCCAGAGACAGGGGCTTCCCTTCACCGGGTAGGGCAGAAAGCTCGCCTCGCGCCTGAGCCTCGACAATATGACGCTCGGCCCACTCATCGATAATCGACATAATGATCTCGTTTAACTTACTCCCAGCAGAGTAAAACCAGACGAGGGGAAATGAAAGGATAAAAAATACAATAAAAAAGCCGGGCCAAAGGCCCGGCTTCCTTAATGCTTCAGCAGATTACTCTGCGGCAGCTTCTGCTTCAGATACAGAACGATCAACCAGCTCGATGTAAGCCATCGGCGCGTTGTCGCCTGCACGGAAGCCACACTTCAGAATGCGAGTGTAGCCACCGGCACGGCTCGCGAAGCGCGGGCCCAGCTCGTTAAACAGTTTTGCCACGATCTCGTTATCACGAGTACGGGCGAATGCCAGACGACGGTTAGCAACGCTGTCGGTCTTGGCAAGAGTAATCAGCGGCTCAACCACGCGACGCAGCTCTTTCGCTTTAGGCAGGGTCGTCTTGATGATTTCATGACGAACCAGAGAGCCGGCCATGTTGCGGAACATAGCCTGGCGATGGCTGCTGTTGCGGTTCAGTTGACGACCACTCTTACGATGGCGCATGACCTTATCCTTCTCAGTAAAACCTTAACCTGTGATCCAGTTACTCGTCAGCGATACTTGCCGGCGGCCAGTTTTCCAGGCGCATGCCCAGAGACAGACCGCGTGAGGCCAGCACGTCTTTAATCTCGGTAAGAGATTTTTTACCCAGGTTCGGCGTTTTCAGCAACTCAACCTCGGTACGCTGTACCAGATCACCGATGTAGTGGATAGCTTCTGCCTTCAGGCAGTTCGCAGAGCGGACAGTCAATTCCAGATCGTCAACAGGGCGCAGCAGGATCGGATCGAACTCAGGCTTCTCTTCTTTCACTTCCGGCTGACGTACATCACGCAGGTCAACGAAAGCTTCCAGTTGTTCAGCCAGGATAGTTGCCGCACGGCGGATCGACTCTTCCGGGTCAATAGTACCGTTGGTTTCCATCTCGATGACCAGCTTGTCCAGGTCGGTGCGCTGCTCAACACGCGCTGCTTCAACATTGTAGGCAATACGCTCTACAGGGCTGTAGCAGGCGTCGACCAGCAGACGACCGATCGGGCGCTCATCTTCTTCCGAATGAATTCGGGCAGACGCCGGCACATAACCACGACCACGCTGAACTTTGATACGCATATTGATAGATGCGTTGTCATCGGTCAGGTGACAGATCACATGATGCGGCTTGACGATTTCGACATCACCGTCGTGGGTAATGTCGGCTGCAGTCACAGGGCCAATGCCAGATTTATTCAGGGTAAGAATTACTTCATCTTTGCCTTGAACTTTCACCGCCAGCCCTTTCAGGTTGAGCAGGATTTCCAGGATATCTTCCTGTACGCCTTCTTTGGTGCTGTACTCGTGCAGTACACCATCAATCTCAACCTCGGTCACCGCGCAACCCGGCATGGATGAAAGCAGAATACGGCGCAGTGCGTTACCAAGAGTATGGCCAAAGCCACGCTCTAACGGCTCAAGGGTCACCTTGGCGTGCGTCGAACTCAGTTGCTCGATATCTACCAGGCGCGGTTTTAGAAACTCTGTCACAGAACCCTGCATTGTGTCCTCTCTTTGGTACTAAGCTTTACTTGGAGTAAAGCTCGACGATCAGGTGTTCGTTAATGTCCGCAGACAGGTCGGAACGTTCAGGCTGACGCTTGAACACACCTTCCATTTTAGCAGCATCAACTTCCAGCCAAGTCGGCTTTTCACGCTGCTCAGCCAGCTCCAGAGCGGCTTTAACGCGAGACTGCTTCTTCGCTTTCTCACGGACGCTGACTACGTCATTCGGAGATACCTGATAAGAAGCGATGTTAACAACGCGACCGTTTACTACGATAGCCTTGTGGCTAACCAGTTGGCGTGCTTCTGCGCGAGTCGCACCGAAGCCCATACGGTAAACAACGTTGTCCAGACGACCTTCCAGCAGAGCCAACAGGTTTTCACCGGTGTTGCCTTTCAGACGTGCTGCTTCTTTGTAGTAGTTACGGAACTGACGCTCCAGGACGCCGTAAATACGACGAACTTTTTGCTTCTCACGCAACTGAACACCGTAGTCAGACAGACGCGGCTTGCGCGCACCGTGCTGGCCAGGTGCCTGTTCAATTTTACACTTGGAATCGATCGCGCGAACACCTGACTTCAGGAACAGGTCGGTGCCCTCACGACGGCTCAGCTTGAGCTTAGGACCCAAATATCTTGCCATTTTCTTTCTCCAACTATCCGAGAAACGACGTTATACGCGACGTTTCTTCGGCGGACGACAACCGTTATGAGGGATCGGAGTCACATCAGTGATGTTCGTGATGCGGAAACCGGCCGCGTTCAGAGCGCGGATGGTAGATTCGCGACCCGGACCCGGTCCTTTAACCATAACTTCCAGATTCTTGATACCGTACTCTTTTACAGCTTCAGCGCAGCGCTCTGCTGCAACCTGAGCGGCAAACGGAGTAGATTTACGAGAACCACGGAAACCGGAACCACCGGCTGTTGCCCAACCCAGTGCGTTACCCTGACGATCAGTAATGGTAACGATGGTGTTGTTGAAAGAAGCATGGATGTGAGCCACACCGTCAGATACTTGCTTTCTTACGCGCTTGCGTGCACGAATTGGTGCTTTTGCCATTGTTCAATCACCCCGACTATTTCTTGATCGGTTTACGCGGACCCTTACGGGTACGTGCGTTGGTCTTAGTACGCTGACCGCGAACCGGCAGACCACGACGATGGCGTAAACCACGATAGCTACCAAGGTCCATCAGACGCTTGATGCTCAGGGTAATCTCACGACGCAGATCGCCTTCTACACTGTATTTGGCGACTTCGTCACGCAGCTTCTCGATTTGCTCTTCAGACAGCTCACTGATCTTAACATTTTCGGCAATACCCGTAGCGGCACAGATAGCCTGAGAACGGGTTTTACCGATACCGAAGATCGCGGTCAGCGCGATCACGGTATGTTTGTGATCAGGAATGTTAATGCCTGCTATACGGGCCACTATGCACTCCTAGATTAATATACGACGGCACCACTCTGAAAAGCCCGTTTTCAGGATACTCAAATGGCACCGTTGCAACAAACAAAAGATTGGCTGGCTAATCTAGCCAGCTCAACCCAACTTTGCAAGAAAAATATGCGAGATAATCAGCCTTGACGCTGCTTATGCTTCGGTTCTACGCTGCAAATCACACGCACAACACCGTTGCGCTTAACGATTTTGCAGTTACGGCATAATTTCTTGACGGAAGCACGAACTTTCATTTTACTCTCCGTAACTTCTCAAACTCACCTGGATTAGCGCTTATCGCCTTTCAGGTTCGCTTTCTTCAATGCAGACTCGTACTGACTAGACATCATCAGAGTTTGCACTTGAGCCATAAAGTCCATGATGACAACCACTACGATGAGTAGTGAAGTACCACCGAAATAGAACGGTACTTTCATCGCATCACGCATGAACTCCGGGATCAGGCAGATAAATGTAATGTACAGCGCACCAACCAGAGTCAGACGGGTCATTACCTTATCGATGTACTTCGCCGTTTGCTCTCCCGGACGAATTCCTGGTACAAATGCACCGGACTTCTTCAGGTTATCCGCTGTTTCACGCGGGTTGAAAACCAACGCCGTGTAGAAGAAACAGAAGAAGATGATTGCAGACGCATAGAGTAACACATAAAGCGGTTGCCCAGGCTGCAAATACAGCGAAATTGTAGTCAGCCAGTTCCAACCTGTACCGCCCCCAAACCAAGACGCAATCGTGGCCGGGAACAGAATGATGCTGGAAGCGAAGATTGCCGGGATAACCCCTGCCATATTCACTTTCAACGGCAAATGTGTGCTCTGTGCTGCATAAACACGACGACCTTGCTGACGTTTGGCATAGTTAACGACGATACGACGCTGACCACGCTCCACGAAAACAACGAAGAAGGTTACTGCGAATACTAATACTGCAACCAACAGCAACAGAAGGAAGTGCAGGTCGCCCTGCCGCGCCTGCTCGATAGTATGGCCAATTGCCGGCGGAAGACCCGCCACAATCCCTGCGAAGATAATGATCGAAATACCGTTACCGATACCGCGCTCAGTAATCTGTTCACCCAACCACATCAGGAACATTGTCCCGGTGACCAAGCTCACTACCGCAGTGAAGTAGAATGCAAAGCCCGGATTAATCACCAGACCCTGCATCCCAGGCATATTCGGCAAACCGGTAGCGATACCGATCGACTGGAATATGGCCAGCACCAGCGTGCCGTAACGGGTGTACTGACTAATCTTACGACGGCCAGCCTCCCCTTCTTTCTTGATCTCTGCCAAGGCGGGGTGAACCACCGTCAGCAGTTGGATGATGATCGACGCCGAAATGTACGGCATGATCCCCAACGCAAAGATAGAAGCACGGCTCAGAGCACCACCGGAAAACATGTTGAACATGTCGATGATGGTGCCCTGCTGTTGCTCAAGCAGTTTGGCAAGTACAGCGGCATCAATACCAGGGATCGGAATAAAAGAGCCAATGCGGAAAACAATCAGCGCCCCAATAACAAACAACAGTCTGCGCTTGAGTTCGCCCAGTCCACCTTTGGCACTTTGAAAATCTAATCCCGGTTGTTTAGCCATCTGCTACTTATTCCTCGATTTTACCGCCAGCAGCTTCAATCGCAGCACGAGCGCCTTTGGACACACGCAGACCGCGCAGAGTTACTGCACGATTGATTTCGCCAGACAGCATAACTTTGGCGAATTCGATCTGCGGGCCAATCACATTAGCCGCTTTCAGCACGTTCAGGTCGATAACGTCGCCTTCGATCATAGCGATCTCAGACAGACGAATTTCAGCAGTCACCATCGCTTTGCGAGAGGTGAAGCCGAACTTCGGCAGACGACGGTACAGCGGCATCTGGCCACCTTCGAACCCGCGACGTACGCCACCGCCAGAACGAGACTTCTGACCTTTGTGACCACGGCCACCGGTTTTACCCAGGCCAGAACCGATACCACGACCCAGACGCTTGGAAGCGTGCTTGGAGCCTTCGGCCGGAGACAGAGTATTCAAACGCATCTGTTACTCCTCAACTTTAACCATGTAGGAAACCGCGTTGATCATACCACGAACGGCAGGAGTATCCTCACGCTCTACGGTGTGACCGATGCGACGCAGACCCAGGCCAAGCAGCGTTGCCTTGTGTTTCGGCAGACGGCCGATCGCACTGCGGGTTTGAGTAATTTTAATAGTCTTTGCCATGGTCTATTACCCCAGAATTTCTTCAACGGATTTACCACGCTTGGCAGCGACCATTTCCGGAGATTTCATACTTTCCAGACCGTCGATAGTTGCACGAACCACGTTAATCGGGTTAGTGGAACCATATGCTTTAGCCAGAACGTTACGAACTCCAGCGACTTCCAGGACGGCGCGCATTGCACCACCGGCGATGATACCGGTACCTTCAGAAGCCGGCTGCATGAACACGCGAGAACCCGTGTGAGCGCCCTTAACCGGGTGCTGCAGAGTGCCGCTGTTCAGCGCGACGTTGATCATGTTGCGACGAGCTTTCTCCATCGCTTTCTGGATCGCTGCCGGAACTTCACGGGCTTTGCCGTAACCAAAACCGACGCGACCGTTGCCATCACCCACTACAGTCAGTGCGGTGAAGCTAAAAATACGGCCACCCTTAACAGTCTTAGATACGCGATTTACCGCGATCAGCTTTTCCTGCAGTTCGCCAGCTTGTTTTTCGATGTGCGACATCTTACACCTCTACCTTAGAACTGAAGGCCAGCTTCACGGGCAGCATCTGCCAGTGCCTGGACACGACCATGATATTGGAAACCAGAGCGATCGAAGGACACGTCCTTGATGCCTTTTTCCAGCGCGCGTTCAGCGATAGCTTTACCTACAGCTGCTGCGGCTTCTTTGTTCCCAGTGTATGTCAGTTGTTCACTGATTGCTTTTTCTACGGTAGAAGCGGCAACCAGGACTTCAGAACCATTCGGGGCAATAACCTGTGCGTAGATGTGACGCGGGGTACGATGTACCACCAGGCGAGTTGCACCCAGCTCTTTGAGCTTGCGGCGTGCGCGGGTCGCACGACGGATACGAGCAGATTTCTTATCCATAGTGTTACCTTACTTCTTCTTAGCCTCTTTGGTACGCACGACTTCGTCGGCGTAACGGACACCTTTGCCTTTGTACGGCTCAGGACGACGGTAAGCGCGCAGATCCGCTGCAACCTGACCGATCAGCTGTTTATCAGCGCCTTTCAGCACGATTTCAGTCTGAGACGGACATTCAGCAGTGATGCCTGCCGGCAGCGTATGATCAACCGGGTGAGAGAAGCCCAGGGCCAGGTTCACCACGTTGCCTTTAATCGCTGCACGATAACCAACACCTACCAGCTGCAGCTTCTTAGTGAAGCCTTCGGTAACACCGATAACCATTGAGTTCAGCAGTGCACGAGCGGTACCCGCCTGGGCCCAACCGTCCACAAAGCCTTCACGCGGACCAAAGGTCAGTGCGTTATCAGCATGCTTAATTTCAACAGCGTCGTTGATAGTACGAGTCAGCTCGCCGTTTTTACCCTTGATCGAAATAACCTGACCGTTGAGTTTTACCTCTACGCCGGCAGGAATGACGACGGGTGCTTTTGCAACACGAGACATTCTTTCCTCCGATTACGCTACGTAGCAGATAATCTCGCCACCCAAGCCAGCTTGGCGGGCAGCACGATCAGTCATGACACCTTTAGAGGTAGAAACAACTGCGATACCCAGACCGGCCATAACTTTCGGCAGCTCATCTTTTTTCTTATAGATGCGCAGACCAGGGCGGCTGATACGCTGAATGCTTTCTACTACCGGCTTGCCCTGGAAGTACTTCAGTACCAGTTCCAGAACAGGCTTGGCGTCGCCTTCGATTTTGAAATCTTCAATAAAACCTTCTTCCTTCAGCACGTTGGCAATTGCCACTTTCAGCTTGGAGGAAGGCATGGTGACCGCAACTTTGTTCGCGGCCTGACCGTTACGGATACGGGTCAGCATATCCGCGATCGGATCTTGCATGCTCATCTGTCTTTACTCCCGTGATTCAATTGGTGACAATTACCAGCTAGCCTTTTTCAGACCCGGAATTTCACCGCGCATAGCGGCTTCACGGACCTTGATACGGCTCAACCCGAACTTACGCAGGAAAGCGTGCGGACGGCCAGTTTGGCGGCAGCGGTTACGCTGACGGCTCGGGCTGGAATCACGCGGCAGAGTCTGCAGCTTAAGAACCGCATTCCAACGATCTTCGTCGGAAGCGTTGACATCAGAGATGATAGCCTTCAGTTCAGCGCGTTTGGCAAAGAACTTTTCAGCTAATTTCACGCGCTTGACTTCGCGTGCTTTCATGGATTGCTTAGCCATTAGTAACCCTACCTTACTTGCGGAACGGGAAGTTAAAAGCAGTCAGCAGCGCACGGCCTTCTTCGTCGGTTTTCGCAGTAGTGGTAATGGTGATGTCCAAACCACGAACGCGGTCGACTTTGTCATAGTCGATTTCCGGGAAGATAATCTGCTCACGTACGCCCATGCTGTAGTTACCACGGCCGTCGAAAGACTTCGCGGACAGGCCACGGAAGTCACGGATACGCGGTACAGCAATAGAGATCAGACGCTCAAAGAACTCCCACATGCGTTCGCCACGCAGAGTTACTTTACAGCCGATCGGATAGCCCTGACGGATTTTGAAGCCTGCAACTGATTTGCGTGCTTTGGTGATCAGCGGTTTTTGACCGGAGATTGCTGCCAGGTCAGCTGCTGCGTTATCCAGCAGTTTCTTGTCAGCGATCGCTTCACCAACACCCATGTTCAGGGTGATCTTCTCGACCCGAGGGACTTGCATGACAGAATTGTAGTTAAACTCAGTCATGAGTTTTTTAACTACTTCGTCTTTGTAGTAATCATGCAGTTTCGCCATCGTACTACTCCAAATTACTTGATAGTTTCGCCATTGGACTTGAAGAAACGGACTTTTTTGCCGTCTTCAAACCGAAAGCCTACACGGTCCGCTTTACCGGTCGCCGCATTGAAGATTGCAACGTTGGAAACCTGAATAGCGGCTTCTTTTTCAACGATGCCACCCGGTTGGTTCAGGGCCGGAACCGGCTTCTGATGTTTCTTAACCAGGTTGATGCCTTCAACGACAACTTTACCAGAAGACAGGACGTTTTTTACTTTACCGCGCTTACCTTTGTCTTTGCCGGTCAGCACGATTACTTCGTCATCACGACGGATTTTCGCTGCCATGGATTCGCTCCTTAGAGTACTTCTGGTGCCAGAGAGATGATTTTCATGAACTTTTCAGAACGCAGTTCACGAGTCACCGGCCCAAAAATACGCGTACCGATCGGCTGCTCACTGTTGTTGTTCAACAGTACACAAGCATTGCCGTCAAAGCGAACGACAGATCCGTCAGGGCGACGAACACCCTTCTTGGTGCGCACCACTACCGCCTTCAGCACATCACCTTTTTTGACCTTACCACGCGGAATTGCTTCCTTGATGGTGATCTTGATGATATCGCCGATGCCTGCGTAGCGACGGTGCGAGCCACCCAGAACCTTGATACACATTACGCGACGCGCGCCGGAGTTATCGGCGACGTTCAGCATAGTCTGTTCTTGGATCATTTCAGTGCTCCGCTAATGTCAACTACTACTTCGAGACCCAGTTGGGCCGTTAAAAATCCCCATGATTGAGGGCGCAGCATTATAACACCGCTTCCAGAATATGGGTAGAAAAAATAAACGGCTCAAAATCTGAGCCGTTTATCATTGCCGAGACAGTGTACTGTATTACAGAACAGCTTTCTCTACAACGCGAACCAGCGTCCAGGATTTGGTCTTGGACAGCGGACGGCATTCGCGGATTTCTACCACGTCACCGATACCGCATTCGTTGTTCTCGTCATGTACGTGCAGTTTGGTCGTACGTTTGATGAATTTACCGTAGATCGGGTGCTTCACCATGCGCTCGATAGCAACAACAATGGATTTCTCCATTTTGTCGCTAACAACACGACCTTGCAGAGTACGGATTTTATCGGTCATTACGCACCCGCCTTCTCGTTCAGTAAAGTCTTAACACGTGCGATATTACGACGCACTTGCTTCAACAGGTGAGACTGTTGCAGCTGGCCGCCTGCTGCCTGCATGCGCAGATTAAACTCTTCGCGCAGCAAGTTCAGCAGCTCGGTGTTCAGCTCTTCAACACTCTTCTCACGCAGCTCGTTTGCTTTCATTACATCACCGTCTTAGTTACAAAGGTGGTTTTGATAGGCAGTTTCGCTGCTGCCAGTTTGAAGGCCTCACGGGCCAGCTCTTCAGGCACACCGTCCATCTCGTACAGGACTTTACCCGGCTGAATCAGGGCTACCCAGTACTCAACGTTACCTTTACCTTTACCCATACGAACGGCCAGCGGTTTCTCAGTGATCGGCTTGTCCGGGAACACGCGAATCCAGATTTTACCCTGACGCTTAACAGCACGCGTCATTGCACGACGTGCTGCTTCGATTTGGCGGGCAGTCAGACGGCCACGGCCAACAGCTTTCAGACCGAAAGTGCCGAAGCTAACATCCGTACCCTGCGCCAGACCGCGGTTACGGCCTTTATGCACTTTACGGAATTTTGTACGCTTAGGTTGTAACATCAGCGACTCTCCTTACTTGCGGCCTTTACGCTGCTGCTTCTTAGGCTGAGCAGCCGGTTTTTCCGGTTGTTCAACAGCAGCCATACCACCCAGGATCTCACCTTTGAAGATCCATACCTTAACGCCGATTACACCATAAGTGGTGTGCGCTTCAGAGGTGTTGTAGTCGATGTCCGCACGCAGCGTGTGCAACGGTACACGACCTTCACGGTACCATTCAGTACGCGCGATCTCAGCACCGCCCAGGCGGCCGCTGACTTCAACTTTGATACCTTTAGCGCCCAGACGCATAGCGTTCTGTACAGCACGCTTCATAGCACGGCGGAACATAACGCGACGTTCCAGCTGAGAAGTGATGCTGTCAGCCACCAGTTTGGCGTCCAGTTCCGGTTTACGCACTTCGGCGATGTTGATCTGTGCCGGGACGCCTGCAATTTCTGCAACGCCCTTGCGCAGTTTTTCTACGTCTTCGCCTTTCTTACCGATAACGATACCCGGGCGAGCGGTGTGAATGGTCACACGAATGCTCTTCGCCGGACGCTCGATCACGATGCGAGAAACGGACGCTTTTTCCAGCTCTTTGTTCAGGAACTGACGAACTTTAAAGTCGCTGTCCAGGTTGTCAGCGAATTCTTTAGTATTCGCATACCAGGTAGAGTTCCAAGGCTTCACAATACCCAGGCGAATACCATTAGGATGTACTTTCTGACCCATTGCTAGTCTCCAGAGTCTCAGCGATCGGACACAACCACAGTAATGTGGCTGGTGCGCTTCAGGATACGATCAGCGCGACCTTTTGCACGCGGCATGATGCGCTTCATGGTCGGGCCTTCGTCGACGAAGATCTTGGATACTTTCAGATCATCGATGTCAGCGCCATCGTTGTGTTCTGCGTTAGCAATGGCAGATTCCAGAACCTTCTTGACCAATACAGCCGCTTTCTTGTTGGTGTAGGTCAGAATTTCCAGAGCCTGTGACACTTTCTTACCGCGGATCAGGTCAGCCACCAGGCGAACCTTCTGAGCAGAAGAGCGAGCATGGCAATGCTTGGCAATAGTTTCCATCTCTTCCTCCTACCTTATTTCTTTTTGGCTTTTTTATCAGCCGCATGGCCGCGATAAGTACGAGTCGGCGCGAATTCACCCAGCTTGTGGCCGACCATCTCGTCGACGACAAACACCGGTACGTGCTGACGACCATTATGGACAGCGATGGTCAAACCGATCATGTTTGGAAAGACCGTTGAACGACGGGACCAAGTCTTAAGTGGCTTTTTGTCTCCGCTTTCCACCGCTTTCTCTACCTTCTTCAGCAAGTGCAGGTCAATAAAAGGACCTTTCTTGAGAGAACGTGGCATGGTTTATCCTCTAATTATTTTTTACTACGGCGACGTACGATGAATTTATCAGTACGCTTATTGCTGCGGGTCTTCTTACCTTTGGTCTGAACGCCCCACGGAGTTACCGGGTGCTTACCAAAGTTACGACCTTCACCACCACCGTGCGGGTGGTCTACCGGGTTCATCGCCGTACCGCGAACGGTCGGACGAACACCACGCCAGCGTGCAGCACCTGCTTTACCCAGAACGCGCAGCATGTGCTCAGCGTTACCGACTTCGCCCAGAGTGGCGCGGCAGTCAGCCGGGATTTTACGCATTTCGCCAGAGCGCAGACGCAGAGTGACATAAGCACCTTCACGCGCAACGATCTGAACGTAAGCACCAGCGGAACGAGCCAGCTGGCCACCTTTACCCGGCTTCATTTCTACGTTATGAACGGTAGAACCAACCGGAATGTTGCGCATCGGCAGGGTGTTACCAGCCTTGATCGCAGCGTCGACGCCAGATTGAATCTGATCGCCAGCTTTCAGGCCTTTCGGCGCCAGGATGTAACGGCGCTCGCCGTCTTTGTACAGAACCAGCGCGATATTCGCGGAGCGGTTCGGATCGTACTCCAGACGCTCAACTACAGCCGGGATACCGTCTTTATTGCGTTTGAAGTCAATCAGACGATACTGCTGCTTGTGACCACCACCGATGTGACGAGTGGTGATACGGCCGTTGTTGTTACGACCACCGCTCTTGCTGTTTTTTTCCAGCAGCGGGGCGAAAGGTTTGCCCTTGTGCAGCTCAGGGTTAACCACTTTAACAACGTGGCGACGACCCGGAGATGTCGGTTTACATTTAACAATTGCCATTGTTCGCTACTCCTCCGACTTACTCTGCGCCGCCGATGAAGTCCAGATTCTGGCCTTCTTTCAGGGTGACGTAAGCTTTTTTCCAGTCGCTACGACGACCGATACGCTGACCGTGACGCTTCACTTTCCCCTTAACAACCAGGGTGCGAACGGTGTCAACTTCAACTTCGAACAGTTTCTTAACTGCGGCTTTGATTTCTGCTTTGGTTGCATCAGTAGCAACTTTGAGAACGATGGTGTTGTTCTTTTCCATCGCCATAGACGCTTTTTCAGAAACGTGCGGCGCGCGCAGTACTTTCAGCAGACGTTCTTCACGGATCATGCCAGCATCTCCTCAACTTGCTTAACAGCGTCAGCAGTCATAACCACTTTGTCGAAGGCGATCAGGCTAACCGGGTCGATGCCTGCTACGTCGCGTACGTCAACCTTGAACAGGTTGCGAGCGGCCAGGAACAGGTTCTCGTCGACTTCGCTGGTTACAATCAGCACATCATCCAGCGCCATCTCTTTCAGTTTCTGTGCCAGCAGCTTGGTTTTCGGTGCTTCAACAGAGAACTTCTCGACGACGATCAGACGATCTTGACGTACCAGTTCGGACAGGATGCTTTTCAGCGCGCCGCGGTACATCTTTTTGTTAACTTTTTGACTGTGATCCTGCGGACGTGCAGCGAAGCTCACACCACCAGAACGCCAGATCGGGCTCTTGATAGAACCAGAACGCGCACGGCCGGTGCCTTTCTGACGCCACGGTTTTTTACCGGAGCCAGTAACTTCAGCACGGGTCTTCTGAGCACGAGTACCCTGACGAGCACCGGCTGCATAAGCCACAACAACCTGGTGAACCAGCGCTTCGTTGAAATCACGACCGAAGGTAGTTTCGGAAACAGTCAGCGCGCTTTGCGCGTCTTTCAATACTAATTCCATTGCTATCTCCTCACGCCTTCACAGCCGGTTTAACGATCAGGTCGCCACCGGTCGCACCCGGGACTGCACCTTTAACCAGCAGCAGGTTGCGCTCAGCGTCAACACGTACTACGTCCAGGCTCTGAACGGTTACACGCTCGTTGCCCAGGTGACCTGCCATTTTCTTACCCTTGAACACTTTGCCCGGAGTCTGGTTCTGACCGATAGAACCCGGAACGCGGTGAGACAGGGAGTTACCATGGGTAGCGTCCTGAGTACGGAAGTTCCAGCGTTTAACAGTGCCGGCGAAACCTTTACCTTTGGAGATACCGGTAACGTCTACTTTCTTAACGTCAGCGAAGATTTCTACGGAGATGTTCTGACCGATGGCGAACTCTTCACCTTCAGACAGACGGAATTCACGCAGAACGCGGCCAGCTTCAACGCCAGCTTTCGCGAAGTGGCCCGCTTCCGGTTTGGTTACACGGTTAGCTTTCTTGCTACCAGTGGTAACCTGGATGGCGCGGTAGCCGTCGTTGTCCAGATCTTTGACCTGAGTAACGCGGTTTGCTTCGATTTCGATAACGGTTACAGGGATAGAAACGCCATCTTCAGTGAAGATGCGGGTCATACCCACTTTTTTCCCGACTAAACCAATCATTGTTTCAACCTCTCAATCGCTCAATGTCCTGATTAACCCAGGCTGATCTGCACGTCTACACCGGCAGCCAGATCCAGACGCATCAGAGCATCAACGGTTTTCTCGGTTGGCTCAACGATGTCAACCAGACGCTTGTGAGTGCGGATTTCGTACTGATCACGCGCGTCTTTGTTGACGTGCGGGGAGATCAGAACGGTGAAGCGCTCTTTGCGGGTCGGCAGCGGGATCGGACCACGGACCTGCGCACCAGTGCGCTTGGCAGTCTCGACGATTTCCGCGGTTGATTGATCGATCAGACGATGATCAAATGCTTTCAGGCGGATACGGATTCTTTGGTTCTGCATGAGACCAGAGCTCCAATTATTTTATAAACGTAGAAAATTACTCCTCGCACCCATTTCGATTGACGGGGGAGTGTAATCGTTCATTTCATAACTCCCATATCGGGAGTATTGTTTGGCGGAAGATACCGCCGCTGATCGAAATCAGGCTGCCAATATTAGGCAAGCCCGCGCATTATACTTAGATCTGGCCAGGAAGCAAGGCCGGATGCAAAATAACCAACGGCAGCGGTACATCGCGCCATAAAAAAGGGCGCCGCAGCGCCCTCTCTTATCATTGCTGTCTATCGATTAC
>NZ_BAUC01000047.1 GCF_000474215.1 Edwardsiella hoshinae NBRC 105699 = ATCC 33379 | reverse complement strand
TGGGTATCCAGGCATTCGAGCCGCTGCTGATCGAAGGTAAAGCCATCCAACTGCATCCGCTGGTTTGTGCGGCCTATAACGCCGACTTCGACGGTGACCAGATGGCGGTACACGTGCCGTTGACACTGGAAGCCCAGTTGGAAGCGCGTGCGTTAATGATGTCTACCAACAATATCTTGTCCCCGGCGAACGGCGATCCGATCATCGTTCCGTCCCAGGACGTGGTATTGGGTCTGTACTATATGACCCGCGACTGTGTGAACGCTAAAGGCGAAGGCATGGTGCTGAACGGGCCGAAAGAAGCTGAGCGTATTTATCGTGCCGGCCTGGCCTCGCTGCACGCCCGCGTGAAGGTGCGTATCACCCAGTACAGCAAGAATGTCGATGGCGAGATGGTACCGGAAACTAGTCTGATCGACACCACCGTTGGTCGCGCCATCCTGTGGATGATCGTACCGAAGGGGCTGCCGTTCTCCATCGTCAACCAGCCGCTGGGCAAGAAAGCTATTTCTAAGATGCTGAACGCTTGCTACCGTGCGCTGGGGCTGAAGCCGACCGTTATCTTCGCCGACCAGATCATGTACACCGGTTTCGCCTATGCAGCGCGCTCTGGCGCTTCCGTCGGCATCGACGATATGGTGATCCCGGCGAAGAAGGCTGAGATCATCGCTGAAGCCGAAGCCGAAGTGGCCGAGATCCAGGAGCAGTTCCAGTCTGGTCTGGTGACCGCCGGTGAACGTTACAACAAAGTCATCGATATTTGGGCCGCCGCGAACGAGCGTGTGGCTAAAGCGATGATGGAAAACTTGTCTACTGAAACCGTTATCAACCGTAACGGCGAGGAAGAGCGTCAGGTTTCCTTCAACAGCATCTTTATGATGGCTGACTCCGGTGCGCGTGGTTCCGCCGCTCAGATCCGTCAGCTGGCCGGTATGCGTGGCCTGATGGCGAAGCCGGATGGCTCCATCATCGAAACGCCGATCACCGCGAACTTCCGTGAAGGTCTGAACGTACTCCAGTACTTCATTTCTACTCACGGTGCGCGTAAAGGTCTGGCGGATACCGCATTGAAGACAGCGAACTCCGGTTACTTGACTCGTCGTTTGGTCGATGTCGCACAGGACCTGGTGGTTATCGAAGACGACTGTGGTACTCACAACGGCATCGTCATGACCCCGGTTATCGAGGGTGGCGACGTTAAAGAGCCGCTGCGTGACCGCGTTCTGGGTCGTGTGACTGCGGAAGAAGTCTTGAAGCCGGGTACGGCGGACATTCTGGTGCCGCGTAACACCCTGCTGAACGAAAAATGGTGTGACCTGCTGGAAGAGCACTCTGTCGACAGCGTGAAAGTGCGTTCTGTCGTTAGCTGTGAAACTGACTTCGGCGTGTGTGCCCATTGCTACGGCCGTGATCTGGCCCGTGGTCACCTGGTGAACAAGGGTGAAGCCATCGGCGTTATCGCCGCACAGTCCATCGGTGAACCGGGTACTCAGCTGACCATGCGTACCTTCCACATCGGTGGTGCGGCATCGCGTGCGGCGGCTGAATCCAGCATTCAGGTGAAGAACAAAGGTAGCTTGAAGCTGACCAACGCCAAGTTCGTGGTGAACTCTGACGGTAAGCTGGTGATTACATCGCGTAACACCGAGCTGAAGCTGATCGACGAGTTTGGTCGTACCAAGGAAAGCTATAAGGTGCCTTATGGTGCTACGCTGGCCAAGGGTGACGGCGCCGAGGTGAACGGTGGTGAAACGGTCGCTAACTGGGATCCGCATACCATGCCGGTTATCTCTGAAGTTAGCGGTTACATGCGCTTCGCCGACATGATCGATGGTCAGACGGTAACCCGTCAGACCGACGAATTGACCGGCCTCTCTTCTCAGGTGGTTCTGGACTCCGCGGAGCGTACCGGTAGCGGTAAAGATCTGCGTCCTGCGCTGCGTATCGTCGATGCTAATGGTGACGACGTGCTGCTGCCGGGTACCGATATGCCGGCGCAGTACTTCCTGCCGGGTAAGGCTATCGTGCAGCTGGAAGATGGCATCGCCATCAGTGCTGGTGATACTCTGGCGCGTATTCCCCAGGAATCTGGCGGTACCAAGGATATTACCGGTGGTCTGCCGCGCGTTGCCGATCTGTTCGAAGCCCGTCGTCCGAAAGAGCCGGCTATCTTGGCCGAGATCAGCGGTGTGGTTTCCTTTGGTAAAGAGACCAAGGGCAAACGTCGCCTGGTGATCACGCCGCTGGATGGCAGCGATGCCTATGAAGAGATGATTCCGAAGTGGCGTCAGCTCAACGTGTTCGAAGGCGAACGCGTTGAACGCGGCGACGTGATTTCCGATGGTCCGGAATCTCCGCATGACATTCTGCGTCTGCGTGGCGTGAACGCGGTAACGCGTTATATCGTTAACGAAGTCCAGGATGTATACCGTCTACAGGGCGTTAAGATTAACGATAAGCACATCGAAGTTATCGTGCGTCAAATGCTGCGTAAGGCGACCATCACCAATGCCGGTAGCTCTGACTTCTTGGAAGGCGAGCAGGTGGAAGTTTCCCGCGTCAAGATCGCCAACCGTCAGTTGGAATCTGAAGGTAAGATCGCCGCGACCTATATGCGCGATCTGCTGGGTATCACCAAGGCGTCTCTGGCGACCGAGTCCTTCATCTCCGCGGCCTCCTTCCAGGAGACGACGCGCGTGCTGACTGAGGCGGCTGTTGCTGGTAAGCGTGATGAACTGCGTGGTCTGAAAGAGAACGTCATTGTGGGCCGTCTGATTCCGGCAGGTACTGGCTATGCCTACCACCAAGATCGTATGCGCCGTCGCGCTGCCGACTCTGCCGCCGCACCGCAGGTGAGCGCGGAAGAGGCCAGCGCCAACCTGGCAGAACTGCTGAATGCAGGCCTGTTGGGGGGCAATGACGAATAAGTCATTCGTCTGACCGTGTGAAAAAACCGCTCTTCGGAGCGGTTTTTTTTCGCTTGGACAGCGGCACGTCGTTAACGAGGGGGGAGCGTGTCCTGCCGTGCTTAGCTTCGGCGTGTCGCGTCATCGGCCAGATACAGTTCGCCGCCGCAGGCACGAAATTGCTCGGCCATCTGCGCCATACCTGATGCCGGCTCCGACTGTGTTTGGACTTGACGCGCGGCGTGTTCGCGCACCGCCTGCGAGATCTTCATCGAACAGAACTTCGGCCCGCACATCGAACAGAAGTGGGCTAGCTTACCGGAGGCTTGAGGAAGCGTTGCATCGTGGTAGGCGCGGGCGGTAAAGGGATCGAGCGCCAGATTGAATTGATCTTCCCAGCGGAACTCGAAGCGCGCTTGCGACATGGCATTGTCGCGGATCTGGGCACCTGGGTGCCCCTTAGCCAGATCGGCAGCATGGGCGGCGATCTTATAGGTGATGAGTCCCTGCTTTACATCCTCTTTGTCCGGTAAACCCAAATGCTCTTTGGGCGTGACGTAACACAGCATGGCGCAGCCGAACCAACCGATCAGGGCCGCACCGATGCCGGAGGTGAAGTGGTCATAGCCCGGAGCGATATCGGTAGTCAGCGGCCCCAAGGTATAGAAGGGCGCTTCGTGGCAATGTGCTAATTCCTCGGCCATGTTGCGTTGGATCATCTGCATTGGTACATGCCCTGGGCCCTCGATCATCACCTGAACATCGTACTCCCAGGCGATCTGGGTCAGCTCGCCCAGGGTATGCAGTTCGGCGAATTGGGCCGCATCGTTGGCATCCTGGATCGATCCGGGACGTAGACCGTCACCTAATGAGAGTGCGATATCGTAGGCGCTACAGATGGCGCAGATCTCACGGAAATGGCGATAAATAAAATTCTCCTGGTGATGGGCTAAACACCACTTGGCCATGATGGCTCCCCCGCGTGAGACGATGCCGGTTAGGCGCTGGGCAGTCAGCGGAATGTAGCGCAACAACACGCCAGCGTGCAGGGTGAAATAGTCCACGCCTTGTTCCGCCTGTTCCAATAGGGTATCGCGCAGTAGCGGCCAGTTGAGATCCTCGGCGACGCCGTTGACCTTCTCTAATGCTTGATAAAGAGGAACGGTACCAATAGGGACTGGACTGTTACGCAGGATCCATTCGCGTGTCTCGTGAATGTAGCGCCCGGTTGAGAGATCCATCACCGTGTCGGCGCCCCAGCGAGTGGCCCACACCAATTTTTCGATCTCCTCCTCGATAGACGAAGTGACGGACGAACTGCCAATGTTGGCGTTGACCTTCACCAGGAAGTTGCGCCCGATAATCATCGGTTCGGATTCTGGGTGATTGATATTGGCCGGAATGATGGCTCGCCCGGCGGCGACCTCCGCCCGCACGAACTCGGCGGTGATGTTCTCCGGCAGATGGGCGCCGAAAGCGACGCCGGGATGCTGTTGGCGGAGCACGTCGCTACGGATGCGCTCGCGCCCCATATTTTCGCGCAGAGCGATAAACTCCATTTCTGGGGTGATGATTCCCTGGCGAGCGTAATGCAATTGGCTGACGCGTTTACCGGGTAGCGCTCGGCGTATGGCGGGAGGTTGGGGAAAGCGTAGTGTCTCTAGCGTCAGATCGGCTTGACGCAGGCGGGTATAATCGGCGCTGCGTTCGGTAAGCATTTCCGTGTCACCGCGCTCGGCGATCCAGGTGGCACGGATGGCGGGCAATCCACGCTGTAGCGCAATCGGTGTCTGGGGATCGCCATAGGGACCGGATGTGTCGTATACCGCGATCGCTTCGTTGTCGCGCCACTGTGGTTGCTCCGGTGTACCGCCAACCAGAGTTGGGCTAAGGCTGATCTCACGCAGTGGCACTCGGATATCGGCGCGTGAGCCCTGGAGGTAGATACGACGTGAGTTAGGGTAGGCTTCGCCTCGTAGGCTAGCGATGAAACGCTGGGCTTCGGCGCGACGTTGGCGACGTTGGCGACGTGGTGTATCGGAAAGGGGGGGCATCGACATAGCAAATTCCTGCCTCATAAGGCGCGATAGGAGAAAAATTGCTTGTCTGGAGCTCGGAGAGGAGTAATGAATAGAAAAAACGTGAAGCCATGGGATGGCTGAACGTGCCGATTACTCTTGTTCCCTTCGTGGGTCTTAACCCAATCAGGTTCCGCGGATCCCGAATCAACGGTCTCAGCCTGTGATACTCGGTATCAGCTAGGCACTCCGACAAGATGGTGCGGCAAAGGCGGTGGCCCTCGCGTGCGGGCAGTGTAAGGAGCGCGTGAGAAAACTGCAAGTATTGTTAATAATGTGTTTAATCATAATTTGTCCTCGTGGGGTCAGTTGGATAGGCCGAACGTGGGTGAGCGTGGCGTGAAGGAGTCGAGGCGGTGGCAGTAGCACAGCAAGTATGTGAAGCCGATAACGGCTGGTGGGTAGTCAGCGACCGGGGACGTATCTGGTTACCTCAGGGAGAATTGCCTTGCGGTAGCGCCGTACGCTGGGGACTGGTTGGGCAGATGGCTTACCGTATCGGTGAATGGCAGGGAATGGCGGTATGGCTAGTGCGGCAGCAGCGTGACGGAGAGATGACCACCGTACGTCAGTTGCTCGACGCCGATCGTGGCTTGTTCCAACTGGCCGGGCGTGGCGTCCAACTGGCCGAGTTTTTCCATTCCCACCAGTTCTGTGGTTACTGTGGCCAGCCGATGCAGACCAGTCAGCATGAATGGGCCTGTCTGTGCGCTCATTGCCAACAACGCTATTACCCACAGATTGCACCCTGTATCATCGTCGCCATTCGTCGGGATGACCATATTCTGTTGGCGCGCCATAATCGTCACCGTAACGGCATTTACACCGTGCTGGCGGGTTTCGTTGAAGTGGGGGAGACGTTGGAGCAGGCTGCGGCGCGCGAGATCATGGAGGAGAGTAATCTGCAGATTAAGAATCTGCGTTATGTTGCCTCACAGCCATGGCCTTTCCCGCACTCTTTGATGATGGCCTTTTTGGCCGATTATGCTGCCGGTGAGCTGCGGCATGATCCCAAAGAACTACAGGAGGCGGGGTGGTATCGTTACGATCGCCTACCCCAGTTACCCCCGGCTGGTACGGTGGCGCGGCGCCTGATCGAGGACACCGTTGCGCTGTGCCGGGCACAGCATGAATGAGTCGACCACATGTTACAATGCCATAAAATAATAATAGGAGCCGAAGGATGTCCGAGTTGAAGAACGATCGCTACCTGCGTGCGCTGCTGCGTCAGCCGGTCGACATGACTCCGGTCTGGATGATGCGCCAGGCTGGACGTTATCTACCGGAATATAATGCTACGCGTGCCCAGGCCGGCGATTTCATCGCCCTGTGCAAGAATGCCGAGCTGGCCTGCGAGGTCACCTTGCAGCCATTGCGTCGTTTCCCGTTGGATGCGGCGATCCTGTTTTCGGACATTCTCACGGTGCCGGACGCCATGGGGTTGGGCCTCTACTTCGAGGCGGGAGAGGGACCACGTTTTACCCGGCCGATTACCTGTCGTGCCGACATCGATCGGTTACCGATCCCCGATCCGGAACAGGAGCTGGGTTATGTGATGGCGGCGGTACGTACCATAAGGCGTAACCTACAAGGTGCTGTGCCGTTGATCGGTTTTTCTGGAAGTCCTTGGACCTTGGCAACCTATATGGTCGAGGGGGGAAGTAGCAAGGCCTTTACCAAGATTAAGAAGATGATGTATGCCGATCCAGTGGCGCTACATGCGCTGTTGGATAAGCTGGCCCAGAGCGTCATTCTGTACCTTAATGCCCAGATCCGTGCCGGGGCGCAGGCGGTAATGATTTTTGATACCTGGGGAGGGGTCCTGACCGGACGTGATTATCGTGAGTTCTCGCTACGCTATATGCATCAAATTGTCGACGGCTTACAGCGCGAGAGTGAGGGGCGTCGGGTGCCGGTGACGCTATTCACCAAAGGTGGCGGAGCATGGCTGGAGGTGATGGCTGAGACTGGCTGTGATGCCCTCGGTTTGGATTGGACTTGTGACATCGCCGATGCGCGTCGTCGGGTCGGTGATCGGGTGGCGCTGCAAGGTAATATGGATCCCTCCATGCTGTATGCGCCAGCGGCGCGCATCGAGCAGGAGGTCGCCGATATTCTGGCGGGGTTTGGCCAGGGAGAGGGGCATGTCTTCAACTTGGGGCACGGCATCCATCAGGATGTGCCGCCCGAGCAGGCTGGTGTTTTTGTTGAGGCGGTGCATCGTCTTTCCCAGCCATATCACCGTTAACGGGACACAGCGCATGGATATGCAGGCGTTACGTGATGAGCAACTGACGAAGGCGATGCTGGTTGAGCGCGAGGATCGCTGGGATGCGCCATCGCTGATCGCTGGCGCTGACGTCGGGTTCGAGCAGGAGGGCGCGGTTACGCGGGCGGCGATCGCCGTATTACGCTATCCTTCGTTGACGCTGGTGGAGTACCAGGTGGCGCGTATCGCCACGCAGATGCCGTATATCCCTGGTTTTCTCTCGTTCCGTGAGTACCCGGCGCTATTACAGGCTTGGGCGCAACTGCGTCAGCGCCCGCAGTTAGTGATGGTCGACGGACACGGTATCGCGCATCCACGTCGTTTGGGCATCGCCAGTCATTTCGGCCTGTTGGCGGATGTGCCGACCATTGGTGTGGCGAAGCGGCGCCTGTGCGGCCAATTCGCCGATTTGGCCGCCATACCGGGGGCGACGACAGCGCTAATGGATGGCGCAGAGCCGATCGGTTGGGTGCTGCGTAGCAAGGCGCGCTGTAACCCACTGTTTATCTCGGGTGGGCACCGTGTCAGCGGTGATAGCGCCCTTGCTTGGGTGCAGCGCTGTCTGCGCGGCTACCGCCTACCGGAGCCGACCCGCTGGGCCGATGCGATTGCCTCGCGTCGGCCCGCCTTTGTGCGCTGGCAGGCCAGACAATCCTTTTCCGCAGAACAGGCTGATACGGGAGAGGAGTGAACATTCTTATAATCTGGCGCAATCGTAGGGTTTTTCCCGTAATTCAGTTAGACTGCGCCGCAGATAATCGAGAGAGACTTCAGCATGCTGCGTAATCCCATTCATAAACGTCTGGAGAAGTTGGAGAGCTGGCAACAGCTCACCTTTATGGCTTGCCTCAGCGAGCGGATGTATCCCAACTACCAGGCTTTTTGCCGGCAAAGCGGTTTTGCCGACGCAGCGGTGTATCGCCGTATCCTGGATTTGGTCTGGGAGGTCTTGACGGTGAAGGATGCCAAGATCAACTTCGACAGCCAGTTGGAGAAGTTGGAGGCGGTGATCCCCGACGCCGATGACTATGACATGTACGGTGTCTATCCTGCGATCGATGCTTGCGTCGCGTTAAGCGAGATGCTGCATGCTCAACTGGGTGGCGACATGCTGGCACATGCCATTGCGGTGAGCGAGACCTCGCTACATACGGTTGGCATGTTAGAAATGACCCAGGCCGGGCGTGAGATGAGCGACGATGAATTGAAATCGCTGCCGGCGATCCAGGAGGAGTTGGATATCCAGTGGGAGATTTTTCGCCTGCTGAACGAGGCTGAAGAGCGTGACCTCGAATTGATAAAAGGGCTGCGTGCTGACCTGCGTGAGGCGGGTGTGAGCAATATCGGTATCGAATTAGCGCAATAAGACGGCAAAACGTGATTTAACACCTGATTTGTCGCCCTCTAAGGCTTCACATTCGCCCCCCGCTTGTTCTACATTTGGGGGGCGTAAAAGAAGTGGCTATCGGTGCGTGTATGCAGGAGAGTGCTGTCAATCGGCATATCCGTCGCACTCGATGCTTTGCAAACGATAAACACACTGTAAGGATAACTTATGAATAAGACTCAGCTGATTGATGTAATCGCAGACAAGGCCGATCTGTCCAAGACCCAGGCTAAAGCCGCTCTGGAGTCTACCCTGGCTGCCATTACTGAGTCTCTGAAGGCAGGCGATGCCGTACAATTAGTTGGTTTCGGTACTTTTAAAGTGAATCATCGTAACGAGCGCACTGGCCGTAACCCGCAGACTGGCAAAGAGATTAAAATTGCCGCGGCTAACGTACCGGCGTTCGTTTCTGGCAAGGCATTGAAAGACGCCGTTAAATAAGTAACGCGTGGCCACAATAAGCGGTGTAGTTGAGGGGGCGATGGTGCCCCTTTTGTCTATGCGTCGCTGGCTATTGGCTAGCGTCGTGCTATTGGCTGGCTGCCAGTCCGCTCCGTCGTCCCCGCCTTTTGCTGCGACAGGATATATCGCGGATGGCGGCATTGTCCGTATCTGGCGCCTCGAAGGGCGCGCGCAGCAGCCTCTGGCCATGATGCGTGTGTTTAGTCCGCTGGGCCAAGGGCAGACTCAGATCGATCACTACCGTTACCGGGCTGGGTATTTGTATCAAATTCTGCAACAGAGTGGGCAAGATCAGGGTGAGGTACTACAGTTACGCTTCGATATGCAGGGGACGCTGAGCTATATGCAGCGCTTGCAGGGGAATGAGCGTGAGATGCCGAGTGCTGATGAGGTCGCCAAGGCACAATATCAAGCGCGCCATACGCGCGATCTGGCCGCCACGCTGATCGCTGGTGGCGTCAACCTGGTTCAGGGGCGCTGGCAGGATGGTATCTTTACGCGTTGCGATGGCCAGGTCGCCCCGCTACCGTTAGTTGGTTGGCAAGCGGCGCAGTTGGCACGGCGTGAGGCAAACAGCCGCGGCGCGTTATGGGTCGCTTGGTTGTCAGCACCGGCCGGCGCGCAACTATTGCAGATCACCCAACACGATATTTGCGCCTGGGAGCCAACGGCCAAAACGTTATAAAAAAGCCAGCTCATGGCCGGCTTCATTGGGGAGCGAGGATGTCGCTGTTTTAGCGTGTGCGTTGTAGTGCACGGTAACCGATGTCACGGCGGCAGAAGCCGCCCTGCCATTGGAGTGTGTCGACCAAACGATAGGCGTTGCGTTGGGCCTGCGCAATATCATCACCTAATGCCGTGGCGCATAACACGCGTCCACCGCAGGTTTCGACCTCGCCTTGGGTATTCAGCCGCGTCCCAGCATGGAATACTTTGGCTTCAGCCGTACCGGACGTCAAACCGTGAATGACATCGCCTTGGCGGTAGTCACCCGGGTAGCCGGCGGCGGCCAATACCACCCCCAACGCTGCTCGCGGATCCCAGATGGAAGTCTGTTGATCCAGTGTCCCTTGGGCGCCAGCCAGACAGAGCGCCACCAGATCCGATTGCATACGCATCATGATCGGCTGAGTTTCTGGGTCACCGAAGCGGCAGTTAAATTCGATGACTTTCGGCTCTCCGCTATCAGAGATCATCAATCCAGCATAGAGGAAACCCGTATAAGGGGAGCCCTCCTGGGCCATACCGTGCACCGTTGGCCAAATGATCTGCTCCATTACGCGCTGGTGTACCGCCTCGCTGACCACTGGCGCAGGCGAGTAGGCGCCCATTCCACCGGTATTGGGTCCTTGGTCACCGTCGCCGACTCGCTTGTGATCCTGGCTGGTGGCCATCGCGAGAACATGTTCACCATCGACCATGACGATGAAACTGGCCTCTTCGCCGCTGAGGAACTCCTCGACAACGATGCGATGCCCGGCGTCGCCAAAGGCATTGCCTGCCAGCATATCATGGATCGCTGCCTCGGCTTCATCCATGCTCATGGCGACGATCACCCCTTTCCCTGCGGCCAGACCGTCGGCCTTGATCACAATCGGAGCACCCTGCTCACGCACATAGGCTAACGCGGGTTCGATTTCAGTAAAATTACGGTAGGCTGCGGTAGGAATATGGTGGCGAGCGAGAAAGTCTTTGCTGAAGGCCTTGGAGCCTTCGAGACGCGCAGCACTTTGGCTTGGCCCGAAGATGGTCAGGCCTGCGGCACGGAAAGCGTCGACGATACCGAGAACCAGCGGGGCTTCGGGGCCGACAATGGTCAGATCGATCTGATGGCTTCGGGCAAAGTCGACTAACGCTGGGATGTCGGTAGCGGCGATGGCGATATTTTCTAAGGCCGGTTCCTGTGCCGTACCGGCGTTACCCGGTGCGACGAATACGCGCTCGGCTAGCGGAGACTGTGCGGCTTTCCAGGCCAGGGCATGCTCTCGCCCACCGTTGCCGATAATCAGAATGTTCATGAGTGTCACCTTTTACGCCACGGAGCGTGCCCCGCAGCATTGATATTAGTGGCGGAAGTGGCGCATGCCGGTAAAAATCATCGCAATACCGTGCTCGTTGGCGGCGGCGATGACCTCATCGTCGCGAATCGAGCCCCCCGGCTGGATCACACAGGTTATCCCGACGGCAGCGGCGGCATCAATGCCATCTCGGAACGGGAAGAAAGCGTCGGAGGCCATGACTGAACCAGCGACCGGTAAGCCTTCATCGGCCGCCTTAATCCCGGCGATTTTGGCTGAGTAGACGCGGCTCATCTGCCCGGCCCCGATACCAACGGTCATATTGTCTCGCGCATAGACGATGGCGTTAGACTTGACGAACTTGGCAACCTTCCAGCAGAACAGGGCGTCGCGCAACTCGTGTTGGCTGGGTTGGCGGGTGGTGACCACGCGCAGATCCTCCATGTCGACCATCCCCAGATCACGCTCCTGAACCAGCAGTCCACCATTGACACGCTTGAAGTCGAGTCCCGGACTGGCCTTACCCCATTCACCGCAGGCGAGTACACGAACATTCTGTTTGGCGCTGAGAACATCCAATGCTTCATCACTGATACGCGGCGCGACGATCACCTCGACGAATTGGCGGGCGATGATGGCTTGCGCTGTCTTGGCATCCAGTGTGCGGTTAAAAGCGATGATGCCGCCGAAGGCGGAGGTGGGGTCGGTCTGGTAGGCACGTTCATAAGCCTGGAATAGATCGGTGCCGAGAGCGACTCCACAGGGATTGGCATGTTTCACGATGACACAGGCCGGCTCGGCAAAACTCTTGACGCACTCCAGTGCGGCGTCGGTATCGGCGATGTTGTTATAGGAGAGTGCCTTACCCTGCAACTGTTGGGCGGTAGCGATACCGGCTTCGTGCGCTGGCTCTTCGACATAAAAGGCGGCTTGTTGATGAGCATTTTCGCCGTAACGCATATCCTGCTTTTTCACTAGATTTATATTCAACGTTCGCGGGAAGCGTCCACTGGGATGGCTGGTATCGCCATGGTAAGGCGCAACCAACGTGCCGAAGTAGTTGGCGATCATGCTGTCGTAGGCGGCGGTATGCTCGAAGGCTTTGATCGCCAGATCGAAGCGCGTCGTCTGGCTTAGCGAGCCTTGGTTAGCGTCCATTTCGGCGAGCACAGTGTCAAAGTCGTGGTTGTTAACTACGATGGCGACATCGTTATGGTTCTTGGCCGCCGAGCGCACCATGGTCGGCCCACCGATGTCGATATTCTCTATCGCGTTTTCCAGGGTGCAGTCAGGGCGAGCGACAGTTTGGGCGAAGGGATAAAGGTTAACCACCACCATATCAATGGGGTTAATCGCATGGTGCTGCATGATTTCGCCGTCGCGGTCGCGACGTCCAAGGATCCCACCGTGAATCTTGGGATGCAGGGTCTTGACGCGGCCATCCATCATCTCTGGAAAACCGGTGTAATCGGAGACCTCGATGACTGGTAGGCCTGCCTCTGATAGCAGACGGGCAGTGCCGCCGGTCGAGAGCAGCTCAACACCGCGTTGGTGTAACGCACGAGCGAACTCAACGATACCAGTTTTATCGGAGACACTCAGTAGTGCGCGGCGAACAGGACGACTGTGTTGCATGGTGGTTATATCCCTCGGCAATAATAGATCGCAGTAAGCCTATTTATATACCTATATAGTAGGCGTCGTTGCGGATGAAGCGGAATTATGGCGCGCGATGATTCTAACGAAAACGTTTGCGTAAAGCTCGTCAAATTTTTACCGTCGTGGGTTTT
>NZ_BAUC01000048.1 GCF_000474215.1 Edwardsiella hoshinae NBRC 105699 = ATCC 33379 | reverse complement strand
TAAGATTTGACGCAGCACGCGATAAAAGGGCATCATTTGATGCCCTTTTTCTACGCAGTTTGACAAGAACCTATCTCATCAGTGGTTTTTTTCCGCATAATTACTGGTGAGATGGGCTCTGGCGAGACGGCGTATGGTGCCGAATCGCGACTTGCCGTGTAAACACGCGAGCGACGTCGCTTTTTGCAGATATAAATGTGCTATCCACATTGGTATCTCGTAAGATTCTCATTCGGTTTGGTTTGCCTCGCAATGCGGGGCAAAGTTGTTTTTCTGGAATCTAGTGACAGGTTGGTTTATGAGTGCGAATACCGATGCTCAAGGGAGCGGGCGTGGCCTGGAAGTCATGAAGTGGCTGGTTGTCGCCGTTCTGCTGATCGTAGCCATCGTCGGTAACTATATTTACCGTGATGTGAGTCTGCCACTGCGTGCTCTGGCCGTTGTGGTTATCATCGCTGCCGCCGGCGGCATCGCCTTGATGACGACGCAGGGTAAAGCGACCGTGGCATTTGCTCGCGAAGCGCGTACTGAAATGCGTAAAGTGATTTGGCCGACACGTCAGGAAGCGCTGCATACGACTCTGATCGTCGCCGCAGTGACCGCCGTTATGGCACTGATTCTGTGGGGACTGGATGGTATTCTGGTCCGTCTGGTTTCCTTTATTACTGGCCTGAGGTTCTAAAATGTCTGAAGCACCGAAGAAGCGTTGGTACGTCGTTCAGGCGTTTTCCGGTTTTGAGGGGCGCGTAGCCCAGTCGCTGCGCGAGCATATCAAACTGCACAATATGGAAGAGCTGTTTGGTGAAGTCATGGTGCCGACCGAGGAAGTGGTCGAGATCCGTGGCGGCCAGCGTCGCAAGAGTGAGCGCAAGTTCTTCCCGGGCTATGTCCTGGTGCAGATGGTAATGAACGACGCGAGCTGGCATCTGGTGCGTAGTGTACCGCGCGTGATGGGCTTTATCGGTGGGACTTCCGACCGTCCGGCGCCAATCAGCGACAAAGAAGTGGATGCGATTATGAATCGCCTACAGCAGGTTGGTGATAAGCCGCGTCCGAAGACCCTGTTCGAACCAGGCGAGATGGTGCGTGTCAACGAAGGGCCGTTTGCCGACTTTAACGGTGTGGTGGAAGAGGTGGATTACGAAAAGAGCCGCCTGAAGGTTTCTGTCTCCATCTTTGGTCGTGCTACGCCGGTTGAGTTGGATTTCAGCCAGGTTGAGAAGGCGTAATAAACGTCGCCACGCAGCAAAAGTGCATTGCCATAGGCGCGAAATTGAACTACAATTTCGCGCCTTTTGTATTTATGGGCTGCTGTGTTTTGCGGCACATAAAGCGTTTTACCATCACGGGGAGCCTCTCTGAGGCGATATTACCCAATTGAGGAAATTTTAAATGGCCAAGAAAGTCCAAGCCTACGTGAAGCTGCAGGTTGCAGCTGGTATGGCTAACCCGAGCCCGCCGGTTGGTCCGGCTCTGGGTCAGCAGGGTGTTAACATCATGGAATTCTGTAAGGCGTTCAATGCTAAGACTGACAGCATTGAAAAAGGTCTGCCGATTCCGGTTGTGATCACCGTTTACTCTGACCGTTCCTTCACTTTCGTTACCAAGACCCCGCCGGCTGCCGTTCTGCTGAAGAAAGCGGCAGGCATCAAGTCTGGTTCCGGTAAGCCGAACAAAGACAAGGTCGGTAAAGTGACCCGTGCTCAGGTACGTGAAATCGCAGAAACTAAAGCTGCGGACATGACTGGTGCTGACGTTGAAGCGATGACTCGCTCAATCGAAGGTACCGCTCGTTCCATGGGCCTGGTAGTGGAGGACTAATAGATGGCTAAGCTGACCAAGCGCATGCGCGTGATCCGTGAAAAAGTTGATGCGACTAAACAGTATGACATCAACGAAGCCATTGCTCTGCTGAAAGAGCTGGCCACTGCTAAATTCGTTGAAAGCGTAGACGTTGCCGTTAACCTGGGCATCGATGCGCGTAAATCTGACCAGAACGTACGTGGTGCTACCGTCCTGCCGCATGGCACTGGCCGCACCGTACGCGTCGCTGTCTTTACCCAAGGCCCGAACGCTGAAGCAGCTAAAGCTGCCGGCGCTGACCTGGTGGGTATGGAAGATCTGGCTGACCAGATCAAGAAAGGCGAAATGAACTTCGACGTTGTTATTGCTTCTCCGGATGCAATGCGCGTTGTTGGTCAACTGGGCCAGATCCTGGGGCCGCGTGGCCTGATGCCGAACCCGAAAGTGGGTACTGTTACGCCGAACGTAGCTGAAGCAGTTAAAAACGCTAAAGCTGGTCAGGTTCGTTATCGTAACGACAAGAACGGCATCGTTCACAGCACCATCGGTAAGGCGGACTTCTCAGCTGAGCAGCTGAAAGAAAACCTGGAAGCGCTGATGGTTGCGCTGAAGAAGGCGAAGCCGGCAACTGCTAAAGGCGTCTACATCAAGAAAGTTTGCCTGTCCACCACCATGGGCGCTGGCGTAGCTGTTGATCAGGCCACCTTGAGCGCAGTGGCTAACTAATCCTGCGGGATTAGGATTTGCCTTTTCGCTTTACGCGGGCGTTGGTTTTGTCTAAAATCTAACGCCCGCACATTCCATGAATGTAAAGCGAACGAATTTTCGGTTGGAGTCTGGCCTATTTCCAGACCTCCGTCCAAGACCGCAGGTGTCTCGTGAGGGACTTAATCGTCCTGCGTAGACGGTGACAGAGCCCGAAGAAATCTTTTTTAGATGTCTGGATTCTGCTCACCGTGTTTCTATGCTCGCGCATGGTTTCGGCCATAAGCGAGTGAAGTGAGTTCCGGAGTCATTCTCCGGCAAAATCCAGGAGCACAAGCTAATGGCATTAAATCTTCAAGACAAACAAGCGATTGTTGCTGAAGTCACCGAAGTAGCCAAAGGCGCGCTGTCTGCTGTCGTTGCGGATTCCCGTGGCGTAACCGTAGACAAAATGACTGAACTGCGTAAAGCAGGTCGTGAAGCTGGCGTTTACATGCGTGTTGTTCGCAACACCCTGATGCGCCGCGTCGTTGAAGGTTCTCAGTTCGAGTGCCTGAAAGACACGTTTGTTGGTCCGACCCTGATTGCATTCTCTATGGAACACCCGGGCGCTGCCGCTCGTCTGTTCAAGGCATTTGCCAAAGACAATGCAAAATTCGAGGTCAAAGCTGCAGCCTTTGAAGGTGAGCTGATCCCGGCGGCCCAGATCGACCGTCTGGCAACTCTGCCGACTTACGAAGAAGCAATCGCACGCCTGATGTCGACCATGAAAGAAGCCGCTGCCGGCAAACTGGTTCGTACTCTGGCTGCTCTGCGCGATCAGAAAGAAGCGGCTTAATCGCTGCTTTACTACTGTCGCACTTGCTAACGTATAAACTATTTCTGATTTTTAGGAACAATTGTCATGTCTATCACTAAAGAGCAAATTCTGGACGCAGTTGCAGAAATGTCCGTAATGGACGTTGTTGAGCTGATCTCCATGATGGAAGAGAAATTCGGTGTTTCTGCTGCTGCTGCTGTAGCTGTTGCCGCTGGCGGCGCTGCTGAAGCTGTTGAAGAAAAAACTGAATTCGACGTAGTCCTGACCGCTGCTGGCGGCAACAAAGTTGCTGTTATCAAAGCTGTCCGTGGCGCAACCGGTCTGGGCCTGAAAGAAGCTAAAGACCTGGTAGAATCTGCTCCGGCAGTTCTGAAAGAAGCCATCAGCAAAGACGACGCTGAAGCTCTGAAGAAAGCTCTGGAAGAAGCTGGCGCTTCTGTTGAAGTTAAATAAGTTTAACTTTCTGGAGTACAGTCTGTGTTAACAGGCTGATGGCTGGTGACTTTTTGGTCACCAGCCTTTTTGCGCTGTAAAGGATGCCTGTGAGGTTTCACACTGTTTAGTCACAGGTTATCCCCAATACTTGTTTCTATCGACGCCTTAATATACTGCGTCAGGACCGTGAGTTGCGGTGCTGTGTAAAGCGCAATGAAATGGTTTAAGAGTGATAGAAACAAGTATTGCGAAGGGGGATTCACCCTTTCGGTCACAAAATGGTGTTGCGTGAACTGTCCTATCAGGACGGACAAAATGGGTCGACTATTCAGCGAGCTGAGGAACCCTATGGTTTACTCCTATACCGAGAAAAAACGAATTCGTAAGGACTTTGGTAAGCGTCCCCAAGTGTTGGACGTACCCTATCTCCTTTCTATCCAGCTTGACTCGTTCCAGAAGTTTATCGAGCAAGATCCGGAAGGTCAGTATGGTCTGGAAGCGGCTTTTCGCTCCGTATTCCCGATCCAAAGCTACAGCGGCAACTCCGAGTTGCAGTATGTCAGCTATCGCCTGGGTGAGCCGGTATTTGACGTTAAAGAGTGTCAGATCCGTGGTGTAACCTACTCCGCTCCGCTGCGCGTAAAACTGCGCCTGGTGATCTACGAGCGCGAAGCGCCGGAAGGCACCGTTAAGGACATCAAAGAACAAGAAGTTTACATGGGTGAAATCCCGTTGATGACCGAGAACGGCACTTTCGTCATCAACGGCACCGAGCGTGTTATCGTTTCCCAGTTGCACCGCAGCCCGGGCGTGTTCTTCGATAGCGACAAGGGTAAAACCCACTCCTCTGGTAAGGTGCTGTATAACGCACGCATTATTCCTTACCGTGGTTCCTGGCTGGACTTCGAGTTCGACCCGAAAGACAACCTGTTTGTCCGTATTGACCGCCGTCGTAAGCTGCCGGCTACCATCATCCTGCGCGCATTGGATTTCACCACCGAGCAGATCCTCGATCTGTTCTTCGACAAGGTGATCTTTGAGATCCGCGACAACAAGTTGCAGATGGAACTGGTACCGGAGCGTTTGCGTGGTGAAACCGCCTCCTTCGATATTGAGGCCAACGGTAAGGTTTATGTCGAGAAAGGCCGCCGTATCACTGCTCGTCACATCCGTCAGTTGGAAAAAGATGACGTTAAGCTGATCGAAGTACCGGTTGAGTACATCGTCGGCAAAGTGGCGGCGAAAGATTACATCGATGAGAGCACCGGTGAGCTGATCTGCGCCGCTAACATGGAGCTGTCGTTGGATCTGCTGGCCAAGCTAAGCCAGTCTGGTTACAAGCGAATCGAAACGCTGTTCACCAACGATCTGGATCACGGCCCGTATATCTCCGAGACTCTGCGCGTCGACCCGACCAACGATCGTCTGAGTGCATTGGTAGAAATCTACCGCATGATGCGCCCGGGCGAGCCGCCGACCCGCGAAGCCGCCGAAAACCTGTTCGAGAACCTGTTCTTCTCTGAAGATCGTTACGATCTGTCTGCGGTCGGCCGTATGAAGTTCAACCGTTCTCTGATGCGCGACGAGATCGAAGGTTCCGGTATCCTGAGCAAAGAAGACATCATCGAGGTGATGAAGAAGCTCATCGATATCCGTAACGGTAAAGGCGAAGTCGACGATATCGACCACTTGGGCAACCGTCGTATCCGCTCCGTGGGCGAGATGGCGGAGAACCAGTTCCGCGTCGGTCTGGTGCGTGTCGAACGTGCGGTGAAAGAGCGTCTGTCTCTGGGCGATCTGGATATGCTGATGCCGCAGGACATGATCAACGCCAAGCCGATCTCCGCTGCGGTGAAAGAGTTCTTCGGTTCCAGCCAGCTGTCTCAGTTTATGGATCAGAACAACCCGCTGTCTGAGATCACTCACAAGCGTCGTATTTCCGCGTTGGGCCCAGGTGGTCTGACTCGCGAGCGCGCCGGCTTTGAGGTTCGAGACGTACACCCGACTCACTACGGTCGCGTATGTCCTATCGAGACGCCGGAAGGCCCGAACATCGGTCTGATCAACTCCCTGTCTGTGTACGCACAGACCAACGAGTATGGTTTCCTGGAAACCCCGTACCGCCGCGTGCGTGACGGTATCGTGACCGATGAGATCCATTACCTATCTGCTATCGAAGAAGGCAACTTCGTTATCGCCCAGGCTAACTCCAACCTGGATGAGGAAGGTCGCTTCGTTGAAGATCTGGTTACTTGCCGTAGCAAGGGTGAATCCAGCCTGTTCAGTCGCGATCAAGTTGACTACATGGACGTTTCCACTCAGCAGGTGGTTTCCGTCGGTGCGTCTCTGATCCCGTTCCTGGAGCACGATGACGCCAACCGTGCTCTGATGGGTGCGAACATGCAACGTCAGGCTGTACCGACCCTGCGCGCGGATAAGCCGCTGGTTGGTACCGGGATGGAGCGCGCGGTCGCCGTCGACTCCGGTGTAACTGCTGTCGCTAAGCGTGGTGGTATGGTGCAGTACGTGGATGCGTCCCGTATCGTCATCAAGGTTAACGAAGACGAGATGTTCCCGGGCGAAGCCGGCATCGATATCTACAACCTGACCAAGTACACCCGTTCCAACCAGAACACCTGCATCAGCCAGATGCCGTGTGTCTCACTGGGTGAGCCTATCGAGCGCGGCGATGTGCTGGCCGACGGTCCGTCCACCGACCTGGGTGAATTGGCGCTGGGTCAGAACATGCGCGTGGCGTTCATGCCGTGGAACGGCTACAACTTCGAAGACTCCATTTTGGTCTCCGAACGCGTTGTACAGGAAGATCGCTTCACCTCTATCCACATTCAGGAACTGGCCTGCGTGTCGCGTGACACCAAACTGGGGCCAGAAGAGATCACCGCCGACATCCCGAACGTGGGTGAGGCTGCGCTCTCCAAGCTTGACGAATCCGGTATCGTCTATATCGGTGCCGAAGTGAAGGGGGGGGACATCCTGGTCGGTAAGGTAACGCCGAAGGGCGAAACCCAGCTGACGCCGGAAGAGAAACTGTTGCGCGCCATCTTCGGTGAGAAGGCGTCTGACGTGAAAGACTCTTCTCTGCGTGTGCCGAACAGCGTTTCCGGTACTGTTATCGACGTGCAGGTCTTCACCCGTGATGGCGTGGAAAAAGACAAACGTGCGCTGGAAATCGAAGAGATGCAGCTCAAGCAGGCCAAGAAAGACCTGACCGAAGAGTTGCAGATCCTGGAAGCCGGCCTGTTTACCCGTATCCACGACGTGTTGGTTGCCGGTGGCGTGGAAGCGGAAAAACTGGAAAAACTGCCGCGTGACCGTTGGCTGGAGCTGGGCCTGGCGGATGAAACCAAGCAGAACCAGCTGGAGCAACTGGCTGAGCAGTACGACGAGCTGAAGGCAGAGTTCGAGAAGAAACTGGAAGCCAAGCGTCGCAAGATCACTCAAGGTGATGATTTGGCGCCGGGCGTGCTGAAGATCGTGAAGGTGTACCTGGCGGTGAAACGTCAGATCCAGCCGGGCGATAAGATGGCAGGTCGTCACGGTAACAAGGGTGTTATCTCTAAGATCAACCCGATCGAAGATATGCCTTACGATGAGAACGGTACGCCGGTCGACATCGTACTGAACCCGCTGGGCGTACCGTCACGTATGAACATCGGTCAGATTCTGGAAACCCACCTGGGTATGGCGGCGAAAGGTATCGGCGACAAGATCAACGCCATGCTCAAGCAGCAGCAGGAAGTGGCCAAACTGCGTGAGTTCATCCAGAAAGCCTACGATTTGGGTGACAACACTCGTCAGCAGGTGGATCTGAACACCTTCAGCGATGAAGAGGTTCTGCGTTTGGCAGAAAACCTGAAGAAGGGTCTGCCGGTTGCAACGCCGGTGTTCGACGGTGCTAAAGAGCGCGAAATTAAGGGCCTACTGGAGCTGGGTGGCATCCCGACCTCCGGTCAGATTACCCTGTATGATGGCCGCACCGGTGAGCGTTTCGAGCGTCAGGTAACTGTCGGTTACATGTACATGCTGAAACTGAACCACCTGGTCGACGACAAGATGCACGCGCGTTCCACCGGCTCCTACAGCCTGGTTACCCAGCAGCCGTTGGGTGGTAAGGCGCAGTTCGGTGGTCAGCGTTTCGGGGAGATGGAAGTGTGGGCGCTGGAAGCTTACGGCGCCGCCTACACCCTGCAGGAAATGCTCACCGTTAAGTCTGATGACGTAAACGGCCGTACCAAGATGTATAAGAACATCGTGGATGGCAGCCATCAGATGGAACCGGGCATGCCGGAATCCTTCAACGTACTGTTGAAAGAAATCCGCTCGCTGGGCATCAACATCGAGCTGGAAGACGAGTAAGCACTCGAATCCGTACCGATCACAGGGCGCCCGTTACGCGGGCGCCTTAAGAGTTCTCACTCCGACGGGAGCTAATCCGTGAAAGACTTACTGAAGTTTCTGAAAGCGCAAACTAAGACCGAAGAGTTTGACGCGATCAAAATTGCGCTGGCCTCGCCAGACATGATCCGTTCCTGGTCTTTCGGCGAAGTTAAGAAGCCGGAAACCATCAACTACCGTACGTTCAAACCAGAGCGTGACGGTCTTTTCTGTGCCCGTATCTTTGGGCCGGTGAAAGATTACGAGTGCCTGTGCGGTAAGTACAAGCGCTTGAAGCACCGTGGCGTCATCTGTGAAAAATGTGGCGTTGAAGTGACCCAGACCAAAGTGCGCCGTGAGCGTATGGGTCACATCGAACTGGCCTCACCGACTGCCCACATTTGGTTTTTGAAGTCCCTGCCGTCCCGTATCGGTCTGCTGTTGGATATGCCGTTGCGTGATATCGAACGCGTACTGTACTTCGAATCCTATGTGGTGGTCGAAGGCGGTATGACCAACTTGGAGCGTCGTCAGATCTTGACCGAAGAGCAGTATCTGGACGCGCTGGAAGAGTTTGGTGACGAATTCGATGCCAAGATGGGTGCCGAGGCGATCCAGGCTCTGCTGAAAGGCATGGATCTGGAAGCCGAGTGCGAGCAGCTGCGCGAAGAGTTGAACGAAACCAACTCTGAAACCAAGCGTAAGAAGCTGACTAAGCGCATCAAGCTCCTAGAAGCGTTCATCCTGTCTGGCAATAAGCCGGAATGGATGATCCTGACGGTGCTGCCGGTGCTGCCGCCGGATCTGCGTCCGTTGGTTCCGCTGGATGGCGGCCGTTTCGCGACCTCTGATCTGAACGATCTGTATCGTCGCGTGATCAACCGTAACAACCGTCTGAAGCGTCTGCTGGATCTCGCCGCGCCGGACATCATCGTACGCAACGAAAAGCGTATGTTGCAGGAAGCGGTCGATGCGTTGCTGGATAACGGCCGCCGCGGTCGTGCTATTACCGGTTCTAACAAGCGTCCGCTGAAGTCGCTGGCCGATATGATCAAAGGTAAGCAGGGGCGTTTCCGTCAGAACCTGTTGGGTAAACGTGTCGACTACTCCGGTCGTTCCGTTATCACCGTAGGTCCGTACCTGCGTCTGCACCAGTGCGGTCTGCCGAAGAAGATGGCGTTGGAGCTGTTCAAGCCGTTTATCTATGGCAAGCTGGAGCTGCGTGGTCTTGCTACCACCATCAAGGCAGCTAAGAAGATGGTCGAGCGTGAAGAAGCGGTGGTATGGGATATCCTCGATGAGGTGATCCGTGAGCATCCGGTGATGCTGAACCGTGCGCCGACCCTGCACCGTCTGGGTATCCAGGCATTCGAGCCGCTGCTGATCGAAGGTAAAGCCATCCAACTGCATCCGCTGGTTT
>NZ_BAUC01000049.1 GCF_000474215.1 Edwardsiella hoshinae NBRC 105699 = ATCC 33379 | reverse complement strand
ACTGCTAATCCGGCCATTCTATAGCGAGGTAATGTTAGTGCGCGCTGGCGGCGCTATCCGGAGACGGGATAAGCCGCGGATGGCGTAGCCGGCGACATGGCCTGCTGACACGCTAATCCTATATGGGAGAGCTGATCTGATGCAGCCATTTTTGCATCCACCATCGCTGACGCCCCGACAGAGTGTTACCCGAGCGCCCATGCCGGACGCGATAGCCGCGCCGAGACCGTCAGAAAAACGCTCCCGCCATTTCCCGGCGATAAACTGTACTGGTCGCGGATGCCCATTAGCGCGTTCACCCGACCTGTCCCGGTTGTTGGCCGCCGCCCTCGCTCCTCTGGCATTTCTCTCCTTGTGGCCGACAGACATAAATCCAGGCCGGAGGGATATTTCGCACCTCATACACCCGTTGCCAGGCAAAATAACGTGACAGCAGTTGTTCCGACCATGAGCTGTACTGGAACTGGATGAATACCCCGCCGGGGTGCAGTCGCTCACGAACCTGATGCAGAATACGCAGCCGAGTTATGCGCGGGAGCGACAGCAACGGTAGACAGGAAAAAATGACATCATAGTGTCTTTCAAGGCGCGCGGCTGAACGGGTGATCACCTGCAAACGTGGATCGCGTTCCGCCAACCCCCGAAGCTGCTCCGCCAGTTCTGGCTGGATTTCCCAAGCATCTAACCGCGCATCGGGGGCAAGCCTGTCAAGCAGATGGCGGGTCAGCACCCCATCCCCCGCCCCGAGTTCGGCCACACGGTTGGCCCGTGTCCAGTCGGCCTGCGCCGCCATACGCTGACACAACCAGGGAGAGGACGGGACGAGCGTACCAAAGGTGCGGGGAGATTGAATAAACTGCCTGACATACCCTATCTGGTGTTTCAGGTAGGGGCGCACCGTACTCACAACCGCATTCAGCATATATTTTTCCTTCTGGGCTCAATCCGCTAAAGACCTCATCATCATTGTCCAGCCTTAACGATTGCTTAACCGCCTGGCGGCGTAGGTCAATATCACCATTTTTAACTTAACCATGGCCGTTTTTATTATTTTATTTGCGCGCTTATTATTTTTATCGTTACCACAGCCACGATGCTAATTAACGGCTCCCGATTTATATTTTTGGCTTTTATTTTTAGATTATTTCTATTTTTTCTATTTTTATTATTTTGTTTTTTCTATTGATCTCACAACACGATTTTCTTATAGTAAAAATGAATGGCGGATTGGAAAAAAGGCTGATGGATATTCCCGTTAAAGCTGGGAATAAGTACTGCGGCTTTCTCACCCACTTAAGGTTATATTGGCGTCACCGCGCAGCGGTGATGACAAGATTGCCCCAACGCCAGTTAAGACCTTATGGCTGGATGACACGTGAAATATCGTGCTTCGCAGAGGGTGAGCACTTTATTTTTAACGGTGAACGCGTGCCGCAACCACCGTCGTACGACCAGTGGCACAGCAATGTCAACCATGATGCGCAATGGACTACGTCAGTCACTAAGTCGAATATAACATTACTGAATGTATTTATAACGCCACGGCAATGGTTGGCCTTGATGCGAGAGAGGAGTGTTCGCCACCTTGCCAGCGGGGCGATCGCCAAACCAGCAAACCGGTTCAAAGCCAAGCGGAAGAGACGCGCCAGCCGCTAACGAGAAATAGATCGTAAAGTCACCCCAGGCAGAAAGTAACGCGCGCAGCACTACCATGGCTCTCTCGCATCGCCCATCTCCGTCGCGATGGTTTTTGCTAAATAATAAGATCATCAGTAAAAACGAGACGAAATCCGTAATGGCAGGCATAAAAAACATAAATTATATAAATATGTCAAAGTCAGTTAAGGCGGACTCGCTGCCAGATCGCGTGCCACACCGGGCAGAATCAGGCTTAAACCATTCAAGAGTGGCGCAAGGGGAGGCCGAACGATATCACCAACTGAATATCAGCAAGATTGGCAAGGTGATTAACCGCAGATTCACCCGCCCAAATAAATAAGCCTGAGATATACATACTGCATTCATCGTAGGGAGGAAACGTACCTATCACACCAGCTCCGTTATATGTCCATGATGCAGAGGAAATGCAAGCACTGATGCAACGGCGCTCAGCAGCGTTTAGTGCCGGAAGATGCGCTGTTTGTCTGAGAAGGAGCGTGGCAACCGGCACTCCCATTGAGTCTCATTGAAGTAGAAAGCCAACGAAACGCACCGGACTTTCATTTGAACGCCCTAGGGTATTGCATTCTTACCGGGTGTGAAGGCGCGCTCCTCAACCAATTAGCGTCATCATTACATTAACAAAGCATAAATCACCGATAAAGTCTCTTTGACATTTCAGTTTCATGTTTATATCTTATTTGTCACATTTATAACACATATAAGAAAGGATATTCTATGAAGAAAAAATATATTTGGTTCATAATACTACCAGCTTTAGCGGGGTGTTCTTCATCACCACCTAATGTGAATAATGGTATTTATAAAATTTTCCCCTTACCCAGTGGCAATGGTCCAATTCCTCCAGACCCAGCGGAGCCACGATTAGCAATTCCAGGCCCCGGCCCCGCCGTGCAACAAAGCGGATTAGGCGCTAATGCGCCGATTCCAACGCCAAGAGATAATCCACGAGTCAGTATCATGAGTGTCAGTGGCGCCGTACTCACTGTATGGTCACGCCACAGACAATCATGGTTATGGGGATATAAGCCGTGGGATTCAAATAGCTTTGGTGATTTGCGTAACTGGCAAGTACTCACAGGGAAAACCCCGGGAAGTGTACGTTTTGTCAATCAAGACACCGGGACATGTATCACGGATGGTGTCAGTGTGATTGGCGTAAAGGGATTTATTCACGCCACCTGCAACACCCGCTCTAATATCTTTGATTTTCGCTTACTCCCGACGCTAAATGGCAATGTCTATATTCAATCTGTCTCTACCCAAAGTTGCATACGAGCAAGATTTTTAGATAGAACCAGCAGTTCTCCTTATGCATTCGAGATACTGCCAGCCACCTGCCCTAAGCCTGGAGAGCAGAATATAGAGCTACAGTGGACCATTAGTGAACCGTTAATGCCGGCGTATGCCGCAATAGCCAAACCAGAATTCCGACCATTACCGCCATTGCCTTCGGACCCGACAACAACCATGAACGATCATGACAATCCATCCAGTAACATGAACAGTAACACTCAGCCAATAAACGATGAGGTGCTGTAAAATGAAACGTTTGATATTATCCTTATTTGCTTTACTGCTACCTTACTCAGTGAATGCTGCGCTAACCGATTTTAAAGTTGCCACTTGGAATATACAGGGCTCGTCTGCCAGAAGTGAAAGCAAATGGAATGTTAATGTTAGGCAGATCATTAGTGGTAGTGGCGCGGTAGATATTTTAATGGTTCAGGAGGCCGGTACGCCGCCAGAGAGTGCCGTGGATACAGGCCGTATAATTAGTGCGGGCATCCCGATTAGAGAGTTGACATGGAACTTAGGAAGTAATAGCCGCCCTCAGCAAGTATTTATTTACTTTGCCCAAGTTGATGTATTTGCCGGACGCGTTAACTTAGCCATCGTGAGTCAACGTAGAGCGGATGAAGTGATTGTCATTCCCTCGCCGTCTACAGCATCGCGTCCTGTCATTGGTATCAGAATAGGAAGCGACGCTTTCTTCAGCGCTCATGCTTTAGCCAACCAAGGCGCTGATGCACCGGCGATCGTAGACAGCGTATATTCATTTTTTAGAAATAATCCCAGGGCAGAAATCCAAGCCACTAACTGGATGATTGCCGGTGATTTCAATCGTGCTCCTGATTCATTAAGAAGAGCTATTGAGAGACCGGTCAGCAATAACACGCTGGTATTAGCTCCAACAACGCCAACGCAACGTAGTGGTGGAGTATTAGACTATGCCGTGATTGGCAATGCGATCGCCTTTGTCCCTCCGGTGCTTAGGGCTGGAGTATTGTTCGGGGAAAGAGCTACCCAGATATCATCAGATCACTACCCGGTAGGATTCTTCTTACCACCGCCTGGAGAACCAAGATGAAAAAGAATAGCATCATCATAATATCCGCATTTTTATTACTAAATCTTTTATCCGGATGCAGCTCATCAGAAAAGAAAGTGCAGCTAGGCGCTTTCGAAACGGGCGCTAACTCACCCGCTGGGGAAAATAATTCACTGTTCAGCCTTACTAATATTCAAAGTGGCTTTATGATAAATAGTGTGCTGGATCAGTCAGGGAGAGAAATTAGCGCCTGGAGAATGACGCAACAAGAGACACCGGTAGAAGTCTTGGTTACCTCTCCCAGCGGCTGGGTCCAGTTTAATGACCCGTTGACTAATCAATGTCTTAACGCACTCAGCGGGCGCTCGCTAGCCAAAGGGAGTTGCGATGGGAAAGCATCTCTCTTTATATTAATCCCATCAACCACCGGCGCCGTACAAATTCAATCCGTCGTATCAGGAATGTGTATTGTCGATAAAGAGAATGAGGCTTTCTTCAAATTTGGTAAGTGTGTTGCAGACTTTACCCAGCCACAACTTATCGTTCCCGAAAAGAACCTATGGATGCTAAACCCTCCGGTTACCGTATCCACGCTCGCGCCAATCAATATCTAGTATGTCGAGGGCCATCGTCTCAGATGGTCCTCTCTCATAAAGTTTGATTATTAATCCAGCGGCTTGGGCGGCGTCCACAACGGACTCACGCCAAGCTAACCGCCCTCCTCGCCACGCTCATCACTTGCCGTCCCCTTAACGCCGATAGCGCTGCTCCTAATCCATCGCGCGGGAGGGCTGACGATGCAGCGGCAACCGCTCCGCATCACGCATCAGCTGGAGCGCCTGTACCTGTCTGGCATATTAACGTCTGAGGCAACGACTCGTGGCTTCAATGCGACTTATGGCCACTATGGCCTACGCCGCTGGCTCGCTAGTCTCAACGAACTATAGCACGCGGACAAACGCCAGTGATTAAGGACGATGTGATAAATACGCAACCAGGCTTTGCAGCGCGAAATACGCAAGGAAACCATCGCGCAAAGTTACCGGCATCCGCTTAAAAATAACACATATCAAATTAAGTGGTAAGCGATAGCTATTAAATACATAACCACCTCTTAATTTTATCCGAAAGCGGCGGCTCTGTAATCTTGCTGTGTTATTTTAGCCGCCATCGCTAACCAGTGTAAGAGGTGTCTGTTGTGGATGCGATTTATTTTTGCATTGTGATTGATACGATTACCATAGATAACATTGCCTACACATCCGGCGACGTCGTGGTCTTATCTCGCATCAATGATGATCTTTTAATAAAAAATACCGCCGTGATTAGAATCAATGGCTCATTGATAAACTATCTTATAAATAATAAGAGCGTCACTTTTTTTAATGAGCAGCGTGTTGTTGATAATGAGGTCATTGTCGCCATCCGAGGCCAGGGAGAGATCAGTCCATTGCTTGAGGCTATCCTGACGGATAGCGCCAACAATGACGTACAATTATTATGTATTTATTTTTTATTAAAACAGGGACAAGCCGCGAAAATTATTGATTATTTTAGTGCCAGTCTATCCAGTCGAGTCGCGGACTTGATTTTACAATATGGCGCGGCCAGCGCCTCACGCCAGGTTATTGCGGATAAACTGTTTGTCAGCACCTCTTCACTAAAGAAAAAACTTACCCAGGAAAACACCTGCTTTATAAAAATAAAGCGAAAGGTCTGTGATAATCTGGCTAAAGAGCTATTAGATCGCGGCCAATCGGTCAGCCAGGTCGCCTATACTTGCGGCTATAACAACAGCTCTTACTTTACTTATGTTTTTAAAGAGGAAAATGGCTGCACGCCGTTACAGTATAAAAAACGCCTAAGCACACAATCTTATTGAAGTGGGCGCATTGCAGCCCAATCCTCGCCAATCGTGGGCATGGCATCGTCATGCATAACTCGGTAGCCGAAGCAATAAAACGCCACGGAGCACGCGAGGTCTCCACACGGTTGTTCCGCTTGATGAGCTGATGTCGTTAGCAACATCGAGTCCCCCGCCTCATACCGAGGCTTGCTACGCTGACCGTACCCACTGCGCCCCAAATGCCCACGGTAGACCCATCATAAAACTATCGCTCAACAGATAATAATCCTAGCGCTACCGCAACAGGACACGCCGATGATCGCCGGAATTTCTTACCACCAAGTCACGACCATGATCAACGCCCCCATTTGCATTCTAGCGTTGCTACCGATACGCGTGGCGTGGCTAGACAGCATGAGCCCCCCTATGCCCCCATAACACGGCATGTGACATGAAGACAAAGCGTCAAGACGGAGAGCTCGCCAAGCATCACCCCATCTAGACGGCTAAAATAAAGCTTGTGCTTACTGCTCCCCTATGCGTTAATAGCGCCACGGTTTGCAGAACAGACCTTAATAAAGCAGTTTTAGTACAGTAGCCTCAGTTCCAGTGTAATCTTCTGATTTCCCTTCATCGTGAGTCTCCTCCTTCAATGCGTTAATAAGATTTTCTGTCAGAGCAAGCCTCTTTCGTCATCCTGAGTGACTCACAAATATTTAGAAGGTAATATTATGTCTAATAAAATGACTGGTTCTGTAAAATGGTTCAATGCCGATAAGGGCTTCGGTTTTATTTCTCCTGCTGATGGCAGCAAGGACGTTTTCGTTCACTTCTCTGCTATCCAGAGCAATGCATTCCGCACCTTGGAAGAAGGCCAACAGGTTGAATTCTCTGTCGAGAATAGCCCTAAAGGCCCTTCCGCTGTAAACGTAGTTGCTATCAACTAATTCTATAGGCTCTCTCTCCTGCGATAACGAAGATGGCTAGAGCCGGAGTAGACAGAATAGAGTGAGCCTATATGAGAAAACCGGCGCTAATACAGCGCCGGTTTTTCTATTCATAGATAATGTGCTAATATCCCTCTGCGACTTATCGCTTACACCAATTTTAAACGACACACCTCACTGAACATGACCAACTGAGCTGGACGACCTTTCATCTCACGCCAGTTTCACTAGCAGTAGAAACCCGTGTAAGTATCCCGCAAAACCGATATGAGGCTTTCCCCATCCCCCTTGGCAAGGTAGGCTGGCGAAATGCGCGTTAATGCTGTACTCCCGGCCATTCACTTTCTGGCGCTGACCATGTCATCGACTGCTGTTATTGACTATGGCAGGCATAGCGCGGCGATTCGCGCCCCCTGCACTGCCGGGATACAGCCGTGACGCCGCTACCACCCGCACGCTGCGGGGTTTCCTGTCGGCATCCTGACCGGTGCTGATTCTAGGAATTCTGAGTCATTGCAAGCGATTTTTTTATGCGAGTCACCACGGTCAGAACACTTACTCACTGCGTGAGCAGTATCCGCTATTGGTGGATAATGCTATACCGTCTTAAGAATGATTCATGATATAAAAATCTGATTTACTCAAGTAAGACGATTGAGTAATAATGATGCGTAATTAATTTATATTTGACTATGGATAACACACTATCTCTTTAGGGACGACACTCAGAGCATTTGCGGATTGTTGATCATGCTTATATTTTAATATTATATAAGGAGAATCTCTTATGCGATTTGTTTTTCCATTTACGCTTATCTTCTGCATTCTTTTAACTGGCTGTAGGCAAAACCTTCATACACCCGATGATAACCCGCCGGTTAATTCAAACAATAATATTAAAGTCATTTACTCCATCCCAGAACTAAGGGAAATCATCAACAGCCAAGGCTATTCCGTTGAAGAGAGCACGGACAAACAAATAGCCTTTAGAGCTAACGGCCATATCATTCAACTGTATAAACTCGAAGATGGTGATCTTCTTTTGTCATTTGGATTTAAAAAGAATAACAACATAAGCTTTAAAGAGATGAACGAATGGAATAAAGAATATAGACTTTCCAGAGGTTTTATCGATGACGAAGGTGATCCTATTGTGGAGACGGATTTAATGACAAATGGTGGGATAAGTAAGAAAAATATCACTGAATTCATCAAGGTGTTTACTAACGTGACAGTGCCTAAATTTATTAGAAAATATGGCATGTAACATGATCAATGCTGCTTAATTGAGTCACTGTTTATTTAGTGATAAAGAGAGCCACCCAGCGCCTCAGCCCCCCACGATTGAAAGTCGGGGGGGGATGACGCCTCATCATGTTATACAATGACCTTAAATAAAATAATCGTAGCAACACTCATTGTGTCAACCTGGCACATAAGGGAATGTTACCGGAAATAATGCTGTATTCCGTCGGTTGACGTTTAGGTCGTTTTAACCTGGCGGCCCCTCCTGGCGTCATCTCGCCACGATCAATGACACCCTACAATGATGTGATGGCTTATGCTGCCTGAACAACCTGTGTTGCTGCTTCCGTTCAGCCTGGGCGGTTAATTCATCAAGGAACCCGTCCAACTATAGGGCAAGATCGTCTACTGAGGTGGGGGCAGTCCATAAATGATGTTGAGGTACCTGTTAAACCTATGACGATTCACCTAACACTACTAAATCCCCCCATAGTCAGAAAGCGGTGTTACACGGCCAAGACTATTGGCGAGCGGCGCTAACGTAGCGCGGAGATGGAGGCTCTCCTGTTGCATGAGCTGCGGCACACGTGGGCAACCTGGCTTGTACAGTCTGGCGTTCCACTGTCAGCTCTACAGGAAATGGGCGGTTGGAAGTCGATCGAAATGGTGAGACGGTATGCACACCTCGCACCAAATCATCTTACCGAGCACGCACGGCAAATAGACTCGATTTTTTTACGATGCTGTCCCAAATCTGTCCCACAGAAAAGTAGGTAGCTAAATGATGATGTGTAACTTGTTGATTTAGATGGTGCCGGTAATAGGAGTCGAACCTACGACCTTCGCATTACGAATGCGCTGCTCTACCAACTGAGCTATACCGGCCCTGAGAGGGATGGGCGTGTTGCCCGAAGTGCGGGAGATACCATAGTGAAAAACCTGATGAGCGTCAAGGGCTGGCAAAACGAATGGCTATTTCCTCGACAACGCACCGTTCGTGCTATGGGCCATAACAGCGTCAACAGCGTCACATTGCCCCGCCCGATTTTACTCTAGGCTGTTTCTGTTGACCTCTACGACACGGCGACAAAGGAGCACATGATGACTCAGACAGGAACGACGAATCGGCGTCTGGTGCTGCGCCAGCGACCCCATGGGATGCCGACGGAGCAGGATATCCAGTTGCAACACGCCGTCATCCCGCAACCAGCCTCAGGGCAGCTCTTGCTGCGTACCCTCTACCTCTCTATCGACCCCTATATCCGAGGGCGGATGAATGATGGTCCTTCTTACGCCCCCGCTATGCAGTTGGGGGACGTGATGGTCGGCCATACCCTGTGCCGGGTCGAGCACTCACAGCATCCCGATTATGAAGTGGGGGAATGGGTGCTGGCGCAAAGCGGCTGGCAAGATTACGCCCTCTCCGACGGGGTAGGCTTACAGAAGGTCGTGCCGGGGATGGCGCATCCAACCTGGCTGCTCGGGGTGTTAGGGATGCCGGGCTTCACCGGCTATATGGGGCTGACGGCCATCGGCGATCCGCACCCCGGCGAGACGGTGGTGGTCTCCGCCGCCAGCGGCGCAGTCGGCTCGGTCGTTGGCCAGGTGGCGCGCCTCCTTGGGGCTCGCGCCGTCGGGATTGCCGGTGGTAGCGAAAAGTGCCGCTATGTGCGCGAGAGCTTAGGGTTGGAGGAGTGTATCGATCACCGCGCCCCCGACTTTGCCACCCGGCTGCGTGATGCCTGCCCGAACGGGATCGATGTCTACTATGAGAATGTCGGCGGCGCGATCTTCGATGCGGTGCTGCCGTTGCTCAATCCCCGAGCACGAGTGCCGCTCTGCGGCCTAATCAGCCAATACAATCGTGTGTTGGGCGATAACCTTGGCGATCGACTGCCGATGTTGATGGCTACCATCCTGAAAAAACGGCTGTTAGTCCGGGGTTTTATCATCGGTCAGGACTTCGGCCAGCACTACCCGGCGTTTTATCAGCAGATGAGTCGCTGGTTGGCGCAGGGACGGATCCAGTACCGGGAGGATGTCGTCGAGGGATTGGAGCATGCCGTCACGGCACTTCAGGGGCTGCTCTCAGGCAAAAACTTCGGCAAGCTGTTGGTCAAGGTAGCCGATTAAGTCGCACACCTGGCCGGCAGAGGACGAAGGCAACGGCTCGCCCATGCGGGAGAGCCGTTGCCGGACGATTAGGCGCGTACCAGATCGTCACCGTAACCGATCCATTTGTAGGTGGTCAGTGCCTCTAGCCCCATCGGGCCTCGGGCATGGAGTTTCTGCGTGCTCACCGCCACCTCGGCGCCCAGACCAAACTGGCCGCCATCGGTAAAGCGGGTGCTGGCGTTGACGTACACCGCCGCCGAATCCACGTTGTTCACAAACCGCTCGGCGGCGCGCATGTCGCGCGTCAAGATGGCATCGGAGTGCTGGGTGCCATGAATACGGATGTGATCGATGGCGCCCTCCAGATCATCCACCAGCACCACGCTGAGATCCAGCGACAGCCACTCATCGTCCAGCGCGGCCGGATCCAGCGGGACCACCGCCGCCGGTCCATCCTGTAGTAATGGCAGGGCGCGCGGGCAAGCGTGCAGCGTAACGCCGTAGGCCTGCATCTGGGCGCTCAGGCGCGGCATAAACGCCGGGGCTATCGCGGCGTCGACCAATAGCGTCTCCAGGGTGTTGCAGGTGCTCGGGCGCTGGGTCTTGGCGTTGGTGATAATGGTCAATGCGGCCTCGATCGCCATGCTACGCTCGACATAGGTATGGCAGACCCCGATACCGCCGGTGATCACCGGGATGGTCGCCTGCTCGCGGCACAGACGGTGGAGGCCCGCCCCGCCGCGTGGGATCAACATATCCACATAACGATCCATACGCAGTAATTCGTTGACCAGCGCCCGATCGGGACTCTCGATCACCTGCACGGCATCCTGCGGCAGATCCGCCAGGGCCAGCGCACGCCGGATCGCCGCCACTGTCGCTCGGTTGGTGCGCCAGGTCTCTTTACCGCCGCGCAGGATCACCGCATTGCCGGTCTTCAAGCACAGCGACGCGACGTCGACCGTCACATTGGGCCGCGCCTCGTAGATCACCCCGACTACACCGAGCGGCACGCGACGGCGCTGAAGCTGCAAACCGCTGTCGAGCCGGCGTCCATCGATGATCTCGCCAACCGGATCATGCAAACGGCACACCTGGCGGACATCATCGGCGATCGCCGCCAGGCGGGCTTCCGTCAACAGCAGACGATCCAGCATCGCCTCACTCAGACCATCGGCACGCGCCTGCGCCACATCTTCTTGGTTCGCCTGTAGTATCGCCGCGCTATCCTGTTGCAGACAGTCAGCGATCAGGGCCAAAGCCCGATTCTTCTCGGCGCTGTCCAGCAGCGCCAGTTGATAAGAAGCCCGCTTGGCGGCCTTCCCCATTTCTTCCAACATGATGGCTCCTTAACTGACGATCATGTCGTCACGGTGTACGGCGACCGGGCCATACTCATAACCAAGGATCGCGCTGATCTGCAACGAGTGGTGGCCGGCGATCATACGCAGGGCGTCGCTGTTATAGCGGGAGACCCCATGCGCCAGATCGCGCCCGTCCAGCGCGCGGATACGGACCACTTCGCCGCGTGAGAAGTCACCGCTCACCTCGCGGATTCCCTTGGGCAGCAGAGAGCTGCCCCGGGTGACAATGGCCTCCAACGCACCGTCGTCCACCACGATCTCGCCCGCGGGCGGGGCGCCGAAGATCCAGCGTTTACGGTTCTCCAATGGCGTCTGCTCTGCATGGAAACGGGTGCCCACGGAGATGCCGTCGATCACATCGCCGATCACGCCCGGCCGACTGCCGGCGGCGATCACCACCTCGATGCCGGCGCGACAAGCCACATCGGCGGCCTGCAACTTGGTGGTCATGCCGCCAGTCCCCAGGCCAGAGACGCTATCGCCAGCGATGCCGCGCAGAGTGTCATCGATGCCGGTCACTTCGCGGATCAATTCGGCGGCGGGATTATGACGCGGATCGGCGGTAAACAGCCCGGCCTGATCGGTTAACAGCAGCAGTTTATTGGCACCGGCCAGGATCGCCGCCAGCGCCGACAGGTTATCGTTGTCGCCGACCTTAATCTCAGCGGTGGCGACAGCATCGTTCTCATTGATCACCGGAATGATGCGGTTATCCATCAACGCGTGCAGTGTGTCGCGGGCGTTGAGGAAACGCTCGCGATCCTCCATATCGGCCCGGGTCAGCAGCACCTGACCGATATGAATGCCGTAGATGGCGAACAGCTGTTGCCACAGTTGGATCAGGCTGCTCTGCCCCACCGCGGCCAGCAACTGCTTGGAGGCGATGGTCGCGGGCAGATCGGGGTACCCTAGGTGCTCACGCCCGGCGGCGATGGCCCCGGAGGTCACGATCACAATACGGTGTCCGGCGGCGTGCTGCTGGGCGCACTGACGGACCAATTCTACGATATGGGCGCGGTTGAGGCGGCGGGAGCCACCGGTCAACACGCTAGTGCCCAGTTTTACCACCAGGGTTTGACTGCCACTCGTCATGTTCTATAACCGTTGTGTTTTCACAGAAAAGGGGGAACCGAGGTTCCCGGCACGCTTACGAGATGGGCGGATACCTGCTGCCGTCACACCCTCCCGCCTGCATTTTTATCAGGCATAGCGCATTATGCCAACAGGCGGCAGGGAAAGCATAGGCAAAACCGGGAAAAGGTCTTGCCGATGATCTAGGTCAGCGTTCGGCGCGGCTCAGACGTAGGGAATCGTCGTCGGCGGGGTGCAACGCTATCGACAGGGAGTCCAGCAGATTTTGCAGATTGCCGTGGAAAGTCGCCAGGGTTTGCTGTAGGCGTGCGCTAACCTGCTCATCGGCGATAGTCTGTGCCTGCCAGCGACCGCTACGATCGTATAACCCCAAGGTATAACGATAATGAAAGCGATCCTGCGCCAGCTGTAGATCCAGCCACCAGCCCCAGAACTCGCGCTTTTCCGGATCGGGCTTCACGTTGACACAGACGGCGAGACAATCGAAGAAGAAACGATCATCTGCGCACTGCTCGGCGCGCAGGTAAGGCCCCAGCGCCATGAATTTTTTGATCAAACGTCCTTTAGGGTAACCTTGGGGTAATGTCATCGAGCACTCTCCTTATTGCAGTTACCCTCTTTTAACAAAAATCGTAAATTAAGCAACGTAATTACGCTGAGTGCTTATTGATCCATGCGCAAATCTGACGCAGAGCACGATCGAAGCCTTGGTATAGCGGTGAGGAAGCGACCGGCAACAGTGCGCCGTCACACGAAGAGTTGGCGATCAGTTGCGCCTCCTGACGGGGGCTAAACGGATCATGCTCCCAATAGGCCGCCAGCATGGGAGTCGGGCAACGACGCCCAAGTAACCCTTGTGTTTTCAGTGAGTAACAACGTAACTCCGTCAATAACGCGGCATCAGATACCGAGGCCATCCCCAAGCGACTAGCGAGGACATCGATATACATCGGCGGCACATGCTGATGCAGGCTAGCGTCGCACAACAGGTGATGCACCACCGGCCCCAGACAGGCCACGGCACGTAGGCGACGCGGCTCCAGATAGGCCAGACGCACCGCGACGTTGGCGCCGAAACGGAAACCCAACGCCGAGATGCGCGTACTATCGATCCAAGGGAGATCGCCCATCTGCTGCAATACCGCCTGATGCAGGCGGCTGGAGTCTTGCGTCAGGGTGTAATGAGACGACAACCCGACCGAGGGCATATCGATGGTCAACATCGCCATCCCCGCCGGGGCCAGATAGTCGCGGAACAGGCGATGGCTGTCGCTCTGCAACATATCCAAACCGCCGCACAGCAACACCGTCGGATAGGGCCCCCCTTCAGCGTCTGGCAAATGCAGGAAGCCGGTGATCTGTTTGCCGTCGGGAATACGGAACGTCTGCTCACGTAGTTCGAAACGCTGTAAGCGCGCCGCCTCGGCATAAGCTCGATTCGCCAAGGCCTCGGCTTGCTCTGCCAACTCATCCCCTTTCAGATGCGGATAGGCGGCGATGCTGTATAGATTGGCGGCCTGGAGCCACATATCGCCGGCGCGCGCCGCCACTCGCTCCTGCTGAGCCCGCTGTTGCCAAGTCATCGCCTGGTGGGACCATTCGTAGATCCAGTTGCCGCTACGGTAGCCCACCACCGTATCCAGTAAGCGCTCATCGCTACGCTCAGCGTCGCTGGCGGCGATACGCGCCAACACCATCTCCACTTCCAACGGATCGGCACCGCGCCAGGCCCACATCACTCGGTTGATGATGCGATACCAGTTCGCCTGCGAGCGGCCATCGAGGGCATTATTCACGCCGGGGCTGCTCTCCGTGCTAGCGCGGTTGACCAGGGTAGAGGTCTCGCGGTGTTTAAACCTCGGTTTAAACAGCGTCTCAGACAGATTTGCGCGGGTTTGATTGATTTCGCTCATAACGGAACGGCGGCCTCCCTATACACCTTCGTCGTCTTGCGACACGGTCGTCCGTATGCAGGATAGACGATACGACATAGCGGCTATCATGCCCGACAAGAGGGGAGATTGGCAACGCAGGGATGAGGGCACTACGGGGGGAACGGGGGAGAAATAACAACGCCCGGCGCAACGCCAGGCGTTATCTGTCGCACGGGGCAGAATTAACGGCCGCTCAGCGGCTCGACGAAGCTCACACCCATATCCCACGGCTGTTCGATCCAGGTGTTCTGCGGGATGTCGACCACATAGTCGTCCACCAGCGGACGCCCGGCTGGCTTGGCGAAAATGGTCACAAAGTGAGCCTTGGGATACATGTCGCGAATCGCCTTGGCGGTGCCGCCGGTATCGACCAGGTCGTCCACTACGATGAAACCTTCGCCGTCGCCTTCGGCGCACTTCAGCACCTTGAGCTCACGCTGGTTGTCATGATCATAGCTGGAGATGCAAACAGTATCGACGTGACGGATGCCCAGTTCGCGCGCCAGCAGCGCTGCCGGTACCAGACCGCCGCGGCTGACGGCGATGATCCCAGTCCAGCGTTCGGCAGGCAACAGACGGGCAGCCAATTTACGTGCATGCATCTGTAGCACGTCCCAGGTCACAACGTATTTTTCGCTCATAAAACGTATCCCAGCCAATGATTAACAATGTGTTAAATGGCTTATAAATTAGTCGGGGGGAAAAAAGGTTGCGCGAGATTATAGAGAGGAGCCACGATAAAAACCAGTCCTATAACGCTAAACCGCCGCCGCGCTCGCGCTATTCGTCCCTTTCTCTCATCGCTTCGGGGGCTAATTAATGCCAAAGTCTGCCCCCCTGGCACTAGATGGTGGTATTCTCTGACAATCGGGCTGTGCCGCGCACCTTAATCTCTGCGGCCAGCGGCGGTGCGTAAGCGGTTGCGGTTACGCCCGCGTTTGATTCGCCTGACACCCACTGGGCATGCGCCCTCACAGCACAACCGTTTATCAGGGGACTTATTATGTCTGAACTGTCTCAACTGTCGCCACAGCCGCTGTGGCAGATTTTTGCCAATATCTGTGCCATTCCGCACCCCTCTTATCATGAAGAGGCTCTGGCGGCGCACATCATGGCCTGGGCGCAAGAGAAAGGGATCCATGCCGAACGCGATGCCGTCGGTAACATTCTGCTGCGTAAACCGGCTAGCCGTGGTATGGAGAAACGCATCCCGGTCGTGTTGCAGGCGCATCTGGACATGGTGCCGCAGAAGAACAACGATACCCAGCATGACTTCAGCAAAGATCCGATCCAGGCTTACATCGATGGCGACTGGGTCAAGGCCCGCGGGACGACGCTGGGCGCCGACAACGGCATCGGCATGGCCTCCGCCCTGGCGGTATTGTCCGATGACAGCGTGATGCACGGCCCGCTGGAGGTGCTGCTGACCATGACCGAAGAGGTCGGGATGGATGGCGCCTTCGGTCTACAGCCCGGTTGGTTGCAAGGCGAGATCCTGATCAACACCGACTCGGAAGAAGAAGGTGAAGTGTATATGGGGTGCGCCGGCGGCATCGACGTCATCACGACTCTGGCCTTGCAGCGTGAAGCGCTGCCGGCCGGGATGAGCGTGGTGCGCCTGAGCATCAAGGGGTTGAAAGGCGGCCATTCCGGTGGTGACATTCACCTGGGCCTGGGCAACGCCAACAAACTGCTGGGCCGTTTCCTGGCCGGGCATGCCGATGAGCTGGGCCTGCGCGTACTGGACATCAACGGCGGCACCCTGCGTAACGCCATCCCGCGTGAAGCCTTCGTGACCCTGGCCGTACCGGCAGCCAACCTCGATCGGCTGCACGCGCTGGCACAACACTTCCAGGCGATCATGCAAGGTGAGCTGAGCGCGGTAGAGAAAAGCCCTCGAGTCACCATCGAGAACGCAGAAAGTGCTCTGCAACCGCTGGACGCCGCCAGCCAGGCACGTTTCATCGCCCTACTCAACAGTACGCCGAACGGGGTGATCCGTATGAGCGACGAGGTCAAAGGGGTGGTCGAAACCTCCCTCAACCTGGGCGTGGTGACCACGGCGGAGAACGAGGCTCAGATCATCTGTCTGATCCGCTCACTGAACGAGAGCGGTAAAGATGCCGTCGTCAGCCAACTGACGTCGCTGGGTAGCCTGGCCGGGGCCCGTGTCACAGCCAAAGGCAGCTACCCGGGCTGGGAGCCGGACGCCAACTCGCCGGTGATGCACCTGGTACGCGATACCTATCAGAAACTGTTCGGCACCCTGCCGAATATCATGGTGATCCATGCGGGTCTAGAATGCGGCCTGTTCAAGAAGCCTTATCCGTTGATGGATATGGTTTCCATCGGGCCGACCATTACCGGGCCGCACTCGCCGGATGAGCAGGTGAACATTCCCAGCGTTGGTCGTTACTGGCAATTGCTGACCGCCCTGCTGAAAGCTATCCCGGAAAAAGCCTAACTGATCGGACGGCCAAGCCGTCTCATCGCCGCGGGCGGCGCGCCCCGTCTGCGGCCGCCCCGTACCACGCCGTCATCGCCTTGCGTTGACGGCGTGTGGCGTTTCTGGCTGTGCCCACTGTAAACGTTCGGTCGCAAAGCCGAGACGCGCAGCCAATGCGACATATGCCTGACGCACCGCCGGCGGCATCGTAGGGGTACGTGACAACAACCACAGATAATCGCGATCCGGCCCGCACACCAAGGCGTAGCGGTAAGCCTCATCCAGGGCGATCACGTTATAGCCGCCATAGAAGGGAGCGAAGAACGACACCTTTAACGCCGCCACCGTGGGCGCGCCGGTGAAGTAAGCGCGTCCCTCACTCTGCCGCCAACGCCCGCGACGCATGTCATAGCCGCGATTGAGCACCCGGATCCCCCCATCGCTGCGCGCGCTATAATTGGCACTCACCTGCACTAACCCGCGCTCGAAACGGTTATCCAAACGGGCGACCTCATACCAGGTTCCCAAATAACGCGCCACCTCGAATCCCTGAATCGGTTCGACGCCGCGCGGCGGCGTCGGCGAACGACAGCCCTGCAACAACAGCACCAAGGTAACGGCGCCCAACACCGGCCATACTTTCATTGGCTCTCTCCTCCTTGCTCGCCCATCTACTCAGTGTAGTCTGCTTTGCCGCGCGCAAAAAAAGAGACCGCAGTCTTAGCGCTGCGGCCTCGTCTCAGGCGTCGTTTCAACCGCTAACGACGTCTACCCCCTTAGCGCGACACTCAGTAGAACAGGCCGATCAGCGCCGTATGGAAGAGAAAACCGACGATCAACGGCACCGAAGTACGCCGTACCACATCGAAAGGGGAGAGCTTGGCGCCGCTGGCGACGGTAATCACGACCCCAGACACCGGCGACAACGCGCGCCCCATATGGGAGGCCTGTTGCATCGGCAGGATCATCGCCACCGCATTGGCTCCCATGCTGCTGGCGATCTGCGGGATCAATTCGACGAACGCCAGGAAAGGCGCATTACCCGACCCCATGATGATAGCCGCGGCAAAGGTCACCAGCGCGAAGACGATCGCCATGGCGAACGGCGGCAGCCCGACATGCTCGGCGAGCTGGATCACCTGATCGATGGCGCCGATCACCTTGATGCCATGGGCGAAGATCCCGGCGGCCACCAACAGGCCCACCACGCCGGTGAAGGCTTGCCCCATCCCTTTCAGAAAATGGCTAAAACCATCGCACACCGCCTTGAAGTCGCGCAGACGTAGCCACTCGATCGCCATACACAGAGCCATGGCGATCATCACGATGGTGACGATGTTCAGGTTGATGCCGCTAACGAACAACTTGGAGGAGCCGACCGCCATCAAGATCGGCAGCATCGGCAGCAGGGCGTAAAAGGCGGGGGCGCGTGCCGGCGTATTCTCCTGCACCTGTGTCGCCGCCTGCGGCAAGGTGCCAGCTCGGCGGTCACAGTGACGCTGCCAAAAGACATGGCAGATCCCGACCACCAATACCGTCGCCAACGCTGCCGGCCCCTGGTGATACAGCACATATTCCACCACATCCATCTCGACGGCTTTAGCCCCTCGAATCGCATCGATCGCCGTCGGGGTATAGGCGACACCGAGCGAGGTCGCGATCACCCCGGCGGCCGAGGCGGCGGAAAGTCCTAGCCCCAACATGATGGGAAACATGGTGCCCATCAGCAATACCGCCAGCCCGGTAGCCGAGGGGATCGCCAGTTGTAACAAGCTCGCCAACAGGTAGGAGAAGAACAGTAGCGTATAAGGCGATTGAAGGCGACGCAGGGGGCGCGTGACCACCCGCACCACCGACTCATTGGCTCCGATATGATCCATATAGTGGGCGAAGCCCATCAGCGCCATGATCATCAGCCCCAGATCGGCGGCGCGGGTACTAAACAGATCGCGGATCACCTCGAAGGGATCGAACACGCCGATCCCGGTGGCAGCGACGCCCTTGGGCAAGACGTTGCCCCAGCCCGCCAACTGGGTGCAGAACATCAACAACAGACCGGCCAACAACAGCACCGGCTCGGCCTTGTAGCCGCGTAAGATCAGGCGGGCCACCGCCACGATCACCAGCAGCGCGATGATTACCTGAATCATGCCGTCTCCTCTGCGCTGAAACGGGCATGGGTCTCGGCGATCACCGCGACCACCACTTCGCTGGCGGCCCGCAGGGATTTCACCGGCAGATATTCATAGATGGAGTGGAAGTTGTGTGCGCCAGTAAACAGGTTAGGACAGGGCAAGCCCTTCTGCGACAGAACGGCGCCGTCATAGCCACCGCGCATTGGTACCGGCCGTGGCGTGATGCCACAACGCTGGTAGGCGCGCAAGGCAATCTCGACCGGGAAGGCCGCCTCGCCCTGGAGGCTGTTGGCGACGTTGGCGTAGCGGTCAGCGAGGTGAGCCTCGACACTCCCCTCCCCCCACAGCGCCGCACAGCTCTCCGCCAAGCGACGAATGAACGCCATCCGCTGGCGATAACCCGCCTCGCTGAAATCACGGATATCCAGCTTCAGCACGGTGCGGGCGCTGTTGCCGGTTAACTGTTTCACCCAGTAGTAGCCTTCGCGCCCCTCGGTATACTCCGGCGCCTCTCCCGGCGGCAGCATGGCGATAAACTTGTGCGCCATCAGTAGCGAGTTCTTCAGCTTGCCCTTAGCGGACATCGGGTGCGCCGAAGCGCCGGTAAATACCACCTCGACATCGCCGGCATTCCAGTTTTCACACACCAGCTCACCGATACCGCAACAATCCAGAGTGTAGGCAAAGTCGGCACCGAAGGCGGCGGTATCGAAGGCCTTGGCCCCACGCAGCCCCTGCTCCTCATCCGGCACGAAGCCGACCTTGACCGGGCCGTGGGCGATCTGCGGATTGGCCTGCAAGTATTGCAGGGCGTTCATGATGGCGGCGATCGCCGCCTTGTCATCCGCCCCCAATAGGCTGGTGCCGTCAGTCACGATCAACTCATCGCCAATGTAGTCGGCCAGTTCGGGAAACTCACTCTGACGCAGATAGATCTGCCGCTCGGCGTTCAAGCAAAGATCACCGCCGTGGTAAGGCAACACTTGGGCATGGGTATCGGCGCTTTGCTCGGCGCTGGTGTCCAGGTGGGCGAAGAACGCCACCGTCGGCAACGACTGTGCGCAGTTTGCTGGCAGGGTGGCGGTGACGATGGCGTTCTCCCTCACCTCGACCTCCACCAAGCCGAGCGCGCGCAGCTCGTCCCCCAAACGCTGCGCCAGGCGCAATTGCCCCGGTGATGAGGGCATGATGCCCTGCGCGCCCTTGTCACGATCGGTGGTGGTGTTAATTTGGGTATAACCAATAAAACGATCAATAATATCCATTACTTATGCTCCTTGAATGCCAACGTTGGGCATTATAAAAGTAATGGTCTCATAAAAGTTTGATGCGACAGCAAGAACGGTAAGAAAAACCCCCACGGCTACACGGCGGCAAAAGGTTGTGTGCTCTAGCGCGGTATTAATGTAACTCTTCGCAATAAGATAGATAAAACTGTGCGCCAGCTCGGCTAGAGGATGTCCAGGGCGAGCTGTTTCTGACGCTGCGGATCGGGCAACATCACCTGTAACCCGACCAGGCGAACCCCACGTCCGGCACGGCGCGTCTCCCAGACTTGGCGCGCCACCGCCAACAGATCGGCACGATCCAGATAAGGGTGCGCGTGCTCCTGAGTCGTCAATTGAAAGTCGGCAAACTTGAGCTTAACCCCCTGGCGGGCGATGCGCAGATCCGGCTGTACCCGAGCTAAACGCCGCGCCAACTCAGGATACAGTTGCTCCACCAACTGCTGACACGCCGCCCAATCAGTGATGTCCTGCGCCAGGGTCTTTTCGACGCCGACCGATTTACGCTGCCGGAAGGGATTCACCTCGCGCTCATCCCGCCCCTGGCTGCGCTCCCACAACACCCGGCCAAACTTACCGAAGCGACGCAATAAGGCGGCGAGATCATAGGCGCGCACATCGGCGCAACAGTGTAACCCCAGTTCGGCCAAGCGGGCGGCCGTCACCTTCCCTACGCCGGGGATCTTGGCTAACGGCAACGCTTGAACGAAGGCATCAACCTGTTCGGGCGGGATCACATACTGACCGTTAGGCTTATTGATATCCGAGGCGATCTTGGCCAGAAACTTCAGCGGCGCCACCCCGGCGGAGGCGGTCAAGTGCAACTCGGTGGCAATATCGGCGCGGATCTGCTGCGCGATGCGTGTCGCCGACCCCTGTAAGAGCGGACAGTCGCTTACGTCCAAATAAGCTTCATCCAGCGATAGCGGCTCGACCACGGCGCTGTAACGGCGGAAAATCTGCTGGATCTCCCCCGACACGGCTTTATAGACCGCCATGCGCCCCGGGCGCAGCGTCAGATGCGGACAGAGTTTCAGCGCCTGCGCCGTCGGCATCGCGCTACGGACGCCATAGCGCCGCGCGACATAGTTCGCGGTGCTGATCACCCCACGTCGCTCACCACTGCCGCCGATCGCCAACGGCACCTCACGCAGCGCCGGGAAGTCGCGCATTTCGACCGCGGCGAAGAAGCAATCCATATCGATATGAATAATCTTGCGCATCTGATCGCCCCACCCGCCAACAAACTGTATAAACATACAGCATTATATATAATAATTCAACTCAGCCACCACATCCTCCACAGCAAACTATCACCCCATGACTCTTTTTCCACCCAGTCATAAATAATAAATAAAGTAAATTTTCATCACCCTGTAATTTTAATTAGGTGATACTTCTCTACGGTTAATTCGGCGGCGGGCGATTATCAATCATGACAAATAATCATTTCACAATGTTTCATCTTTCTTTAACTCTGTGTCATTAGAAATTAGCAAGCAAAATCGATTAAATAAACGGGCATAGCATTTGCATAAATACAATCTTGCATAATTATTGGGATGGATGTCACATAACACTCAACACAGCGATGAAAGCTCACCAGAAGATAAAGCGATTAGCCATAAATACATCATGATTGGACATTTACCACAGTTACATTCTTTATTACCAGCCAAACTCAACTTTGATGCTAGACTTAATAGGTTGATTGATAAGAGCTGAGTAAGACGCTATTTCAAATGAGATTTTTTGAGAAAAACCATAAAAATCAAATGCTATTTTATCGCAGAAAATAACACCATCGCTGAGTGTCTCACGCCGTTCTTCGGCATTCGTGATAGATAAAAATAGTCGCTAGGGATAGCGCCTCACTCTCTCCATCAATGACGACATGAATAGCTTATCAAATTTAGCGTTCACTTAACTAGGAATAGGTGATGAGAAATAGCGTCCATCTCACCATCCTATGTCGGTCTTGTATCAGCATACAGTCAATGACTGTTTGGAGAGAGACAATGAAAAAAGGTCATGATATTCATGGAGAGTATTTGGATTCCCGCTTTGGCTCTGAAGCAATCCGTTCAGCC
>NZ_BAUC01000050.1 GCF_000474215.1 Edwardsiella hoshinae NBRC 105699 = ATCC 33379 | reverse complement strand
ATCAGGGAGCCGTTTTCGTTACCTTGCCACGAACGCCGCGTTCAGCAGCGGTGGGCCGGCCGATTAGAAGTAGTAGTTCACACCCAAGGTGAAGTCGTGGGTGGCCACTTTAGCCTGGGAGTTACCCGCAGTGGCTTTGCCTGCGTCCAGGTATTTGTAGCCCAGGTCCAGATCCAGACGCGGGTTGACGTTGTAGATCACCCCAGTGCCGACGCTCCAGGCGAAGTTGTTGCTGTTGCTTTGCACGTTGTCGCCGTTCAGATCATTCTTCAGGCTGACGTTAGCGTAGCCGATGCCAGCGCCGATGTATGGCGTGAAGTCGGTACCGGTCTTGATGTCGTAGTAACCATTAACCATCAGGGTTTGCAGACCCAGACGGCTGTCGTTGGTCAGACCTTGATCGTTGGTGTGGCTAGAGGTTGCATGCGCGCGGAAAGTGTAATCCAGCTCGGCGCGAACCGGCAGGTTAAACTGGTTGGCAAAGTTGTAACCCACTACCAGACCGGCGTTACCGACCCCCTTGTTGTCGTTGCTCATGCCATGGCCATTGACATCGTTCTGATTGGACAGATGCTCGGCGCTGATACCCATTTTAGCCCCGGCATAGTAGCCAGTGTTATCGATACCAGCGGCGTTAGCCAGGGTAGCGCCGGAAACCAGACCGACGAACAGAGCTAATTTAGTAAATGCTTTCATGATGGATTCCTGAATTATTAGTCTTTGCGTGACAGAGGCACTATCGAGTGACCTAGGTCACAAAAAAAGAACACGCTTGATAATGATAGCCAGCAAAGCCTAAAAACTGAAATTATTTTTATTCAATAAAATCAACAAGAAAAAATAAAATGTATCCAACGTTGAACGTTAGTTAAAAATAATACGCTTAATTTCTAGGATTATTCTAACAAGTGAGTTGACGGCTGTTTATGATTTGTTCGCGCAACCGCTTGCGTGCTGCCTGGATTAGTCGCGGAGGGTTAGTCTATTAGGCTATGAAAATAACTTTCATATAATAATATGAAATTAATCTGTATAACTTAACATCAGTATTATCGCGGCTATGTCTGGCGACTGCTTGGCGTAAGCGTTCCTCCGGACGAGAGGAGGGCGTGACTGACGGCCCGTATCGAGGGTGTAGTGGTGGGATAGCGGCGCTATTGTGTCGTGAGGGGCGCCGGCGTGGCGGCGCGGAAAAATAAAAGGGGAGACGGTATGCGCCCTTAGCGGAAAACGGAGATAGAGACGAGGGGAATTTAGGTTAGTGCAAGATATTACCGACAACATTTTAAATATGCTAACTGGAACACCTCACCGTGTCTGCCGATTGATTGACAGGGGCGCGGTCTGGCGGTTACTTATACAGCATGATTAACGGATAAATTAGTTTATTAGTCACGGCTGAAAAATATCCCGTTAGGACATGATATGTGTAAGAAAATAATAAATTTATTTACTAGCGCCGGTATAACCAAAGCGCACACGACTTCTTCCATTCGTACCGATTATCCTACCGAGCGTACCCTGTCAATTCCTACTCATCCACCTGACTCGCCAGCTGATTACGAACATACTCTGTGTCGCTGTATGCTTTCCGGCATCGACAGTATCACAACGATCCGTAATACCTTATTAAGCTCTAGTGAGCGTCTGCGGCACGAGCAACAGGTTATCGATGCGCTGAATGTCAAGAATAGCCAAGCCTACGACAGTATGCATGCATTGGAAAAACTGGTTGCTGAGATCAGTGCCAGCGCGCAACAGGAAATACAGATCAGTACGGCGCTACAAGAGACGGTGAACGAGATCAATCACAGCGTGGAGGATATTCACCGATTATCTAACCAAACAAATCTATTAGCGATTAATTCGGCGATCGAAGCGGCGCATGTCGGCGAGTTGGGGCGTGGTTTTACGGTGATTGTGAAAGAGATTAAGCAGCTGGCGAGTGAAGTGAAACAACATGCCAGCCAGATCGCCGGGTTGAGTCACGCCATCGCCGAACGCGCCGGCCAAGTTTGCGAAAGCGTAATCGGCATTCAGACGTTGATCGCCCATATCCAGCGGGAAGTGGCGCAATCGCGTCAGGCGTTAGAGCAGGTTATTGAGCGTGCCGGTTATATGCAGCAGATCATTCGTGCGATCGCCCTTCAACAGTTTCTCAATACCGTCAAGCTGGACCACATCATCTGGAAGTATCAGGTATACCGTTATCTCTTTACCCGAGATCGCCAAGCGACGATGAGTGATCACCATTCTTGCCGTCTGGGGCGCTGGTACTACGCTGGAGAAGGACGGCGGCAATTCGGCGAACATCCCACCTTTCGCGCGTTGGCGCGCCCTCATGCCGAGGTACATCGCTCCGGTCAGCAAGCGTTGGCCGCTTTTGCGGCGGATAATTTCGTGGCGATGACGGCGGCGTTGGAGCAGATGGAGTCGGCGAGTGCCGCAGTGATCGAGGGGATCGATGCGCTGATCGGTGAGACGTTGCCAAATGATGAGAGGGGGTAGATTCAGTCTGAATATTATGTAAATAGATTGATTGTTTTGTTATTAAATGATTTATTCATTGTTATCTTGCTTATGGCATGTATGGAAATATACGAGAATAAGGAGAGGATATAATGAAGAGAATCATTGGATTGACACTAGCTGGCGCGTTGTTGAGTGGTACGGCGTACGCCGCTTCGCTTAGTGTGCCGCTGAATGAAGCCACCACCATGGGCAGCGGTGCGGCGCTCGGCGAGGTCGTGATCAGCGAAACCCCCTATGGTTTACTGTTTACGCCTAAGCTCCACGATCTGGCGCCAGGGATACATGGTTTCCATGTGCATGAGAAGGCCAGTTGCCTACCCGGCAGCAAAGAGGGAAAACCGGTCGCCGCACTGATGGCCGGCGGACATTGGGACCCGGAAAAGCGCGACAAGCATTTGGGGCCATATAGTGACGCCGGACATCTGGGCGATCTGCCGGGCCTGGTGGTGAATGCGGATGGTACCGCGGACTATGCCGTTCTGGCACCGCGTCTGAAGTCATTGTCGCAACTGAAAGGACATGCGTTGATGGTACATGCGGGCGGCGATAACTATAACGACCACCCAAATGCACTTGGCGGCGGCGGTGCCCGCATGGCGTGTGGTGTGATCGAGTAAGCGTACTCATGGACGGCGCCCTCGGGCGCCGTCATCGATAGGATTAACGCAGGGTTTTCACCACCTGGCGGCGGCGCAGTACATAACCGAGCGGTAGGCTGCAAATATGCACCAGCCGGGTGAAGGGAAAGATGAGGAAGATAGTCAGTCCCAATACCATATGTACCTTGAACAACCCATTGACACCTTGCAGATAACGCGCCGGATCGGGCTGGAAGGTGACGATGCCCTGGCTCCAACTGATCAGATTTTGCAGCGTGGCGCCGGAGGGGTGCAGTAGATCGATGGGAATCGTCAACATGCCTAGAACGATCTGAATCACCAGTAGCGTCAGGATCAGCTTGTCAGAGAACGACGAAGTAGCCGCCACACGCGGGTTACATAGGCGGCGAGCCAATAGCATCAGCGCCCCGATCAATAACAGTGTGCCGAAGAAGCTGCCGGCGATCAGCTCCAGGATCTGGTGAGTCTGGTCGGAGATATAAGCCTGATACCAGGAGCGTGGCGTCAGTAGTCCGACGACGTGGCCGAAGAAGACCCCTAACATGCCGATGTGGAACAGGTTGAGGGCATAGCGGCTATAGCGGCCGTTAGCCATCAGTAGTGAGGAGCCACTCTTCCAGGTGTACTGACCGTAGTCGAAACGGTAGAGGCAGCCCAGCACAAGCACTGTGATGGCGATATAGGGATAGATATTGAATAAAAAATAGGATAGTGCGGACATACAATCCTCCTTATCGCCCCAGATTGAGATAATGCACCGTCGTTGCGTGCTCGTGCGGCAGGGCGGGCAATTCGACGCGGGCTGGCGCGTGTGCCCGCTCCCATTCGGCGTCGATATCCGGCGCCGGCGCCAGCTCCTCCCGTGTTTCCGCTTGCCGTCCGGCAAGATGCAATAACAGCAGAAACAGCGCGCCATAGCGCCCCGTCTTGGTACGCTGGTAGAGGATCTGCGCCACGTCGGCGATCTGTGTCAGGATACGGTGTCCCTCGCCGGGGGCGTGTTGATCCTGTAGGTAGGCGAACTCCAGCACCATCGGTAAGTAGTCGGGCAGTTCCCGTACCGCCGGGATCAGTGCCGCCTGCTGATAGTGCTGGAGGATGTTGACCATCGCCTGACCGCGGTTTTTGGATTCGGCCAACTGATGCTCACACAGATACAGGGCGCAGCGCCGAGTATGGTCGAATTGGGCGACGTATTCACTCTGCCGCTCTGTCAGGGGGGCGAGATAGTAGTGGTGGATGAAGTCGGCCAGTAACGCGCGATCTGCCTCGGATAACTCCGGACACTGCGTGAGCGCACACGCCAGCTCGTCACGTGCCTGCCATAGCGCCTCATCGGGGTATTCTAACAGGCGCGCCACAATTAACAGGCTTAGCATGGCTTACTCCTTACTCCGCAGGTTGATGACCAGACGATCGTCAGGGCGATAACCCGTGAGATTGGTACCCGCGACATCGTGCGGCGTGTTGAAACTAAAGCCACAACTGCCGTGTTCGATGTACTCATGGCCGCTCGCCGGTTGATGCATACCGCTGGGGATGACGAAGCGTTCATGGTAGGGTGCCAAAGCCAGTAGGCGGTACATCGCTTCGGCTTGCTCACTGCTGAGCTCCGCCTGCTGTAGCCACTGCGTGGCCTGGGGGCTGAGTAGACTACGGCGGTAGTGGCGTAGGGCGATCAGTCGCGTCAGGGCTCGCTCAACGGGCTGGCGGTCGCCGGCACACAGCAACTGAGCTAGATAGTGGATAGGAATACGCATCTGCTCCAGCTCCGCCAGCCGGATGTCGTGCGGTGGCGCTAGGGTGTGATCATCGAAACGGATCGGTGACAAGGGCGGTACATACCAGACCATCGGTAGGGTGCGAAACTCAGGATGTAACGGCAGCGCCAACTGCCACTCCTTGATCAGGCGATAGACTGGCGAACGCTGGGCATGCGCCAGAATATCGTCGCTGATCCCGTCGCGTCGGGCCTGTTCGATAATCTGCGCATCGTGCGGATCGAGGAACAGCCGCATCTGGGCTTGGTACAGATCATGCGGGTCGTCCACGGCGGCCGCGGCGGGAATGGCTTCGGCGTCGTACAGCATCACGCCGATGTAGCGGATGCGTCCGACGCAGCTTTCGGAGCACAGGGTCGGCAATCCGGCTTCGATACGCGGATAACAGAAGATGCACTTCTCCGATTTACCACTCTTCCAGTTGTAGTAGATCTTCTTATAGGGACAGGCGCTGACACACATACGCCAGCCGCGGCACTGATCTTGGTTGATCAAGACTACGCCATCCTCGGCACGTTTGTAGATGGCGCCGCTGGGGCAGGAGGCGACACAGGCCGGATTGAGGCAGTGTTCACACAAGCGCGGCAGATACATCATGAATGTCTGCTCAAATTGGGCGTACAGTTGCTTGTCCAATCCCTCCAGGTTCGGGTCGCCTTGGCGGACGTGGGCCTCACCGCCCAGATCATCCTCCCAGTTGGCGCTGCCTTCGATCTTTTCCAGGGTCTTACCGGTGAGCAGTGAGTAGGGGCGTGCCGTCGGCTGGTGGCGCGCTCCAGCTGGAGCAGTATGGAGGTGTGCATAGTCGAACGAGTAGGGTTCATAGTAGTCCGTGATCGACGGCATATGTGGATTGGCGAAGATCTTGGCCAGTAGGCTTAACTTGCCGCCCATACGCGGGGTCAGCCCGTTCGCGGTGCGTTGCCAGCCGCCATGCCACTTCGCCTGATCCTCCCAATCACGGGGAAAGCCGCGTCCCGGTTTGGTTTCGACATTGTTGAACCAGCCGTATTCGATCCCCTCACGGCTGGTCCAGACGTTCTTGCACACCACCGAACAGGTGTGACAACCGATGCACTTGTCGAGGTTTAGCACCATGGAAATCTGTGCACGAATCTTCATATTTTTCTCCCTCTTCCCGCTCGGTATCAGTCCCATTCGACCTGACTAAGCTTGCGAATAATCACCGTCTCGTCCCGGTTGGAGCCGATGGTGCCGTAATAGTTGTAGCCCCAGGACAGGTGGGCATAGCCGCCGATCATATGGATCGGGTTGGGGCAAATCCGGGTGATGGAGTTGTGGATCCCTCCGCGTTCACCGGTGACTTCGGAGAGCGGCATGTTCAGCGTACGCTCCTGCGCGTGATACATCAGCGCTAATCCGGCGGGGATGCGCTGGCTGACCACCGCTCGCGCCACCATGGCGCCGTTGGCGTTGAACAGCTCAACCCAGTCGTTATCGGCGATGCTGGCGCGTTGGGCGTCGTGCTCGCTGATCCAGATCAGCGGTCCCCCGCGGGAGAGAGTCTGCATGATCTGATTATCGGTATAGGTGGAGTGGATCCCCCATTTCTGGTGCGCGGTTCCAAAGTTCAACACCAACTCCGGTTGGCCGTTGGCACTGTGCTGGCGCACGCTGCGGCAGCTCTGGGTATCCAGCGGCGGCTTATAGCAAGGGAAGTTTTCACCGAATGCCTGCATCCAGGCGTGATCCTGGTAGGCCTGTTGACGACCGGTCAGAGTACGCCACGGCACGGCGTGAGTGATGTTCAGGCTGCCTGCGGTGTAGGCATGCTGATCGCTATCGATGCCGGACCACAGCGGGCTGGCGATCACCCGACCAGGTTGGCGCTGGATGTCGGCGAAGCGGTAATGCACGCCTTTCTTGTCCGCCGCTAGCTCGGCGATTGCCGTTTGACCGGTTTTCGCCGCCAGATCGCGCCAGGCCCGATCGGCGACTTGACCGTTGGTCTCCGGTGCCAGTGTCAGGATAGCTTCCAATGCCTGGGTGGCCTCTTGCATGTTGGCACAAGGGCCGACCCCCTCCAGATTCTCGCTACCGAGGCGGGCGCATAATGCCGCGATCTCCGCTCCAGTATCCCAATGTACCCCTTTGCCACCGTTGCCATGCGCCGCCAGCGCCGGGCCGAGGTGGGTATATTTGAAATAGGTATGCGGATAGTCACGCTCCACCACATTGATGGCCGGCGCGGTCTTCCCGGCGACGAAGGCTTGCGGATCCGCTTTCCAGTCACGGACGCCGTAGGCTTGGCCCAACTCGGCCGGCGAATCGTGCAACAGCGGCGTTAGCATCACATCGCGCTCTTTGCCCAGATGACCGGGGCAGAGGGCGGAAAACTGTTGGGCGATCCCCTTGAAGATATCCCAGTCGGCGCGAGCCTCCCACATCGGGTCGATGGCGCGAGTAAAGGGATGCACATAAGGATGCATGTCGGTACTGCTTAGGTCCTCCTTCTCATACCACGTAGCCGACGGCAGGATCACATCCGAATAGAGGCAGGTGGTCGACATGCGGAAATCGAGGGTAACCAGCAGGTCGAGTTTGCCTTCGACGCTATCGCGCCAGGTGAGCTGTTGTGGTAGGGGGAGGCCCTTCTCTTGTAGATCTTGCTCCATCACCCCATGATGGGTACCCAGCAGGTGTTTGAGAAAATACTCGTGTCCCTTACTGGAGGAGCCGAGCAGGTTGGCGCGCCAGACAAACAGGACGCGCGGATAGTTGCCCGGCGCGTCGGGATCTTCGCTGGCGATGCGTAACGTCCCCGCTTTCAGTGCCTGTTCGACCGAGGCCTTAACGTCGCCGTCTGCCGCCTCGGCGGCCAGGGTGAGCGGGTTACGATCCAACTGGGGTGAGGAGGGCAGCCAACCGAGGCGCTCGGCGATGACGTTATAGTCAATCAGACTGTGCGGGAACTGGTCGCGTTCGGCTAGCGGCGACAGCAACGTGTGGGCATCGACGTTTTCGTAGCGCCACTGGCTGGTGTGGTTATAGAAGAAGGAGGTCCCGTTCATCAGACGGGCCGGGCTTTGCCAGTCGCCACCTAGGGCGATCGGGGCCCAGCCGGCCAGGGGCCGCAGCTTCTCTTGACCGACATAGTGTGCCCAGCCGCCACCGTTGACACCGATGGTGCCGCACATCATCAGCACGTTGATGATGCTACGGTAGGTCATATCACTATGGAACCAGTGGTTGATCCCGGCACCGACGATGATCAGGGAGCGGCCATGGGTCAGGCGGGCGTTGTTGGCGAACTCTTGTGCCAGGCGGGTGATCTGCTGGCGCGGCACGCCGGTGATGGCTTCAGCCCAGGCTGGGGAGCAGGGGGCATCCTCTGCGGGAGCGCTGCCGTCGGCCGGTCGTAGACCGTAATGGGCCAACATCAAGTCGAAGACCGTAGCAACGGGAAGACGCTTCCCTTCGGCATTGATGATCCAGTGTACTGGGACGCGTCCTAAGGTATAGGCTTTCTGATCGGCCGGAGCGCTGAAATCGGGCTGCACGATACAGACCTCGCCTTCGCCCAGTTCGGCGAGGCTGAGCAAGGGGTCGATCGGCGCCCCGCTGAGCGCATCCTGCTGGATGGTGTTCCACTGTCCGCTGCGATCCCAACGAAAGCCCGCCGAGCCGCGCGGCAACACGATTTGGCGTGAGCCTTGATCCAGCGCGAGGGTTTTCCATTGGGCTAAGGGTTGCTCGGCCCACTGCGCCAGATCCGCGGCTCGCAGGTAGCGTCCCGAGCGGTAGCTATTCTCCCGTTGAGTACAAGGAGTGAGCAGCACCAGTGTCGGGAAGTCGGTGAAGCGTTTGGCGTAGTTGATGAAGTAGTCACAGGGTTGCTGTAGATAGAACTGCTGTAGGATCACCTGTCCCAGCGCCAGGGCCAAGGCAGCATCGCTCCCGGCGCGTGGTGCCAGCCATTCGTCGGCAAACTTGCAGTTCTCTGCGTAGTCGGCACTGACGGCGACCACCTTGGTACCGTTGTAACGCGCCTCGGTCATAAAGTGAGCGTCTGGCGTACGGGTTTGCGGGACGTTGGAGCCCCACATCACCAGATATTGGGCGTTATACCAGTCGGCGGACTCTGGTACGTCGGTCTGTTCCCCCCAGGTCTGTGGCGAGGAGGGCGGCAGATCGCAGTACCAGTCGTAGAAGCTTAAGCAGGTACCACCGATCAGCGACAGGTAACGAGAGCCTGAAGCAAACGACAACATGGCATGCGCCGGGATCGGCGAAAAGCCAGCGACCCGGTCGGGACCGAAACGCTTGATGGTGGCGATGTTGGCCGCTGCGATCAGCTCGTTGGCCTCTTGCCAAGAGACACGCACCAGTCCCCCCATTCCGCGTTCACGTTTGTAGCGTTGCCCCAGTGCGGGATCGTCCAGAATGGCTTGCCAGGCATCGACCGCATCCGGGTGCTGCGCCCGTAGCTCACGCCACAGATCGCGTAGGGCCTGACGCATCAGTGGGTACTTAATCCGGTTGGCGCTGTAAATGTACCAGGAATAGCTGGCTCCGCGCGGGCAGCCACGCGGTTCATGGTTAGGCAGATCGATGGGGGTTTCCGGGTAATCGGTATATTGCGTCTCCCAGGTGATCAGCCCGCTTTTGACGTAGATTTTCCAGCTACAGGAGCCGGTACAGTTGACGCCGTGCGTGGAGCGTACCACCTTATCGTACTGCCAGCGGCTGCGGTAACTCTGCTCCCAGGCCGAGTCATCCCGCATATACAGCTCGTGGGCGTTGGCCGCGATGGGTTTCCCGGCGGTGAAATAGCGGATCTTTTTTAGCAAGGTGCTCATGTCAGTTCCCCCGGGCGATTAATGATGCCGTCCATAGGCGAGCCAGGTGACGATCATGCATAGCAGGTAAAATACGCCGAAGCAGATCAGCGGCAGCAGGACTGAATGCGTCAGGCTGATGGCACTACCGAAGGCTTTGGGAATAATAAAGCCGCCGAAGGCACCGATCGCCGAGGTGAAGCCGAGCGCGGCTGAGCTCATCACGTCGGCATACTGGTCGATTCGTTTACCTTGCATGCCCTGTTGTTGCGCTTCTTGCGCCGACTTCTGGTGGAAGATCTGGGAAATCAGCTGGAAGCTGGAGCCGCTGCCGAGGTTGGTGAAGATAAACAACCCCATGAACACGATGTAGAACAGGATGAAGGAGCCGCCGCCGTTTTCACCCGGTAAGGTCGGGACGATCAACAGGCTGAAGATGATCATAAACAGAAATGCGACCTGGGTGATGCGATAGCCACTGAACTTATCGGAGAGCTTACCGCCGATCGGGCGAGCGATCGCCCCCAGCAATGGTCCGACGAAGGCATAGTCGATGATGTTGATCTCGGGAAACTGGGTCTTGGTCAGCAGGGCGAAACCGGCAGAGAAGCCGACAAAGGAGCCGAAGGTAGCCAGGTAAATCAGGCTGGTGATCCAAGTGTCCTTTTTCCCCAGGATCACGAATTGCGAAGAGAGCGAGGAGTGCATTCCTGCGATGTCATTCATCATAAACCAGGAGGCCAGGCAGCCGACAATGATGAACGGGATCCAGAGGAAAGCCGCGTTTTGTAGCCAAATCGCCGTGCTGTGGTCGACCTGCTGTGGGGCGCCGCCGAGGCTGCCGAACAAGCTGAAGCCGATGACCAACGGGACACACAACTGGACTACCCCGATGCCGCCATCACCTAACCCGCCGTTAATCCCCAGTCCATAACCTTGTAGGCGTTTGGGGAAGAAGAAGCTGATATTCGCCATACTGGAGGCGAAGTTACCACCGCCGATGCCGCAGAGAATGGCGATACAGGCGAAGGAGTAGAAGGAGGTATGCGGGTCCTGAATGGCGAGGCCTAGCCAGACGCTTGGGATCAGCAGCAACACGGTACTGAGTGTAGTCCAGCGTCGTCCGCCGAAGATGGGGACGACGAAGGAGAAAGGAATACGCAGGATAGCACCGGAGATAGAGGGTAAGGCAGCCAGCCAGAAGAGTTGGTTGGTGGTGAAGTTAAATCCGATGTGGTTGAGCTTAATCACGACGGAGCTGAATACCATCCAGATACAGAATGCTAACACTAGGCAGTATACCGATACCCAGAGGTTGCGCTTGGCGATGCCGCTACCGGTCGTTTTCCAGAAGTTTTCGTCTTCGGGGTCCCAGTTTTGTAACACTCGTGAGTTTTTTGGGTCTAATGCTTGATTACTCATATCGACGCCTTTTTATATATCGATGATACATTTTGTCTGCGAAGCCACATAACCAACGGTGAGCTGAGAGTATAGTGCTCGCCACCAATCAATGTTATCAGTTTGTTAGTTGCTGACTTTTCCTTTTTACAATATCGCTTTATTTCGCTAATTACAAAACATTGCCAATTTAGTAAATAGTATAAATAACGAAATTAGCCAGTAATGGCCGTGGTTATTTTTTGGTTTTGTCATTCTGGATGTACTCTTCGGGTATGGCGAGATTTTTCAGTGAGTAGCTAACATAGTGATATTCTTATAAGAATATTCATGTGCGATATTAAATAAAGATGGCGCTTTCTTTATTGTTGGCTGATAGTGATATTTTTTTCTGAACGTGGCAGGATTTCTTTCCGCATCAATGGATCAAGATGTAGCGGCTCCAGAATTGGTAAAGAGGATAAAAATGCAAACCATCCTCAATATTTTGGCTGAGGAGAGTGGGTGGAGGTTGTGGCGATATCATCTCAGTAACATCTGATATGCGAAGAAAAACGGCGATGTTCACCGTTGGTGAGGCGAGTTCGGTGCTCACGGCGTTACGCGGCATAGCCTCATGCTTGGTGTGGAATATAGCTATTTCACCAAGGATAAAGCGATACAGAGATAGCGATTTACTTACAAATGTTTTCTGACTGTCATTATACTCAAGGGTAATGTAATAAATTAGAAATAGCCTCACACTATTTCTCTCGTTGATACACCTGAAGTCTTGTTGAAATAAGTATCAATGCTGGGGGGAGACATATCCCATATTATTCTTGAATAGTCTTGTCATCTATTATGCCCGGTGCACTTAACGCGCTGTATGATTTTTATTTGCTAGCAAGATGGCTTATTTGTCGACGGTGCTATGGCGTGTTCCCTTCGATGTAATACGATGCCGCGGACTGGCGCCATCTGATAAGTGAGATGCTTCTGATTCAGAGTAATAGTGAAATTGCTGGCCATCTTATCGCACTCATCATGCTATTTATCAGGCATAGCACGAACGCGACAGCCATGCGTATTAAGGCTGATAGGCAACTGTCGCGACCGGTGATAATAACGGTCTTGGTATCATCTTCTTCATCATTAGCTTAATGATGTTGTTTATTCTTTTCGCTGAGGTTTAGTATGAAAAAAGGTTATTTGTTATTGATACCTTTTGTGGTAGGGGCGGTGTTAGCTTGTCTCCCCGCCCCGGCGGGGCTGAGCCATCATGCCTGGCTCTATTTCGCGATTTTTATCGGTTCGATCGTTGGCTTGATCCTGGAGCCATTGCCCGGAGCGGTGATTGGCTTAATGGCTGTGGTGATCATCGCGGGATTGGGCCGCTGGGTGTTGTTCTCTCCGGAGCAACTGACAGCGGCCCACTTCCATGCGACTTCGGCAGCCTTTAAGTGGGCGGTTTCCGGATTCTCAAACTCCACGGTATGGTTAATCTTCAGTGCCTTCATGTTCGCGTTAGGTTATGAGAAGACCGGCCTGGGGCGGCGCATCTCTCTGATGTTGGTCAAGTCGCTTGGTCGCCGTTCGCTGACGCTGGGTTATGCCATCGCCATCGCCGATCTGGTGCTGGCCCCCTTTACTCCGTCGAATACGGCGCGTAGTGCCGGGACCATCTATCCGGTGATCAGCAACCTTCCTCCGTTATATGACTCTAAGCCGAACGATCCCAGCGCGCGACGCATCGGCTCCTACTTGATGTGGGTCTCTATCTCGATCACCTGTGTGACCAGCTCGATGTTCCTTTCCGCGTTGGCGCCGAACTTGTTATCCAGTGCGCTGATCAATCAGATGACGGGCCTGCAAATCTCATGGGGCAGTTGGTTTATCGCCTTCTTACCGTGCGGCATCGTATTGTGGCTGCTGACACCGCTGCTGGGTTACTGGCTGTATACGCCGGAGGTGAAGGTCAATGATGATGTCCCCAAATGGGCGAAACAGGAGTTGGCGAATCTGGGTGGCTTGTCACAGCGTGAGAAGCTGTTGCTGGTATTCGTCATCTTAGCCCTGCTGCTATGGGTATTCGGCTCCGGCTTTATCAACTCTGCCATCGCCGCGTTGTTGGTCATCGCGCTGATGCTGGTCAGTAATGTGATCACCTGGGACGACGTGATCGGCAATAAGGCCGCCTGGAACACCCTATTTTGGTTTGGCACCTTGGTCTCCTTGGCCTCCGGTCTCTCCGCAGTCGGCTTTGTCCACTGGTTCGGGTTGTTGATCTCCCAGTACCTGAATGGTATGTCGGTCGACGTGGCCTGCGTCTCGCTGTTGCTGTGTTTCTATCTGTTGCACTATTTCTTCGCCAGCACCACGGCCCATGCCACCGCATTGGTTCCGGTGATGATCGCGGCGGCGATGGATATCCATGGTATCAACATGATGGCCTTCTCCCTGGCGATGTCCTTGTCATTGGGGATCATGGGAATTATCACGCCCTACGGTACCGGCCCCAGCCCGATTTATTTTGGCAGTGGTTATCTGCCTTCGAAAGACTTCTGGCGTTTGGGCGCGATCTTTGGTCTGGTCAACCTGCTGGCTTACCTGTTTATCTGTTTACCGTGGATTAACTATCTCTACCGTTGAGTCAGTGCGCATCTGCTTAGCTTCACTATGGACGGCCTCCCCCACAGGGAGACCGTCCAACGCGGTAATGAAAAAACCATTAATGCATTGAATGTAAATTGTTTTTTATTATCCCGCCGTCGTGTCGTCATATCTCGTTTGGCATAATTTTTCGTGATTGCTCGCGCCGTTAAGGAATAAGATATTCCATATCCTAACGCGATGACGGATTTCTACGGGGACGATGAAGATGAATTTAAACCAGATGGTGACAGAGAGCCGTAATCCGGCCAGCGCGGCGATCGATACCCTCTCCACCTTGGCGATGCTCCGGGTGATCAATGTGGAGGATCAACGGGTCGCCTTGGCGGTCGAGGCCACCTTGCCACAGGTTGCACAACTGGTGGATAAGGTGGTCGAGGCGTTTGCTCTGGGTGGGCGTCTGATCTACTGCGGTGCGGGAACTTCGGGGCGTCTTGGTATCTTAGATGCCAGTGAGTGTCCGCCAACCTATGGGACGCCACCCCAGCAGGTGGTGGGATTGATCGCGGGAGGCCCCCCGGCGATCCTCGCTGCGGTGGAGAATGCCGAAGATGATCGTGGGCAGGGGGAGCGGGATCTGCGCGATCTGCACTTCACGGCTAAGGATGTTCTGGTGGGTATTGCGGCCAGCGGACGCACGCCCTATGTGCTAGGCGCCATGGCTTACGCGAAACAACAAGGCGCGACGGTGGCGGCGCTTGTCTGTAATCCCGGTAGTGAGATGAGTCGGGCGGCAGATATCGCCATCGAGCCGCTCGTCGGGGCGGAGGTGATCACCGGTTCTTCACGGATGAAGGCGGGAACCGCACAGAAGCTGGTGCTCAACATGATCACCACCGGGGCGATGATCCGTAGCGGCAAGGTGTACGGCAACTTGATGGTGGATGTCGCGGCGACTAACGCCAAGCTGCTGCAACGCCAGGTGAACATTGTGATGGCGGCGACGGAGTGTGATGCGCATCAGGCTGAAGCGGCGCTGAATGCCTGCCATCGTCACTGTAAGACCGCCATTCTGATGCTATTGAGCGGCGTATCGGCCGAAGAAGCCAGCGCGATGTTGGCGCAGCATCACGGATTTATCCGTCACGCCTTACCGAGGACGTAATATGAAGAACCAGGCCTCGATGCCGGCCGCGATGATGGCGCAGATCTTACGTCTAAGTGGTGGTCGCGATAATATCCTTCAGTGCGCTAACTGCATGACGCGGCTCCGGCTCACCCTCAAGGCTCGCGATCGGATCCAACTGGCGGCGTTAGAACGGGTTCCTGGGGTGCTGGGCGTGGTGCATGGCGACGATCAGCTACAAATCATCCTAGGACCGGGTAAGGCGCAAACGGCGAGCGAGATGATGAATGCTTTGCTCCAGGCCACGAGTGAAGCGCAGCCACCTGCGGCGGAGACGCCGGATTTGCAGACCCTCGCCAGCCAGAATAAACGCCAGAGAAAGGCTCGCCAGCATAGCGCGATACATAACTTTCTCACTAAGTTCGCGACGATTTTCACCCCGTTGATCCCGGGCTTCATCGCTGCCGGCCTCTTGCTGGGTACCGCGACCTTGTTGCAACAGACCTGGCAGGTTGAGGGGCAACCTCCGATCGCGTGGTTGACCGCTCTGATTGCCTACCTGAAGGTCTTTAGCGTCGGTCTGTTTACCTTTCTCAGTATTTTGATCGGGTTTAACACCCAAAAGGCTTTTGGTGGCAGCGGTGTAAACGGCGCGATCATCGCTTCGCTCTTTCTTTTGCGTTATACCCCAGAGGGACATGTTGGCTACTACGCTGGCATGGAAACCTTCTTTAATCTGACCATCGATCCGCGCGGAAATATCATCGGGGTGCTATTAGCCTGCATGTTGGGGGCATGGATCGAGCGTCAGGTCCGCCGTGTCATTCCGGATAATCTGGATATGATTCTGACGTCGGCTATCACGCTGTTGCTCAGCGGAGCGATCACCTATGTGGTCATCATGCCGGTTGGGGGCGTGCTATTTAAAGGTATGTCCTGGCTGTTTTTGCACCTCAATGGTAATCCACTGGGAACGGCGTTACTGGCCGGGTTGTTTCTGATCGCCGTGGTCTTCGGTATTCATCAAGGCTTTGTTCCGGTCTATTTTGCGCTGATGGATGCCCAGGGATTTAATGCGCTGTTTCCTATCCTCGCGATGGCTGGGGCAGGGCAGGTCGGGGCCGCATTGGCGCTGTTTTGCCGCGCAGGGAAAGGATCGCGGCTGCGTAACCAAATTAAAGGTGCTCTCTTTCCCGGCGTGCTGGGTATTGGCGAGCCGCTGATCTATGGCGTTACATTGCCGCGCATCAAGCCATTCGTGACAGCCTGTTTCGGCGGCGCGGTAGGGGGCTTCTTTATCGGTTTGGTAGCTTGGCTGGGGTTACCGGTTGGTCTGAATACGGTATTCGGTCCATCCGGCCTGGTCGCCATTCCTTTGATGACCTCCCGACAAGGGATTTTCGCCGGTATGGCGGTTTATGTCGTTGGGATACTACTCTCTTATCTCGCCGGCTTTATCATTACCTGGTTTTTTGGCTGTAAAGATGTTGATTTAGCGTGAGCTGGCGCGCCACCACGCATGGCGTGGGGGCCTCCTCAGGTTAGTGCTGTGGCACGGTGATGGCGTATGATGGAAGATGGTTTCATCCTGTATTGAGGCTCTTACGGTATGATGGGATATCCCCGTGCTCTAGCTATCACCCGATTGCCTATACCCCGTTTGTACAGGATTTTAACCGTTACAACTGTATAAAAAGCAATCACAGACTCTCCCGGATCAGCCGAGCAGATTAACCCCTGAATCTGATTTCAGGTATCGGATAGGGGGGTACTTTCACACGGTTGGTAACAAGGAGCGTATTCGCCTACGGTTTGGGGGGGCATCCATAGAGCTGCAATGGCAATCGTTACGGTTGCCAAGCCTTACGCTAGGGTTATAGGTAGGTCTAAGCGATAATCGAATTTTTCGAAAACCTGAATATTTAGACTTATAAGATCAGCTATTTTAGCTCAATTCATGTAATGGCATAATCAGACGGGCGAAAGTAAGAGTGGAAATGGATAAAAAATCTAAAAATCAGATAGTAGATAGCGACATTGCACGTTTATTACTTAACCATAGAAAGGCTCGCAACTTGACTGTAACAGCGCTTGCCCAACGCTCGGGCGTCAGTCCAGTTGAGCGGGAGACTTGATTTTCAGGTCAATCATCAGCCCCATCGTTTACAAGCCGGTGACTGTCTTGCCCTTACCTTTGCAAGCCAGTATCAAATGAGTAATCGCAGATAGCGAACAGAGCTATTCTTACATCGTCGCTTTTAGTCAAAAAAATTAATGATATTGCCTTTACTAAAGGGGTTACATCACATGAGCTTTGCTTAAGTGTAATAGGGGGTAGGGTCTTCCCTGATTGTCCCGTTCGGAACGACCCGAAAGCTGAAAGCCCATATGCTGATAAAACCCTACAGCTTGCTGATTTTGTTCATTTACATCGACGCTTAAATCAGGATGCAGAGCCAGTGCATGTGAGATCAACCGTTTTCCGACGCCAAGTCCGCGAGCAGAAGCATCGACAAAAAGTGCTTCCAGGTGGCCCTCATGCAAAAACATGAATCCGAGCGCTTGGTCTTCCTGATTTGCTGCTACCAGTACAGGGGTTTCTGAAAAAAAGCTGACAACTTCTTTTTCGATCTCTTGTCGGTCGTGGGCTATCAGAAAATCGTGCGTAGCATCTACAGAATTTTTCCAAATTTGGATGATTTCTGACGCCTCAGATGGACGTGACATTCTAATTTTTAACATTTCTCTACCTTAACGTGGTCATTATTTTGTGTATTTACATACAAAATGAGCCCACTTAAATTTATTATAGTAAATTTAAATTTACAATAGTGATTCATTTCCATACCAGATCATTTTGATAAGAAGTACTAACACCCTGGTTAGTCTGATCCGCTTCATCATCATCTGCGACAATGCTCCTGGGCTTTTCAAAGCGAACTTCCGCTTCTCGCTCAGAGCGGGCAATCAGCTTTAACAGTCCAATGCGTTTAGCTTAATTAGTATCACTCTTGATAAATTATTTTATGATGGCGTGGAGGATGGAGGATTCTGGTAATGGTAAGAATCATAAAGAAAAAATAGAATTATTACCGGGGAGGAGCGGTAGGCCTCCCCGCTTGATCAGAGGAGTGGGTGGGTTCAGTTTTTCCCCGGATCTGAAAGGGCATTCCCTACGACCTCCCTGGGGAAGTCATAAATAACTTATTGTTAAATAATGATAAATCTATCCCCCATTTTCCTCGTGTTTTCTGCGTTATGATGAATATTCTAAGAGAAGGAAATCGTAGAGGATCGTAGAAAGAGCGTAGCTGTGAGGTAAGGAAAAGGCACATCAGAGAGTGTTAATGTGTCTAAAAGTAACGAACATTTGCGAAAATGGCGAGAAATCCAGCAAACAAATAACGTGTTGCAACGACCAAAAATCCACCGTAACCGGAAAAGCAAAAACCCCGCCATCAGGCAGGGTTTTCAGAATAAGTGGTGCCCGGACTCGGAATCGAACCAAGGACACGGGGATTTTCAATCCCCTGCTCTACCGACTGAGCTATCCGGGCAACGAGGCGCATTAAACCCGATTCTAGCCTCGGCGTCAACGTTATTTCCCACCGCGCTGTGCGAGTGCCTATTTATTGTGCTGGCGATCGCGGCTCAAGGGGATGGCCTGCACAGGCCGCGTCGACGCTGGTTGGCGGTATAATGCATATTTCTACGATCGCTATCACAGAATAGAGTTGTTGTAAAAATAGTTATCATGAATATTTATTCATAATAAATACTTTTATTGTCAATAATGCCAATGTTGGCTTTCTGTGCTGTTTTTGTTGCTCAGCGGTAGCGTTTGACCGATTTTTACGGTGTTATGCGTCGTACATGGTACGTGGCTATGTTGTAAAACAGATCTATTCTCTGTTTTTTGGTTATTTTAAGGTGAATTTATATGCAATAATGCTTGTTTTTTAGATCGATATATCGCCAAATTGGCGATATGTTAGTGATGTGTGTCACAGTAGTCCACGGGCAGTTGGTTACAATGGAGTCGGTTTCCAGGTAAAAGGGGAAATTAAAATGGAAAATAACAATCGATTTTGGCCACATATCCGGCGGGTGACGCATATTATGATGATGGCGCACCGCAGTTGCTTTGATTTTCATCTGTTCAATATCAGATAATTCTCCTCATGTCATGACATCCGTTGTCGCGGAGTGTCATGTTTCTTCTTCCGTTGCTGTATTTCCGTGTATTAGACGCGAAGTACTCATGCGGACAGTCCTTTATTGACGCACCTCGATAAACGCTTGTCGTCACGGTAGCTTTGGGCTGCCTGGTATGGCTTATTCCATTAGCATCAATGATTTATATTTATAAATCATTGTGGGTAAGTCTTGCCGTGAGAAAGTGCTGTGGGTTATGGGTTTAATTAAATTTAAACCCAAGGGATTATTTTGCGTGAAATAAATATATAAGAGTGGGTTATATGAATAGTTTGAAAATTGCAGTAAGCCTAAATATCAGGACATATTTTAATACCTCACGTATGACAGTCGCTATTGCGGAGAGCGACCTTACCGACGTCGCCGCTGTGGTGCTATCGGTCGCGGATGTGCTGGATGGTGCACTGGATAAGGTTGAGCAGAGCGCTTTTGGCCTGCCCGTCTTTGTCGCTGAAGCGGGCGACTCGCGTCTGCCGCCCGAGTATCTGCCGCGTTTG
>NZ_BAUC01000051.1 GCF_000474215.1 Edwardsiella hoshinae NBRC 105699 = ATCC 33379 | reverse complement strand
TGGGCTGGGCTGGGCTGGGCTGGGCTGGGCTGGGCTGGGCAGTGAGTATCCAAACGCTGTGGGGCTAGGCAAGCGCACCGTAACCGGCGTATGCCGGCCCACAAGAACGACAAACGCAGACACAGACGCGGCGCCCCACACGCCGCGTCCCCCTTAGACGGCCTCCCCGCCCAGGCGACGGGAAAACCCGCCGCGATTACTGCTGTGATTGGTTCAACTTACCTTGACGCTCCATCATCACCTGAACACGCTTCTCGAAGTTCTGGTTTACCTGTTGCTTCTGCGCCGGCGTCAGCAAGCTATAAATCTGGTGCTCCATTTTCATCCGCTCTACGGCGACATCGTTGCGCACCTTATTGTTGGCCTCGATATGGGCGCGCGCCGCCGCCTCGTCAAACTTATCACTGGTGATCAGCTGCTGCATCTGCTTGAAGTTATCCATCATCTGTGGCATCGGATGAGCCTTATGGAACTGCTGGCGGATGTCGCGGATCTGCTGACGCTGTTCCGGCGTCAACTGGATGCCGGCCAACATCCCCATTCCCCCGTGACGGTTGCCCTTCTTCTGCATCATGCCATTCTGATGGTTCATATCCGGGTGATGCATCATCCCCATACCGTTACCATTACCGTTGCCGTTCGCCACAGGGGCCGCCGTCGTCTCAGCGGCATTCGCGGCGCCAACGCCCAGGGCCAAGGTGGAAGCCAAAATCATAGCGGTCAGTTTACGCATTAGGAGTTCCTCAATATCAATTTATCTGTTGTGGTTTAGGCTGGCGTTCCGCTAGGTGTCAGGACGTCTCGCCAACATCAATCATCCTGCACGCCTTGCTCGATGAGTCCATGAGCGCCAGCGACATTCACGAACCCGCGTGGGCGATGACTTCATCGTGTGTCTGGTAATCAATATAGCTGAAAAGAATTCAATTAATTACATGCAGTGTAAATAACTGAAAGCGGGAATAGGCCGAAACGCGTAATTATGGATAAATTATGGAGAGGCAAGACTAAATGCGCCAATTGTGAATAAATTATGGAGAAACAGCCGAGATAAATATACCCGAGATAATTAAATAGGAAAAGGATTAATTAATCCACAGTCAAAATAGCCGTTCGTTTGACACACTCGGCTAATCGAAAAGTACGCCTTATCGTCAATTAATGACGCAATAATGAGATCCACTATAAGGCGATAATGCATCCTAAATAGCGGCGCGGAATAGTAGATCACCTACTCAGCCCGGATGGTACGAGCTGATCAATCGCCAAACCAATCAAAACCACCAACCGGACTGAGCGATGCCGATCATAGCACCAATTTCCCGAACTGAACGACGCCTGATGCAGAAAACTATCATCCATAAAGCGCGTGACAAAAATCATGCCCACAGGCTGACCGCCATGCTGATGCTGCCTCGGGGCGACCGCATCAGCGACGTTGCCAGAACGCTCTACTGCGTCCACTCATCGGGGGGACGTGGGATTAACGGGTGTTAGCGCTCTCCCAGGCTGGCGCTGCGTGTGCGGTGCCCAATATGCCGATGGCACTTAATGCGAGAGCAATAAAGGTCTTGTTCATCATTGTTCCTCATATTGACAAAATGGCTGGCGCCAAGGGAGACGCCAGTACGAGTTAACGCAAAATAAATCAATAGTAAAAATGGGCCGGGCATCGCGCATAATGGCGAGGCGGATGGCTGCTCAGCTCAACAGCTCTTGACCGACAATACTCAAGGTCTGCATTTTCTCTATCCCCAGCACATCCAGTAAGCGGCCGCGGTGGTAATAGTCACTCTTGGCCATTCTGCGCAGCGGCGTGTTCTCCCGGTATTGCTGTAGTAATTGCCGCCGGCTGCCGCCCTGCTTAACGTTCAGCAGGCGGAACGGGCTCTGCGGCTCGCGCGGGAGCGCCAAGGCGTCCCGGCATAACGTCAGGAGCTGGCTTATCAGTTCCGCCCTCGGCAGGTGACCGGAAATCACCGGACATGTGCCGTCAAAGACCCGTAAGGTGCCGAGGCTCGGCGGAACCAACACCACCATGCGGCAAGGCAGTCGGCGGCGGCAGTGGCGGATATAGCGCACATGACGTCCCCAGCCCAATAAAGGCTCGGCGCTCAGCGCCAATACAAACACATCGTCGGGGCTGAAGGTCTTGACCGCCACCTCGTCAAAAACCGGGTAACCGGCCTCTTGCAGCAGGTAGCGGAGCCCATTCAGTTCATAAAAGCAGGTACCTGACAGAATAAATCGTTCCATTTCATCTCTTACCGACTTTGCTTACCTCGAGGGAGGGCGACTCACGCACACCTGCCTCACCATGTTTACCGGGCGCACGACGCGTCAGCCCGGCGGTGTCGTTAGGGATAGTCGATACTCACCGGCAAAGAGACCTGCCAGTGCGCCGGGATAGCGCCGTTTAAGCGCAGCTCGCCACTGCCCGCAACCAGCCGGGCGCCATAGACCCCCTCGACCTGGTGCAAGGCGGTATTACGGAACTGGCTCAGTCCGGCTACGCCAGGGAGGCGTAGCGTGGCTAACCAGGCCGGCCCCTCGCCCGCAAACATCGCCTGTAAATGGGCGGCGGTTTGTTCGCGCGGCAGCATCGCGCCGGCCGGCGGTAGGCCGTTGCCGCGCAAGTCGTTATATAGCGCCTGGTTGAGCGCGGCGTCGGCGTGGGACGCGGACGACGTCGTCGCCCCGCCGGTCGGTGTAGCGCTCGGTGCGGCAGGCTGGCTACGCAGCAGGGCGGCCGCCTCAATGCGGAACACCAGTTGCCCGGGGTGGCTGCGGTTATCGCCGGTAAGCGGCAGCACGACCTCCGCCTGTCCGGGCGCGGTCCATTGCAGGGAAAAACCGGCTATCCCCTTGCCGTAGGTCACATCCGGTGCCAGCCCAACCCCGCCCGCGGGGGCGGGGGCACGGGTCTTCCCCAAAAGCAGGGTTAACGCCGGCAGGGGAACCGGGATAATCTGTTGGCCATTGCGCGACCACTGCGCCCGGCGCGGCGCATGCAGCTCATGGCTGCCGCCGCCGATTTTCCATAACCAGGGGTTCCGGGTATGGGTGACCGGGCCCCCCAGGGTCAGGGTGCCGCTAAAGTCTTTACCCGGGGTGCTCCAGGCCAAGACCCCCATAGGCAGCAGGCTGGCGGCCAGTAATAAACCCGTAATACCTTTCATTGACGCTCTCCTTCTCTCCGCCTCACTGCACCGTCACGCTGACGTTCAACCCCGTCTGCCACTGCGAGGGGGTACCAGTGGCCGGTAAGGTCAACTCAAACGCCGACAGCGCGGAGGCATAGGCGGCGGCTAACCGGGTCACACGCCCGTCAGCCAAGACCCCCTGGTTAATCACCTGACCATTCCCGACCGCGCTCATCCCCTGGCCAAAGCCCTGGTTCATCAGCAACAGGGCCGACAACTGGTTGCGTATCCCGGCGGGCAAGGTGGCGGGTTGTACCGCGCTGACGCTCTGCCCGCTGACCAAGGTCATCCCGCTGGGCACGGCGACGCCCGCCAGCTGGCGCGCTGCGCTGACCGCCATGGCCTGATCCAGGGTGAAGCTGAGGCGGCCGACGGCCTTACCGCTCGCCGGGTCATAGACCGGGACGGCGGCACGAAAATGCTGGGCGTGACTATTGCCGCCCGCCAGCGGGGTGAGCGGTTGACCGCCGCTGCTGAAGGTAATCAGCGGGGTTAAGCCCGGACCACCGCGCTGGGCGACCTCATGCAGATAGCCTTCAAGGTAGGGTAAGGCGCCCTTATCGCTTAAATCGAAGCGCAGCATCCCGTTTGTCAGTTGGGCCTCGGCGCTGTCTACCGGCCACGACTGCGCCGATGAACTGACCTGCCAGGTCCATTTGGGGGCGGTATCGGTGACAAAGCCATGAAACTGGACCTCACCGCCATCGAGGAGGTCAGCCTGGGTATGGCTGGCATAAAACAGGCCCAGCGCCAGCACGGCGGCGGACAGCAGGGTTTTGGGGTAAGTGAACATAGGGTGATGCATCCTGTTTTATCTCCTTAGGTAACTCGCGCGGTTCATCGGGCCTGAAAATGGGGGTAACCCCACGGCTTACCCCGCCATGGGGTTACCCGGTCATTAACGGCGATGGCGCGGTTAGGCCGGTCATTAGCCATGACGTGATTCGTCATTAGCCCGATGCGTATTTTCACGAACGATAACCGCCCGTTATGGCGCACCCGCATAACGCCGCCAAGGGGAAGCTATTCCCCCACAACGGCGTGCTGGATTGCGGCCTATTCCCCGACAGGAATTAAGCAACGCGGGAAAATAGGCCGCCAGCGCCCCGCCTCCCCCGGCATCGCCTTACTGGCGCGGGGTAGCGGTACGGGTTTAATGGCTCATGTCTCACCACACACGTTTAACCGTATGCGTTTAATCACGCGCGTTTAGTCACGTGCGTTTAATCACGGGGTTAGTTGTATGACACTTCAATCTGCAACGGCGCTTTCCACTCCGTGGTGGCGGTGGGTTTGCTGGTAAAGGTCAGCTCAATGTTTTGGCCTTTTTCAATGCCCAGCGCATAAGCGGCAGCGAAAACTTCAGTTGTGCCATTATGCTGGGTATTTTCTTGAACCGCAGTAGTTGTATTACTCACGGTTGGGTTTGTGAGACCTGTGAGTGCTGTGGTTATTTGACTGACCAGGTCGGATTGAGCTGGACCAGAGAATTTTGCAATTAAATTTTGTGCAGCGCTGGAGCTAGCAAGCACCTCATTTTGAGCAGCAGGTAGGCCGCCGAAAAAAATGCCGCTAGTCGCCCCTGCTGAATAGAGTGATTGAACTGTTACAGGCCCAGTCGCTGAGGTGAATATTCCATCTAGGCTAACCCCAGCATATTTTACCGTGAATTTTGCTGTTCCTAATTGAGTTGCCGTGGCACCCGTACTCCCATTTTGCATCAACGGAATGGTGATGGTTCCCTGGCCTGGGGTTGCGCTCGGTGTGAGATGTGCACTTTGGCTATTTGCACCTTTAAAGGAAATCTGCGGAATAGCGCCAACTCCGCTGGCGAGAGGAGAGCCAAAGGCCTTTTTTGTCATGCCTAATAGGATAGGCGCATCAGCCGCCACTGCAACTGGCATTGTATAGACACCATTGGTATCAGAAATATCACTTAGTTTATTGTTAAACCCACTTAAATTACCCCCTACGGCCCATTGCCACTCACCATTGAAATGGTTAGCGCTGTAGAAGGTGCCGCCGAGGCTAAATGCATTGGGTCGATTAATCTCACCAGGTGTCCAAGTAAGATTTTGAGCAGCCGCATACGCCCCGCTGGAAACGCCCGTTGCGGCCAATGCCAGTGCAATCAATGTTTTTTTCATACCATGCTCCCAATAAAATGGAGGAATAAAAAGTTCAGCTGCATAAGAACAGCCCGTCACTATCCGAGATAGGCTCGAATCCTAAATTTAAGGTGTAGAATCCCTAGGTTGATGCGTAGCGCTCAACCTGTTTTCTAGCCGGTTAATAAACGCGGTTTGGTATTAAACATATGTCACTTGTATCCCCAGTGAGGCTGTCCACGGAGTTGTGCTCGTAGGTGCTTTTCCCTGCTCAAATGTCACATCAATGGTTTGGTTGGGTTGAAAACCCAAGGCGTAGGTGGCGGCGACTTTAAAACCAGCGACCAGAAACTCATAATTAGAGCTGTCCTCGGTTATTGTCGTAAATTGTTGTATATCCAGTTGCTTTAAAAGTTCTTGCTTAGATAACCCACCGAATTTTTCAGTCATTGCGACCGCTGCACTTCCAGATCTAAATTCAGAAGCGCCAACATTAGTCGGCAAACCACCAAGAAAAATAGCATTATTATCCTTTGCGAAAAGTGAATACATAATGCTTTTATTAGTTTTTAGATCGACCTCACCCGCCACACCCACATAAGTTAGATGTAATCGCGCAGTACCAATCTTGCTTGAGGTGTTTGCATCCTTTACAGTAATATCAAGATATGCTTTCCCCTTCGCTTCCCACTCTTCCCCCTCTCCTGTTAACTTCACAGATCTCCCATCACTAGTAAAAGCAATATGTGGCGTAGATCCAACACCAAGGTTATCCGTTTCTGGAAACGGTGACTGAATGGCCTTTCTCGTCCTACCCACCAAAATCGGCGTGAGCGTCGGGACGGTGATGGTTACCTTATTTCCATTAGTAGTCGTGGCCTGACTTAACGCACCTTGCAGTCCCTGCAAGCCTGTGCCTACGGCCCATTCCCAATCATTCATAAACTCTTTACCAACCACTGTCCCACTGGCGGTGAAAGTTTTATTGAATTGTGTGGTGCCATCTTCCCAAGTTGGTGCCGCCGCATTAGCAACTCCGGCCACACTCATGGCTACAAACATTGATAAAAAACGTAATCTCATACTAGCCCCCCTTTTTTTAGTGTGATTAAACATAGGTAACTTGGATGCCCAACGAAGCCTCATGGCTACAAGCATTGATAAAAAACGTAATCTCATGCTAGGCACCCTTTTGTTTTTTGTGATTAAACATAGGTGACCTGGATGCCCAACGAAGCCGTCCATTGAGTTGTGGTTGAGGGTTTTCTCCCGGCATCAAAAGTCACTTCGATAGTATTTCCGGCTTTAAAGCCCAGGACATATGAGGCTGATACTTTCTCTCCACTATCGTAAGCCATGTTTTCGTCGTAACAGCCACCGTATTGGGGAGCAAGAGTGTTTGCCCCAACTTGTATTTTCATCTCGTCCGGAGATAAACCGCCAAAACTCATGACAGTAGTGGCAGTCTCAGTAACATTTTTGGACACGACCAAGCCGCTAACTGGCAGTCCGCCACGAAAAATACTGTTATCATGAGGGCCATAAAGCACTTTCTGCTGAGCCGCGAGACCACTTTTCCCCACCACTTCTATACCCGCGGTAATCACATTTAATTTGGCCGTACCAATTTTAGTATTGCCTGCATCTTTCACATCAATAGTGATAGATGCAGGCGCACCCGTATACGCTGGATCGGCCAAACTCACTGTTTGATCATCATTTTTAAAAACAATATGAGGAATTGCACCAACACCACCTTGTGTAAATGTCTCAGGTACCGCAAACGCTTCTGCCGTCTTGCCTACCAATATAGGCGTGTCCTGTGGAATGGTGATGGTTACCTTATTTCCATTGCTAGCTTGAGCTTGGCTCAAGGCACCTTGCAAATTAGGCAACCCTGGCCCCACAGCCCATTGCCATTTTTGCGAGAATTCTTTTCCCAGCACCGTTCCACTGGCGGTGAAGGTTTTATTGAATTGTGTGGTGCCATCTTCCCAAGTTGGTGCCGCCGCATTAGCAATGCCCGATACCCCGGCAGCGGTTACCAAGGCGAGCGCCTTTAACGTCGTCTTCATCATTAGATCCTTATTGCTTACGTATTACTGCTTTCTGTCTTACACGAATTAGTTATAGGTGACGCTGATCCGCAGCGACGCCGTCCATGCCGTTGTCTGGGCCGGGCGCCGATTAAAGGTCACGTCTACCGTTTGCCCCGCCTTAAACCCCAGGGCATAGGCCGCCGAAAAGACGGTGCCATTGCTGTAGTTGGTGTATTCAACCCAAGAACTCGTAGCCGGGGTGAGTGCGGTGATATTGCTATTTACCGCCTGTATTTGCCCAAGCAGAGCCGATAAGTTGGGGCCGCCTAATGCGCTTATCTGGCTAACGGCGTTCGCTCCGTTCTGGATTTCGGCACCACTAACGTTAATCGGTAAAGCCCCAAAAAAAGCCATAGCCTGATTCATCGCATACAGTGAGAACACCTTGCCATTACTCCCGCTGGCTCCGCCCTGCGCCGATGCGCCCACATAAGTCAGATTCAGTCTGGCTGTGCCTATTGGGGTATTATTGGCTGGGTCTTTAACGGGCAGCACAATATAAGCAAGGCCATTATCATGGGCGCGGGGATAGCCATCACCGCCCTCCGCGCAACGCAGTTCGACTTTCTTGCCATCGCCATCACTGAAGCTAATCAAGGGGATCGAACCCACACCTCCACGCTTTGGTGCGGCAAACGCTTCAAGCGTCTTACCCAGTAACAGGGGCGTATTCTGGCTTACCGCCAGGCGTGCCGTGCGGCTTGCCGGGTCAATCGCATTCAGTGGGCTACTCAGATGGTTTAGCCCAGAGCCCACGGCCCAGGCCCACTTTTGGGTGTAGGTTGTGCTGTACAGGTCGCCGCCTAACCCCAGTGCGCCACCGTTGCTCCCCGCCTGCCACGCCTCGGCCTGGACCGGCGGCGAAAACACGGGGGTGAGCAACAGTGCGGCCCTGATTGCGCTTTTCATTACGACGACGTTCATCACGGTTATCCTCATCGTTTAAAAAAGGGGGCGTCCTTTCACCCCAATGCACGCCCGCGTTTCCCCACAGGCTTCCCTGGTGTTATGGCTTGCTCCGAGCACCACCCCTGGTGTGCGATGGCATTTACCCCATTAGTCCGCCAGGCCATCCTCCACCGCCAGGCCGACCTGGACCGGGCCGCGGTAGTTCGCCGGCACCGCCAGTTCGACCGGCGCATCGCTGCGGAGCACCACCTGTTGCGCCGCTGCCGGCACGCTGAGTAGCACCTCATCGCCGCGCTGGGTCGCCGCCAGGGCTAGCGCCTTGCCATCGACGTACAGCCCCACCTTGAGCGTCAGCTGTGCCTCTTCCCCCCCGCGGGGCAGCAGTTGCCGAACCGTCAGGTAGACGCGCCCGCCGTCGCCCGGCCGTAGCGTGGCGTGGCGGATAAGCAGTTGCCTCGGCAGGCCGGCGGGGGCCTGCGCCCGGTACAGTATGGGCTCGCCCAGGGTGCGTTTGACCGTCACCCGGCTGTTGCCTTGTACCTGGCCATTCACCACCCCCAGGTATTGCTCATGTTCGCTGGCCGGGGCGGCCGACGCGCCGCCGCTCGCCAGCAGCAGTAGCGCCAGCAGAGCGCCGTAAGCGCGGCTCTGCGGCCGGTGGGAACGGGGTTGCAGCGTCATGGGTGCCTTTCCTTCTGTGATGACTGTTAGCGCGGTCAATACCGTTGCCCTATTGGGGTTAATCATGCGCGTTACCTACGTCTGCGTTAGGCGTTACGCTGCCCCTGGGCCAGAGGCGCCACCTGGCCGGCCATCGCCGTCGCCGGGCGGGATGAACCCTGTGCGGGGCGCGGCGCACCCTCACTCGCTGCCATCGCACCCTCACTCGCTGCCGGGCGCCCACCCTCGCTTACTGTCTGGCTCGCACTTGCTGCCTGGCTCTCACTTGCCGCCTGGCTCGCGCGCGGCCAGGTGGCCTTGTCCTTCTGGTTTATCCGCCAGGTTTGCAGCTCGCCGTAGTCGTTGAGGGATTCCACCTGCACCACGTTGCCTTTCACCACCACCGAGTCGCCCGGCATAAACATCAACAGCTTCTGTGCCGATGCGCTGTCTAGTGTGACCTTGCGTCCCTGGGCGTCCAGCAGGCCGCCTATCGCGTAGATATACGGGGTGGTGTTGACCAGCAGGGTTTTACCGTCCGGCCGGGTCTGTAAGCTAATGCCCCCTTCGGCCCCTTTACGCCCGGCGAGCAACGCCTTCGGGCGGTAGAACAGCTTCAGGCGGGTGCGCAGGGCGATGGCGATGACGCTGCCCTCCAACGCCGGCGGGATATCTTGCAGGTTCAGCCAGTACACCGACTCCCGATCTTGCGGCATATGGTCTGCGGCGACGATGATGCGCAGCGTCTGCTGGCCCTGGGGCTTCACCTTGAAGAACGAGGGCGTCACCACCAACGTCGGGCGGGTGTCTTTCTCCACGATGTTGTCCACCCAGGCCTGGCCACCAAAGGTGCGCGTCTTGTCGTTGTTGGTCACCGTGACGGTCAACGCCTCTTTGTCACCGCGGAAGATATAGCGGGTCTGGTCGGCCGCCAGGGAGGCCCAGGCGCTCTGGGCACCCAGCAGTAATGCCAGCCCCAGTCCCAGCGTCCGGCTGGTGCGGTGATTGAAAAAAGCGTGAGCACACTGGCTACGCAGGGTTGTCTGGATACGCTTAGTCACACGTTATCTCCTGTAGTTTGTCTGTCGCTTGCAATTTGCCCGCGGCTATCCGGCAATGGCCGAGCGTGATAGCGCCCGGGGCATCGACCGCGTTAATCATCAGTACGCCGTTGTTGGCCACAAAGCCCAGCGGCGTCCCCTTGCTGCTGCGCGCCCAGGTTCCGCCCGGCACAAACCGGCCGTCCCGTGTCCTGACCTGGAGCAGGTAGCGTTGCACCTTCAGTACCTCGAAGGGCATCCACACCACGGCGCCGTGGGTGGGGACGACACGCTGACTGGTCGTCCCTAATTCAGTATCGAGCGGCAAGGTGCCGGCCTCCACCGTGACGGTGTTCCAGTCGTAGCTGTTTAGCGGCACCACCAGGTTGCCGTCGCTGTCCGTCACGCCACTGCCGCTGCTCACTTTCACTCCGGGCGTGCCGGCCACATTCACCACCGCCACCGTGTCGCTCGCCGTACGGCTCAACAGGACGCTGTGCGCCGCCGGCAGCGCCAGCACCGAGCCGCTGGCGGAGAGCGAGCCGCTGACCCCACCGTTGCCGGACTGGTTCAGGGCGCCGCTGAGGTAGGCGCGGTCGCCCTGGTAGGCGGCGTTCACATAACTGTTGAGGCTGCCATCCGCCCCGCGTCCGCCGCCCAGACCATAACTGACACGGTCATTCAGGGAGCCCGACACCCCGCTGCTGATACCCACCCCGCCCCCCTGGGTGGTGTTGAACGAGGTGCTGGTGCTGTACGGGCGGCCAAACAGGGTAAAGGGGAAGGGAATGGAGACCGAGGCCGATACCGACCAGTTGTTCTCCCCCTGGGCGTTACGCGCCCCGGAGACCCCCAGGTTCAGGCTGACCCGGGAGACCTGGGCGCTCAGCGAGCCGCTCAGGCCGCGCTCCTGGCTTCCATCCCCAGCGCCGTTATCCTCATCGTCCATCTGGCAAAACAGGGTGTTGTTGGCGTTACACCCCAGGCTCCCCGCCGGGTAGTAGTTCCGCTGCCAGGCCGACAGCGAGAGACTGAACAGCCCCCCGACCGGCTGGCTGACACCCGCGTTCCACTCCGTACGAATGCGCCGCCCCAGGGTGGCTTCTCGCCACCCCTGGCTGGGGTCGAAGCCCGACAAGTCGTTAAAGCCCTTGTCTTGGCGCGACCAGCTCAGCCGCAAGCCGGTGCCGGTCAGGGATATCTGTTTGCTCCAGCCAAGTTGCAGCTTGCTGCCCGTCAGGCGCCTGTCGCGGTAACGCGCCCAGGCATAGGCGCCATCGGCCGACATGGCACCCAGCTCACCTAGGCCCAGCACGGCACCGGCGCTCACCCCTTGCCAGTCCAGGTTAACCACCCCGCCGCTGCGCAAGGTCAGCCCATTCAGGCCGTAGCCGTAGGAGGCGGCGACCACGCCCCGTCGCAGGTGGCTGCCCTCATCGGGCACCCCGGCGGCCAGGTTGAACTCATGTTGGCCCGGGCTGAGCTGGCTGCTCATCACCGACAGCGGAAAACGCTGCGTCTGCTGCACCCGGCCATCCTCCCCGGTGACCGTCATCAGCACATCCCCGCTGCTGTAGAGCGCCACATCGGTGATGGCGAAGGGGCCGGCCGGTACCAGCTCGGAATAGAGCAGGCGGCCGTTCTGCGTCAGGGTGACGCGCGCCGGCCCATTGGCGCTGCCGCTGAACACCGGGGTATAGCCCAGGCTGCCCGGCTTCATGCTGTTGTTGCGCGACAGGGAGACCCCATAGGTCCCGCTGCTGCCCAGCAGGCTGTCGCCTGTGGAGGTCTTGCCCAGGGAGAGGTCGGCGCTCAGGGCGCGGATAGCCCGGCTGGCGGTAAACATGCTGGCCGAGAAGGCGCTCCCCCCACCGTCGCCGCCGCCCAGCCCCGAGCTGACCGTCGCCGAGGAGTTCACCACCCAATGGCCGACGTTCGCCTTCAGGTCGCTCGAGCCAAACAGGGCGGTTGACCCCTGGCCGCTGTTGGCGTTCAGGTTGTAGTTGACGCGCAACGCGCTGGCGCCGTAATTCCAGTCCACCGTCTCCGGCGCTTTCGCCAACCCCTTTTGCGGAATGGCAAGGGACAGGCTCTGCGCCGACACATCAAAGTCCACCGTCACCGACGGGGCTTTCGCCAATACATAACACTGGCGGGCGGCGTCATAGCCGCTCTGAAAGTAGTCCGTGTTGAGGTACACCCCGGCGCGGGCGAGCCAGGCCGCCGACAGGCACAAGGCCTCGCTGTCCTGCGGGGTGACGTCCAGCACCTGCTTGCCCGCCTCTTTGCCATTCACGCTCAGGGCGACCAGGTAGCGTCCCGGCAGGTACTTGCCGTTCAGGGCATCCCAGACCTCGGGCGACAGGCCGGCTCCGCCCTGGATAAAGGACATATCCAGCTTCTCGCCCGCCTGAGCCCCCGTACCGCCCAGCGCGGCGGCTATCGCCAGCGCCACGGCGCCACGGCGCCCTATCCCGCTCTTCATCACTTCACGCCTCACTGATTACTGGTAACTGACCACAAAGGTCAGCGCCCCGCTGTACTCCCCGCCGACCACCGCCACCGGAAAGTGCGGCTGGGCCTGGAAGCTAAACTGGCCGCGGGCGGCGAAATCCACCGGGTAGTTCACCTGATGGGCCGACAGCGTCAGCGGGCCGCGGTAATCGGCTTGGGCATCGCGCGCCTGCACCACAATGCGGATACCGTCGCCCGCCCCGTGGGTGACGACCCCGCCGGCGTCCAATTGTCCCGGGTTGCCAAAGTCCAGGGTGGCGAGGCGCCCGGCCCGAAACGCGGAGCATCCCGGTAGCGAGGCGCCGCGCTCATACAGCCGCACCGTAAAGGTCTGGGGCGGCACCGCCGCCCGGGTGGATTTGCGGTAGGTGCCGAACACCAGGCGGTTGCCGCCGCCCGGCACCTCGACCGCCACATGGCAGGCCGAGGCCACCAGGTCGGCGCGAAAGAGCGTGCGCTGAACGTTGGCGTGAGCGCACCCTGCTCCGGCTAATAGCAGAAGCATCAATAAAGCGTTTTTTTTCATGGGTTATACCGCCGCGTTATTTCGCGTTGCTGTATTCCTGCTGGTAATAAGGCGCCAATTTAGCGACTAAATGGCTGGTATGAAAAAGTCGGCCCATGCAGGTACTTAAATAGCCATTATTCACACCGTGGCGTTCACACACCGCCTTACGGGAATGGCCGTACAGCAGGTAATCCCGCAATGCCAGCACAATCCGTTCGCTGTGCATTGGCGATATTTCGATTAATAACCAGAACTGCTCTTCGGTCATATTGTCCGGCATTAGCGCGCGATAACGCGCCTCAAAAAGTCCCTGTTTCATTTCCGGGTTAGTCGCAGGGGTAGTCATACCCATAACACCTCCCATCCCCGAGGGATACGTTGAACTCAGTAGGCAAAGATATGCTGACGTCTCGTCTGATATGTCTTATCGCGGACTATTCCAATCAAACATATGCGCCATGAAAAATATATTGCCCGATCTTTTATGTTGCATAAATGACATATAGATAGCATATCAATCTATATATAAAACATTATACGGATATCCATGCTAAAATAGGTGCTTGGTGTAGATCAAAAGATCGTCCGTATGGCCTTTAACGAAATATTCGTTTATTTTTATCGCTGAAAAATAGTGCTTTTAGATCAACACGAAAACAGAAAAACCATAAAAAACAAAATAATAGAAATTCTCTAAAAATAGAAAGAGAAAAGCTAAACAGCAATATTACTTAATTACTAATAAAGATTAGCGATAACTGAAAAACTAATAACCATGGAGATTAAATAATGAAAAAGACAGCCTCAATTGAGATAAAAAAAGCGATATTGGCATACCTGGAAAATCACCATGCAGCGCGCACGGCATCCATTGCGGAAGAGATAAAACTAACGGATTACCAGGCGCGGCATCATTTGCAGCAATTGGAGCTCACGGGGAAGGTTAAGCGCACGCCTTTACAGCGGGGCGTAAAAACCTGTTGGCAGATAAATCGGGAATAACCTATTTGAGGTAAAAAATTAAAATAATTGGGGAATGTTTTTCGTTATATATTCGGATCAATACTAAAACAGAGTTCGGCCCTACTGGCCGTGACACCGCCAGTATAGGACACCATGTCGCCAGACGCGCCGTGATCAATCGATTCAGTGACTTTTTACTCCCATGCGTCTCGGCAAGCCCGCATAAGAACAATGCGGATACACCGCATGCAACGCCGTTAGCTGTAGGATATTCAACCCATCTCACTCAGTCGATGAAAATTAACCCTAACCAGCGGTGCAGGTTTATCCGCTGTCGATAC
>NZ_BAUC01000052.1 GCF_000474215.1 Edwardsiella hoshinae NBRC 105699 = ATCC 33379 | reverse complement strand
CCGATCCTTAACTGATCGGCATTACTCCCGTAGGAGCCCGTTTACTGGCATGGCCGGCGCTTACTTAGTGATCTTCTTGTACTTGATGCGGTGCGGTTGCAACGCCTCTGCGCCTTGGGTGCGTTTCTTGTACTCTTCGTACTCCGAGAAGTTACCTTCGAAGAACTCGACACGCCCTTCATCCTGATAATCGAGGATGTGGGTGGCGATACGGTCGAGGAACCAACGGTCATGGGAGATCACCATCGCGCATCCTGGGAACTCCAACAGGGCGTTCTCCAGCGCTCGCAGGGTTTCGACGTCCAGGTCGTTGGTCGGTTCGTCGAGTAGCAGCATGTTGCCGCCGACTTGCAACAATTTGGCCAAGTGTAGGCGACCACGCTCACCGCCGGACAGTTCACCGACGCGTTTCCCTTGATCGGTGCCTTTGAAGTTGAAGCGGCCGACATAGGCGCGGCTGGCGATCTCGAAGTTACCGATACGCATGATGTCTTGCCCACCCGAGACTTCTTCCCACACGCTTTTCTTATCATCCATCGCGTCACGGAACTGATCGACGGAGGCCAGCACTACGGTTTCGCCCAGAGTGATGTCGCCGGCGTCCGGCTGCTCCTGACCTGCGATCATGCGGAATAAGGTGGATTTACCCGCGCCGTTCGGGCCGATGATGCCAACGATGGCTCCCTTAGGTATCGCGAAGGAAAGGTTATCGATCAGCTGACGATCGCCGTAGGACTTGGATAAATTACTGACTTCCAGCACTTTATCGCCCAGGCGCGGTCCCGGCGGAATGAACAGCTCGCTGGTTTCGTTACGCTTCTGGTAGTCGGTATTATTCAGCTCTTCGAAGCGTGCCAGACGGGCCTTACCCTTTGATTGACGCCCTTTGGCACCTTGACGCACCCATTCCAGTTCTTTTTCAATGGATTTGCGGCGTGCGGCTTCCGCAGACGCTTCCTGAGCGAGGCGCTGATCTTTCTGCTCCAGCCAGGAGGAGTAGTTCCCCTCCCATGGAATGCCCTCGCCGCGGTCCAGCTCCAGGATCCAGCCGGCGACATTGTCCAGGAAGTAACGGTCATGGGTGATGGCGACCACTGTGCCTTCATAATCGTGCAGGAAGCGCTCCAACCAGGCGACAGATTCGGCGTCCAGATGGTTGGTCGGCTCGTCGAGCAGCAGCATGTCCGGTTTTTCCAGCAGCAGGCGACAGATGGCGACGCGACGGCGCTCCCCCCCGGAGAGATTGGCGATCTTGGCGTCCCATGCCGGTAGGCGCAGGGCATCGGCTGCCCGCTCCAACTGGTTGTCCAAATTGTGGCCATCGTGGGATTGAATAATAGCCTCCAGCTCCCCCTGCTCTTTGGCCAGCTTGTCGAAGTCGGCATCCGGGTCGGCGTATAGCGCATAGACTTCGTCCAGACGAGTCAATGCGTGCTTGACCTCACCAACAGCCTCCTCAACCGCTTCGCGTACGGTCTGCTCCGGGTTGAGCTTCGGCTCCTGCGGCAGGTAGCCGATCTTGATCCCGGGTTGCGGGCGCGCTTCGCCTTCGATTTCGGTGTCGACCCCCGCCATGATACGCAGCAGGGTGGATTTCCCCGCGCCGTTCAACCCCAGCACGCCGATTTTGGCACCCGGGAAGAAACTGAGGGAAATATCTTTCAGGATGTGACGCTTCGGCGGGACGATTTTGCCGACGCGGTTCATGGTATAGACGTATTGAGCCACGTTGCTCTGAGCCTCTTGTTATCGAATGGATACGCTGCGGATCGCTATGGATGCGGAGTGTATCCCGTTCATCTTCGGATAACAACGACCCGCGGGCAGCGTGTAATACAAAGCGCGAGTATAGCGTGATATACACGGCTTTCCTTGCGATCGTTAGCGGTTTTGCATGAAATCTACGTTGTTGACGGCGTAAGGGGTAAAAATGACGGACTCGTCGTTCGATCCCCAGCGGGAGGTGCGTGTAAAAGAGTGCAAGAATACCGGGATGTGCTGAATGCTTTGCTAAAATCGCTGTCATACAATCGCACAAAGTCCTCCCCCTTACGACGTGTGGGGGCGGTAATCATCCGGATCGCGCGTGGGGCGCGAGAGTCAGTAAGGGAAAGAGAACATGGTCATGGTGGGCAAATGGCGCTATTGGAGCGTCGGATTGTGCCTAGTGTTGGGGGCGGCGTCAGCATCGGCGGATTCGCTTGATGCGCAGCGGGTGCGTTATCAACAGATTAAGCAGGCCTGGGATAATAAGCAGATGGATAGCGTCGAGCAGTTGATGCCGACGTTGCGCGACTACCCGCTCTATCCTTATCTTGCCTACCGGGCACTGACGCAGGATCTCTCACAGGTTAGCGCGCAGCAGATCAAACTGTTCTTGCAGCAGTACCCGACCTTACCGCCGGCGCGTAGCCTGCCAGCGCGCTATGTCAACGAGTTGGCGCGGCGGGAGGATTGGATCTCCCTACTGGCCTTCAGTCCCCAGCCCCCCAAACCGGTAGCGGCGCGTTGTAACTACTACTATGCCCAATATGTGACGGGCCATGCGGCACAGGCCTGGCAGGGGGCACAGACGATCTGGTTGAGCGGCCAGTCATTGCCCGCCAGCTGTGACAAGTTATTCGAGGCTTGGAAAGGTGCGGGGGGGCAGAGCACCCAGGCGGTATTGGCACGTCTGCGTTTGGCGTTGGAGAAAGGTAATCAGGGGTTGGTGCAGTATCTGTTGCAACAGCTGCCATCCAACGACCAGACCTTGAGCCGTTCGCTGACCGCGCTTCAGGCAGATCCCCGCCGGGTAGCGCTGTTCGCGCGTGAGGTGGCGCCTAGCGACTTTAGCCGCGATGTCGTCGAGGTCGCTTTTACCTCGTTGGCGCGTCAGGACGCCGATGCGGCGCGCGACCTGTTGCCGACGTTGGTACGCCTGCAACACATCCCGGCCCCTCAGCGGCAGCGTATGGAAGAGACCATCGCCTGGCGCTTAATGGGCGGCGATGTCAGTGCCGCCGATGGCCGCTGGCGTGATGCGGTGATCCGCCGCAGTCATAACAGTGCGCTGCTTGAGCGTCGTCTGCGGATGGCATTGGGGACGGGCGATCAAGCACAGGTGCGCGAATGGCTGGGGCGTTTACCGGCCTCGGTGCGCGATAAGGACGAGTGGCGCTATTGGCGCGCGCTGACGTTGATCGAACAAGGCAAGCGTAGCGAGGGGGAGGGTATCTTGCGTGCCTTGACCCGCCAACGTGGCTTCTATCCGATGGTGGCGGCCCAGCGCCTGGGGATCCCTTATCCGTTACAGGTGGCGCGTGCGCAGCGCCCCGATGCCGCGTTGGCGCAGGAGCCGGCGATCGCGCGAGTCCGTGAGTTGATGTATTGGAACATGGACAACACCGCGCGTAGTGAATGGAATGCCTTGGTGGCGAGTAAGCCGCGCCCGCAACAGGAGGCGCTGGCGCGTTATGCATTGGAGCAGGGCTGGGCCGATCTTAGCGTGCAGGCGACGATTGTCGCCAAACTGTGGGATCATCTTCAGGAGCGCTTCCCGTTGGCTTGGCGGCAAGACTTCCGCATGGCGACCGAGGATAAGGGGATCACCCAGAGTTACGCCATGGCCATCGCGCGTCAGGAGAGCGCCTGGAATCCCGAGGCGCGCTCCTCGGTCGGTGCCAGTGGCTTGATGCAGCTGATGCCGGCGACCGCCCAGCATACGGCAAAGATGTACAATCTGGGGAGCTATCAGAACAGCAGTCAGTTGCTCGATCCCAAGACCAATATCGATCTGGGCACCCGCTATCTGGAGTACGTGTTCCAGAGCCTGGGACGTAATCGTATTCTGGCCAGCGCCGCCTATAATGCCGGGCCTTCTCGGGTTAACACCTGGTTGGCGAATAGTGCCGGGCGGATAGATGCGGTGGCCTTTATCGAGAGTATTCCCTTTTCGGAGACCCGTGGTTATGTGAAGAATGTGTTGGCGTATGATGCCTACTATCGTCACTTTATGCATCGTCCCGACTCAATCTTGACGGAAGGGGAGTGGCAGCGGCGCTACTGAGTATGTCGGTCGGGCGCTGGTGCCCGCCTCTACATCCCAAGGGATCGCTATGATATGCTTGTACTCGTTAAAGAGTTCAGCCGTAGTCAGAGGTAGCACAGACGATGAGCAAGATAACCACCACGCCGGATTATACACCGGCTCAGCAGGATGACTGGCAACGCTTCATTCAGTTGTTGCAGCAGGCCTACCAAGAGGGGTGGCAGGCGCCGATGCTACAGCTGTTTCTCACCCCGGATGAGCGTGATGCGTTGGCGACGCGGGTGCGCATCATCGAAGAGTTGCTGAAGGGAGAGATGAGCCAGCGCGAACTGAAAAGTCAGCTAGGTGCCGGTATTGCTACCATTACCCGTGGCTCGAACAGCCTGAAGCTGGCGGATCCCGATTTCAAACGGTGGCTGACGCATCAGCTATTGGCGGAGGAAAAGTCGGCGTAGTCGCCGGATGGCATGGCGGGAGGGGCCGGGTGATAGCAGGGAGCCAACGCAGCCAGTGCCAGTAATAGTGCTTGATGGTAGACCCGGGTGCGGCTGAGACGCCCTTGGGTCAGGATACCGATAGCGCCTTCGCGTCGATGAATATCATCAATGCCGCTCAGGTGTCGCATTTCTTGGCCTAATGTTCTTCCCTGGCGGATGCCTGCCATGATCGCCTCCGGCAGCGTTAAGCTGGCGGAGCGCGCCTCGCCACGGTACTGGCGGTTTTCTACCGTCATCCAGGCAAAGGTCATATTATCTTCTATTCCCGCTTCGATCCCGACCCAAAAATCTGCCTCAGGATGCAACTGTCGGGCGCAAATCACCCGATGGCGCGCACCGCTGCGCGTTTGCGTGCTACCTAACGGTTGTTCCGGTACACCGCTGTCGACTTCGATCCCCTCGATGCGGTATTGTCCGGCGCCGACGGTATCGTCAAACGCCAAGGCAATGGCCTGTATTTTGGCCGGGTTAGTGGTCGCGGCTATAACATGGTACATACGATTCCGGTTTCCTTAATACGGTGGTGTCCGGCGGCGGCTCGCGAGCGGCTCGTCGGCCACGAGACATCGCCGAGAGTAGGGGTCGGTTAACCCCGACCTGTAAGCGCAGTTGTGGCTGGTGACGGCCTAGTATAGGTAAAAAAGAGATGAGACAGGTATACCTTATTCGCCACGGAGAGACCGAGTGGAATGTTCAGCGGCGTATTCAGGGGCAGTCCGATAGCCCGTTGACTATGATGGGGGAGCAACAGGCTCGTCAGGCGGCCGTACGTTTGCGTCAGATGGGTATTACCCATGTGATCGCCAGTGATTTGGGTCGAACTCAACGGACGGGCGAGATCATCGCCGACGCCTGTGGCTGCCCGTTGACGCTGGATGCCCGCTTGCGTGAGCTGAATATGGGCGTGTTGGAGGCACGCCTGCTCGCTTCGCTGACGCCGCAGGAGGAACAGTGGCGCCTGAGTATGCTGGATGGCTCGCCCGATGGCTGTATTCCGCAGGGCGAGCGCATGAGTGAACTGGGGACGCGTATGCAGCAGGCGTTGAACGACTGCCTGACGCTCCCCGAGGGAAGTCGCCCTCTGTTAGTGAGCCACGGCATCGCGTTGGGCTGCCTGTTGTCCACCATCTTGGGGCTACCGCCTTATGCGGAACGGCGCTTGCGTCTACGTAATTGTTCGCTGTCGCGCGTTGATTACCAGCAGAGCGCTTGGCTGGCGTCCGGCTGGGTGGTCGAGACAGCGGGAGATGTTGAGCATCTGACTCGACCATCGATGGATGAAGTATTGCGTTAATGCTACGCCGTTTGGCGGATGGGGATCAGATACTCGCAGTGAATATTCTTCGGCGGGCGCTGACCGGAGTCCGCCAACGGATAGAAACGCTCAATATCATAGCCCCGGCGTCGGGTCAGGTTCAGCGTCGGTAGGACGCTGCCATACAGATCGATGATAAAGTCTTGGAAGTGTTCGGTCGGCCCTTGATAACGGAATTGCACATATTCCCCCCCCGCCAATTGAATCGACTGTACTTCGCGAGTGACCTGTTTCGGCAGCAGATGTGGCTCTAACGCGGTGGTATAGCAGATGGTCTGCTCATCATCTTTCTCTTGATTCGGATGTGAGTGGTGTAGCCCATACAGTACCGGAGGAATATCGCGGATATCTTGGACGGCGTGCAAAAAATCGCGCCAGAATTGAGTGCGTAATTCGGTGCGTACCCGACTGATCTGCTCCAGGGTACAGGTATAGCTCTGTGTCACCCCGACCAGAGATAGGCTCGGCAAGGTGACAAACTCAGGCGTAGGCATGCTATACCCTTCCAGCCGGATCGGTGGTCGCATGCCGTAGGCGTGCCACTCTTCGGCGCGGCGATAGAGCGCTGGCGTCTGATTGAACTGTTTTTTAAAGGCGCGGGTAAAGGTTTGCTGTGAGTCGAACCGGTATTGTAAGGCGATGTCGAGAATCGGGCGACTGGTCAGGCGTAGCGCGGCGGCGGCCTTGGAAAGACGGCGCGCACGAATATAGGCACCGATGGCTTGCCCGGTAATATCCTTGAACATCCGCTGTAAGTGCCACTTCGAGTAGCCGGCTTTGGCTGCCACGTTGTCGAGCGTTAACGGGTGGTCGAGGTGTCCTTCTAACCAGTGTAACAGGTCATGAATAATATCGGCCTGATCCATAAAGCTTCCTTAATGCGGTGGTAGACATCGATTGCTGTGCTTTGAGAGAGGCAATCCTGATCCGGCGGCATGTGCTGATTGCAATATGTACTAAGGGCAAGCAGTATAATAAAAAAATGGCGTGTTATCCTTTCTATTTAACGCGTTAGCCGCCGTTAAACTAATAACTTTAGTTATTATAAATTTTTAGAGGTAATGTAGTGAATAAATATTTTGTTGGCTTATGTGTCGCATTGGCGACCTTTTTGTCGGGGACGGCACAGGCCGAAGAGATTGGCTCCGTCGATACGGTGTTCAAACTGTTTGGTCCCGATCATAAAATCGTGGTCGAGGCGTTTGACGACCCAGAGGTGAGTAATGTGACCTGTTACGTTAGTCGGGCTAAGACCGGGGGTATCAAAGGGGGACTCGGTTTGGCTGAGGATACTTCCGATGCCGCTATCTCCTGCCAGCAGGTTGGGCCAATTACCCTGAGCGAAAAGATTCGTAACAAAAAAGCGGACGGCGAAGTCGTGTTCCGTAAGCGGACTTCCCTCGTTTTCAAAAAATTACAGGTCGTGCGCTTCTATGACAGTAAACGCAATGTGCTGATTTACCTATCTTATTCAGATCGCGTCGTCGAGGGATCGCCGAAAAACGCCATCAGTGCGGTGCCGGTGATGCCGTGGAGCACGCCCGCTCAAGGCTGATCGCTCGGAAAAAAACAGGCCGACGATGTCGGCCTGTTGGCGTGAATCAGGCATGGGAGCCTGTTAGCGTGCGATTTGAGCTAGCAGGAAGGCTTCAACCTCATCCAGGCTGATCATTAACTTCTCGCCGTCGCGGCGGTATTTGTATTCGACTTCATTGTTGTCAAGATTACGATCGCCAATGACGATAGTATGCGGGATACCAATCAGCTCCATATCGGCGAACATGACTCCCGGACGCTCTTTACGGTCATCCAGCAGAACGTCGATCCCCTTGAGACGCAGTGCGTCGTACAGGCGCTCGGCAGCGTCTTTCACCCGGAAAGATTTGTGCATATTCATCGGCAGGATGGCGACCTGGAACGGCGCGATAGCATCCGGCCAGATGATGCCGCGTTCATCGTGGTTCTGCTCGATGGCAGCGGCGACTACGCGTGTCACACCAATACCGTAACATCCCATGGTCATCAGTTGGTTACGGCCATCTTCGCCCTGTACGGTAGCGTTGAGCGCCTCGGTGTATTTGGTGCCCAGTTGGAAGATATGGCCGACTTCGATACCGCGCTTAATCAGCAGGGTGCCATGACCGTCTGGGCTAGGATCACCCTCGACTACGTTACGGATATCGGCGACCTGCGGCAGGGCTACGTCGCGCTCCCAATTGATACCGAAGTAGTGTTTGCCATCGATGTTGGCACCGGCGGCGAAGTCGCTCATGACGGCGACGGCACGATCGACGACGATCGGCAGCGGCAGGTTAACCGGCCCCAGGGAGCCCGGCCCGGCGTTGACCAGAGCGCGAATCTCCGCCTCGTTGGCGAAAGTCAGCGGGCTAGCAACCAATTCCAGCTTTTCGGCCTTCACTTCATTCAGTTCATGATCGCCACGGACCAGCAAGGCGACCAGGGTATGACCACTCTCTTCGGCGGCATGAACCAGCAGGGTCTTGACGGTCTTCTCGATCGGCTGCTGGTGTTGCTCAACCAGTTCGGCGATGGTTTTGGCGTGCGGGGTGTCGACCAGCTCCATCGTCTGCGTGGCTTCGGCGCGCGCCGTTGTCGGTGCGATGGCTTCGGCCAGTTCGATGTTAGCGGCGTAGTCGGAGTCGGTAGAGAAGACGATATCGTCTTCGCCACTCTGCGCCAGTACCTGGAACTCATGGGAGGCGTTGCCCCCGATGGAGCCGGTATCGGCCTGCACGGCGCGGAAGTCCAGTCCCATGCGACTAAAGATGCGGCTGTAGGCGGCATACATGGCATCGTAGGTTTCCTGCAACGATTCCTGGGTGGTGTGGAAAGAGTAGGCATCCTTCATCAGGAATTCGCGCGAACGCATCACGCCGAAGCGCGGGCGAACTTCGTCGCGGAACTTGGTCTGGATCTGGTAGAAGTTCAGCGGCAACTGCTTGTAGGAGCTGATCTCATTGCGAACCAGATCGGTGATGACCTCTTCATGGGTCGGGCCGAGTACGAACGGACGCTCGCCACGATCGACGAAGCGCAGCAGTTCCGGGCCATATTGCTCCCAACGACCGCTTTCTTGCCACAGATCCGCCGGCTGTACGACCGGCATAGAGACCTCGATGGCACCGGCGTAGTTCATCTCTTCACGCACGATGTTTTCAACTTTGTTCAGCACACGCAGACCGGTCGGCAGCCAGGTATACAGGCCGGACGCCAGTTTGCGGATCATCCCGGCGCGCAGCATCAACTGATGGCTGACGACTTCCGCGTCGGCGGGGGTCTCCTTGAGGGTGGAGAGCAGATATTGGCTAGTACGCATGAGTATGGTTCCGTTCGAACGAGCAAAAAAAGTAGTCTAGTTTAGCAGTGCCAGCGGGGCGCCAAAAGAGAAGGACATGATTTTCTAACGTGCATCCAGTCCAATGACCTCGCAGACGCCATTCTTAACCCGCCAACGCAGGTTGAAATCCAAAAGATGTACCGCATACACCCGATCTTCATCCGTCGCGTGCCGATAGGCGGGACGGGGATCTTGCGCCAGAACTTGGCGGATAAAACGCGCCAGCTGCGGATAACTGCGCTGGCGCCGGGTGATCTGTGTCTGCGCATCGGGCATGAAGACCACAGGCATGTCTGCCGCCGGGGCATGTTGGGCAAAGCCAGCTTGAGCTTGAGGCTGACTCTCGGCAAAGGGAAGATAGGGCTTGATATCAAGTACCGGAGTACCGTCGACCAGATCCAGGCTACCTAGGCGGAGGCGTACTCCGTTGCGCGTCTCGATCCCCTGAAGCTCAACCAGCGACATGCCGATGGGATTGGGGCGGAAGGTCGAGCGGGTGGCAAAGACGCCGACGCGTGCGTTACCCCCCAGGCGAGGCGGGCGAACAGTCGGTCGCCAGCCGCCGGCCATAGTTTGGTGGAAGACAAAGATCACCCACAAATGACTAAACTCCGCCAAACCTCGCACAGTATCGGCTTGATTATAGGGCGGTAATAGTTCCAATTCGCCGCCGCCATCGCTGATTAGTCCCGGTTGGCGTGGAATAGCGAACTTCTCTTTGTAGGGCGAATGGATGACGCCTATCGGTGTAAATTGAAAGGTATTCATTGGGCTGACGAAGTAATGTTCAGAGCCGAACCGGTACAAAGCGCCTGGCGATAGCAACCATTGGCCTGCTCAAGCAGTTGGCAGCTATGTAAGAGTACGGCGTTGGCCTTTAGCTGCGCTGCCTTGTGCAGCATGCGCTTTTTGGCCGTACTGAGGCTGGGAGCACTATGATGTGGACGGCTCTGGCAGACACTACCACTCACCTCACCGAGGTCGCGAAAGGGTTTACCGATCAGTGCTTCTGCCCGCTCATATAACGCGATGGTCGGTTGACGCGGTGTTGTCGTACGCGGCGTGGTAACGGTTTCCGGCGTTTTGTCTGCGGTCGCAGGCGTGATCGGCGCGGCTTCACGATGCAGCAAGGAGCAGCCGCTGAGTGTCATGCTGGCCGTGAGCAGACATAACGGTAATGCACGCATGGAACAGGTCCTGGTATTGATGAGATTGGGGAGTATTGAAGCAATCTATAACGGAAATGACAAGATGGGCGCATGGCCCATCTTGATTAAGGGAGATAAATCGAGGGAAATTACCAGCCTTTGACGGCGCCGCCATTAAAGATTTTGTTAGCCGCGTTATACACTTCGTCAGATTGATAGGCCTGTACAAATTTTTTCACATTCTCCGCATCTTTATTGTCTTCACGCGCTACGATCAGGTTAACGTAAGGGGAGTCTTTCCCTTCGACAAAGATGCCATCCTTCGCTGGCGTCAGGCCGATCTGGCTGGCGTAGGTGGTGTTGATGACCGCCAGGGCGATCTGATTATCATCCAGCGAGCGCGGTAGCTGTGGCGCCTCCAGTTCGACGAGCTTCAGATGTTTCGGGTTTTCGGTGATATCTAACACGGTTGGCAGCAGACCGATACCATCCTTCAGCTTGATTAACCCCACTTTCTGCAACAGCAGTAGCGAACGGCCCAGGTTGGTCGGGTCGTTCGGAATGGCGATTTGGGCACCATCCGGCAACTCGTCCAGCGACTTAATCTTTTTGGAGTAACCGGCGATCGGGTAGACAAAGGTGTTACCGACCGGCACCAGCTTATAACCGCGATCCTTAATCTGCTGATCGAGGTACGGCTTATGCTGGAAGGCGTTGACGTCGATATCACCCTTGCTTAGTGCTTCATTGGGTAATACATAGTCGTTAAAGGTGACCAATTCGACGTTCAGGCCATATTTTTCTTTGGCGACTTTCTGTGCGACTTCTGCGACCTGCTGTTCGGCGCCGACGATGACCCCGACCTTGATGTGATTGGGATCTTTTTCCTCCTGACCACAGCCAGCCAGCGCCAGCGTGCCGAGCAATGTACCGACCAGTGCCAAAGATTTGAACTTGATTGACATAGCATATCCTTCTGTATGTGATGGTGTGTTGCGCACTTTCGTCAGTGCATCGCTACATTATGGTGGTGTGGTCTATTATTTACGGCTGATCGCCTTGACCAGACGGTCGCCGCTGAACTGGATCAAATACACCAAAATGACCAGTAATACTAATACTGTATTCATCACAGTCGCGTTATAACCAATATACCCGTATTGGTAACCGATCTGCCCTAAACCGCCCGCGCCGACTGCACCGCCCATGGCGGAGTAACCGACCAAGGTGATCAGAGTGATGGTGGCCGCGTTGATCAGACCAGGCAGGGCCTCCGCTAGCAGGATCTTATTAATGATCTGCATCGGCGTGGCACCCATGGCACGCGCGGCTTCGATTAAACCGCTGGGGATCTCCAGCAGGGTGTTTTCCACCATGCGGGCGATGAAAGGCGCCGCACCGATCGTCAGCGGAACTAACGCCGCCTGTAGTCCGATGGAGGTACCGACGATCAGGCGCGTGAAGGGGATCATCCATACCAACAAGATAATGAAGGGGATGGAACGGAAAATGTTGACCAGCGCCGACAGCAGCTTATACAGCTTGGCATTTTCCAGGATCTGTCCTGGACGTGAGGTATACAGCAGCACACCGACCGGCAAGCCGATGACGAAGCCGAAAAAGCCGGATACCAGGGTCATGACCACGGTTTCCCAAATACCGCGTACCATTAACCACATCATTGCTTCAGACATAACCCAGTACCTCAACTTTCACGTGATGCTGTTCAAAAAATTCGATGGCGGCACAGGCATCGCTATCGTCGCCGTGTAATTCCGCCAACATGACGCCAAATTTCACTCCGCCGGCATAGTCCATCTGCGAGCTAAGGATACTGATATCGACGTTGAAGCGGCGCACGGCCTGTGAGATCAAAGGGGCATCGACCGACTGACCGGTAAATTCCAGGCGCAGCAATGGCTGGCTGTCAGGACGACGCTCCGGCGTCATCCGCTCGGCAAAATCATCGGGGATATCCAGGTGCAGCGTTGCATGGATGAATTGCTGCGCCAACGGCGTCTTCGGATGAGAGAACACTTCGCCGACACTGCCCTGCTCGATCAGCTTTCCTTGGCTGATCACGGCAACCTGATCACAGATGCGTTTCACCACATCCATTTCATGTGTGATCAGCAGGATGGTGAGCCCTAGGCGCCGGTTAATATCCTTCAACAATTCCAGGATGGCACGAGTCGTGGCGGGATCGAGCGCGCTGGTGGCCTCGTCACACAACAACACCTTGGGGTTGCTGGCTAGGGCACGTGCGATAGCGACACGCTGTTTCTGCCCGCCTGACAGATTGGCGGGATAGGCGTCTTGCTTGTCTGCCAAGCCGACCAGAGATAATAACTCGCTAACCCGACGCTTGATCTCTGCGCGCGGCACGCGATCCAGCTCCAGCGGCAGGGCGATGTTATCGAATACCGTTCGCGAAGAGAGCAGATTGAAATGCTGGAATATCATGCCGATCTGGCGTCGCGCGCGAGTCAGTTGTCCGGTGCTCATTGCAGTGAGATCCTGACCGTCAACTAAGACTTGACCTTGCGTCGGGCGCTCTAACAGGTTGACGCTGCGGATCAGGGTGCTCTTGCCGGCACCAGAGGCGCCGATGACCCCGTAGATTTGGCCGGCTGGGACGTGCAGCGACACATCGTCCAACGCCTTGATATGGCGTTGTCCCTGCTGGAATACCTTAGTGATATGAGAGAGTTTAATCATTTTTATATTTGAGTTTCGTCGTTGCCTGGAGCGTCATCATCAGTGATATGAATCACGTTATAAATTGAAGTGGATGTTAAGGCGTCTAGACGTCCAAGTCAACTAATCAACGACCAGGATGATGCGCGCTCTTTTGACCTAAAACGTGCGATACTGTGTACCGATTTCAGTTTTGAGGAGTAATACCCAAGTGGCCCAGCAGATCCCTGCCATTTTTCTCGACCGTGACGGTACCATTAATGTCGATCACGGCTATGTACACGATAGCGATAACTTTCAATTTATTGATGGGGTGATCGATGCCTTACGTGAGTTGAAGGCGATGGGGTACGCCCTGGTGTTGGTCACCAACCAATCAGGCATCGCGCGCGGCCTGTTCAGTGAAGAACAGTTTATGCATCTGACCGAGTGGATGGATTGGTCACTGGCTGATCGTGGGGTGGATTTGGATGGCATCTATTATTGTCCACACCATCCTGAAGGCTCGGTGGCGGAGTATCGCCAGCAGTGTGACTGTCGCAAGCCTCAGCCGGGAATGTTACTGGATGCGCAACGCTTCCTGCATATCGATATGGCCGCCTCATATATGGTCGGCGATAAGATAGAGGATCTCCAGGCGGCTCAGGCGGCCGGAGTTGGTTGTAAAGTTCTGGTGCGTAGCGGCAAGCCGCTGACAGCGGAAGGGGAAGCGTTAGCCGATTTGGTGCTGGATAGCCTGGCACAATTGCCACAGGCGATTAAAGCTCGCCAATAGTCGCTTATTTCTCCGCTTTGGTCAAAAATGGCGCAGGTGATAAAAAAGTTG
>NZ_BAUC01000053.1 GCF_000474215.1 Edwardsiella hoshinae NBRC 105699 = ATCC 33379 | reverse complement strand
TCGCCTATTTAATTGTTTTTGGCTTGCAACGCTCGCCACTCTTGTATATCATGTATCGCATTTAATTCAACCTTTGTTTTCACATTGGAAAATACATCTATATTGGTAGTGATATCAAATTTAATGATAGTGATTAATCGTCAGATACCAGATCGATGATCTTGTCGTGCATAACCTCTGATTTTGAGAAGCAAATGGTTCTACGGGCAAGACGATTAAAATGACTTCTCAAGTTAAGATTATGTCGCTCTATCCGCTGGGTATATTTTTTTACTGATAACATGACTGATGTCTAGCCAGTAGCGTCTAGTACACTGACTAGGCATCAGTCATGTAAAACGCAATGTTAAATTGACTCAATAAAGCCAGAAGTCGTCGTAAAGTCATGGCATTGCGTAAACCGAAAACATGGGCGAGAATCCGCTTGCGGATACGGTCATAAGCGTAGAATAACCAGTGTGGATTACTCTTGGACTTCACGTAAGACCATTGCTCATCGGCTTCACAGCAGATGACAATCTCTACGCCTGACTCAACATTTTGCGCTACTTGGTACGGTGCAATTTTTTAGATGACGGAGAACGGTATTAAGGCTTATTTTCAATACTCTTGCTATGTCTCGACATCCGGATCCGTTCATTGCCATATCAACAATGGCCTGGTAGGATTCGGGTTTAGGCGCCGATGTAACGATAGTTGAGCTTGAAGGTTTTCAGGCAGTGTTTACAGCGATAAAGTTGCGCACCTGAGTCAGAATGACCGTTTCGGATCACCCCATTCGTTTCAGAGCAACGTCGTCACGACCTCTATATTTTATGAAACGTATAATATTTATTTTATTAACAGTTATATTATAACACCAAGCTAATGCTTTTGAGAAAATAAATTATCAACACCCTTGTTTATCATTGCTTTCTATATTTGTTTGCGCAATAATTAGAAAATCAATTTTGGATAGTAAAGAACATGAAATCCATTTTGCTTGGGGAGTATTATGGGATATCTCTTTTCCAAAACTCAATACCTGATAAGTTTAAAGAAAAAAGAGAGCTACTTGTTTCTGTTGAAAAAAGAACACTAGCTATCATAAGAAATAGTTATTGTATTTCTGTTTCTTATGATGAGATTGCGACAACAATTAAAAAAGGGGGGAAGGATTCCCATCCTTATAAAGGAGAGAGCTGGGAATATATTTGTAAAGGCATGCTGAATCTTATAGCTCCATACCTAAAAAAATATAAACATCTTTTTACTAAAAACACATGCACTGCCAATTATTTTATCTTTTTGCATGAGTTGTCACTCTACTACTTTTTTGAGGCTGAGCTATACAATAATAATGGAGACGCATTCTTAGTTGAATATTTAAAAGTGACAAGCAATAGTTTTACGAATAACACAAATTTGAAATAAATTAATTATATCGTTGAATCAAATTAAATCATAAAGCGAGGAGTGGTATTGGCAATATATAACCTAACCTCCTAATAATAAATACAGTTATCTAAATCTAGTGAATGGGGGGGGGAAGGAAGCTTACAAAAAAGAAAAGATGTTTGAATAAATCAAACTTTTGCTGTGTTGAAGGATCAGAGTTCAGAGTCTCCCAACAACGAAGATGATGTCGAGGCAAAACAAAATTTCAAAATCACCACCAGGAAGACCTACAACAAGGCCTTCATTAACCGTGGCTCCCTCTCTTTCTGGCTGGACAATGAGGCTATTCAGGCCTGATATGAGTCAGCCACGCCCTCATCCCGGGGAAGGCCTCAGCGCTATTCTGACCTTGCCATCACGACCGCCATCGTGATTAAACACGTATTCCGCCACACACTACGTGCCGCACAGGGCTTTATTGATTCCATATTTACTCTGATGAACGTTCCGCTGCGTTGCCCGGATTATACCAGCGTTAGCAAGCGGACAAAGTCAGTTAATATTAGTTTTAAAGCCCTCCGGGGATGAGATAGCCCATCTGATGATAGATTCAACAGGACTGAAAGTCTTCGGTGTGGGTGAATGGAAAGTCAAAAAACAGGGTAAAGCGCGCCGTCGAACCTGGCGAAAACTGCACCTTGCAGTCGATGCTAAAATACATGAAATAATCTGCACAGACCTTTCACTGAATAATGTCATGGACGCAGAGGCCTTTCCCGGGCTAATCCGGCAAAAAATCAGGTCTGCCGCTGCAGACAGAGCTTACGACACACGGTTATGTCACGATGAACTGCGCTTAGTGCCCTCATCCCTCCCAGAAAGGGTACCGGTTACTCGCCCGGAGAATACGCAGACCGCAACCACGCCGTAATTAGCGTCTGAGCGGGAGTAATACCCAGTAGAAATGGACAACAGATTACAATCTGTTGCTCGATACTGGAAACGGCGATGTACAGGGTGAAACAGCTATTCGGAGGTTCATTGACGCTGCGTGATTATGATGGGCAGGTTGCGGAGGCTATGGTCATGAGGCGTGCGCTGAACAAAATGACTACTAATTGGAAGCATCACCATGTCATCTCGGAAAGGATGTTTTATTTTTTTGCTTACATTCAGTAATTCCCCCCATTGTTTTATAGAATGAAAAACCACCACAATTAGCAATGTGTTACATGTCACATACTATAGTGGTGTATATATTGACATTGATATCATACCCCTCTATAGTATATAAGAATGCAAAATAGTGAGGTAAGCAGCAATGCCCAGTACTCCGGAAGAGAAAAAAAAGGTACTTACCCGGGTTCGTCGCATCAGGGGGCAAATTGATGCACTGGAAAGAGCGCTGGAGAATGACGCTGAATGCCGCGCCATTCTCCAGCAAATCGCTGCCGTCCGAGGTGCAGCTAATGGACTGATGGCAGAGGTGCTAGAGAGCCACATACGGGAAACTTTTGACCAGAATAACAGCTACAACCATGAAGTCAGTAAATCAGTTGATAATACGATTGAGCTGGTTCGTGCCTATCTTAAATAGCTGAAGCAATTATTACATTGAGGATAAATTACATATGAAGTCACGTGCCGCTGTTGCATTTGCGCCAGGAAAGCCCCTAGAGATTGTTGAAATTGATGTTGCTCCACCTAAAAAAGGTGAGGTGCTGATTAAAATAACCCACACAGGAGTTTGTCATACCGATGCTTTTACCTTATCTGGGGATGACCCTGAGGGTGTTTTCCCGGTGGTTCTCGGCCACGAGGGGGCTGGTATAGTTGTTGAAGTTGGTGAAGAGGTCACCAGTGTGAAGCCAGGAGACCATGTCATTCCGCTTTACACTGCCGAATGTGGAAAGTGTGAGTTCTGTCAGTCCGGTAAAACGAACCTCTGTGTATCAGTTCGCGAGACTCAGGGGAAAGGACTGATGCCTGACGGAACCACCCGCTTTTCTTACAACGGTCAGCCTCTTTACCACTATATGGGATGCTCCACATTCAGTGAATACACCGTTGTGGCCGAAGTTTCTCTGGCAAAAATTAATCCGGGGGCGAACCATGAACACGCCTGCCTTCTGGGTTGTGGTGTGACTACCGGTATTGGTGCCGTCCATAACACGGCTAAAGTGCAGCCAGGTGATTCTGTTGCCATTTTTGGCCTGGGAGCAATTGGGTTAGCTGCGGTCCAAGGGGCGCGTCAAGCAAAAGCAGGTCGTATTATCGCTATCGATACCAACCCGACAAAATTTGATTTGGCTCGTAAGTTTGGTGCCACCGACTGCATCAATCCGAATGATCATGACAAACCAATTAAAGATGTTCTGTTGGATATCAATAAATGGGGGATTGACCATACCTTTGAATGTATCGGTAACGTTAACGTCATGCGTGCAGCGCTGGAAAGTGCTCACCGTGGGTGGGGACAGTCCATCATTATCGGGGTGGCTGGTGCCGGACAGGAAATATCCACTCGCCCTTTCCAACTGGTCACTGGCAGAGTATGGAAAGGTTCCGCGTTTGGCGGTGTTAAAGGTCGTACACAACTCCCCGGTATGGTCGAGGATGCCATGAATGGCATCCTCGACCTTAAGCCGTTTGTAACCCATACGATGACTCTTGATGAAATAAATGATGCCTTCAAACTTATGCATGAAGGTAAATCTATCCGGACTGTGATTCATTACTGATCCTGTCTGAACCTTAACAAACCGAAACTGAAGGAAGTGAATAATGGCAACGCCGGTAATCTCTGGCAATGGTATCTTTTCTCACGTGTTCATAGGCGCATCCGATGTTGAAAAATCCGCCGCATTTTACGATGCCGTCCTGGGTACACTTGGCATCAACAACCTTGGCTCATTTGGCAATGGTTGGGTACTCTATGGTCGAGAAAAACCAGCATTTATCATTGCGCGTCCTAGCAACGGTGAAGCTCCAACCGCCAATGGAGTGACTGTCGGTTTCGCTGCTGCCACTCCGGAAGAGGTTGATGCTTTCTATGCTGCAGGCCTTGCCTCCGGAGGATCTGATGAAGGCCAACCTGGTCCGCGCGGTCACCTTCCTGGTGCTTATGCGGCTTACCTGAAAGATCCGGCGGGTAACAAAATCACGGCTTATACGTTCTTCTGACATCCAGATATAAAGATATCTCCCCTGACTCACTGTCAGGGGAGCTAACCACGAGATAAAGGCTGATGGAACTCATCGAGCAACATGCTAGCTCTGGTGGCTGGCAAAACGTATACCGGCATTATTCACAAACTCTTAATTGTGAAATGAATTTCGGTGTTTATCTTCCTCCCAAAGCAGCAACAGAAAAACTGCCGGTTCTTTACTGGCTATCTGGGCTAACCTGTACGGAGCAGAATTTTATCACTAAATCAGGTATGCAGCATTATGCAGCATTACACAACATCATCGTCGTTGTTCCGGATACCAGTCCCCGTGGCAATAATGTCGCCGACGCCGACAGTTACGATCTTGGCCAAGGGGCCAGTTTTTATCTGAATGCAACGGAACAACCATGGAATTTGCATTACCGGATGTATGACTATATTCTTAGGGAGCTTCCGGATGTCGTTATGAGCCATTTTCCTGCAACGGCAAGGAAATCTATTTCCGGGCACTCTATGGGGGGACTGGGTGCTTTAGTTCTGGCTCTGCGAAATCCTGATGAATATGCAAGTGTCTCGGCATTTTCCCCAATCGTATCACCGTCTCAAGTGCCATGGGGACAACGGGCATTTACCGCGTACCTAGGTGACAACAGAAAAACATGGGAAGCCTACGATCCTGTCTGCCTCATTTTTCAGAGCGAAAAATTACCAGAAATCTTCATTGATCAGGGGCTGAATGACGACTTTTATGAAGAGCAATTGCGTACCAGGAGTTTTGAGAAAGCGTGTCATGAGATGAACGTCAAAGTGTCGATCCGATATCATACTGGTTACGACCACAGTTATTATTTCGTTTCTAGTTTTATTGGTGAGCACATTGCTTACCATGCCAACAGACTCAGGCTGTTAACATGAGTTGATTGTTCATCATGAAAAATGTGCTTAGTATTCACTACCAGTACCGAGCCTGAATACCGCAGGCCTGATATGTGCTGTAACCCCGGTAGCTTCAGCGGTTGCTCTTATGCTCAGTTTCTTGAGATGTTGGTAGTACAGGACTTTCTGAGATCGTTCCCGATCGGCTAGATATAGCCGATCGATATTACTATAAGGGCGTTCATGGTTAGGAAACTCAATCGACCCTTTTGGGGTTTCCTAACCATGAACAGCGGTGATAAAGCTCCGCATGCGGTGAAGTCTGAGGCGCGGTAATGCGTAAAAATGCCATTTTTGCTGTGCTTTTAAGCTAAAACCCGTTTTTCAGGCGTACTTATCCAGGACCGGTGCCTGAAGCCATCGTTTTTTTGCCATCCGGTGCAGCCTGTCAGAGAGCAGTTTGGTGGCGTGCTCACCCGCCACGGCACCGGCAAAACGCAGTCGGCCCTTGCACAGGATGCACTGGTACGGATCAGTACCCAGGAAGGCTTTCATCAGTACCGCGAACCCCGGCTTCTGCGGTTTCTCGCGCGGTGTCATCTCCAATGCTTCGTAAACCTTTGGCAGCAGCGTGCCGCGTTTGCGGTTGGCCAGAAAGCCGTAGTAACGCACCATCTTAAAGTGTCGGGACGGGATGTGGCTGACGTAACGCCACAGCATCTCCTCCTGGCTTAGTTTCTGGCGTTTGTACTGTTGCGAGTTGTGGTCGTAATACTGGTGAACCACCGAGCCACCGCGGTAATGGCGCAATTGCGATGCCGCTACCGGCGGGCGCTTCAGGTAGCGGCCGAGGTATTTCACGCTGCGCCAGGCACCGCGGGTCTTTTTGGCGAAGTGCACCTTCCAGTGGCGCTGATATTGCGCCTGCAGATAGCGCTTCCACTGCTTTTCATCGCGGATATGGCCGTAGCCGGGCAGGGAAGCAGGAGTGACTCGATCGTAGCTGGCACGGAGCAGACGGATAACGGCACCGCGCCAAATGGCTTCAACCTGCTGTTTTTTGAAGAACAGGTCGCGCCAGACGCCGTGTTTGACATCGAGGCCGCCGCGGGTAATGGAGACGTGAATGTGTGGATGCTGATTGAGCTGGCGTCCGTAGGTGTGCAGCGCGCAGAAGATGCCGACCTCGATGCCCAGTTTGCGCGCGTGCCTGAGCATGGCGCGGGTGGCGCAGCGAAAAAGGTCGTTGAGCAACGGCCAGTTGTTATTGAAGAACGGCCACAGCAAGTGCGGCATGGTGAAGGTGATATGTTGCCAGTCGCAGTCGGGCAGGATGTGCTGCTGCTCGGTGATCCACTGCTCGGTGCCCTTGAGGCCGCAGCTGCTGCAGGCTTTGGACTTGCAGCTCTGGCAGAGAAAGCGTGAGTGAGTACAGTCAGGCGAGCAGCAGCAATAACGACGAACGCCCATGGCGCAGGTCCCGCAGGCAAGCATGCGCTCGACAGAGAGTTTGGTCCAGTCGCTGAGCTGATGGCCATTCTTCTCAAGGAAGCGCTCCCAGCCGTCATTGTACTGGAACAGGAGTTTTGCGGGTCGCGGTATGTACATGAAAGATAGTATAAAACGCGGCGATGATGGTGGGGAGGACTTCGGCTGCGTAGCAGACGAGCTCACGCTGCAGGCGTGCTACCGTTCTCGTGACCACTCCGACGGCGCACATTCATATCTATGCTCTCTGTTAGCGGCTTATGGCTTTGCAGGGCAAGGGATGGGTAAGGTGAAACCTATCAAGATAGTAACCGGCTGCGCCGGGCGACGGCGCCAGTCACTGACAGTGTTCTATTCAACATCTGTTGGCGCCTCCATGCCGCTTTGCGGCATTCAAAGATGCTACTTGCGCACGGCTCACCCGTTGGATCAAGGTGTTGACTGAACGCTCCCTCCCATTCACATCGGTTGAAATTTTGATTGCAATCAAATTAATTGCATTGACAGCGAACTATCGTAGAGCTAGCAGCAATACTGTATATAAACACATGTGTTTATATACAGTATTTATTTTTGGTTTTTATATGTCAAAGAGGAATCGTTATGAGTGGAAATGGGGGCAATAATGCTCACGGTAATGCTTTTGGTGGAGGACGAAACCCTGGTGTTGGGGGTAATCATGGTGGAAACAGAGGGTCCACTGGTGGGTACGATGGGAAGAATTTAGGCGGGCATACTCGTGATAATGGTGATGGGACCTCAACGACAACAGATCATCGAGGCTCTATTACTCATTATGGTGGACGGGAACGTCCCGATGCCGGATGGAGTCGGGGTGGAAATGGTGGTGATAAAGATCACGCTAGCTCTGGCGTTAATCTGTCATTATTCCCTGAGGCTCAAGCCAATGTCGCTTATGGCGTGCCGATGAATATTTCTCTGATTGATGGTATGTGGGGATTTTCTCTATTTCGTACCGCACCAATTCAGAAAGCTTTATTGGACGCAATGGCAAAGCTGGAGCAGGGGTTAGTTGCAGGTCTGCCTTATGCTGGGCGATTAATGGGGGTAACTTTTGGTGTGTTAATCCCCTCTGAAATTGCAAAAGATGATCCTAATATGATGTCTCAAATTATGACATCTCTTCCGGCAGATAAAGTGTTAGAGGCACCATTGGCACTCTCATTACCTCTACAGCCAGCTACTATAGCCTGAACTGCCCCCTCCAAAGGATGGCTCGCTCGTCCGGGGCGTTGTGATTTTTGGGTTTGATAATATGG
>NZ_BAUC01000054.1 GCF_000474215.1 Edwardsiella hoshinae NBRC 105699 = ATCC 33379 | reverse complement strand
GCGGGACGGCGATGCGCCTACACGGTCAAAAGGCCTTAAGCGCCGACAGCCAGACCCGGTTGCGCTCCGTCAGCCCCGAGACCGGATCGGCCTGGCCGCTACGGCGCGCCCAGGTTAAGGTCAGGGCGTAGCTTCCCGGCTGCGCCAAGGTCGCATACACCCCCGCCCCGGCCAGATTGACGTGGTTGTGCGCCGTTAATGCGCCGCCCTCGCGTGCGTTACGGTTCTGCCGGTACTGCTCGCCCCATCCCTGGTCATAGAACGCCGCCAGGGTCACGCTCGGCTGATGCCCTAACCAGCGCGACGCCGGGAGTGTCTGCCGCCAGCGCGCCTCCAGCGTGGCGAGCGTCCCGCGATCGACCGCCCCCGCCCCGACGTCATAGGCCCGCACGGCACCCGGCCCGCCCAGCAGCCACTTCTGCGAGGAGTCCAGGTTGCGGTTGACTGACTGCCCCGCCAGGTTGGCGTACAGCGAGAACGGCCCCCAGAGCGGCTGGTCATGGTTCAGGGCATAGTTCAGGCGGGCAAAACGGCCGCCCGACCCCAATTCGCGGCTGAAGTTAATCTCCTGGGACAACACATCGCGGTAGTTCATGCTGCCGACGCTGCCGCGCAGGCTAAAGCTGCTGACGCCGCCGGCGACGGTCAGCGCGCTGCCCGACAGGGCGAACGAGCCCAGACTGACCCGCTTCTGCCCCCGCGCCCCTAACCCCAGATACAGATCTGCCGGGTAGTTGTCCGTGAGCCATTGCTGGCTTCCCTCCAGCCGTACATCCACGCGCGCCCGCGCCGTGCGGATCCACGGATGGCTGAGATAGACGCTCCCGTTATCGGCGTCGCCACGAAAGTCGCGCTGCAAGAAGCGGTAGTGGTAGTTCAGGCGGCTATAGCTGATCCCGACGCGCGTGCCAGCGCCGCCCAGCAGGAGGCTGTAGTCCAACCCGCCATTAAACAGGTTGCGCTGCTCATAGGCCGCCAGCAGATCGACACGCAGTTGGTCGCCATACCCCAGCATCCCATTGGCATAGGCGCCCGCCAGCACCCGGCTGCGGCCGGTGGTCGGGTCGCCCTGGTTATCGAGGCCGAGGTAGCCGCCGAAGCGCGCCCCCGGGGTGAGGGTGATGTCGGGCTGCGAGGTGCCCGGCAGCGCGCCGGCACGCAACGCCACCTGGGCCTGGGCTCCCGGCACCTCGCCCAGCAACAGCGCCAGCCGCTCCAGGCTGGCGCGCGTCACCACCTGCCCGGGCGGGGCCGCCGTCGCGGCCAGGCGCCGGGCCTGGCTGTCGCGCAGCCGGCTGTGGTTGGACAAGGCGGCCTGGTCATAGCGACCGGGGCTCAGGTGCAACGTCAGGACGCCGCCCTTAATGGTCTGCGGCGCTAAGCGCACCCGGGCTAACAGCGCGCCCCGCTGCCGCACGTACTGGGTGAGCGTCTCGGCCATCGCCTGTAACTCGGCAAAGCTTAAGGGGCGATGCAGCCAGGGGGCGGCCGCCTTCTGCAAGTCGGCGGGCGTTATCCCCTTGATGCCGAGGGTGGCGTCGGCGCGGTTATCGAAACGAAAGCGAATCTGGTTCAGGGTCACCCGGGTGGGGCTGGCGGGGGCGCTCGCCCGCCCCTGCGTATCGGCGGGCAAGGCGAGTGCCGGCGACATCGGCGCGGCAGGAGGGGGCGCGAGGGATTGGCGCAGCTGATTGTCTAACTGGCCGGCACCGATCGGCGGCGGCACGACGGCGGCACCGGCATGGCTCAGCCCGAGCGCCCCCAGCAGACCCAGCGCCAGCGGCGCAACACGGCAACGGACGCCGGGGCGAGCGTGGCGAGGCAACCGCTGCCCTGGCCCATGAAAGAGGGAGAAAACCATCGTGTTCAATCCTTAGTCGGGAGGTAACGGATGGCACAGCTGACGCGATCCCTGTCCAGAGCCCGGCTAGGCACAACGCGTGACAGCGGGAGACACCCGGGAGGCTAAGATTAAAAAGAGGATCGGCACCACCGTTCGCGCCAAAACGCATTCAGGGTTACGCAACGCACTCAAAACGCGCTCAGCATAGTAAAATGATTATCGGGGCAAAGAATTTTACGAAAATACTATCGTCGGCAGCCAAAACCATAACAGTGTAATTATT
>NZ_BAUC01000055.1 GCF_000474215.1 Edwardsiella hoshinae NBRC 105699 = ATCC 33379 | reverse complement strand
CACGGTGTCGTTGTCGATCCCGGCTTGCTGGAGGCGCTGAAAGGCGCTATAGCTCAGTCCTCCGTTGAGGTTCACGCTGTTGGTGACGCGCTGCGCGCTGCCTTGTGAGCTGAGCGTCAGGTTGGCGCCGTCGGCCAGTGCCCCGGCCAGCGAGACGTTATTCAGGGCGAATCCTGTGCCATTACCATAGGTGTTCACCCCATGAATCTCGGCGCTATTCGCCGTCAGGGTGGTATTACTCAGGTTTAGCCCCGCTGAGGTCGCGGCGTTATCCGCCTGATTCCCGGTGTCATTCACCGTAGCGCTGATATTCAGCTTGCCCGCGCTGACATTAAGCGTGAGGTTACCGTCTGAGGTGACTCCCGTGACGCCGCTGGCGGTGTTGATACGATTCGCGCTACCCGTAATGCTCAGGTTGCCGACGGTGACATTAACGTTACCGCCGATTTTGATCCCGATATTATTCTGCTGAGAGGTGCCGCTCAGCAGCGTATTCTTGGCGCTGAATGTCCCCCCATGCACGTTCAGGCCACCGTTCGTGCCATTAAGGGCATATCCCGTTATCGTGATATTCTCGGCCGCGGTAAGCGTGCTGTCATTATAGATATGCGCCCCAAACCCCTCGCTGCTGCTGGCGTTGCTGACGGTCATGTTGCCGCTGACGTGAATGTTGCCGGCGGCCAGCAGGGTGCTGTGGTTTAACTCCAAGCCCTTACTGGTTGGCTTCATCGAACTGCCGTCCAGCGTGATGTCGTTCGCTTGTAGCCGGCCGTCGAAAACCTTCACCCCGGGGTTATCCATGGCGCTGAGGCCGATCAGCGTCAGGCTGTGGTTGGCCGTCAGGTTACTGTTGGCCTGCGCCGTCCCGTTCAGGAAGATCCCGCTGCGCGTGTTGCCGATGGCGAGATTGCCGCCGGCGCTCAGCGTATTGCACCCGCGCAGTTCGAGGCGGCTCGCGTTACCCAGGTCGGATGAATCGCCGACGATCAGCAGATCCTGCGCGGCCTTCAGGGTGGCGTTAGTCAGGTAGACCGGCAGATAGCGGCCATTCTCCCCGTTTTGCGTACCCGTCAGGATCAGGGTTGCGGCGGTCAGGGTGCTGTTGCTCACCGCGACCAGGTTGTTGCTGCCATTGTACACCACGCTGAGGGCCGACTCGGCGAGGTTGATATTGGGGTTAACGGCATGGGCGCGCAGCACGCCGCCGCTAGCGTTCAGGGTGCTGTTGGTGATGTTCACCGTCAAGGCCGCCGTGCTGTTCGCGCGGGCGTTCAACGATCCTAGCGTGGGCGCCGCGTCCGCCATGCTGCTCGCACTGGCGTTCAACGGCCCCAGGGTCAGATTGCCGCCATTCGTGCTCAGCGTCGCGTTGTTCAGGGTGATGCTGCCGCTGTGGCTGCCCGCGGCCAGGAGGTTGATCGCTAGCTTACCGGCCGTGCTGGTAATGCGATGGTCGGTGATATTGATATTGCCATCCGCCGCCAGGGTTAAAGACACATTACTGGTGCCACTACTTTTCTGGATATCGGCATTAACGGTGATATTGCCCCATTGGCCGCTAGCGCTGTCTGTCCCCGCTGACGCTGTCTGGGTCTTAATGGTGACCTGGGTACCCTGATTCAGACGATCATTGATGGTCGTATTCAACACCTGTGAGCCTGAAGCCGTCGGTGTAAAGATGTCATTACTAGCAGTCCCTTCAGTAACATTGGTTGCAGAGCCTGAGCCCACGATACTGATATCAAACGGATCTAGCAGCCATTCACCGCCATTCCCCTTCACGGCCGACGCATCGACATCGCCGAACGCTTGCAGGTTATGGTGCGACGAGGTCTCTACCCGTCCCCCATCGCCGCCCTGCTGGCCGCCTCGCGCCAGGATGGTGCCGCGGAAATGGGTGTAGTCATTCGACCACAGCACCGCCGTGCCTCCCTGCCCCCGCGCCGTCGCGGACACATCAATCAGCGCGTCGTTGTCCATCACCACCTTTGACGCCTGGCGGATACGGCTGTCCTTACCCTGCCAGCCGCCGCCGACATACACCTCGCCGCCGCCCGTACGCCCCGTCGCCGACGTCCGACTGCCGTGCGCTAACTGGATATGCTGCCCCTCCAGCGTTATCGTGCCGCCGCGTCCCGTGTCGCTGTCGGCCAGTAACTCGCCAGACTGGCGCACCACGCCGCTGTCGCCGCCATCCAGCACCAGCTCGCCGCCGCGGGCGCTTAATCCCTTCGCTTCCACCGTGCCGCTGTTATTGACCACCGTATCGAGCAGCATCGCCTGGCCGCGCGCCGTTAAATAGACCTGGCCGTTATCCGCCGAGATCAGCCCGCGGTTCTCCACCAAGGCATTCACCACCCGGCCATCGACCGATACCGCGGCCAATCCCGCGTTGTCCAGCTGCAACGTCACCTTATCCGCCGCCGCCAGCAGCACCTTGCCCCCCGGCGCACTCATGCGGCCTTCGTTGCGCACCCGGTCGCCCACCAGGACAATATAGCCCCCCGGCGTTGCCGCCAGGCTACCCTGGTTCACGATCTGCGCCCCCGGCTGGCTGCCGCCGCTAAAGGTATAGCGGCCCGCCATAAAATCGGCCGTGCTGATATGCTTGGTGGAGGCGACCATCCCGGCCGTATTCACCTTGGCGCCATGCCCCAACATCACCCCCGCCGGGTTCACCAGCATCACCTGACCGTTCGCCGTCAAGGCCCCCAGGATCTGGGACTCCCGCCCCCCGGTGACCCGGTTGAGGGCGATGGTCTGGCTATTCGGCTGAACAAACTGCACCGTCTGGCTCGCGCCGATATCGAAGCTGTGCCAGGTCGCCACCATCCCCGGGGTACGTTGGTTGACAGTCATCTGGCTGCCGCTGCGCTGGATAGTGCCCTGGCCGGCCACAATCTGTCCCCCCGTCGGCAAGACGGGGTTGGCCGCGCCCGGCCCCGGCCACCCGCCGAGCAGCAGGGTGATCACCAGGGCCAAGGGGGTGAGGGTCAGCAGAGTGCGGCGGCGCGTTGCCGCGCCCCCTTTTCCTGCGCCCATGACCAGTTCGCTCACCACGACCCACTGTTGGCGACGGCGGTCATACTTCAATTGGTAGATGTTGTTCATCGGGGTATCCTTCCAGCTCGGTGTTAGGCGTCAGGGTGCGGCGGAGCCAGGCCAGGCGCAGTACCCGGCAATATCCGCGCGCGTTCGATGGGG
>NZ_BAUC01000056.1 GCF_000474215.1 Edwardsiella hoshinae NBRC 105699 = ATCC 33379 | reverse complement strand
TGGTGAAAGTCCGGGCGGAGACGGCGGGTGTTGTGGGTAATTTACTGACGGCCGAACCTGCCGAGCTGGTTAGCGCTCCGATGGGGATTAATAGTCGTGTGCAGCTTACTGCGCTCTCCGGTGGGACGGATGAGGAGTCCGATGCCAGCTTATTGGCTCGCCTGTTAGACGTTATCCGACGCCCGCCAGCAGGCGGAAACCAATATGATTATCGCCGCTGGGCACTGGAGGTGCCGGGCGTTACCGGTGCCTATGTGTATCCCCTCCGGCGCGGTGTTGGCACGGTCGATATCGCGATCACATCTGCCGGTGCGTTGCCGTCTGAAAGCGTTATTAAAGCCGCGCAAGCCCATATTGATGATGTAAGACCCGTGACTGCGCGAGATTCATTAGTATTAGCGCCATCTCAACGGGTGATTGATTTCGATATTCGCGTCAATGTCGATGGTCTCACGCTCGAAGCCGTTAAAGCGACAATTACCGCCACGATTAAAGATGCTATGTCCCGAATTAATCCGGGACAGCCGCTTGTGCGCAGTCATATTGAAATGTTGATCTCATTAATTCCAGGCGTAACAGACCGTGAAATTGTTTCGCCAGCGGCCAATGTTACGGCTCGGGTGGATAAATCACATCTGGAATGGCTGGTCTGTGGCTCCGTTACTGTAGGGCTTAAAACATGAGCCATAAGCAGCTATTGATGGCGTTATTGCCCCCCGTAAGCTATGCCCCGGAGGGCATACATTTACAAGCCGAACTCGAGGCTGAGGGGGCGCGCTTTGATGCGGTCCGGTATCGGGCCGGTGATGTATTAGGCGCAGTGACACCACTCTATGCGCAAGGGTTATTACCGGATTGGGAGCGAGTATTAGATGTTACCCCGCAAAGGGGTGATACCTACCAGCAGCGGCTAAGTCGGGTATTGGCGAAACTCAGTGAAACCGGCGGATTGAGTATTCCGTATTTTACTCGTCTGGCGACAAGTATGGGCTACGCCATCACCATCGATGAGCTCGATGTGTTTCGTGCTGGGCGAAATCGTGCTGGAGAGCGGTTGTACTCCCCGGATGTGAATTGGATATGGCGAGTCAATGTGTCGAGTAGCAAGGTACAGAATTATCGCTTTCGTGCAGGTATGTCTACAGCAGGAGAGCGCCTGTCCTATTTTGCGGACTCGGTTATTGAATCGGTATTCAATGACCTAAAGCCAGCACATACCTATTGTTATTTTACCTATCAGGACTAAATCATGCAAAAATTAATGCCCCAAGTCGATACGCCTGATAATGCGTTTCATGATGGGAATCCGGCAACAGGTGAGCTTGGCACGCCAGTCTATGCTGTTTGGTTGAATGCCGTACAGAGTGCAGTACGCGATATCCAGGCAGAGTGCCACGCTATTTTAACCGCTAATGGTTTTACGCCTGATCCCTCTCGCCAAAATCAATTATGGGCAGCCATCCAAAAAGCCATTGATAGCCAAGTGCCAGTGGCATCGATCTCACAAGCTGGTAAGGTGCAATTATCCAGCGCGACCAATAGCAGCAGTGAGCAAACCGCAGCCACGTCAAAAGCTGTTAAGGCAGTAAAAGATTATGCAGATACAAAAGCGCCGTTAGATAGCCCTGCACTTTCTGGTACGCCAACGGCACCAACGCCACCTAGTTCAGCATCAGGGCGAGAGATTGCGACGGCTGCATTTGTCGCAGCTAAAGTGGCCAAGCTGGTTGGCTCCTCACCAGCGGCATTAGATACGCTAAAAGAGCTGGCTGATGCGCTAGGGCGTGATCCAAACTTTGCTACGACGATGACGAACGCCCTTGCGGGTAAACAGCCACTGAACTCCACGCTGACAGCACTTAGCGGGAAAAATGTCGCCCAGCTTCTCGAATA
>NZ_BAUC01000057.1 GCF_000474215.1 Edwardsiella hoshinae NBRC 105699 = ATCC 33379 | reverse complement strand
CCTGATGGCACCCTGGTTATTGGGGGGCCGGACTATACGCGGGAGCCTGTCGCCACTCTCCAGTTAAGCCGGACAGAGAATAAAACCAACGTCCTATCACTCGTCGATAGCCGCAACATTAGCGGCTGCTATTCAGAGCTAACGGTATTGGCACAATCCCATGCCACATTGGCCGACAGTCAACTCGTTACGCTGGATGTGTCAGATCCACAGTCGGGTGAGCCCTCAGCGACAGAGGAGGATACAGAGCAGGCAGGTGCTACCGGGCACTACAATCGCAGCCATACCGAACGTGACCCTACCGTTGAGTGGTATCGCCCACAAATTCTGGTAGTAGGCGACGTGGACGACGCTCAGCAACTGACCTATCGTGCCCGTAAGGCGATGGCAGATGCGCGGTTAAGCGGCCTGGATATCACTATCGAGGTGCCTGGGCACAGAACGCCGGCAGGCGTTCTGTGGACGCCTGGACAACGTATTCATGTTGTCAGTGAGCCGCATGGCATCGATGACGTTTTTTTTCTCATGGGGCGCAGTTTCAACGGGGGACGTCCTGGCGGACAAACGACAACCCTACGAGTCAAGGAGGATGGTGTCTGGATACCGGATGCTTACCCGAACAGCAAGCGCAAGGCGCGTCGCAAGAAGAAAAAGCCCGAGCTGGTTGTCTTGAATGTATGGGATAAAAAATCATGATGTGGAATGAGGTAAACCGCCGGATTGGCCAGGCATTGGGGCGCATTCGCCTGGCTTTCCGCATTGCGATTGGTGGCGTTGACAGCAATGCCAAGGTGCAAACCATCCAGGCCAAAGGGATCGGTGGCGAGGCACTGCGAGGTAATGAGCTATTCCAGCAGTATGGCTTCACCTCATGCCCGCTACCGGGCACGATGGGGATCGTGTTGCCGCTGGGTGGGGTATCCACACATGGTATTGTGATCGCCACTGAGCATGGCGCATACCGCCTAACCGGACTTAAACCCGGCGAGGTTGCACTGTATGACGATCAGGGGACAAAGATCGTCCTCAAGCGGGGACGTATCGTTGATATTGAGTGCGTTACTTATCGTGTCAATTGTAAAAATTATGAGGTTAATGCGGAGGATAAGGCGGACTTTAATACGCCGGCCCTCAATGCCAGTCAGACACTAAATGCCCAGGGTAAAATCAGCGGTAACGGCGGTATCGGCATCAAGGGTGGCGAAGGAGCCGAGTTTGAAGGTAGTATTAACCAGCGCGGCGGCGGCTTTAGTACCGATGGTGATGTAACCACCCCCACCGTCTCACTGAATGACCACGCTCACACCAATGGCCATGACGGCCAGCCGACCGGCAAACCCATCGCACGATAGTGGTTTGCTGAACCCCATCAGTCATTAAGTGCTCATCCATGCTGGCATGATGCCGGCATGGATAGACAACTCTCCCCCGATACTGGCGACTATACCGGCACACGCTGTCGGTCGTTAGAGAACGCCGTTTACCTGCGTCTTAAAACCCCTTTGGGCAGCTATTGGGCGGATAAAACGCTAGGCTCCCGACTGCATGAATTGGCCCGCGAAAAAGATGTGCCCCGTGTGCATATGCTGGCCCGTCAATATGCCGAACAGGCGCTAGCCCCCATCCAACAGGATGGCCGCGCAACCCGTATCGCTATCACGTCGCATCAAGGGCAGCCCGGATGGGCGATATTGCATATTACGGTTATTGACGCCCGAGGAGAGAAGCACAGCTTTAATCATCCGGTGAGGGTCGCAGCATAATGGCATTTTTATATGAAGATATGGCCACTATTCGCGATCGACTGCTACGCGATATCCGTAATTTGCTGCCTGGAGAAGCGGTCGATACTGGCCCGGATAGTGATTTGTTCGTTCGTGCCTCGGCGGTGGCCAGTGTTGCCGAGG
>NZ_BAUC01000058.1 GCF_000474215.1 Edwardsiella hoshinae NBRC 105699 = ATCC 33379 | reverse complement strand
AAAGCACAGTGGAAACGACTGACCGGCCATCCTATCCGAGATGATCAGATCCATCCACAACAGGTTATTGCCGCTACACAGCCCCCTCAAGCCAAAGGCGGAGCCTCACAGACAACCGCCTCACCAACGCCTAGCGCCGCCGCTCCCCAGGTGATCCGCCTGGAGGTTGATGGCCGCACGTTGGCGGAGATCGTCAACCAGATTAACGCACAGGAGGGAGTCCGGGGATGAGTTGGCAGGACACGTTACAGGATGCCTCGTTTAAAGGTGTGCGCTTTGATGTGCTGAGAGAGTCTACGTCTCATGGTAGAGATCATGCCGATCATGAATACCCGTTTATTGATGGGGCTGATGTGCATGACCTGGGGCGTAAGGCGCGCAACATCCGGCTCACGGCCTTTTTTGGGGAGAGGATTATGATACCCGGCTACAAAACTTCCTGGCGGTACTGGATAAGGCGGGCGCGGGTGAGTTGATCCACCCGGTTTATGGCTCTATTCCCAAAGCCCAGCTTATCGAATGCCAGGTCTCCCACGATGCGGAGCAGCCGGACTATTGCACCGTTGAGCTGGTTTTCCTGGAGTCGAGTACCGGGACGGCCGCGCAAGCAGTGGTCAAGCCTGCCCAATGGGGGGATGCGCTTTTCAATACGCTGGATGAGCTGCAAGGCAAAGCGACAGCACTGTATGATGCGGCAATGTCGCCAGTGCAGAAAACCAAGCGACTGCTCACCAAGGGGAAAGCCGCGCTCTCTACCATGCTCAATACCTTGACGATCATGCGTAGCGGTGTGAAAGGTGTCTTTACTGATTCGGCTGACTATCTGGCGTTCCCGGCGCGTTATGTCAATGACCTGCGTGCCGTTCTGGAGCTGCGCACCCTGGCCACAAGCACCATCCTGGACAAGCAACATCGCCAACGCACAGGGAACTCAGCCGGCGTGATGTATGGGGATACCCTGGTGCAGTTCACCCCACAGGGTGCGTCAACACCCGGTGAGCCGCTGTTACGTTTAACCGGCAGTAAACCGGCATTAAATGGCTCACAAAGCCCCATTCAAGACCCTACGCCGATCCTATCTGCCTGGACGAGTGATTGCGGCGTACTGGATCAGGTGATAACGCTCCCCTCGGCACTGATTAACCGTAATATCACGGCAGCGGTGCCCATCCCCGAGGCAGCCAAACTGGCCGACGTCACTGACGTTGCTACTCTGCATACCACGGTTGCCGCAATGCGTGCGACGGAGATACTGACCGATATTCTGACGGATGAGGCGGCTAGCATATTGACGCCCGAACACATTGAACAAATGACTAATCAGGTTCGGCGATACATCCAGGCCGCCCTGGATTTAAACCGCGATACCTATCGGGAGTTTACCGTGCATGTGAGTGACGATCCCGAGGGGCGAGGTCTACTATGGCCAGGCGTTAATGAGCAGCTCAAATCTGTTGCACTCGGAGTGCAAATACTGGCTGAACAAGAAATCAGCCGCCATCCTCCCCTGATTATCCGCACCGTCGCCCAGGACGCCAATCTGCACTTACTGGCGCACGCCTGGTACGGGGATTACCGGCGCGCCGCCGAGCTGCTGCGTCTCAATCCCCGATTGACCGATCCGAATGCCATCAAAGCGGGAGACAAACTGAATGCCTACAGCCAATGACGACAAAATCACGTTACTGCTCGCGGGTAAGGCGTACAGCACCTGGCAACGCTACCGAATCGACTCAGATTTTCTAAAGCCGGCGGATGGTTGGCAGCTTGGCCTGGGACTCCCCTCTGGGGTATTCCCTGCCGATGCCGTTCGGGGCGCGCCCATACGGATGCTGATGGGGGATGATGTGATCTTGTCCGGGCGAATCGATAGCGTGCAGCGGGAGGTCTCCCGGCGCGGTTTGATGCTGTCGCTAAGTGGCCGGGATAATGCCGCCGTGCTGGTTGATTGTGCAG
>NZ_BAUC01000059.1 GCF_000474215.1 Edwardsiella hoshinae NBRC 105699 = ATCC 33379 | reverse complement strand
ACCTGCAACGCCCAGATCACCGCGTTATCAGCCGCCGCCTATGACCCGGCCAAATATGTCCCGATTGAGGCGGTTAACCAGTTACGCGCCCAGCTTAGCCAGGTACAAGCCAATGTGGAAACGCAGGCGCTGGATGGGTTGGTGCAAGCCGCTCTCTCAGATGGCCGTCTGGTGCCGGCGATGGAGGGCTGGGCAAAAGATCTGGGCCGTAAAGATCCGGCCGCACTGAAAACGTATCTGGAGGGCGTAACGCCGCTGGCTGCGCTGAGCAGTATGCAATCCAGCCAGTCAGATTTGAAGGCAACGCATCAATCGCAGAAAGCGAGTGATGAGTTAGATGCAACCCAATTGGCGATTTGCTCTAGCCTGGGAATTACCCCAGACGAGATGGCCAAAGCGCTGGGAGAGGAATGATGGACAGAAACACCGCGTTTAACGACGGGAAGTTGTTCCCGGTGCCCTGTGAGGCCGGGGCAAAAATCGATGCGGGCCATCTGGTCTGCGTTAACAGTGCCGGCTATGCCATTGCTGGCGCGAAGGCGAGCGGGAATTTACTGATCGGTGTGTGCGATGAAGCCGTGGATAACACTGGTGGTGCTCAGGGCGCACGCTCGGTGATGGTACGCCGAGGTCTGGCAGTCTTTCTGGAGAATAACAGCGGCAGCGCTGTCACCCAGGCCGAGGTCGGCAAGTCCTGCTACCTGCATGACAGTGTGACTGTCTCAAAAACGGATGGCGGTAACGCGCCAGTGGTTGGCCGTGTGCTGACGGTTTCCGCTGATAGCGGCGTACAGGTACTGATTGGGTAAGGACATACATAGCATGATCATTGATAAAAAGAACATCACGACATTTTTTGTCGGCCTGAAAAAGCTGTTTAACGACGCTTTAAAGCGTGAGCCGGGGCAGTGGGAAAAGGTTGCCATGAAAGTCCCCTCCGGGACTAAGACCGAGGATTACTCCTGGTTGAGCGACTTCCCTCGGATGCGCAAGTGGATTGGAGAGAAGTGCGTCAAGGCGCTGGCCGCATTTAAATACAGCATTACCAACGACGACTGGGAAACCACCATTGAGGTCGATCGTAATGACCTGGAAGACGATCAGACCGGTCAGTATGCCCTCAAGGCAAAGAGCGCTGGGCGTGCGGCGGCTGATCTGCCGGACGATATCGTCTTCGCCCTGATCAATAATGGGTTTAAATCCACCTGTTTTGATGGTCAGTATTTCTTCGATACCGACCACCCACAGGCAGGCGGCACGGTATCCAACAAGGGCACCAAGGCACTTTCTTGCTCTAGCCTGGCTGAGGCTAAAGCCTCGTTCGGTGCCGCCAAGATGCAAATGCGCCGCTTTACGGACAGCGAGGGCCGCCCGCTGAGTATTCGCCCGACGGTGCTCCTGGTGCCGCCAGAGCTGGAGGATACCGCCAACACCCTGATGACCGCCGATCGCTTCGAGGATGGCAAGACCAATATCTACAAGGGGGCGTGTGAGGTGGTGGTCGAGCCGCGTCTGACCTCGCCAACAGCGTGGTTCTTGCTGGATACCTCCAACGATGTGAAGCCTTTTATCTACCAGGAGCGTAAAGCGCCGAAATTGGTCGAACAGACCGACGGGAACGCCGACGACGTATTCATGCGCCGTAAATACAAATTTGGTGCTGAAGCTCGTGCGGCTGGCGGCTATGGCTTCTGGCAGATGGCCTATGGCTCAACCGGGGAAGCATAAGCATGATTTATATCACGTCAAAACGAAATGGGTTCTACCGCTGCGGTGTAGCACACAGTGAGCACACTACGGCCTGGGCTGATGATCACTTCTCGCCGGAGCAGTTGGCCATCCTGGAAGCGGAGCCGATGCTGATTGTAACCCGTGACAATCCGCAGGCACAAAGCCAGCAAGCTGCTGAGCAGCAGATTGCCGCCCTCAAAGCCGCTTTGGTTGATGCGCAGCAACGCAATGACGCGCTAAGTGCTGAGCTGGAAGCCGCCAACGCGCGTGTCGCCGAACTGACAGCGAACAGCCCCACTCCCGAGCCGGTAACGGATAAGGCCAAAGCCAAGGGCAATACCAAAGACAAGGCCGTGAAACCCACGGGTGAGTAATAAGAGGGCTATCCGATGTACGCAACGATCCAGGATATGCGGCTGTCATTTGGCGAGCGTGAGTGCTCCTCGCTGGCTGATCCAGACTATTCCGGCGGCATCAATGAGCCGGTAATGGAGGCAGCGTTACAGCGTGCCAGTGCTGAGATCGATGGTTATCTGGTTGCCCGCTATCCCACCCCCTGGCCAGATACCCCGCGCATTCTGGTGGGTCGTTGCTGCGATATCGCACGTTATCACCTGGCAACGGCCAGCCGGCAGTGCTCCGAGGAGATCCGCATGCGCTATGAAGATGCGATCCGCTTTCTGGAGAAAGTCGCCGCCGGGGCTATCAGCCTGGGGCGTACCGAGAGCGGCGAGCCGGTGAGAGCCGGGTCACAGATGCGTTTTGTTTCCACCCCGCGCCAGTTTGGGCGGGATGCAACAGGCGGAGGTGCCTTTTGATAACCGAGATTGAAAATGCCGTTATTGCCCGTTTAACGGCAGGTATGGGGCGCATGGTGCGTGAGGTCGTCAGTTATGGCGGCGAGTTGGATCGGGATCTGGGCAACATGGTGCGTTGCCTGCCAGCAGCCTGGGTGACGTTCGGTGGCATCCCGCGCACAGAACCCTGTAGCACCAGTCACAAACGGTTTCGGGCGTATGGGCGTTTTGTGGTGATGGTGGGCGATTACAACACCCGTAGCGAACAGGCGGGCCGCCAAGGGGGCGCACGTGTGGATGAGGTGGGCTGCTACCGGATGATTTATGCCGTGCGCCGCCTGCTCACCATGCAGAGTTTAGGGCTGGAGATCACGCCATTCCTACCGGGTAAGGTGCGTACCCTGTACAACACCCAATTGGAGAACCGGGCGTTATCGGTATTCGCCATCGAGTTTGATACCTCATGGGTTGAAACACCGCTTGCACAGGGCGCATGGCCCGCGCGGGAAGAGCGCGATGAGATCCCCGATCACCTGTTTACCCGATATCGGGGCCGCCTGGCCGAACCAGAGGCACCGGTACGGCGTATCGGGTTGTCCTATGACCCGCCTGGTATCGGCTCTCGTGACCACCCCGCAGATCTGATTAACCTGGATGGAGATCCCGCTGATGAAAGTTAAGGCCGCGACAGGGTTGCGCGTACCGAAAGAGGACAACCCCGCCCGCTATATCGATGACAAAACGTTCGTTGATGTGCCGGATAGCGCCTATTACCGCCGCCTGCTCCAGTCGGGCGACTTACAGAGTAAACCGGCTAGCCGTACAGGCCGCACCGATAACACCGTGGCAGAAATGGACACGGAGGATAAAACCGCATGACCATTACGTTCGACACCATTCCGGGCAGCACCCGTAAGCCGGGGCAATACCTGGAGTTTAATACCCGCATGGCGGTGCGCACATTACCGGGCAACCTGCAAACCATGCTGATCATCGCGCCGCTGATGAAAAGTGGCTCGGCCAAGCCGCTCGAGCTGCATAACGTCTTTTCAGACGATGAGGCGGCTTCCCTGTTCGGTGCCGGGTCACTGGCGCACCTGATGGCCCGCGCGGCGATCTTGTCCTATGACTATCTGCAATTGCAGGTCATTGGTCTGGAAGAGCACAGCGCCGGCCAGGCAGCCACGGGGACTGTCACCCTCACCGGACCCGCTACCAGCAGTGGCACCGTGTCCCTGTGGGTATCAAATATGCGCATCGATGTGGCGATTGATAGCCAGGATAGCGCAGATACGATGCACACCGCGCTGGCCGCTGCGATTAACGCCGAATCCCTACTGCCCGTCACGGCGACTGTTACGGATAGCGGCGGGAAAAAAGTCACGCTGACCGCCAAGCAAAAAGGCGCATTCGGTAACGATATTTTGCTGAGTGTAGCCTGTAGTGCCGCCGGTGT
>NZ_BAUC01000060.1 GCF_000474215.1 Edwardsiella hoshinae NBRC 105699 = ATCC 33379 | reverse complement strand
GTGTATGCCGCTGATCCGGGGTTTGGTATCAATCCGGGTAAAGTTGCCTGGCAACCGGAGCTGGACAGGTACGCGACACCCGCTGCCCGGCAATACATTACCGCAACACTGACCGGCCCCGACTTTGTGCGCGGGTATGCCCTGGCCCAGGCAGGTGCCCTGGACAGTGAACAGCGTTACCCGGTTGCCATGCTGGCGCAGCCTGCCGAGGGTAGCCGTGTTGTCCAAGTCCGGGGCAGCACCCTGACAACGATGGCCACCGCAGACGAGCCGGTTACACCCGCGATGTTTTTACTGGCCCAGCAGGCGATCCAGCATCCGGCCAAAACAGTAGCGCGCGATGGCACAGTTTGGTATTGCCTGGAGCGGCGCGGCGAATGGTGGGTGGCTCAGGTGCGCGCCGGCGAGCTGCTGACCCTGGCGCATGGTGATGTGCTGGATGCACTGTTACCGGAGGGGTAATGCTGACAATCACGATTGATACCCAGGGGATTGAACGCCATTTACATCGGCTTTTACACGGCATTAAAAACCGTCAGCCCTTGATGCAGGCACTGGCGGGGGATATGTGGGATGCCGTAGAGGAAAACTTTAAGCGCCAGGGGCGTCCCGCCTGGGCGGGTTGGAGTCCCGCCTATGCGGCCAGGCGCGGGCCGGGGCAAATCCTGCAACGTAACGGCCGCCTGGCGGCGAGTATCTCCCCGGATGCAGATAACGATAAAGCGCGTGTTGGGACTAACGTAGCCTATGCAGCCATCCATCAACTCGGTGGCACCATTAACATCCCTGCGCGAAGCCAGCGTGCCTACTATCGGCAACGTAAGGATGGTACAGTCGGTCATCGTTTTGTACGCAAGTCACGCAGCAACTACAGCGAATGGCACACCCTGCCAGCTTATACAATCGAGATGCCAGCCCGCCCGTTCCTGCAATTGGCTGATGAGGATATCTCGACGCTGGAGGAGACCGCACAGACCTACTTGCGGGGCTTGATGGAGAATGGCAGCTAAAACGCGCTGTAATCCATTCTACGGCGTTTTTATGCTTGGGGGTGTCATCGCATGGGTGATACCCTTTCAAAAAAATTTAAACGGGTTTTAAATGCCTTCCTGAGCGTCTTGCCTCCACTGCCGCCCGGCGTTATCACATTTTCCCCGTAATTGCCTGCTGAACTCTATCAGTCATTTACCGCAATCCCCCCTCGATACACTGGCAGCATGAAAACGATTCTTGCAGCCCTCTCTGTTGAAATTGCCGCTGGCACCGAGCCGGTCAGCCGTCTGCGTATCTTGCCTGCCGGTGAGTTTCGTGGTGTGGATGGCCGACCGCGCGAGTGTGCGGCCTGGGTGATGACGGCGACCACTGCTGCCCACATTATCGAAACCGTCAACGCCCGCGTGACAGAGTTGTGCTTTGACTATGAGCACCAGACACTGCGCGCGGCTGAGAACGGCAAGCCCGCCCCCGCCTCGGGGTGGTTCTCCCGCCTTGAGTGGATCGAGGGGGATGGCCTGTACGCCACGGATATCCGCTGGACGGATACCGCCGCCGACATGATCCGCAAGAAAGAGTACCGCTATATCTCGCCGGTCTTCTTTTATGACCAGAAGACCGGCGAGGTAACGGCACTGGTCAACGTCGCGTTGACCAATACCCCGGCCCTGGATGATTTGGACGAGGTAGCCGTGGCTGCGCTCTCCCGTCTGGCGGCCTTATCAACCACATCATCCCAATCGGAGGGTAACACGATGGATGAAGAGCAGAT
>NZ_BAUC01000061.1 GCF_000474215.1 Edwardsiella hoshinae NBRC 105699 = ATCC 33379 | reverse complement strand
ACGTCAAACGCATAAGCCGCCACTTCTGGCCGTTCATTGGGGCCGTAGAATTTGATGATGCGTTTAGGCTGGCCGCTGGCGGTATAACGCCAGGAGATCACGCCCTCAATACCGAACGCATCAAAAATGGCATTGGCCAGGAGCGCGACATAATTCGGGAACTTCACCGCATCACTCGGTGCTCCCTTACTGTTGGCGGTGGTAATATCCATCAGCTCAACATCAGTCGCGCCAACGCCATGCTCGCGCATCAACTTCTGCGCCATACGAAGCGCCGCAGCCGCTTCATGCTCACTGGAGTTATTACGTGCCTTATTGAGCAGTTTCTTAATTTTTTGGAGGTACTTTTCTTTATTCATTTTTTATAAACTCCTGATTTTGGCGTAAGCCCACCCCCGGCGGGTTTACGCCATGTTTAATAGAGAGTTAAAACTGATTTAATTAGTGCGTATGGATTAACGAATTAACATTAACGAAATAAGGCTCAACGTTAATTTCAACCGCTGTACTTGTAGGCAAATCACGCGCCTTGTCCACGGTACGAACGACCCGCCCACCACGCAACACCCGATTGGGTTGGTAAATAAATACGGAGCCTATCGGGTATAGTTTATTAAACTCACTTGCTTTCATGACGCTTTCCCCATTTACGTTGCGCTGCGTTGTGGCAGAACTCAGCACGCAAGACGGCCCATTCACGACGCAGGGCGCTGGCTGGACTCGCTGCCGCCTTTTCCCATAACGGCGCTGCCGTCTGGTAATCCTTACGCCATTCGGCACGAGTTGCCCCCAACGCATAAGCGGCATAGGTGTTTTTTGCCTCGCTCTCTTTGATTTTCATCATTACACCGCCGCTAAATCCAGAGAGATCGGACGGTATTGATCGCTATCACCGACGCGCTCAAATACCCGGATATACTGCTTACTGCCGACGACTTTAATGGCATCCTTTACCGCTTCCATGGCACTCTGCCAGCGGCTATCCTCGATATCGAGGCGCAGTAGGCGCAAGATGCGACCAGTGCTGACTTCTCCCTCTTTATCCACTTGGAACGCTTCATCAATCAGCGCGCGAATCTCAGGTCGAGACCCCTCTGTCCAATCCATTAAACAAGCATCAACGAGTGATTTGGCCGCCTGTAAACGCTCGTCAAAGGCGATACGCTCTTGAATGGCACGCTGCACCTTGTAGCGGCCATCATAGGTATACAGCGTCACATTGCCTTTCTTGCCGCCTTTGATAACGCCATATTTTTCAGCGGCGAGATCGATATGAGCCTGAATATCGCCAAACACCGACCCTTTGAACTCGGCTAGCGCCGAATTTAGCGAGATAGCCTTTTCGACGATCTCTCCGACGAGGGCATCACGATCTTTATCGATGGGTTTAACCTGTGCATCAGGTGTCAGAACGCCACGCCCATCAATCCAATAGCCTGGCAATACCTCAGCGCAGGTATACTGTTTTTGTGAAGAACTCATAATAAATACTCCTGTGTTGATTAATGAATGTTGTTTGGTTTATGGGTATTTGCCATTACAGACTGTATGCTGTTGGTGTTCTCCTCTTTTAAAACAGAAACCCCACCATAGAGTTTTTGTATGTTGTCGCTAACGATTTTAGAGATAGCTATCGCACGTTTTAACTCTTCCGGTTTCTCAGTACCCACACCCACAACATCAACTTTTGTTGCAAATTTATCACTCTGTGATTGGAATGTTACTATCAGATGGACTGTCATAATGAACTCCCTAAATCAAACGTTCAGACCAAACCACGCGGCATCCATGGGACTTAAAGACGCCTTGTCGATACATTCCCAAATGACCATTTCCAAACTCAACGTAAGCGGCTTTCCCATCCTGGATTAGCTTGTCACAAACATGGCAACGACTAATGCTAATGACTGGCGTACCACCTTTAACGCTTACCCCCACCACATCCACGCCCTGAGCCAATAACTGGCGCACAGCGTTCTCCGCGTGGCGTATGGATGAAATAATTCCGCTATTGCTTTTTCTCTTTAAGACGGCCATGGATATCTCCTTATCAGTGTAATAAGTTAGAGGGTGATTTGGTTTTTGCCAGTTTCATTTCCTCTGCCTTATGTACGGCAAAGATAGTACGAGAGGCCTCCAGACGCGCCATTTGCCATGCATAATAAAATTCTGCACGATTGCGATAGCGGTATACCACCATCATGATGTAGTGCATATCGGCATCCCATGGATCGCTAGCATCATCATCGCCAATTCCAGCCAGTTCGCGAAGTAAATCGTATTTGTTGAAGATGATTGTGCCCGGCGTATGCCCAACAAAAACAGTACCTCTCATTTCTCGCTCGGACATTACACTCATCTCCCGCTCTGTCAGGAAATAGCCGCTACTAATCTTGTGAAGTGCATTAACTTCATCATTGATTGACTTAACCACAGCAGACATAGATCACCTCTTGAATTAATGGATTAACATTTCAGCAAACTTATCAATAGCCTTAACACTGACATTAGCTCTGCTGATATCACAGATACGGTAGACACCGCGCGCTAACTTAAATAAACGGCGAGCATTGCCCATCGAGCGCTCATAGAGTGCATTACTGATATCCTCATCCTGGGCTTCTGGCATCATGCCCGTTGCCAGCAAATTAAAATCCTCGCGTGATAACGTGTCGCCAAGATTGAACCCCAGCGCGACGCGGCTATATAGCTGTGCAAACTCCCCTCCGCGCCCCTTTAGGTTAATCAGCAGGCGCGGCATACCCGCCAGAACGACACCCACACCGGATTTATCATGTAGACGGCGTAATACCTCTAATGCGCGGTACGGCAACAGTTCAGCTTCATCAATCATCACTAATTGGGTAGAGCCGCGCAGCTCGCGTACACAGGCATCAATCAGCTCATGAATATTACCGCGTGCCTTTATGCCTAACTGGCGGCATAGCTCTGCCAACAGCGTTTTAGCGGTATAGCCAGGGTCTGCCTCGATAAGGAGTACGCCCTTATTGCGAGCGGCATATTCACGCAGGATCATGGTCTTTCCTAACCCCGCAGCACCATACATCACGCACATCTCACACTCCTGGTGAGCGTAGGCCAGTACCTCAAGCCCCTTACGTGCAGTATTGGTTTCGACGAAACGAGCCGTGATGCGCTTGGCTTTTTCCTTTTCAATCTCACGATTGATAAAGCTCTCAATGCGTGACTCTAAATCAGCGTTATCACCCGTATATTTATCCTGTAAGAACTGGTTAATAACGGCACCGCTTCGCCCAATAGCTCGCCCGACTTGTGCCTGTGAATAGGCGTGACGTTCCATTACGTCTTTTAATTGCGTAATTAAATCCATAAATAAAACCTCATTTATTTATCGTGCGTTCCGTTCTTTTTCAGTTTTGCATCACGGTCAGCAGCAAACAAAAACAACTCTTCTTCTTGAGCATGCGGCAATTGCTGCCGTGTGAATCCCAAATCGAAATCGGGTGTTTTGTGTTCCAGGGCTGGCCGCAACTCGCGCTGTGCATCTTCAACCGTAGCCATGGCGCGCGCAATGCGGCCCTTGACCCGTTTCTCCTTGGCTCGCTCAATAACCGGCTTGGCGAACGCGTCAACCTTGTTACCGTTCCAAATGGCATCACAGATAAAGGTGCCATCCATTCGGCGAACAATAACCGAGCTTGCATCATGTATGTCATAGCAGACTCTGACATAATTCCCTGATTCATTGGCCAACTCGTGGGAGAAATAAATGTTATTAAATAACTGAATTTCCCCCCGGTTAGTCTTGCATTTTTTCTCCGGTCGATACATTTCGTGTAATTCTTCCGGCGATAAGTAGTCAATCTCCGTTTCTTGCTCTTTCAGTAGCTTTTTACGATAGGCCGCTGGGCTGTAATGCTCGCCATTCTCGCGCCGGGGGAGGCTGGAGTGTGGGCGGTTGTTATACCGAGCCACCTCCTGCTCGATGGCACTTAATAACTGCTCCCAGGTGGGAACTTTTCCTATCGCTTCGACCTGGCGTTTTGTCAGGTCACGCCCTTTATGCGTTGCTTTTAAGGCAGATTGCGCGATGCGCTGTTGCAACCTAACGGATTCCCCATCCGCCTCTTTGGCACAATAGCTCTGGAAGCTGATTGCGACATCTTTCGGGACTATCTTGTTGAACCGTTCGATAATCCCACGTCCTTGGGGGGTTCCCGGAATACCCGTATGATGTTCAACACCCAAGCGGGGTAATATCCCGGTAATATCCGCATCCAGCGTCCTGTTTTTTTCGCCACCACCGTTATCGGAATAATAAATTAGCGGCACGCCGTGTTGACTCATACCATGTCGTAGGGCATCAGCAACAGCGACCACACTTTCTGATAACGACAGTGACCACCCAACAATAAAACGTTGTCCGGCATCCATAATAAACGTGGCCTCCGGTCTAACCAGGCGGTTATCAGGGCCAAATGCAGTCAGCTTCATGCAATGGCCATCCCCGACCCACACCCCATTAACCGGTAGTGTTGACCAGTCCCGCCGCACAAACGGATTGAGCGAACGCCAGGCCGAGCCAGTAGAGCGGAAGCGCTCCCGCACAATCTTCGGTACTTTTCGTAGTACCCGCCGAACGGCATCTACTGAGGGTAGTGCGGCTATCATATCGGGACGATTGGCATAAACATCACGCCACCAGTCAGCAAATCCACGGTATGCTTGCTCTACAGAGGGGCGCTGCCATACTCGGTAAAACATGAAAAACTCACCGAGCCAGGGTACTTGCTCCCATGGTGTCTGCTTGTGATGACCGGGAGCCAATAACGCCTGTAATTGAATAGCATCCCCTTGAGCTAACAGATATGCGGAATACCAGTCCTGCAAGGCGCTGGCACCAATACCAACCCGCGAGCCACGGCGAGCATTGGCCAAACTTGCCGCCTCCATAATCCGTGGTGGCAAAGCCTCACCACGAACGCCATCGACGATATATTTAACCGCACCGGATCGCGTCATTCCGCTGTACTCTCGCAGTTTATGCACTTCTGCGGCCAACAGGATTCGTGCATCAGCGATGGCACGCTGTTTATCCGTCAGGGCCTGCACAGAACGCAATGCAACCCCTGAGCATTTATTCATGATCTCCAGCTCCTGGCGCACGGCAACCTGCTTGCTAGGCTTGGCCACAACCACGGCAGGGACAGAAGCATCGGCCATGATTTGCTGGGCATGTTTCTCTTTTAAAATCCGCTGAGCCTCAGCGGGTAAGCACTCGATGTAATACTCGAAAGCCTTAGTGCCTTGCCGTTTGCGTTTCCACTCTGGATTTTG
>NZ_BAUC01000062.1 GCF_000474215.1 Edwardsiella hoshinae NBRC 105699 = ATCC 33379 | reverse complement strand
AGAAAAAAGCCCCATGCATCAGCATGGGGCTTTTCTGGATTTGATGCCTGGCAGTTCCCTACTCTCGCATGGGGAGACCCCACACTACCATCGGCGCTACGGCGTTTCACTTCTGAGTTCGGCATGGGGTCAGGTGGGACCACCGCGCTATCGCCGCCAGGCAAATTCTGTTTCACCAACCGCCATTCAGGCCATCGGCTCCAATCTTGAACAAGCTTCATTCGTCTCTCTAAAACACCTTCGGTGTTGTAAGGTTAAGCCTCACGGATCATTAGTACTGGTTAGCTCAACGTATCGCTACGCTTACACACCCAGCCTATCAACGTCTTAGTCTTAAACGTTCCTTTAGTGGACTCTAGGTCCAAGGGAAGACTCATCTCGAGGCAAGTTTCGCGCTTAGATGCTTTCAGCGCTTATCTCTTCCGCACGTAGCTACCGGGCAATGCAATTGGCATCACAACCCGAACACCAGCGGTGCGTCCACTCCGGTCCTCTCGTACTAGGAGCAGCCCCTCTCAATCTTCCAACGCCCACGGCAGATAGGGACCGAACTGTCTCACGACGTTCTAAACCCAGCTCGCGTACCACTTTAAATGGCGAACAGCCATACCCTTGGGACCTACTTCAGCCCCAGGATGTGATGAGCCGACATCGAGGTGCCAAACACCGCCGTCGATATGAACTCTTGGGCGGTATCAGCCTGTTATCCCCGGAGTACCTTTTATCCGTTGAGCGATGGCCCTTCCATTCAGAACCACCGGATCACTAAGACCTGCTTTCGCACCTGCTCGAGCCGTCACTCTCGCAGTCAAGCTAGCTTATGCCTTTGCACTAACCTCCTGATGTCCGACCAGGATTAGCTAACCTTCGTGCTCCTCCGTTACGCTTTGGGAGGAGACCGCCCCAGTCAAACTACCCACCAGACACTGTCCCTATCCCGGATCACGGGACCAGGTTAGAACATCAAACATTAAAGGGTGGTATTTCAAGGTCGGCTCCATGCAGACTGGCGTCCACACTTCAAAGCCTCCCACCTATCCTACACATCAAGGTTCAATGTTCAGTGTCAAGCTATAGTAAAGGTTCACGGGGTCTTTCCGTCTTGCCGCGGGTACACTGCATCTTCACAGCGAGTTCAATTTCACTGAGTCTCGGGTGGAGACAGCCTGGCCATCATTACGCCATTCGTGCAGGTCGGAACTTACCCGACAAGGAATTTCGCTACCTTAGGACCGTTATAGTTACGGCCGCCGTTTACTGGGGCTTCGATCAAGAGCTTCGCCTTGCGGCTGACCCCATCAATTAACCTTCCAGCACCGGGCAGGCGTCACACCCTATACGTCCACTTTCGTGTTTGCAGAGTGCTGTGTTTTTATTAAACAGTTGCAGCCAGCTGGTATCTTCGACTGGCTTCAGCTCCATCCGCGAGGGACTTCACCTACATGCCAGCGTGCCTTCTCCCGAAGTTACGGCACCATTTTGCCTAGTTCCTTCACCCGAGTTCTCTCAAGCGCCTTGGTATTCTCTACCTGACCACCTGTGTCGGTTTGGGGTACGATTCAGTGTTATCTAGAGCTTAGAGGCTTTTCCTGGAAGCAGGGCATCAACCACTTCAGCACCGTAGTGCCTCGTCATCACGCCTCAGTGTTGAAGATGACCGGATTTGCCAGGTCATCACACCTACACGCTTAAACCGGGACAACCGTCGCCCGGCCGGCCTAGCCTTCTCCGTCCCCCCTTCGCAATAACACCAAGTACAGGAATATTAACCTGTTTCCCATCGACTACGCCTTTCGGCCTCGCCTTAGGGGTCGACTTACCCTGCCCCGATTAACGTTGGACAGGAACCCTTGGTCTTCCGGCGAGCGGGCTTTTCACCCGCTTTATCGTTACTTATGTCAGCATTCGCACTTCTGATACCTCCAGCAACCCTCACAGGTCACCTTCACAGGCTTACAGAACGCTCCCCTACCCAACAACACATAGTGTCGCTGCCGCAGCTTCGGTGCATGGTTTAGCCCCGTTACATCTTCCGCGCAGGCCGACTCGACCAGTGAGCTATTACGCTTTCTTTAAATGATGGCTGCTTCTAAGCCAACATCCTGGCTGTCTATGCCTTCCCACATCGTTTCCCACTTAACCATGACTTTGGGACCTTAGCTGGCGGTCTGGGTTGTTTCCCTCTTCACGACGGACGTTAGCACCCGCCGTGTGTCTCCCGTGATAACATTCTTCGGTATTCGCAGTTTGCATCGGGTTGGTAAGTCGGGATGACCCCCTAGCCGAAACAGTGCTCTACCCCCGAAGATGAGTTCACGAGGCGCTACCTAAATAGCTTTCGGGGAGAACCAGCTATCTCCCGGTTTGATTGGCCTTTCACCCCCAGCCACAAGTCATCCGCTAATTTTTCAACATTAGTCGGTTCGGTCCTCCAGTTAGTGTTACCCAACCTTCAACCTGCCCATGGCTAGATCACCGGGTTTCGGGTCTATACCTTGCAACTCAACGCCCAGTTAAGACTCGGTTTCCCTACGGCTCCCCTATTCGGTTAACCTTGCTACAAAATATAAGTCGCTGACCCATTATACAAAAGGTACGCAGTCACACCCCAAAGGGTGCTCCCACTGCTTGTACGTACACGGTTTCAGGTTCTATTTCACTCCCCTCGCCGGGGTTCTTTTCGCCTTTCCCTCACGGTACTGGTTCACTATCGGTCAGTCAGGAGTATTTAGCCTTGGAGGATGGTCCCCCCATATTCAGACAGGATAACACGTGTCCCGCCCTACTCATCGAACTCACAGCTGTGCACCTTCGTGTACGGGGCTATCACCCGGTATCGCGCGACTTTCCAGACGCTTCCACTAATGCACAAACTGATTCAGGTTCTGGGCTGCTCCCCGTTCGCTCGCCGCTACTAGGGGAATCTCGGTTGATTTCTTTTCCTCAGGGTACTTAGATGTTTCAGTTCCCCTGGTTCGCCTCGTTAAGCTATGGATTCACTTAACGATAGTGCAACGAATTGCACTGGGTTTCCCCATTCGGACATCGCCGGCTAATAATGCTTCATATCAGCTCACCGACGCTTATCGCAGATTAGCACGTCCTTCATCGCCTCTGACTGCCTAGGCATCCACCGTGTACGCTTAGTCACTTAACCTCACAACCCGAAGGTGTTTCACTTCGTGCTGCAAGCATTTGAGAGACTCTCGAATCACTTATTTAAAGCAATTCGATTGTTTTCGAATTTTCAGCTTGTTCCAGATTGTTAAAGAGCAAAATATTGCAAACCTGACTCGTAAGTCCGTTTTGCAATACGGTTGGCATCGTCTTTCACCCGATACCGCAAATGGCGTCCCCTAGGGGATTCGAACCCCTGTTACCGCCGTGAAAGGGCGGTGTCCTAGGCCTCTAGACGAAGGGGACACTGGGTCGACTTCGCTGACGCGTTTGCTCGAACATCTATCAGACAATCTGTGTGAGCACTACACAATTCCGTATCTTCAGGTAAGGAGGTGATCCAACCGCAGGTTCCCCTACGGTTACCTTGTTACGACTTCACCCCAGTCATGAATCACAAAGTGGTAAGCGCCCTCCCGAAGGTTAAGCTACCTACTTCTTTTGCAACCCACTCCCATGGTGTGACGGGCGGTGTGTACAAGGCCCGGGAACGTATTCACCGTGGCATTCTGATCCACGATTACTAGCGATTCCGACTTCATGGAGTCGAGTTGCAGACTCCAATCCGGACTACGACGTACTTTATGAGGTCCGCTTGCTCTCGCGAGGTCGCTTCTCTTTGTATACGCCATTGTAGCACGTGTGTAGCCCTACTCGTAAGGGCCATGATGACTTGACGTCATCCCCACCTTCCTCCAGTTTATCACTGGCAGTCTCCTTTGAGTTCCCGGCCTAACCGCTGGCAACAAAGGATAAGGGTTGCGCTCGTTGCGGGACTTAACCCAACATTTCACAACACGAGCTGACGACAGCCATGCAGCACCTGTCTCAGCGTTCCCGAAGGCACTCCCGTATCTCTACAGGATTCGCTGGATGTCAAGAGTAGGTAAGGTTCTTCGCGTTGCATCGAATTAAACCACATGCTCCACCGCTTGTGCGGGCCCCCGTCAATTCATTTGAGTTTTAACCTTGCGGCCGTACTCCCCAGGCGGTCGATTTAACGCGTTAGCTTCGGAAGCCACGCCTCAAGGGCACAACCTCCAAATCGACATCGTTTACAGCGTGGACTACCAGGGTATCTAATCCTGTTTGCTCCCCACGCTTTCGCACCTGAGCGTCAGTCTTCGTCCAGGAGGCCGCCTTCGCCACCGGTATTCCTCCAGATCTCTACGCATTTCACCGCTACACCTGGAATTCTACCTCCCTCTACGAGACTCTAGCTTGCCAGTCTTGGATGCAGTTCCCAGGTTAAGCCCGGGGATTTCACATCCAACTTAACAAACCGCCTGCGTGCGCTTTACGCCCAGTAATTCCGATTAACGCTTGCACCCTCCGTATTACCGCGGCTGCTGGCACGGAGTTAGCCGGTGCTTCTTCTGTAGGTAACGTCAATTGTACGTGCTATTAACACGTACACCTTCCTCCCTACTGAAAGTACTTTACAACCCGAAGGCCTTCTTCATACACGCGGCATGGCTGCATCAGGCTTGCGCCCATTGTGCAATATTCCCCACTGCTGCCTCCCGTAGGAGTCTGGACCGTGTCTCAGTTCCAGTGTGGCTGGTCATCCTCTCAGACCAGCTAGGGATCGTCGCCTAGGTGAGCCATTACCCCACCTACTAGCTAATCCCATCTGGGTTCATCTGATGGCATGAGGCCCGAAGGTCCCCCACTTTGGTCTTGCGACGTTATGCGGTATTAGCTACCGTTTCCAGTAGTTATCCCCCTCCATCAGGCAGATCCCCAGACATTACTCACCCGTCCGCCGCTCGTCAGCGGAGAAAGCAAGCTTTCTCCCTGCTACCGCTCGACTTGCATGTGTTAAGCCTGCCGCCAGCGTTCAATCTGAGCCATGATCAAACTCTTCAATTAAAAGCTTGATGCTCAAAGAATTAAACTGTTTATTCGTAATGAATTAACTGCTGTCACTCTTCAAGACTTTAAATATTTTGGCATTCCGAAGAATGCTTAATACGAATCTTGCGAGTGCCCACACAGATTGTCTGATAATTTGTTAAAGAGC
>NZ_BAUC01000063.1 GCF_000474215.1 Edwardsiella hoshinae NBRC 105699 = ATCC 33379 | reverse complement strand
CTCGCTGGCGTTGATCCGTACGCGTAAGCAAGCGCGGAGGATGGACAGGGCGTTGCGCGCGCTGAGGTTATGCCATCGCTGACTGGCACAGAGATAGCGAGGCGAGCGCCTTGCCTCGATTGAACTGAACGCGCCGTTTTACGCCCGCCGCCGCTAGCGGGAGAAGGATAGCCGGCTTCTAAATTATAAATTGGTCTTATGTAAACAACATTCAGCTTATTTTTGATAAAGCCTCGCAGACTAGCAATGTTAAAGATAAGGAACTAAAGGGAGGCGGGATTGCCCCGGGAATGGCGCGGCATAAGTCCTCTCGTCGTTTAGCGGGGGGTGACCTCAGTCTGTCTCTTCGTCGGTTAACGGCGACCCGCGACGAGCGCAGTCAGGTTGCGGCGTAACAGTGCGGACGGGGCTGCGCGCAACGCGTCAAGCTGGGGGGATGCCCCCGACGTCCCGATCCGGCACGCATGCCCTCCGCGCTGAAACCGTAATCAACCCGCCGCGTGACCGGCCCAGGCGCGGCGTCAGCCGATGGGCGGCCTAGGGATCTTGGGAGGTAGGTGATGGACACCCTGTTAGAGAGCGACGAAGCGAATGCGCCGCCAGCGCTGACGCTATTTAATCTGGAAACCTTTGAATGGCGCGTGCATAGCGACCAGACCGAGCTAGCTTGTCGTGAACTGCTCTTTTTGCTGAGTGAGTTGGATCGTCATTACGGGATGTGGGGCGCGCAGTTTCAGGCTTTTGCACCGGGCCAGACGCCGCAGACCGTGAACCGCCATCTTTGCACCCGCCTGGCGGGGGCGATTACGGCCTTGTTTTCTCACCCCGGTTTGAGCATCAGTGATGCGGGCTATGTACAACTGATGAACCTGCACCGTTGGTTGGCGTTAATCTTTGCGGTGAGCAGTTATCGCCATGGCGACCACATTATCCGCAACCTGAATGCGGCCGGGGGCGGCGTGGTCGATCCGCTGACGTTAAATGCCGGGAATCTGAGGCTGTTTTGTTTGTGTTACTACCCGGACTCCGAAATAGCGCTACAGCCGGATGTGCTGTGGCAATACGACCGGGAAACGGTGGTGCGGCTGTTTTGCGCCCTGATTAGCGGTCGGGCCTTGCCCACCCCGGCGGGGCACAGTAAGCGGGAACAGTTGCTGGCCTGGTTGCCGGAGAAATTGGCCGAGTTGGCGGCGTTGGATTTTCTGCCGCTAGCGGTGTTGCATGATGTGTATATGCATTGTTCGTATGCCGATTTGCCGCAGAAGCATTCGATAAAAAAACCATTGAATCGGCTGATTGCGGCCAGTCTGGCGGAATTGCGGCCTACGCTGCCAGCGTCACGGCCAGCGCGGGAGAAGCCGCTGTTGGTCGTGATACCGGAGTGGTTTACCGGTCAGCACAGTATTTACCGTACCCACTCGCTCACCATTAAGGCGCTGGCTAGCCGTTTTCATGTGATTGGCCTGGCGCAGGCGGGCTCCACAGACCGTCTGACACAACAAGTCTTCGATGAATATGTCGAGATTCCGGCGGCCAATGTGCTGGCGGAGATGGTGGCCTATCTTGCGCGCCTCCAGCCTGACATCGTGTATTGGCCCTCGGTCGGTATGTTTCCCCTGACGCTCTATTTAACCAACCTACGCTTAGCCCCCTTGCAATTGATGGCCTTGGGGCATCCGGCTACGACGCACTCTGACTGTGTCGATGGGGTGTTGGTGGAGGAGGACTACCTGGGATCACGTGCCTGTTTTAGCGAGCGGGTGTATCCGCTGCCGAAAGACGCTCTGCCGTACCGCCCGCCGGCGCAGACCCAACGCGTCTTACCTGAACGTCTTCCTTTTGCAGCGCGTCGGCGGCAGCGCGCGCCTTTCGCCCTGCCGGTACGGGTGGCGGTGTGCGCCTCGGTGATGAAGGTGAACCCAGGTTTTCTTGCGACCTTGGCGGAGATACAGCGGCGCAGCCGGGTTCCGCTGCAATTTTGTTTTTACCTGGGCTTCGCGCAGGGGCTGACCCTGGATTATCTGGCGCAGGCGATTGGCGAGCAATTAGCGGATGCGGAAGTGAATGCGCATATGCCGGTGCAGGCATACCAGCAGGCGCTCAATAGCTGTGAGCTGTTTGTGAATCCCTTTCCTTTCGGCAATACCAATGGACTGGTGGATACGGTCCGTCAGGGCTTGCCGGGCGTGTGTATGACCGGGCCGGAAGTGCATACGCACATTGATGAGGGGTTGTTCCGTCGCCTGGGGTTACCCGAGACGCTGATTGCCACTGATCGGGAGGGGTATATCCAGGCGACCTTACGTCTGGTGGAGGACACGGCCTACCGCGAATCATTGCAGCAGCAACTGCGAGTAAACGATCCAGAACAGGTGTTATTCCAGGGCCAACCGGAAAAGTTTGTGGCGGTGGTGTGGCAGGCCTGGTTAGCGAGTCAGGCCGGGCACACTCAGGGCGCTGCGCAGGATGTGGCGCAGGGCGCAACGGATGCCGCGGCTAGGGAAGACGAGGACACGGGCAGGGCATCCTGAGTGCAGTTGTTGTAGTAAGGGAGGAGAGGATGGCGGGAGCAGACGATGAGGCGGCGCGTCACCGTCGCGTACGCAAGCCGTATCAGGGCAATCATGAGGCGTGCCTGGTGCCGCTCGGTCTAGAGGCATATCGGGAGCGGCCTTTGTATGTGTTGGTGGCCCAGTGGTGCTTACGCCAGGAAGGGTGGGTGAACCGTAACCAAATCGCGGCGGCCTTTGGCATCAGCGCGCGTAGCGCGACATTTCAGTTGACCTATTTGGCGCGCAAAAAGGCGCAGATAGCCAGTGTGCTGCGCAAGGTCAGGCGGGGAACGGCGATGATGGAGAGCAGTGAGATTCGGGTCTTGTGGGTACATCCGGAGGCGGGCGTGCGCAAGACGAAGACGACGGTCACGGAAACGATGCCGTTGAAGCGGGTGCAGAAACATCGCGTGGGGAATGCGGATGAGGCAATGCGAGCGCAGTGGCGGGATATTTGGCGAGGTTTACATAAGGAGCGTAAGACGTGAGCAAGGGTGAGGATCAAGCAGTAAGGCAAGTCGCGCGTTCGGTACTGTTTTACGGCGATGCGTGGGCGGTCACCCAAGCGGTGCGTCATGTGGTGACGGTGATGTCGCCGCGGGTAACAACAGAGATAGCGACAAGCGTCGCGCAGTTGATGAAGCTGTTGCGGCAGCGCCAGCAGGCAGGGGTGGTGCTCTGTCTACGGCCCCATGAGTGCGTAGAGCTGCTGGATAGGCTGCGGGAGCCATTACGGGGGCGGGCGGTACAGATTGTGTCCGAGACCGTGTATTACAGTGATCTGGCGGTGTTGGCGGCATTAGGCTATGGCACGCCGCTGGCATTGGATACCTTGATACCGTGGGTGAAGGCGATCCGGGGGCTGGCTACGGGAGCGCCCCAGACGGAGTATCCCTTGGCGGCGTTTATGGCGCGTTGTCAACGCCGCTGGCGTAAGGGCGCTACGAGACAGGCGCGGGTGAGGCTGCTAGAGGGGGAGAGTCGGGCGCGGCAGCAAGCGCGGAGCGGTCGTTTGGTGCAGATGATACGGCGGGAGGGGGGACGCTGGCTCCCGCAAGGGGTGAGTACACGGCAATGGGTGATTGTGCGTTGTTTGTCGGAGGGCATGTCGCCGACGGCGGTGGCCGCGCGGATGGGGGTGCAGAAGAAAACGGTCAGTGTGTACAAACAGCGGGTCTTAATGTTGCTGAGCGGTGGTGATCGGCGGCGAGAGCGTGTCTTGTTTCGGGGGATTGTGGTGAAGGAGGCGTTGCAGCGCTATCTGGTCTAGCGGGCGACCGCCCCCGGCGCACCGTCTCCTTCGCCCGCTCAGGCTATTGGGTGAGCCTGTGCGTGACGGCGGCATTCATGCCCTTGGCACTCGCTGCCAATAAGAGACCGCGCTGATATCGCGTCAGCGAAGCGGCTCTGCTGCAATATATGCTGACCATAAGCGCCCTGGCGCGATCCATCCGATAAGGGGGCCGTGAGGGCATTACTATCTTAGCTCAACAGTTCTTGTCCCACG
>NZ_BAUC01000064.1 GCF_000474215.1 Edwardsiella hoshinae NBRC 105699 = ATCC 33379 | reverse complement strand
GGTGGTAGCCAATAGGGGGATGATATGCTGACAACAAAAAAGAGGCGTTCGGCGAGGTTATGGCTGTGCCATACTCTGCTATTGGCCAGTTTCACTGTTAACGCCAGTAATGAGTACCGCTGTGAGATCACCAGCGCGCCGAGCGGTCGTTGGCATTCACCGCAATATTCACTAGCGACGTATGGGGCTGTTTTAGCGCTGGAAGGGCGAACGCCACAGAGTACGCTCACGCTGAAGTCCGATGACCAAAATCTGGATGCGGGCGCGATCAATAATGCTCTTGCGACACTGCGTCCCACCCTGGATATGCTCAGTGTTTTTCATTTTACCGCGATCGGAAGTGCGGGGCAGGCTACCTTGTATCAAGGCGGTAATAACCGCTTCAATGCACCAGGCATTCCCGCCCCCTCACGCTCGGGGCCGATCATTATTCAGTTCGGGTGTAATGGTAACGAGCAGTGTGCGAAGATCGTGCTGCTAACCGTCCCGTCGTTTACCATTACTCTGGATGCGCGCCTCTCATTTACCGACAGTGGAAATATCAACAATCCCGCACTTCATAAGCGTATTGTGATGCCGTCTGCGCCCAGAAATGAGTACCGCAGCCATGAAATGCGTTTCATCCATACCCTATACAATGCCGTCATTTATATCGTTTCCAGTAATAACACGGGGCTCACTAACGGCGAGAAACTCCTCACCTTTGCCGGCGGGCCGATCGTCTCGGAAATACGCTGCGTGCGTCCGGCGACGCCCTTAACCCTGACGCTGTTGGATAACGCCATCACCTTTAACCCCGCCCCGCTGGGGGCCTCGACGCCGCAGGTCAAGACGCTGAGGTGGCAAGCCTCCGGCAGTGGACGCGCCGATATCTGGACGATGCGTTTTACCAGTGCCAATGCCACCGCCTCGGGCGATGGGGTGTTATTGGGCGGGGCTAAGGTCACCATCCTAGATAGCGCCAACCAGGTGGTGCCGCTGGATCAGGCGGTCACTATCAGCGGCACACAAGGGGAATTTCGCCTGGCGCTCGATGCGCGCACGGCGCAGGCCGGTAACTATACGAGCAATATTAATCTTACGCTTACGGCCAACTAATTAACCCTCATCCGCCGCGCGCTGAGCGTCGCCGCATAGCGAGATGATATTAGCCAGAATTTTTAACCAGGATCATGCAGCCTGTTTCGTGGGCTAGCACATATAAGGACTCACATGCTGAAAACCAAACATAGCCGCGCGACTAAGTTATGGCTTGCCCATACTCTGCTGTTGAGCAGTTTCTCTGTTAATGCCAGCAATGAATATCTGTGTGACATTACCAGCGCACCCACTGGGCGCTGGACTTCACCGCAATATTTTGCCGGAACTTTCCGCGCTAAATTTTATCTGTGGGGCGGATGGTCAAATAGCACAATTACACTGAAGTCCGATGACCAAAATCTGGATGCGGGCGCGATCAATAACGATATTGCTACGCTACGCCCCACACTGGATGTTCTTGGCGCATTTCGTTTCTCTGCCCAAGAGGGGCGAGCCACACTGTATCAGGGACGTAATAACCTGTTTCGAGCCTCAGGCGTTCCCGGCCCCTCTTTCTCTGGCCGGATGGCGATTGATTTAGGCTGTAATAATGAAAATCACTGTGCGAACATACGCTTCACGCGCGCTCAGAATTTTACCTACAGTATGGACAAGCGGCTCTCCTTTGCCGAAAGCGCCAATATTAACAGCCCGGTATTTCAAAAACGGATTGTGATGCCGTCCGTACCAAGAAATGAGTATCGCAGCCATGAAATACGTTTTCTCCATACGGTATCCAGCGCCGTCATCGGCATCTCTACCCGGGACGCGATTAACATCCCCGGCGGCGATCATACGCTCACCTTTGCCGGCGGGCCGATCGTCTCGGAAATACGCTGTGTGCGTCCGGCGACGCCCTTAACCCTGACGCTGTTGGATAACGCCATCACCTTTAACCCCGCCCCGATGGGGGCCTCGACGCCGCAGGTCAAGACGCTGAGGTGGCAAGCCTCCGGCAGTGGACGCGCCGATATCTGGACGATGCGTTTTACCAGTGCCAATGCCACCGCCTCGGGCGATGGGGTGTTATTGGGCGGGGCTAAGGTCACCATCCTAGATAGCGCCAACCAGGTGGTGCCGCTGGATCAGGCGGTCACTATCAGCGGCACACAAGGGGAATTTCGCCTGGCGCTCGATGCGCGCACGGCGCAGGCCGGTAACTATACGAGCAATATTAACCTCACGCTTACGGCCAATTAATTAACCCTCATCCGCCGCCGCATAGTTAATGAATTACGCGTTCATGATGCACGGATAACACGTCCGGCACGCGTATTATTCCTGTGCGCGCGTCATTGAAATAGGCAATGAGTAAAATGCAACGATTTATTCTGTCAGGGCCCTGTTTTTATGAACTGAATGGACTCCGGCTGCTACTGCAAGAGACGGGCTACCCTGTTTTTGCCGACGTCGCGGTAAAGACCCCCACGCCTCACGATCTATTTGTGCTGGCGCTCAGTGGCGAACCCTTATTAGGCTGGGGGCGCCATGTACGGCGGGTCCACCACTACCGCCGCCAGTTGCCTTGCCGCATGGTGGTGCTGGTTCCGCCGAGCCTCAGCGGTTTGCAGATCTTTGACGGCATATGCCCGCTCATCTCGGGCCGTCTGCCGAGGGCGGAACTGGTGGCGCAGCTTAAGGCCTTATGCCAGGCGCCACAGGCGCTTTCGCACCAGCCGCCGAGCCCGTCCCGCTTACTCAACTTTCGCCAGGGCAGCAGTCGACGCCAGTTATTAAAGCAGTACCGCGATAACGCCCCCTTGCGCGGAATGAGTAAAAGCGACTATTACCATCGCGAACGCTTGCTGGCGGTATTGGGTATCCCAAACATGCAGACCTTGAGCATT
>NZ_BAUC01000065.1 GCF_000474215.1 Edwardsiella hoshinae NBRC 105699 = ATCC 33379 | reverse complement strand
CCCGGGCGCGCCTTGCAGGCTAGCAAAAATGGGAACTCATATGATTAAAGTAAAAAATAGACGTTTAGCCAGGTTATGGCTGCTCCATACTCTGTTGCTGGCCAGTTTCGCTGTCGCTGCCAGCAATGAGTACCTCTGTACGATCACTAATGGACCAACCGGGCGCTGGCAGTCGCCAAAGTATCCAATAGACGCGTACGTGCCGGGACTCAATTTCCAGCTTTTTGCCCGGGACCCCAATAGCACGATAACGCTGAAGTCCGACGACCAAAATCTGGATGCGGTCGCGATCAATAACAATATCGCTACGCTACGCCCAATCTTGGATATGCTCGGAGTATTCCGCATGCGTCGGGTGGGAGACCCGTTGGGGAGAAATTTTGTTTTTATTAGACTGTATCTCGGCGCGAATAACCGATTCAGTGGGCCAGGTATTCCGTCCCCCTCATCAGAATATGTACCTTCGCGAATTAGTTTTGACTGTGATGGTAATGGTTCTTGTGCGAGAGTGCATTTTAGTCAGGTTACATGGGGGTTTGTTATGATAATGGATGCGCGCCTTTCATTTGCTGATAGTGGGAATATTGATAGTCCAGTGCTGCAAAAACGTATTGTGATGCCGTCCGCGCCAAAAAATGAGTATCGAGCCCATGAAATGCGCTTTATCCATACCATACATAACACCGTCATCAATATTGCTGGCACTGATAATCCTTTGGTTATAACTAACGGGGACAAAATTATCTCTTTTTCGGGGGGGCCGATCGTCTCGGAAATACAGTGTGTACGCCCGGCGACGCCCTTAACCTTGACACTGTTGGATAACGCCATCACCTTCAATCCCACCCCGATGGGGACTACGACGCCGCAGGTCAAGACGCTGAGGTGGCAAGCTTCCGGCAGTGGACGCGCCGATACCTGGACGATGCGCTTTACTAGCGCCAATGCCACCGCCTCGGGC
>NZ_BAUC01000066.1 GCF_000474215.1 Edwardsiella hoshinae NBRC 105699 = ATCC 33379 | reverse complement strand
CGCTGAAGGCTGACGCTAAACGGCCCGGCGTTCAAGTACGGTGTTGATGTCATTTTGCGTATCCAGGGCGTGCTTGGGCAGATGCTTATCCTATGTAATACCGGTCGTTGTGAGCGATCTCGCTGGCCCTTCCCTTTTCCGTTGTCTTCGCAGATTAAAGGCCTCTCGTGCAGCTAGGATGGCTCCCGTCAGTGGAGGTGCGAGCGGTAGATTTCGGTGTCTGTGATGATTTATCCACGGTTTGTCGTCGATAATCGGGTAGACTAGGGTTTGTTTAGTCAGGATGAGATAGTCGTTTCATGTCCAAGCTCCTTACATCACTTAGTGAATTTACCACCTTTGCTTTGCCCGCCCAGGCTGAGCTGATCGTGCAGGCGGACAACGCTGCCGCGTTGCTTGCGCAATGGCAACAGGCGCAGGCGTGTCAGCAACCTGTTCTGATCTTGGGCGGCGGGAGTAATGTCTTGTTTATGGAAGACTTTGCCGGTTGCGTGATCCTTAACCGTATTCTTGGCATTCAGGTGCGTGAGGAGGCGGAACATTGGCATCTGCACGTCGGTGCTGGTGAAAACTGGCATGATTTGGTGCGTTATACGCTCGATCAGGCGATGCCTGGCCTCGAAAATCTTGCTTTAATCCCTGGTTGTGCAGGTTCGGCACCGATTCAAAATATCGGTGCCTATGGCGTCGAGTTTCAGCATGTGTGTGAGTATGTGGATGTGTTAGATCTGCGCACTGGCGATACGCAGCGTCTGTCAGCCCATGACTGTGCCTTTGGTTATCGTGAGAGTATCTTCAAGCATCGTTACCGTGATGGCTATGCGATCATCGCGGTAGGACTACGTTTGAACAAGCGTTGGCAGCCTCACTTGAGTTATGGCGATCTTGCGCGGTTGGATGAGGCCACAGTAACGCCGCGGGCGGTGTTCGATGCAGTTTGCCAGATGCGGAGAAGCAAGTTACCTGATCCGGCTCAAAATGGTAATGCGGGCAGCTTTTTCAAAAATCCCGTAGTGGAGGCGGTGACGGCCTTAGCGATCCGTCAGCAGTATCCGCAGATGCCTTACTACCTTCAGCCTGATGGTCGGGTGAAGCTGGCTGCGGGATGGCTCATTGACCGTTGCGCATTGAAAGGGTGGCGGATCGGCGGTGCGGCGGTGCATCGTCAGCAGGCATTGGTCTTAATCAATGAAGCACAGGCGAGCGCCAGCGATGTGATTGCGTTAGCACGTCATGTGCGTCAACGAGTCGGTGAGACGTTTTCTGTCTGGCTGGAGCCGGAGGTCCGTTTTATCTCCGCACATGGAGAGGTGGATGCAGTGGAGGCGTTAGCATGAGAGACATCACGGTTCCGTTGAAGTTGATCGCCTTACTGTCCGACGGTGACTTTCATTCCGGCGAGCATCTTGGCGAATCGCTCGGGATGAGCCGCGCCGGGGTCAACAAACATATTCAGACCCTACGTGATTGGGGGATCGATGTTTTTACCGTCCCCGGTAAAGGTTACTGCTTACCGGCTGCGATGCAGTTGCTGAGTGCTGAGGCGATTACGGCCCAGTTGCCGCAGTCTCGGGTAACAGTGTTGCCAGTAGTGGATTCTACCAACCAATATCTATTAGATCGCATCAACGAACTGCAATCTGGCGATGCTTGTGTCGCCGAGTACCAGCAGGCCGGGCGCGGTCGTCGCGGTCGCCAGTGGTTTTCTCCTTTTGGCGCGAATCTCTACCTCTCCATGTATTGGCGGTTGGAGCAGGGACCTGCCGCGGCGATGGGATTGAGTTTGGTGATCGGCATTGTGATGGCCGAGGTTTTGCGTGAGTTGGGTGCCGATGACGTGAAGGTAAAGTGGCCGAACGACCTCTATCTCAATGATCGTAAGCTTGCAGGGATCCTCGTCGAGTTGACTGGAAAGACTGGGGATGCGGCAAATATCGTGATCGGTGCAGGGATCAATCTGATGATGCGTAATCCTGATGCTAAGGTGGTTGATCAGCAGTGGATCAACCTGCAAGAAGCGGGGGTAAGCATTGATCGTAATCGTCTGGTCGCCTGCCTACTGGGGCGGCTACGGGCGACACTCACCGAGTTTGAGTTGCGCGGATTGGCGCCATTCATTGCGCGTTGGCGTGCGTTGGATAACTTTATCGATCGTCCGGTGCGATTACTTATTGGCGAACAGACTATCCATGGCATCGCCCGAGGTATCGATGCCCAAGGGGCGTTATTGCTAGAGCGGGACGGGGTGGTTACCCCCTTTATCGGTGGCGAGATTTCGCTGCGGGCCGGCTGAGTGGAACGGGAGAGCATGTGCTCTCCCGTCATCGTGTAGCGTGCCGGACGTATTATTTGCGCAGGCGAACACTCTCTATCGCGTGATTGCAGCCTTTGGTCAGGATCAAGCTGGCGCGTTCGCGAGTGGGTAAGATATTTTGCCGCAGATTCAACCCATTGATCTCTTTCCATAGTCCACTGGCGATGGCGATAGCCTCCGACTCCGGCAATTGTGAGTAGTGGTGGAAATAGGAGTCAGGATTGGTAAAGGCACCTTCACGGAACTTCAGGAAGCGGTTGATATACCATGCCTGTAACTGCTCTTCGGCCGCATCAACATAGATCGAGAAATCGACAAAGTCAGAGACAAAAACTCGATGTGGATCGTGTGGATAATCCATTCCGCTTTGTAGGACGTTCAATCCTTCTAAGATCAGAATATCTGGGCGATCGATGATTTTGTCGCCGTCGGGTACGACATCGTAGATCAAATGTGAATATTGCGGTGCCCTGACCTGCGCCACACCGGATTTAATGTCGGAGACAAACTTTACCAGTCGATGCATATCATAAGACTGCGGGAAGCCTTTCTTCTTCATTAGGCCACGCTCTTGCAATACTCTATTCGGATGCAGGAAGCCATCGGTGGTAATCAACTCGACGCGCCGATGTTCCGGCCAACGGCTGAGCAAGGCTTGGAGTACACGGGCGGTGGTACTCTTACCGACAGCAACACTGCCGGCAATGCCGATGATGTAAGGGACGCGTGGATTGTGCGTACCAAGAAACTTCGCTAGCACGGCCTGACGGCTGACGCTGGAGCTGAAGTAGAAATTCAGCAAGCGTGAAAGCGGCAAATAGATCTGGGCAACCTCGTCCAGGGAGAGATCTTCATTAATACCCTTGAGACGGGTAATTTCGTCTTCGCGCAGCGTTAATGGGACGGAATTACGCAATGCCGCCCACTGTTGGCGATCGAATTGCAGGTACGGGGTCGCCAGGGATTGCTCTTTCTTCATATGCCAGTGTCTGCCTGTCAGCGCAAGATGGAAACGGCGCGGACGCCAACTCCAGAGAAATCGAGTCGCTTATTATAGACAGCTTCGCTTAGGGTGCAGCGCTTTTTTCCTAAACTTGCGGCAATCTGTCAGCGGATAGGGATGCTAGTGTCCTGATACATCGCTGGTAGCGATGATCTGGGACGCGGAGTAGGGGGCGAGGTAGGGGAGACCAGCGCTATGCGTAAGCGAGACACTGGACTTTCTTCTTCCCTGACTTTGGATTATGCTTGTGCGCGATGTGTTGCTGCAAACGATGTGCGTCCGCTTGATTGCAGGCATGTAGAACGGTGAATCACTCGTTTTGCGTGTTTTATGAGCGAAGAAGCGTAAAATCGAATTTTTTTGTTGCATAGCTGACGATCACTACCTAGAATGCGCGCTACTTGATGCCGGCTTAGCTCAGTAGGTAGAGCAACTGACTTGTAATCAGTAGGTCGCCAGTTCGATTCCGGCAGCCGGCACCATCAAGTACAACAATCCGGTGTGGT
>NZ_BAUC01000067.1 GCF_000474215.1 Edwardsiella hoshinae NBRC 105699 = ATCC 33379 | reverse complement strand
GGAAACACCTTCGGCGAGCGCATCCGCATCGACACCGGTCGGCTGCTCAATGCCGGAGGCACGCTTATTGCCACCGGCGCCGACCTGCTGGTGGTCAGCGCTTCCGACGGCGTGGACAACCGCGGCGGCACCCTCGCCGGCAACGGCGCGCTGGATCTCCAGAGCGGTTCGCTGGCCAATCGCAACGGCACAGTGCAAGCGGCAGGTGATGCCGCCTCATACATCGATGTGACGCGCACCCTGGACAACACCGATGGCACCCTGCTCGCGGCTGGCGCCACCACTATCAAGGCGGGCGAACTGGTCAACCAGGGCGGCAAGGTGCAAACCTCCAGCACCGCCGGTCTCACCGTCGATGTCGCCGGCAACCTCGACAACCGGGGCCATGGTCTCGTCGCCAGCGCCGGCAAGGCCGCGGTGACCGCCGCCGCCCTGGATAACCGCGGCGGCGCCGTCAGCGCCGCAGGCTCGTTGGGCACAACAGTGCAGCAGACGCTGGACAACCGCGGCGGCAAGCTGGTCGCAGCCCAAGACCTCACTGTGACGGCGGGCACGCTGGATAACCGTGACGCCGGCCTGGTCGTCTCCAGCGCCGGCACGCTGGCCGTGGACACACGCGACCGCACCGAGAACGCGGGCGGCACCCTGCAAGGCGGCGACGTCCGTCTGGTCAATACCGGACTCGGCAATGCCGGCGGCACGGTGCTCGGTGCCAATGTCGACGTCGATACCCGTCTGGCTTCGCTCGACAATGCCGGCGGCACCCTCGCCGGCACCACCGGCACCCTCAGTGTGGACAGCGGCGCGCTGAACAACGCAGGGGGTCTATTGCAATCGGCGCGAAGGCTGCGTGTGGACACCCACGGCCAGGCGCTGGTCAGCACCGACGCCGGCACCACCGGCGGCATCCTCAGCGGCGACACGCTGGCGCTCAGCAGCGGCAGCCTGAACAATCGCGGCGGCGTCGTGTACAGCCAGGGCGACCTGGTCGCCCGTACCGGCGACATCGACAACAGCGCCGGCCAGCTCGGCAGCAACGCCAATGTCGATATCGCGGCCACCACGCTCAGCAACGGTGGCGGCCGAGTCCAGGCCGGCCAGAGCCTGAGCGCCGCCCTGTCCGGCGTGGCGGACAACCATGGCGGGCTGCTGGTCGCGGGCGACGACCTGAACGTCAACGCCGCGCAGATTCTCAACCGCGACACGCAAAGCGCTGACGCCAGCAAGCCCCTGGGCTTGCAGGGCGATCGCCTGGTGCTGTCGGCCGATCGCGTCGACAACAGCGCCGGCACCCTCGCCGCCGACAACCACATCGGCATCCGCGGCGCGGGCGCCGGCAGCGTCCTGGACAATACGCGCGGCACCGTCACCTCGGGCGGCAGCATTGCGGTGACAGTCAACCGGGTGCTCAACCAGCTCGGCACGCTGCTGGCCGGCAAGTCGCTCAGCGTGACCGCCGACAGCCTGCGTGGCGACGGCAGCCTGCTGTCCAGGGGCGACCTGAGCCTCATCCTCCAGCAGGACTTCACCAGCCTCAGGGCAATCACCGTCAACGGCCGCGCGCTCATCAGCACCGCCGGCCTGCTGGCCAACCACAGCCTGCTCCAGGCCGGCGACCTCGAAGTGCGCGCCGCCAACGTCAACAACACCGCCACCGGTGAAATGCGCGGTGGCCGTACCACCGTCGTTGCACGCGACACCCTGACCCAGCGTGGCCTCATCGACGGCAGCCAGACCCACATCGAGGCCGGCATGCTCGATAACGTCGGCACTGGCCGCATCTACGGCGACCACCTGGCCATCAAGGGCGGCGCGGTCAATAACCGCGAGGAGGGCGACCGCGCCGCCGTCATCGCCGCGCGTCAGCGGCTGGACATCGGCGCCAGCGTCATCAACAACCGCGAGCAAGCGTTGATTTTCAGCGCGGGCGGCGGCAGCGATGCCCTGAACATCGGCGGCACGCTCGACGCGAACGACCAGGCAACCGGACGCGCCAGCCTCATGCTCAACGACAGCGCCACTATCGAGTCACTGGGCGGCCTGACCCTTGACACCCGTCGCCTGCTCAATCGCAACCTGCACTTCAGCACGCTACTGGCGCAGGTCGGAGGCCCCACGACGTACCTCTACATCCAGCCGCAGGGTGACCCCAACAGGCACAACGCTGACGAATACCGCTGGGAGAACTGGAGTCGCGCTGGACGCTATATCCACAAGGAAACGGGCGCGGAAGTCCGCGCCTGGACGCAGTTCGAGGTCACCCAGACCGAGTTCGCAACGCAGATCACCGAAAGCGCGCCGTCCATGATCCGCGCTGGCAGCAATATGACCTTGCGCGGCGACGAACTTGTCAACGACAAGAGCCAGATTATCGCTGGCGGCATCCTGCAAGGCGATTTGGACCGGCTGAACAACGTTGCCGCCTTCGGCGAACACATCACCCGGCAGAGTGGCACCAGCCAGTACACCTACAACAAGTGGCGTGGCGGCTTCAGACGCTATCACCAGCGCAACTGGGACGCCAAGATAGCCTACAACCCCGCCGACATTGTGGAGACGGTCGTCCTGGACGTCTCCAGGGTCGTGCAGAACGCGTCTGGCGGCGGCAGCGGCTATAACGTTGGTGACCGCCAGACCGCTCAGGTCGGTGGCACCGTGGGCGGCTCCGTGGGCGGTAGCGCCAGCGCGAACGGCGGTGCCGGCCAGAAACAAATCACCGAAGTCCAGGTTAAGGTGAACGGCGTGAGCGCCCCGGGCACCGCCACGGGCGGCCAGGTCAGCGGCGGCAACGGACCGGTGCTGATCAAGGAACAAGCCGTGGCCGGCAACAGCGCTCCGGGCAAAGCCCAGGCCGATGACATCAGGACGCTTGCAGGCCCCGGCGCCAGCCAGGGAACGGCGGTCGATACGCTGACCGGCCGCAACGGCCCCGACAGCCCGCAAGGCGGCTCGGTCGCCGGCGCGAGCGGCGACGCGCCGATGGTCATCCGCACCGTCCAGGTGGACACCGGGGTGCCCGCCAACAGCCTGTTCCGCACCGTCCCCACTGCCGGCGGCTATCTCATCGAAACCGACCCGCGTTTCACCGACTACCGCAACTGGCTCAGCTCCGACTACATGCTGGCCCGGCTCGGCTATGACCCGGCCAGCGTGCACAAGCGCCTGGGTGACGGCTTCTACGAACAGCAGCTGGTACGCGACCAGATAGGGCAACTGACCGGCCGCCGTTTCCTCGACGGCTACGCCGACGACGAAGCGCAATACCGCGCCCTGCTGGAAGCCGGCGCCACCTATGCGAAGGCGTGGAACCTGCGCCCCGGCGTGGCCCTCAGTGCCGCGCAGATGGCCCAACTCACCAGCGACATCGTCTGGCTGGTAGAGCGCGACGTGATGCTTGCTGACGGCACCATCACCCGCGCCCTGGTGCCCCAGGTTTATGTCCGGGTGAAGCCCGGCGACCTTGACGGTCACGGCACCTTGATTGCCGCCCGCGCCGTCGACCTCAACCTCAAGGGCGATTTGCGCAACGCCGGCACCATCGCCGGGCGCACCGCCGTGAAACTCACCGGCGAGAGCCTGCGCAACCTGGGCGGAGGCATCTCCGGGGAGGCGCTGGCGCTCTCGGCACGTAACGACATCGACAACATCGGCGGTGCCCTGGATGCCACCTCCACGCTCCTGCTCAAGGCCGGTCGCGACCTCAACGTCGCCAGCACGACCCGCAGCGCCGCCAGCCAGGCCGGGCGCAGCGATTTCAGCCGCACCAACCTCGACCGCGTGGCGGGGCTCTACGTCACCAGCCCCGGCGGCA
>NZ_BAUC01000068.1 GCF_000474215.1 Edwardsiella hoshinae NBRC 105699 = ATCC 33379 | reverse complement strand
GCCTCAATCTTCGCCAGATTCGCCTTGCGACGGTTAGCCACATTGGGGCGACGCCCCTTGCTTTTCGGTGCGCGACGCGGGAATCCCTGGGTGTGCATGTACTCTTTGATAGCGGACAACTCATCTAGCGAGCAGTGTTTAGCGCTGGTTTTACCCCCGGTTAAACGGGCAATAACGGCCCGATAAGTGGCATCATCCCAGCCCAGGAACGCTTGTCCGGCCTTGACGGCTCCGATTAAACGTTTCATCATAATCAGGCTCCGTAATTTCAAAAAAACAGCGTGACACGTCACGATTTATTTTTGTGACATGTCACGCAACCCTCACAACGTTTTCAACATCAACGACTGTCTAGCCACATCCTGGCCACAACCGTGCTCACCTCGACGAAAGCACCCACGAACGTCACCCGGCAATGCATCACCGCACAGCGGGCATTGATGCTCCGCCAGCTCTGCCATCTGCCTCTGCAAACGCAGCGTGTCTTCCACGGCCAGCAGTTCGAAATACTCCTCGACGCCGTAAGGCTCAGCACCTGGACGACGGGCATGGCGTGCAGCCTCAATCTGCTGGTAAGTATGCTCGCTGACTGTGAGCACGA
>NZ_BAUC01000069.1 GCF_000474215.1 Edwardsiella hoshinae NBRC 105699 = ATCC 33379 | reverse complement strand
GTAGTGCGACAGTGCATAGCGCCGGCAAGCGGCATCGCGTGCCTGCCGGGTATACGCTGCATACTCACCAAGTGAAGTGTAATTTTGCATAGCCTATTAATCAAAAAGCCCCGCTTGGGCGGGGCTTGGAAGCTGTCGGCTGTCATATCGTTGCCGGAGGAGTTGCCACCCGTACCGGTCACTAAATCCATACCGGGGGCACAATATCGCCATCGCCTGCCTGGCTGAGCGGCCTGCGGCCTTTTCTTTGGCGACCTCAGACAGAAAGCGGGTATTACGCAACTCGCGCAACGCACTATCGCAGCGGGGAACGTAGAATGACGCACCACCGACATGGTGTATCAGCGTCTGTGTCTCCTGCTCGGTTAGCACACCGCGTAATAGGGCATAGACACCACCAGAGCGCGCCCGGCGCTCGCTGGTGCAAGCATGTAACGTAGTGCCCCCCAACGCCGTTATCAGGCGCATGGTGGCAGAGTATCCCAGGATAGCAATCAGCGTATGGACAGACTCAGGCAACAATGCCTGTAAGCGCGCCAGGTCGTTTTCACAGAGCGTCATCACGGTTGCCTCGGGGTCAAGAGGGGTAGTGCAATTATAACCAGCACTGATCACCTGTACAGCAAAAAAGAAAACCCCCGCATCACTGCGAGGGTTCAGGGTTCAGCATTAAGCGATAGGCGCTCAGTCCTGGCCGCGTCGGCGCGCATCCTTGATCAGTGCCACCATCACACCAAAAAGCTGATCATCATCCAGCCACTCGATCACATGCTGGCCATACATGTGCGCCGCCAGTCCCTCGACATAGTTCCAGGAGCGGTCCGCATCAGCGAGCAGT
>NZ_BAUC01000070.1 GCF_000474215.1 Edwardsiella hoshinae NBRC 105699 = ATCC 33379 | reverse complement strand
GTAGTGCGACAGTGCATAGCGCCGGCAAGCGGCATCGCGTGCCTGCTGGGTATACGCTGCATACTCACCAAGTGAAGTGTAATTTTGCATAGCCTATTAATCAAAAAGCCCCGCTTGGGCGGGGCTTGGAAGCTGTCGGCTGTCATATCGTTGCCGGAGGAGTTGCCACCCGTACCGGTCACTAAATCCATACCGGGGGCACAATATCGCCATCGCCTGCCTGGCTGAGCGGCCTGCGGCCTTTTCTTTGGCGACCTCAGACAGAAAGCGGGTATTACGCAACTCGCGCAACGCACTATCGCAGCGGGGAACATAGAATGACGCGCCGCCGACATGGTGTATCAGCGTCTGTGTCTCCTGCTCAGTTAGCACACCGCGTAATAGGGCATAGACACCACCAGAGCGCGCCCGGCGCTCGCTGGTGCAAGCATGTAACGTAGTGCCCCCCAACGCCGTTATCAGGCGCATGGTGGCAGAGTATCCCAGGATAGCAATCAGCGTATGGACGGACTCAGGCAACAATGCCTGTAAGCGAGCCAGGTCGTTTTCACAAAGCGTCATCACGGTTGCCTCGGGGTCAAGAGGGGTAGTGCAATTATAACCAGCACTGATCACCTGTACAGCAAAAAAGAAAACCCCCGCATCACTGCGAGGGTTCAGGGTTCAGCATTAAGCGATAGGCGCTCAGTCCTGGCCGCGTCGGCGCGCATCCTTGATCAGTGCCACCATCACACCAAAAAGCTGATCATCATCCAGCCACTCGATCACATGCTGGCCATACATGTGCGCCGCCAACCCTTCGGCATAATTCCAGGAGCGACCAGAATCAGCGAGCAGC
>NZ_BAUC01000071.1 GCF_000474215.1 Edwardsiella hoshinae NBRC 105699 = ATCC 33379 | reverse complement strand
CGCTTGCGCTGTTTCATTGGCTTTATCCTTGTCAATGCGGCGTAGCGCCGCTTTGTCTGCGTTACATGATTCGATATCCCCCAACAGTAGGGGTATCCACTCCACAGCCTGCCCCCAGGTTAATCGCCGGGTGGGAGCGATGGCAGTGTTGGGGCGATCAACTCTGCGGGTATCCGGGTGTAGGGCGTCGTCACGCAGCTCGGTGACGTAGTGGAGCAACCGGTCAGCATCAGCAGCAGGCAACAACTGACGGCTACACGTATGCGCTGAAATTCCCGTGTGAACATCCCGGCGAACCTGCTCGGCACGGATGCCCGATTGTTGACGTACACGGCGAGTCTCCTCTGAAATTTGATTTGCGCGGTTAAACTGCAACGCTTGCAATGCCATGGTGGCCTGAGCCCGATCACGCTGTTGCCGCAATGTCCGGTTTTGCTCATTCAGCGTACCGATAGTGGTATTGCGCGCATCGATGTCATCGCGCTGTTGGCTGTTTTCATATGCCTGCCAGGCGATAACCCCCAACAAGGCTGCACCGATGACGCCAGCACCAACCAGAACGGCACGGTTTACTGTCCCAAACACCATGCTTTTTCCTTCTCACGTCGGGGGCGCAAAATCGGTTGACCTGCGGAGTAGGAGAAATCGGTGATGCGATAGCACATCGCTCGCCAGTTTCCGGCCTGAGCCTCCTGGTAAATCTGTGTCGGGCGGACATCTTTCCGATTCCAGCGCACGCCATAACATCCCACGTTAAAGACCAGCGAGGTCATCGCCTCAAAGGGACGCTGTGGCATTTGCTTACCCTGGAAATAGCGGTTAACGCAGTCCTCGGCATCCTTGATGTCATAGACCCATAGCCGGGCGACCTCCTCATCGGAATAGCGCTTGCCAGGGATGACATGCCCCGTACTACCTAGCCCAACCGTCAGACGACCAGCCGGACATTTGTACGGGTCACGCCGACATCCTTCCGCGTTACCAATCAACATCAGCCCCTCTTTAGATGTGCGGATCTCATTGGGGTAGAACTGAATGACCAAACCAGCGATAGCGGCCACAGAGCACACTGCACCAGCGGCGACCTTACGGAGACTCATAGGGCACCCCCAGGCGGGTTTTCGTCATCGTGTCGGTCATAAAATTTATGCTGGAGTCGGTACAGCTTGGCCCGAAAAATCGCGTTAACCGCCGTTGTAATGATGGTTGCCACAATACCAACGATGATCCCGATCACCATCCACTCCTCGGGACGAAACAGGCTAATAACGGTAGTCATCAACGCAGAGAGATAGGCACTGAATGTAGATGCGTTGTGATTCATGGTGATACCACCTTAAACAAGTGGCACCAGTATAGAGAGCGGGAGATCAGGTTAAGGACTGACGGGGTTCAGCGTTA
>NZ_BAUC01000072.1 GCF_000474215.1 Edwardsiella hoshinae NBRC 105699 = ATCC 33379 | reverse complement strand
ACAGCCCGGCTTTATCTGGATAATCCGTCTTTAGCTTTTCGATAAAAGCACGGGTGGCCTCCGTAGATGCTTGTACTGCTGCCTGCTCTTCGGGGGTTCCATCAGCAACAGCGCCGCGCAAGACGTACAGCGACAACTTCAATTCTTCTTTATCCGAAATCACTTTCCATCACCTCTGCGAATGAATCCAAAATCTCGACAAATGCCGCTTTCTGGCTGGGATGCTTGCGCTCAATGTGCTCACCCAACGCCTGGATCACTTCAATCGCGATGGCCAGACGGTTCGTCTCCGGCAAAATCTTCTTACTAGCGGCGGTAGCCTTGTTGAACGCATCAGCGAGGCTGGCCAGCAGCTCGACACGCTTTTCTGCCGGGATATTGGCCGTACCGTTGATAGCCTCCGTGGCGGCCTGGCACTGCGTGACCAGACTCATTAACACCGCCCGGCCTGCATCCTCCATCCCGCCGCTCGCCATCAAATTAGCGGCCCGCATCTTGTCCCAATCGTCGCCGGCATCCTGGGCCTCTTTTTTCCAGCGCCGGGCGGTGCCAAAACTCACCCCTATCTGTGAGGCGGTAATCTCCAGCGACCACTGGTTGTAGACGTAGGCCCGGCGCAACTTGTCGCGCATGTCCTGTGGGTACGCCATTACAGCCCCATCTTGGCGCGCAACAGGAGGACTGCCGTAGAGACAACCAGCCCGGCGACACCTCCGGCCATCGCCCCCGCAACAGCGCCATGCTTGATAGCGGCATCTTTAGTTGCTGCCTGAATGTCGCCCAACTGGTCGCTGAGTTGC
>NZ_BAUC01000073.1 GCF_000474215.1 Edwardsiella hoshinae NBRC 105699 = ATCC 33379 | reverse complement strand
GTGGAGGGTGTTGGCGGTCAAGAGTAGCGCCCCCGCTCCGGCGTGTTGAATGCTTCCGTTCCGGTTGTCCAGCGTCTCGGCGGAAACCGTCAGGCCGCCGCCACTGGCGAGTGTGCCCCTGGCGCTGTTGTCCAGCAGGCCGTCCGCCTCCACGATCAGGGCGGCGTGTCCGGCCGCGACGAGCGAGCCTCCCCGGTTTATGAGGTCGCCGGCCTTCACCCTGGTGTTGCCGGCCGTGGCAATGCTGCCGCCCGTGTTGTCCAGTCGCTGTGCGAGCAGGATCTGGCTCGTGCCGCTGCCGGCGGCGGAAATCTTGCCGTCCCGGTTGTCCAGCGACTGGCTGGCGAGCTTGACCGCGCCGTTGCCGGCGATGGTTCCGCCGCGGTTGTCCAGCGCTCCGGCAAGCGCGACATCAAGAAGGTCGCGACCCAGCGCGACGAGGCTGCCGCCCGCCGTGCTGAGGCTGTCGGCGGCAATGGAAATCGTGTCGGCCTGGGTAGCGCCGCCGCTGAGGTCGGCACGGCCGGCCTTCAGGTCGAGCGCGCCCTTGCTGACGAGGGTGCCGCCCGCGCCGGCCAGGTCGCCCGTGGTCAGGGTTAGCGCGCTGCTGCCGGTATGCTGGATGGTGCCTTTACGGTTATCCAGGGCGCCGGTCTGGAGGGCCAGGTCGCCGCCTGCGGCCAGGGTGCCGCCCGCGCTGTTGTCCAGCGTGCCGGCGACCTTGACGGCCAGAGCGGAATCCCCGGACGCCACCACGGCGCCGCCCTGGTTCGCCAACGCGCCGGCCTGTAAGGTCGTGTCACCCGCCGCGAGCAGGTTTCCGTCGGTGTTGTCCAGACGGTCTGCCACGGTGATGCGGCTGGCGTCCGTGCCGGCGGCCGACAGCGTGCCGCCGGTATTGTCGAGCGACTTGGCACGCAGCGCCAGGGGGCCGTTGCCGGCGACGGTGCCGCCGCGGTTCTCCATCGCGCCACGAACCTTGAGATCCAGCGGCGCGCTGCCGCTGGCCACGAGCGTGCCCCTGGCGGTGGTCAGCGTGCCGGTATCGACGGCGATGGCGTTGGCTCGGGTCGTGGCTCCGCTCAGAACGGTGGTTTCGCCTTTCAGATCCAGCGCGCCATTGCTGGCGATGCTGCCGTTATCGCCGCGCAGGGTGCCGGCCTCGATATCGAGGCGACCGTCGCCGGCATGAAGGATGCTGCCCTCTACATTGCCGAGGGTTCCTGCGCGAATGCCGAGGTCGGCATTGCTGATCAGCGTGCCACCGTCGCCGTTATCGAGCGTAGCGGCCACGTCGATACGGTTGGTCTGGTTGCCGGTGGCGATGACCTTGCCGCCACGGTTGTCGAAAGACTGTGCGCCGAGGTCGATCTGCGCGGCGCTGAGTGTGGCCTTGCGATGGTCGCTATCGCCCAGGCGCAAGGTGGCGGTGCCGGCCGTCGCCGTCTCGCCGCCCGCGCCACTGAACGCGCCGGCATTGACCTGTAGGCCACCGTCGCCGGCATGGACGATGCGGCCATCGGTGTTGACCAACTGGCCGGCATCCAGGGTCAGGCGCCGGGCATTGCTGGCCAGGGTGCCTTCGCTGTTGTCGAGTTGTCCCTTGACCTTGATGTGGGTATCGCGCTTGTCGCTGTGCTGGACGGTGCCGGCCCGGTTGGAGAAGTCCTGCACGCTCAGGGTAACGGGACCGGCCAGTTGCATCAGACCGGCATCGTTGTTGAGTTGGGCTACCGCGATGCGTGCATCGGCGGCGACCTTGATTTCGCCCTTGCGGTTGCCGAGCTCGCCGCCGCTCACCTTGAGCCGCCGCGCGCCAAGGTGCCCGCCATCGTTGTTGAGACCGGCGCTGACCGTCACGTCGATATCGCCGCCGGCCATGATACGACCGCCGTCGTTGTCCAGTGCGGACGCGATGTTCAGCGCACCGTCGGCCAGCGGCGCGCGGCCGGTGCCCGGGTGGCCGCCGCTGCCCGGCGTGGTGCCGGTATCGGCCGCCGCCAGCCCGATACGGCCATCATCGCGATTACTCAGCCGCGCGGCGTGCAGCGCCAAATCCTGTGTGCCGGTCTGCTCGATGGCGCCGCCGCGGTTCTTCAGCGACCGGGCGTTGGCCTCGATACGCCGCGCATTGAGCGTGCCCTGGCGGTTGTCGATGTCCTTCTGCGTGCCGACCACCAGTTCGCGGCCGGCGCTGACCGTGCCGCTATTGGCAAGGCCACCGCTCAGCTCGATGCGGGTGTCGCTCTTGGCCTGCATCGTGCCGCTGTTTTCCAGGCGGCCATCGGCGGTGACGACCAATTGGCCGGCCTGCGCGCCGAGGGTGCCGGCGTTGCGCATGCCGACACCATGCTCGGTGCCCACCAACACGATTTTCTGGCTGTACATGCCGCCGAGCGCGCCAACGTCCAGCGCGAAGGCCGGCGCATCGCCGCTGGCGGCGCGCTTCTGCACCCTGGCGTGGTCGGCGCTGACCTCGTTGTTCCCGGCGGTGATCTGGAGTTGCTGCGCCCAGATTCCGGCGTTGGCCTCCACGGAACGGGCGATCAGATCCGTATAGTTGGCGGCGCTGGCGTCCATGCCTTTGCCGTCGACCCGGATGGCGCCGCCTTCCACCCGGTAGCTTTCCAGCGATCCGCCGTTGAAGATCGGCTTACCGGTGGTGAGGGTGGCGCGGTCGGCGTTGATGTGTAACGCGGCGAACAATTTCGGATAGCTTGGCGCGCTATTTCGGATAATAAGCGCGCGCCGTGATAGTCCAGAATTAAGCGCTAAATAGCACTCTTGGTACTTTTCCGGGGGTACCGACGATACAGTGTGGATAGACCAACATCATAGATGATCGATAGCTCACGATATGAGTGTCCTAGCTTTAGCAAACGACCGATTTGCATCCATTGCTCCTCGGATAACTTAGGCGGTCTCCCTCCAATACGCCCTTGTGCCCTGGCCGCGGCTAGCCCGGCCAGCGTTCGTTCAACAATCAGTTCACGTTCCATTTCCGCTAGTGCTGACATCACATGAAAAAAGAAGCGTCCCATGGCAGTACTAGTATCAATACTGTCAGTTAAAGAGCGGAAGTGAACGCCACGCTCATGTAACTCCGATATCAGTGCGATCAGGTTCTTAACGCTGCGTCCCAGCCTGTCCAGTTTCCACACGACCAGAGTATCTCCGCTATTAACGCACTTTAAAGCGCGTTTCAAACCGGGGCGGCAGGCAACTCTCCCACTCATACGGTCTTCAAAAATGCGGTCACAGTTTGCGCTTGCTAGTGCATTACGCTGTAAATCGCTGTTCTGGTCGATTGTTGATACACGGATATAACCAATGATGGCCATCAATACTCCTCCTCTATGTCGCGGTGGGAGGATTTTTACAGATTTCGCTATGTGTAACTGCCTTTCCAAAAA
>NZ_BAUC01000074.1 GCF_000474215.1 Edwardsiella hoshinae NBRC 105699 = ATCC 33379 | reverse complement strand
TCCTAAACGGCGGCGCGACGGCCGGCGACTTTCGAAGCGTAGCCGCGTTTGCGGTGGCCTATAAGTAAATCCAGTTACATCTTTGTCTTTTGGCTTCAGAGGATAGTCATCCTCTGAAGCGTTCCTTTCTGCGAGGCGCTGATATGTCGATTGATCATTTGGCTGGCGAACGACTCAATCGGAGGTGTAAGACGAAACTAAAATGTGTGCGACTTCCGGTTCAGTTTTCTCTGCTATGCCTCAGCGGTTACGCCGGTTTAGCCCAGGCGGTTGAGCTGAATACGGACTTCTTACGTAATGTCTCCGGCGTTCCCGCTATCCTTCAGCCCGGTATTGACTACCCCTCCGGGGAGTATTATGTGGACGTGATGATTAATGGCGTCAGTAGCGCGCGCCTGCCGCTCACCATTAGCCAGCGTGAAGAAAAGAGCGGTATGTTATGCCTATCGCCCAAATGGCTGCGCCAGGCCGGGATTTTTTTTAAACGCGCATCATATCAGGCAACCTTTGAGCCCGAGCGCGGCTGTTACCAGTTGGCACGCAATCCCCACACCCGCATCGAATTTAATTATGGCGCGCAAACCCTGGATTTTACTATCCCGCAAGCCTACTTACTGGATCAGAATGATGCCACCCGGTGGGACTATGGCATTAACGGCTTTCGCCTGGCTTATAACGGTAATTTTAATAAAAATACCCACGATGCCCTCAGCGCGTTCGGCAATATTAATGCCAACCTCAATATCGGGCGTTGGGTGTTAAGCAGCAACATGAATGCCAGCCGCGCCAGCAATCGCAACCAATTTCAGACGAGCGATCTCACCCTCGCCACGGCGATCAGTGAGATCCAGGGCGACCTGATGCTCGGGCACTCCCAGACCCGCAGCGAACTGTTTAGCGATTTTGGCTTTTTCGGCGCCGCCGTGCGCTCCAATAGCAGTATGCGCACCCGGCAGGCGGCGGGCTACGCCCCCATGATTTCCGGCGTGGCGACCAGCACCTCGCGGATTACGATCACCCAGAACGGTTACACGCTGTACTCCACCGTCGTGCCGCCGGGACCGTATCAGTTAAATGATCTCTCCCCCACCAATAACGGTAACTTAGTGGTCACGGTGGAAGACAGCAGTGGCCGGAAAACCGTGACGGAATACCCGCTGACCACATTGCCAACCCTGCTGCGGCCGCGGGAGGCTAACTATAACCTGGCCCTGGGGCAAAAGCGTGACTCGTCGGATATCCGGGATGTGTTCTCCACCCATCAAGGCTGGTTTATGCTGGGTAGCTATGACTATGGCTTTCCTGCCTTCACCCTGAATCTGGCCGCCATCCTGAGTAACGATTACCAGGCCGGCGGTATTGGGATGAGCTTGCCGTTGGGGCGCTGGGGCGCCCTCTCCAGCAGCGTCAACCTGGCACAAGCCGACTACCAGGCGGGAAGCCGCAAACGGGGCAGCAGCATCGCGTTTAAATACGCCAAAAGCTTTAGCGATCGCACGGATCTGCAATTTCTCGCCTACCGCTACCAGACTCAAGGCTATGTCGAGTACGCCAACTTCCGCCCTGATGAGCTAAACACCGCTGCCAAAGAGAAGGCCCGCTATGAGGCGCGCTTGTCGCACCGCTTTGACAACCTGTACTTCAGCGCCTCCTATTGGCAGCAAACCTATTGGCATCAGCGTGGCAACACCACCGGAACCAGCCTCTCTGCCAGCACCTCTCTGGGCAATGTCTCCCTCTTCCTGTCGGGCAGCCACAGCCGCCTGGCCCAGGGGGGCAAGGCCGACCTCTCCGCCTCGTTGGGCATCAGCGTCCCGATGACGCTGGGCGGCGCGTCGTATTACAGCAGCAACAGCGTGGGCTACAGTCGCACCGGCGGCACCGCCTTTAATAGCGGCGTCTCCCGTACCGTGAACGATCGCCTGAATTACAGCCTGAACGCCAATACCAGCTCGCAGGGCGAGCGCGGCGCCAGCGCCGCCCTCAGCTATGCCTTCGATCGCGTACAGACCAACCTGCAACTGGCCAAGAGCCGCAACACCACCAGCTTAGCGGGTAACCTGTCCGGCGCCGCCATTATTACCGAGAAAACCGGACTCATCCTGACCAAACAGTCCATGGATACCGTGGCCGTGGTTCGGATTAAGGACACCCCGGGGGTCAGCGTCAACGGCTCTTTACCGACCAACTCGCGGGGGGAGACTGTCGTGAGTCTGTCCAGTTATTTGCCGGCGAATATCACTATTAATATGGATAACGTGCCAGACAATATGGAGTTGGCACAGACCTCCTTTAATGTGCTACCGACCGAGCGGGCGATCATTTATCGGGAATTCGCCGCCCAGCATGTACTGCGTTACATCCTGCGCATTAAAAATGCACAGGGGAAAATTATTAACGGCGGGCGTGCCGAAACGGAGCAAAAGTTGGCGGCCGGCTTTATTACCGGGAACGGCGTATTGCTGATGAATATGCTCGCGCCCCCCAAACAGATCACCGTCACCCAAAGTGACGGAGCGCAATGTCGTTTTACCATGGATACGCTGAAACCCAACACCGGGTCGGTGCAGGAGATTCGTTGTGAGTAAGAGAGTACAGAAAACCCTATTGGTCTCGACGCTATTGCTAATGGCCCACACTGCGATGGCCGCATTTTCTTTGAATGGCACCCGTTTTATTTACGAGCAGGGTAAGAAAAGTATTTCTTTTGAGGTGAGTAACAGCGCCAAAGAGACGTACGGGGGGCAGGTGTGGATAGATAATACCAACCAAGCAGCGGACCGGGTATTTTTGGTGCCGAGTCCCCCCTTTTTTAAACTGAATCCCGGGCAGCGACAGATCGTGCGCCTGATGAATGTCGACCCCCATTTGCCGCCCGATCGCGAATCGCTGTTTTGGCTGAATGTCCAAGAGGTTCCGCCAAAGCCGGCTAACGCGGAAGGGAATCTATTGGCGATCGCCATGAATACCCAAGTGAAGGTGTTGTTTCGCCCGCAAGCACTCCTCGCGGGGCGCAAGGATGCCGAAAAGAAGCTTCGCGTAAGCCGTGAGCACGGCGACACGCGGCTGACGAACCCGACGCCGTACTACTTTGCCGTGGTCAGCGTCAAACTCAATGGGCACCCCTTGTCGCTGCCGAAGGCGACACTGGACTCGTTGGCGCAACTCGCGCCCTATGCGAGCGTCTCTTTGGGGCATCGCGCATTAACCGGACGTCTCACTGTCGAGGCGATCGATGATTGGGGAGGGGTACAATCCTATGCGATCACACATGCAAGCTAACCGCTGGCTGGGCGGGGCCATACTGATGATCGGCGCGTGCTCGGCGCAGGCCAACGTGACGGCCTCGGCGACGCTCCCGCTGAGTGCCAGCTTTACGGCGCCG
>NZ_BAUC01000075.1 GCF_000474215.1 Edwardsiella hoshinae NBRC 105699 = ATCC 33379 | reverse complement strand
CCTTGGTTTGCGAGAAACCATTAATCAGGCCGGTAATGCAGTGCCGTCCACGCGTAGGATTAACAATCATCCATTGTCCAACGATATTACGCTGACCGCTGGCGATGTTTCGGCATTTGCCCTCGGGCCAACAGGGAAGATGGTCGCTGATGCTAACTCCGTGCCATGGAATGCGCCGAGCGGGATTTATGAGGCATCGCTAGGTGGCGCTTCAATCCTTATTCTTCATTTCAATATGGGTAGGGGAAGTTGTCCGGCAGTACAGTTTAAAGTGGCTTATAAAAATGGTGGTATCAGCTACCGTTCTGCTCGTGATGGCTATGGGTTTGAAAGTGGTTGGGTTGAACTAATGCCGAACACGAAAACAGTGCAGGATATTCGATTGTCAACTAGCGAACACACTGCGCTGTATAATGCGCCAGGGTATAAAGACCAGCCTCCATATGTAATTACTGGCCTCGTTAATATTGATAGTCACGGAGATCCAGACTATGCATATCGTCGAGCATTGCAAAAACTCATTAATGGCACTTGGTATAACGTAGGCGGTCTATGATGTTACATTTGAAAAATCTAACCCGATATGAGCCAGAGAGTGGCGAGGAAAAAGAAATTGCCGAGCAGTTTGAGGCTTTTTTTTGGCATGATGAATTAGGGCGAGACTGGTATCAAGCAATAGCACAATTTCAGCCAAATACTTTCAAAGTGAAATATCTCCCAGATGGGGAGATTTGCGCTATTAATAAAGACGCAAGTGCCATTTGCCCCGAAGGGGGAAGTATTGTAGAAATAGAGTCATTACCTGATGGAGCGGATGGTGATGGTGGATGGCAGTTTGTTGATGGGAGCATCATCCCTCGGACGTACACCACCGGCGAACTGACGGCTCAGGCGGAACAGAAGAAGCAGCGCTTGCTGACCAATGCCGCGAAGGCCATTGCTCCATTACAGGATGCCGTTGACCTTGGTGAAGCAACGCCAGAAGAGGAGGTGAAGCTAAAGGCCTGGAAAAAATTCCGCGTGAGCGTCAATCGAATAGACACAGCTCAATTACCCGTAACATTTCCACCTGCGCCAGTATAAAATACGCCCGCAATGATGCGGGCGAACTGTCATTCTGGTTTTGAAGGAAAGGCTACGTTTGGCGCTGTGCTGGTATCGCATTCTTTCACCGCACGAATGTATTTCATCCACGCAATAAGCCCAGCCTTGTCACTATCGCTGATAATCCCTAACGCTAGCTCGGTACGCCAATCGGCCGTGACGGCGTTAGCCTCATCCAGTAATGCGGATTTTTTAGCGTTAGCCTCAGCTACTGCCGCCACATGTTGCGCGGCGGTGTCTGTTATCCATTTCTCACCATCCCATTCATCAAACGGTGTTTCTGGTGGGGTAAGCGTAAAACCATGACGGAGGTCGCCAAGTTCCGTTACTGTTACTGGCTCACCCGTATCGATGGCATATGCTGTCTTACCTCGATTATCTGTTACTTCGAGCCAATGCTCGTTATTAAAAACGAGTGCTTTCCCGGCAGTTTGTTCAGGTGGCTTAATTAGTGTCGAAAAAGCGGGGATACCAGTACCTACAATAACACGCACATCATATGCGCCAATAAGTTCACCATTTTCAGGTGAATATCCATAAACCATTACTGTAGTGGTTTCCGTTGCCAATCCATTTTCAAAGCACTGATTCATCATTTCACCCTCACAATCATGTTCCATGCAACGTTTTTCCCTCGTGTCTCCGCTGCTGTTCTGGCGACAGTCGCGGGGTTAAATGTAATTGTTGACGAGTATCCACCTCCGTCAGATCTATAAGTGCGTGGCACCCAAGCGCGCTGTTCACTAAATACGCCACTTGACGGAACGCCGCCGAGCATTTCGTTAAAACGCATGGTGCCCGTGAAGTTCTGTAACGCATCTTCCTGATAGGATAACAACCCTCGACCTGAATCGATGCCCCTGCCATGATCCCACGCTCTGATACCATACCCGCGCATATCAACAGGAAGATGATTATCAGGCCAGAGAGCATGAGCTAGGGGGTATTTTTGAGGATCAAAGGCCTGCCCCATCCAAGGGATAAACTCCATTCCAATATCGGGCCAAATTTCCTGGGGCATTCGCTCATTGCACCAACTGATACAAGTCCCAATCAGTGGACATCCATATTTAAAATATGTTGGCTCATTAACACTACTGTATTGAATTATCCAGGGATTGTATCTTTCTGGGCCATGCCATGTCTGGCGAGATGCAACATGTCCGCTATGGCTAAGATATAATTGCTCAATAACGCTGTTAGTAGGCATGACAATCATCATCCCATAGCTATAAATCGTCAGGCCATTCGCTTTAGGAAAATCACTAACTGTACTGGCGTCGGCGATCGCGACATTATAAATCCCAGGCTTGTTACAGTCTGCGAACGTTCCACCGTCTCGTAATGTGCCGACGATATTCTTTGACCATGCGTTAGCTGCCAGATTAATGGTTTCTCGCAAACCAAGG
>NZ_BAUC01000076.1 GCF_000474215.1 Edwardsiella hoshinae NBRC 105699 = ATCC 33379 | reverse complement strand
CCTTGGTTTACAAGAAGCGACTAACCAGTGCCCGGTCGGTGTTCCTTTACCATGGCCATCTGATACCCCGCCCTCTGGTTTCGTTATTATGATGGGGCAGTCATTTGATAAAGCAAGATACAAAAAATTAGCTATGGCCTATCCATCCGGGAGATTGCCAGACATGCGAGGCCAGACGATTAAAGGGAAACCTAATGGTCGTGCTGCGTTGACTCTTGAACAGGATGGGAATAAATCGCATAGTCATACAGGTCGGGTATCAGAGACAGATCTAGGGGCTAAAAATACAAGCTCATTTGACTATGGCACAAAAAAAACAAATAACACGGGAGAACACCATCATGATTATGACAAGGCTTGGAATGGTTGGCCTCGCGTGTTTTACATGAATTCTGGCGGGGATAATGGCGTATTTACGAGAGGAACAACAACCCCAGCAGGTAATCATGAGCATAGCGTTTATATAGGCTCACATATTCACACAGTGACGCTGGGGAAACACGGGCATATCGTCACCATTGACGCATCGGGAAATTCAGAAGTAACTGTTAAAAACATTGCGTTCAACTACATTGTGAGATTGGCTTAATCGTGGATAATTTTAACATTTCAGATAAAGATCAGCTAATCACTATTTATGGATACTTGCCAGATACAAATCAGTATATAGGCTGTGCCGATTGTTATATTCCCGCTTATACAGGACTTCCCGCGTACTGCACGCACATTAAGCCACCTACTAAGGATGGCTCGGTTGCCACCTTCGATACTGATGCGAACCAGTGGAAATTGGTTGCGGATTATCGTGGAAAAAACATGTATTCGACATTAACGCGTGAGGCCATTACTGTTACAGATATCGGTGAAATAGGGCCAGAGTTTACTCTAATTCCACCGACCACACCGTATGATAAATGGGATGGTGAGAAATGGATAACAGATACCGCCGCACAACATGCGGCGGCAGTAGCTGAGGCTAACACTAAAAAATCCGCATTGCTGGATGAGGCGAACGCCGTCACGGCCGATTGGCGTACCGAGCTAGCGTTAGGGATTATCAGCGATAGTGATAAGACCAAACTCATTGCATGGATGGCCTACATCCGTGACGTGAAAGCAACTGATACCAGCACAGCGCCAAACGTAGCCTTTCCTTCAAAACCAGAATGACAGTTCGCCCGCATCATTGCGGGCGTATTTTATTCTGGCATAAGTGGAAATATTACGGGTAATTGAGCGGTGTCTATTCGATTGACGTTGACGCGGAATTTTTTCCAAGCCTTTAGCCTTGCCTCCTCTTCTGGTGTCGCTACGCCAATATCAATGGCATCCTGCAATGGCGCAATCGCCTTTGCAGCTTCGGCAAGTAGACTTTGCTTCTTTCGCTCGGCCTGGACTGTCAGTTCGTCGGGGGTGTACGTCCGAGGGACGATACTCCCATCAATAAACTGCCAGTCGCCGTCACTATCCACACCATCAGGTAACAGATCCATTTCGACTACGCTGCCACCTTCTGGACAAATAGCACCTGCGTCTTTATCAATAGCGCAGATTACCCCATTGGGCAGGTATTTCACTTTAAAAGTATCTGGTTGAAATCTTGGTATTGCCTCGTACCAGTCCTGTCCTAGTTCATCATGCCAAAAAATGGCGTTGTACTGTTCGGCAATTTCTTTTTGCTCGTCAGTTTCTGGCATATATTGGGTTAGATTTTTTAGATGAAGCATCATAGACCACCTACGTTATACCATGTGCCATTGATAAATTTCTGGAGCGCCCGACGGTATATAGTGTCAGGAAATTCATCCCGATTACTATTAAGAACACCAGTAATTACATACGGAGGTTGATCGCCATAACCTGGCCCATTCCAGACTTGGCTACCCTCTCGAGTAGAGAGTCTAATATCTTTCACATAGCGCTCATCAAAGTTACTGTAATTCGTTGGTATTATCTTGCCATTGCAACACCAGTCACCCTCCCTGTTTAAAAAAGCTCCAGCATCGTATCCATTAGAAGTACGATCATTCTTTATCATGTAAAACCCAAACTGCTGCCCCCCCAAGCCACCGACAAAGAATTTTTTATCTGAATGATCTTGCCTTAAGATAGCTTGAGCGGAATTATCAGCAACAGCATTGCGAGTAAACACAGAACGATGGTCCCTCATCGATATCCATGAGCCAGATTGACTGTCAATCCCCAAACTCTTGAAATAAGCATCAACAAAAACGCTTAGGCCATCTTCCTTTAAGTTCATCAGATCTGATTTTGGCCCACCGCGATTCCTGCGCCATTTAAAATACTCGTTACCGTTATCACCCACTTCGAACCATAAGTATGAATCAGTATCGGAGTCAGCTTCATTTTTAAACCCTATTTTCGCGTAGTCTGTGTTGCGATTCCATCCAAGCCATGTATCACAATCAAAGTTAATATCTCCAGAAACTGTGCCCCCACTTCTTTGTAGTGCTCCGGCAGCTTGAGCCACGGTTCCTCGTAAACCAAGG
>NZ_BAUC01000077.1 GCF_000474215.1 Edwardsiella hoshinae NBRC 105699 = ATCC 33379 | reverse complement strand
CATGATAGTCACTCCTTACGCCAAGGTGTGGACGGATCGGATCAGGAATGCTTGAAGCTATTCTGATGGGCGATATGCGCCGCCGTCGGATGGGCCTTGAGGTAAGCCAGTGCCGCGCGGAAGTCCGCCATCAACAGCTGGGCGAAGTCCATCTCGAAGCCGCGACGGCACATCAGGCGCATCACCACCACGTCGGACATCTCACCATTCAGGGCAAAGGCCGGCACCTGCCAACCGCGTAGGCGTAGACGCTCGGAGAGATCATACAGGCTATAACCCAGATCCTGCCCGGCCGGAATACGGAAACAGACCGCCGGAATCCCCTGTTGCGGATCGCCGCTACAGATAAACTCATAGGGCCCCAGTTTGGCGATCTCCGCCGCCAGGAACTGCGCCACCTGATAGCTGGCGGTGTGTACCTTGGTGTACCCCTCACGTCCCAGGCGCAGGAACTCATAGTATTGGGCGATCACCTGGCCGGCCGGGCGGGAGAAGTTAATCGCGAAGGTGCCGACCTGACCGCCGAGGTAGTCAACCTTGAACACCAGATCGTCTGGCAGGGCGGCGGCGTCACGCCACACCACCCAGCCACAGCCAAGCGGTGCCAGGCCGAATTTATGGCCGGATGAACTGATGGATTTAACACGCGGCAAGCGGAAGTCCCAGACGATATCCGGGGCGCAGAACGGTGCCAGGAAGCCACCGCTGGCGGCATCGATGTGCATGTCGATATCCAGACCGGTGCGCGCTTGCAGATCGTCCAGCGCCTGGTGCAGCGCCTCGGGCATCTCATAGTTGCCGGTATAGGTAACACCGAAGGTCGGCACGACGCCGATGGTGTTCTCGTCGCAGGCGGCGATCATGCGCTCCGCATCCATAAATAGTTTGCCGGGGGCCATCGGGATTTCACGCAGTTCGACATCCCAGTAACGGGCGAACTTATGCCAGCAGACTTGCACCGGGCCGCACACCAGATTCGGCTTATCAACCGATTTTCCTGCCGCCAGCCGTTTGGCGCGCCAACGCCACTTCATCGCCATACCGCCCAGCATACAGGCCTCGGAGGAGCCGATGGTGTTGGTCCCGACGGCTTGGCCATGCGCGGGGCGTGGGGCATGCCACAGGTCGGCCACCATGTTGACGCAGCGTAGATCGATGGCGGCGGATTGCGGATATTCCTCTTTATCGATCCAGTTCTTATTGATCGAAATATCCATTAGGCGGTGTACATAATCGTCATCCCAGGTCTGGCAAAATGTCGCCAGGTTTTGCCGGGCGTTACCGTCTAAAAATAGCTCATCGTTGATCACCTGGAAGGCGATATCCTCGCGCATTTCGCCTTGAGGAAAGTGGTGCGCTTCGGC
>NZ_BAUC01000078.1 GCF_000474215.1 Edwardsiella hoshinae NBRC 105699 = ATCC 33379 | reverse complement strand
TCGAAGGCCACCAGCAGACTCTGGGTCAGGTTGATGTCGGACTGCGGAATGATAAAGGCGATAGCCAGGGTGCCGAAGACGAAGATCACCACGGTACCCAACGCCGCCAGCATGATGGCGATCGGGTAGTTACGCTGCGGATTCTCCACATCCTTGACGTGAATGGCGTTCATCTCCATCCCAGCGTAGAACAGGAAGATACTGGCCGCCAACACCACGTTGTTAAAGTTGGTGAAGTCGGGGATCACCTGATCCCAGCTCAGGGTGATCTGCGGCGTGCCGCCACCGATCAGGTAGGCGAAGCCTAATACGATCAGGATCGCCGCCGGAATGATGGTGCCGATGATCCCGCCCCACTTGGAGACCTTGGCGAAAGTACTCACTCCCTTGAAGGCGATAAAGGTCGCCAGCCAGTAGATACAGAGTACGATCGGCAAGATGAAGAAGCGGTTAGCCGATAACGCTTGGTCCCAGCTTTGGTGAGGACCGATAAAGGCCAGGGATACCGCCCCGAAGGTCAGCGCAGTCGGGAACCACACCGTCACCTCGGTCCATAGCATAAACATCGCCAGGAACGCCCAGTGCGGCCCGAAGGCCTCGCCGACCCAGCGGAACACCCCCCCTTTCTCCGGCCAGCCGGTGGCCAACTCCGCCGCCACCAACGAGACCGGGATCAGGAAGAAGATCGCCGCAAACAGATAGTAGAAAATCGAGCTTAATCCGTATTCCGCCTCTGCCGGTAGCCCGCGTAGACTCACGACGGCGACGATATTCATGATCGCCAGCGTCATGATACTCAGCTT
>NZ_BAUC01000079.1 GCF_000474215.1 Edwardsiella hoshinae NBRC 105699 = ATCC 33379 | reverse complement strand
CCCCGCTCAGATCCAGCCCTATCACCTCCACACTGGCGTTGCCGCTGTCCTTGACGACAGCCCCCGTCATCGTCAGGACCGCATCACTTGCCGACAGGTTCAGGGTGGCGTTACGGCCATCGATCCCCCAGACAGCGCTGTTCCCCTCACGGCTCACGCTGCCATTGACCGTCAGGTTACCCTGTGTGACGTTGAGGGTACCGTTCAGCTTCACCCCTACGCCATTGCGCGCCGACGTCCCGCTAAGATAGGTGCCCTGTTGCGCGGTGAGCGTAACGCCGTCCAGCGTCAGGGCATTGCCGGCGGCACGATAGTGCTCGCCGCCAGCCTGGACCGTAACCTGGCCGGTCGCCGCCGTTAGGCTCCCCCCATTAAGGGTGATGCTGCCGTTGGCGCGTAGGCTGACATTGCCGCTACTGGCCGTAAGCTGGCTATTCTGGAGGATCAGCGAGGCATGATTGACGCCCGTTAGGCTGACACTGCTGCCCGTCAGGTTGCTGCGGGTCAGGTTGACGCCCGTCAGTTGGATAGCCCCCGCCGTCGTGGCGTTAATATCGCTGACGGTGAGTCCCCAGAGGCCGGATTTACCCGCCGCCGCCGCCGCAACCTGGCTCGCATCAAAATGCCAGCCGGTGGTGGTGTTTAGCCCCATCGCGTCCCAGTCGCTTTCTTCGGGACGAACCCACACCGCGGTGTCGTTGTCGATCCCGGCTTGCTGGAGACGCTGGAAGGCGCTATAGCTCAGCCCCCCGTTGATATTGAGGGTGTTAGTGACGTTCGCCGCACTGCCTTGTGAGCTGAGCGTCAGGTTAGCGCCACGGGCGAGCCCCCCGTTCAGGGTGACGTTATTCAGGGCGAAGCCCTCACCGGCGGCGCTACTGCCCTGTAGCGCGGCTTGGCTGGCATTGAGGGTGGCGTCGCGTAACATAAGCCCCTGGCCCGCCTGATTGGCGGCGGCGTTGAGCGTAATCTGCGTCGCCGTCAGATTGGCGTTGACGGCGCTCAGCCCGGCGTTGGCCGTGAGACTGCTGCCGTTCAGCGTCAGGCTGTGGTTGGCCGTCAGGTTACTGTTGGCCGCCGCCGTCCCGTTCAGGAAGATCCCGCTGCGCGTGTTGCTAATGGTGAGATTGCCGCCGGCGTTCAGCATATTGCGTCCACGCAGTTCAAGTTGGGCCGTCTGGCTGTCGGCGGCGCTAAGGCCGACAATCCGCAGATCCTGCGCGGCCCTCAGGGTAGCGTTAGTCAAGTAGACCGGTAGCTGCCGGGCATTCGCCCCCTGTTGCGTGCCCGTTAAAGTTAGGGTCGTGGCGGTCAGGCAACTGTTATTCACCTCTAGCAGGCTGCCGCCATTGCGTACCGTATCCCGCAGTGCGGCGACGGTCATGTCCACATTCGGGTTGATGGCATTAATGCGGATGGCGCCGCGCGCGGCATCTAGGATGCTATCGGCAAGTTTCACCGTCAGCGCCGCCCCATGACTGGCTCGGCTGGCGTTGGGGGGCCGTTGAGCCAGGGTGATCGCCCCGTCGCTCGCGTTCAGCGTCGCATTATTCAGGGTGATGATGGCGCTGTCGCGGCCGGCGGCCAGCAGCGTGAGCTCGCGCGTATCGACGAGGCGCTGATTGCTGAGGCTGATATTGCCGCCGGCCTGCAAGGTGACCTGGCCGGCCGTTGCCGTGACCGTCCCCCCGCTGAGGTTGATATTACGCTCGGCGCGCAGGCTGACATTCCCCGCATTGGCACTGAGGTTGCTATTCTGGAGGCGCAGCGACGCGGAGCCCGCCGCCAGGTCGATATCGCCGCCGGAGGCGTGCAGGGTGCTATTTTGCAGGGTTAGGGGGAGACGATTGTCGCCGCTTAAGGTGACGCTGCGGGCCGTTAGGTTGCTGTCGGCCAAACCGACGCCACCCAGCCAGATCGCCCCCGTCGTCGTGACGTTAAGCGCACTGAATACCACTCCCCAGCGTCCCGCTTTACCCGCCGCCGCCGCGCCCAAGGCGCGGCCATCGAAGATCCAGCCGGTCGTGGCGTTTAACCCCATCGCGGCCAAATCAGTGGTATCCGGCGTTACCATCAA
>NZ_BAUC01000080.1 GCF_000474215.1 Edwardsiella hoshinae NBRC 105699 = ATCC 33379 | reverse complement strand
CTGATGGTAACGCCGGATACCGCTGATTTGGCCGCGATGGGGTTAAACGCCACGACCGGCTGGAGCTTTGACGCCAGTCATGCCGGTGCGCCGGTGGCGAATAAAGCGGGAACTTGGGGATTAATATTTAATGCCATTAATGTGACAACTAGCGGAGATATTGATCTAACCGGCGTGAGTATGACTAACAGCAATCTGACTGGGCGTCATGTTAGCTTGCAGGGAGCAACGAATGGCCCACTGATGGTTACCGACAGCGCCTTGCATGCTACGGATGGGGATGTCACGCTGAACACCACCGGTGGTTCCCTGACGGTAAATAACAGCAACCTGAGTACAACCAAGGGTGATATCACCCTGAACGCCAGCAAGGGTGTGCTGGCGGCCAACAACAGCAACCTGCATGCCAGTGGGGGCGATATCACCATTGCAGGGGCGCGGGTTCAGAAGCCGGGGCCTGACGGGGTGGGTATCACCGGCGGCACGCTGAATGCCACCGGGAATATCAGCATCACCGGGTACGGGACAGGCGGGTTCTCTAATGGCGGGCTTCGGCTCACGAATGTTGTTCTGAATGCCAGCGCCATCACTCTGAACGGGAGTAAAAACACGGCTCCCGGCAATACCGGCAGCACTCCCGGCCTGGATCTCAACAACGCCACACTGACCGCCGTGAATGACATTACCCTGATCGGAGCCGCCAATCAAAATGGGATGCGGATTGGGAATAGCTCGGTGCTGAACAGTACACAGGGGCACGTCAGTATAACAGGGCTCTCCACGGGTCTGGGGGGGTATGACAAGGTATCGATCGACATCAACAACAGCACCATCTCTGCGTACAGCGGCATCACCCTGAGCGGGAACTCAACAAACAATCCGGGTGCTGGTGTTGTGCTTGATAAAGCAAATATGACTGCCTCTGCCGGCAATATCAGCGTGACGGGTAAAGGGGGTGGCAGTGCAAATGGTTCCCTGTATGTCAAAAACAGTAATTTCTCCGCACAGAATACCGTGCTGGAAGGCACCACTTCCAGTGGCAATAACAGTGTGCAACTGGGCGGGAATATTACTGTCACGCAGGGTAACCTCTCGGTGACAGGCGACGGGGGGAATGGCGGTTCAGTGGGCATTCAGGGGCAGTCGGGCCTGAATGTGACCGTCGCCAATGGCAGCCTGAGTATGAACGGGAGCACCTCCGGTAATTCGGCAGGACTGAACCTGACCAATGCCAGCCTGAGCGCAAATAATGCCAGTCTGACGGGCTCTAACACCGGCAGCGGCTTTGGGTTTGTTCTGAATAATGTCACCCTTAACGGCGGGATTGCGAACGGCACGAACACCACCCTCAGTTCCGCGGGTAGTGCCGGTGTTGTCACCAACGTGATCGGTCAGGGGGTGTTGAATGCGACCACGACTGAAGCATTGATGCGCGCAGGTATCGAGAACAACACGCAGATTAACGCGTCGGATGTGGCGGATCTGGCAGAGAGCTCGAGTGACGACTGGACGGGTGACTATACCAGCAGTAAGGGCGGTGGCTGGATCTTTGATAGCGCCAATATCACCAAGACAGGGAATATCAATCTGACGGGGGTGGGGTTTGTCAACAGTAACCTGACTGCCGGAAACATCTCTTTATCCGCCGCTACAGGCAGTCTGCTGGTCACCGACAGTACCCTGAATGCCACCGTTGGGAATGTTAGCCTGAGCACCGCCAATGGCACGCTGACAGTCGGCAACGCTAACCTGTCCTCTGCGGGCGGGGAAACCACGCTCTGTGCCACCACCTCGTCGGGTAACGGTGGTGCCGGCGTGAAGCTGGCTGGAACGGTAAACGCGACACAGGGCAATTTAACGGTCAACGGAACCAACCTTGCCGGCGAGGGCAACGTGTGGGGAGTTGATGCGCGTAATGCTACCCTGAACCTATCGGCGGAGAATGCCGTCCTAACGATAATGGGGAATGTGGCTAACGGTGTAGGGCTGGATCTGAGCGGAG
>NZ_BAUC01000081.1 GCF_000474215.1 Edwardsiella hoshinae NBRC 105699 = ATCC 33379 | reverse complement strand
ACGTAGCCATAGGCGCGCTGACGGCCATCCTCATCCTGCTGGAGGTAGACCCCCTGTAACTCCGGCGCAAAGCCGGGCAACAGGTTGATGCCCTCTTCCAGTGCCAGGAAGTAACGCTGTACCGCGCCGCCCCAGATCTCTCCCGGCACCACGCACAGCACTCCCGGCGGGTACGGCAGTGCCCCTTCCGCCGCAATGCGCCCTTCGGCCTGCGCCAGGGCAACCAGCTCGACATTGCCGCGCACAAATTCGATGTTGGCCTGCTGCGGATTCATCGCGACCCGCGGGAAGTGCGCCTTGCGGAACATCGCCTTCTGTAACTGCTTCACGTCGTGGCTGACATACAGGTCGTGCATCTCCTGGCACAGCTGGCGCAGGGTGTAGCCACGGTAACGGGCCTCATGGGCCTGGTAGAGCGAGGGCAGGACCTCGGCGAGCGGGGCGTCTTGCTCCAGTAGGCGTTCGAAGCGGGCGATTTGTGCTACCAGATGCTGCATCTTGGCCATCTCTTCCGCCGGGGTCAGCAGGAACAGAATCGAGTTCAGGTCGCATTTCTCCGGCACGATGCCGTTTTCGCGCAGGAAGTTGGCCAGAATGGTCGCCGGTACCCCAAAGGCCTGGTATTCGCCGCTCTTGGCATCGATGCCCGGCGTGGTCAGCATCAGCTTGCAGGGATCGACAAAATACTGGTGCGCGGCATAGCCCTCAAAGGCGTGCCAGCGCTCACCGGGAACAAAATCGAAGAAGCGCAGATCGTTGGCCATCTCCTCGGTATCGAAGCTCTCCCACGGGCGACCATCGACCGTCTCCGGGACGAAGGGGCGGATGTGTTGGCAGGTTTGCAGCAGCAGCTTGCGGGTTTCAATCCCCAGCCGTACGCACGCCATCCACATGCGCTTACCGCTATCGCCGGCATGCATGCGGGCGTTGACGTCGAGGGCGGCGAACAGCGGATAGAACGGGCTGGTAGAGGCATGCATCATAAAGGCGTTGTTCAAGCGCTTGTGGTTGACATAGCGTGCCTGGCCCTTGATATGACGGTCCTTTTTATGGATCTGCGAGGTTTGGGAGAAGCCGGCCTGCTGTTTGTGCACCGACTGAGTCACCAGGATCCCCGGATCGTTCTCGTTCAGCTCCAACAGCAGCGGCGAACACGCCTTCATCATCGGGATAAACTGCTCATAGCCAACCCAGGCGGAGTCGAACAGGATGTAGTCACACAGATGGCCGATCTTGTCCACCACCTGACGGGCGTTGTAGATGGTGCCGTCGTAGGTACCGAGCTGGATCACCGCCAGGCGGAACGGCCGTTGCGCCTCGGCACGCGCCGGTGCCACCTCGCGCACCTGATCGCGCAGGTAGGTTTCCTCAAAGCAGTGTGCGTCGATGCCCCCGATGAAACCGAACGGGTTACGTGCGGTTTCCAGATAGACCGGCGTGGCACCGGCCTGAATCAATGCGCCGTGGTGGTTAGATTTATGGTTATTACGGTCAAAGAGGACCAGATCACCGGGCGCCAGCAGTGCATTGAGCACCACTTTATTGGATGATGACGTGCCGTTGAGCACAAAGTAGGTCTTGTCGGCGTTGAATACCTTGGCCGCATGCTGTTGGGCGGCGCAGGGGGCGCCTTCGTGGATCAGCAGGTCACCCATGGAGACATCGGCGTTACACAGATCGGAGCGAAACAGGGTCTCGCCAAAGTAATCGAAGAACTGGCGGCCGGTCGGGTGGCGGCGGAAGAATTGCCCCCCCTGGTGCCCCGGGCAGTCGAAGGCGGCGTTACCCTGCTGGACATAGGCCTGTAGGCTGCCGAAAAAGGGTGGCAACAGCGCGGCCTCATATTTTCGCGCCGCGCTTTCCAATTGTTTTCCATAGAAATCCTGATTACCGTCGTCACAGGAAAATACCCCGGT
>NZ_BAUC01000082.1 GCF_000474215.1 Edwardsiella hoshinae NBRC 105699 = ATCC 33379 | reverse complement strand
GCCTTGGTGAGCGCACCACGAGCCTGTTGCAGTGTCGTTACTCCCTTTAACTCCTGACGCAATCCGGCCACTTGTTGCCGCATCTGGTGGTAGGCGCGAGCCTGTTCTCTGGCTGATAAGGTGCCAGCGCGGGTCAGGCGGTTATAGCTGGCAATCGTGCGAGCAATTTCACGTTGGATGGACTGTTCAGACCGGATACCTAACGCTTCTCGGGCGCGCATCAGCCGGCGGGCATTTTCCATCTGTGAACGGCTGGCCGCGATACTTTGTTTGGCAGCCTGCGCTGCGGCGGCAGCTTGTTGTTTCGCTGCGGCGGCCGCCTCGATGGCCGTTTTTTGTTGCTCATGCCCCTGTCGCTTGATGGCCTTGGCCGCCTTTTCAGCCTGGCCGGTGGTTTCTTTTAGCGTGCGGGTAACCTGGCGAGAGGCATCATCTTTGGCCTCTAGCGTCATCGAGACTTTAAAATCACGTGCCATTACTGACCTCGTTTTTTACGCAGGGATTTATAGCGTTGGTGCTCTACGGTAGTTTTGCCGGTCTTGCCCGGTTGGCGGGGGGAGTGGTAGCGCTGCAAGGCCGAGAGATAGCCGTCCAGCTCGGGACGGCTCATCGATAACACGCGCTCTTCGGTTATGCCATAGCGTCCGAGGGCAAGGATGGCAAGTCGCAGTCCGGCGCGGCGCTCTTCTGCTCGCTGCGCTTTTTTTTAACCACGTCAATGGCCTTATCCAGAACCTCGGCATCCTCCTGCGTCAGTTGTGCATACAACAGATCAGGCGTGATGGCCTCTTTGGGGATATCCCCTAATTGAACCAATGCAAAGGCAAAGGAGGCCGCACGGTAAAAAACATCGGCTTTACCGCTATTCAGTGAGCCAAAACGGGACTCGGTTGCATCCAGACATTCCCCGGTCTGTCCCAACGTGGGCAGGCCAATTTCAAACGCATAATGCAATTTACCGTTGTGCTCAATGCCGTAAATCAGCGAGCCTTTTTCCGTCATCATTCTGTCACCTTCCGCAATGCTGCCATGGTTAAATCGCGCTGAGCTTCGTTATCCACCTGGTATTTTTCCCCGACATCAATTGTGCGGCAGTCCAGGTAAGAGGTGCGCTTATCCTGCTGGTCGAGGGGATACAGCGTTAACTTGGCGTCACGCAGGTTTTCCCAATCCAGATCCCCGGACTCAGGGATCACCACCGAGACGGTGAGGTCATAGGTTGTGATCCCCTTGCTGTAGCCCTTGGCGCGCCCGGTACGGTTCATGGTTTTCACCACCTTGTTACCCGTCGTCACTTTGACGTCGAGGCTGGTGACTTCAACCTCCTGGCCATCAACCTCCAGAACGATGGCTCCCATATAATCTTGACTCATAGCTCATCACCTTAGAGATAGAGATCGACGCGGCCGGCAAACACATGCAGCCCATTTACCACATCCGCCGGAATAACAGCATCCAGCCGGTTGGCGTCTTTGCCATTGCGCTCGACCAATAGCTTGTTCTTATTGGCCATCACGTTTTCGAGGATTTCTTCCTCTTCCAGCTTCAACAGCACATCCAGCAGTTCGGATTTCACCTTGGCGCGAGTGCGGTCATGCAGCTTTTCGCGCGGGAAACGCAGTGCGATACGCTCACGGCACGCTTTACGGGTGTAATCCAGGGTACGGATGGTGGTCAGGTCGAGCAGCGCCGGATCTTCCACATTCTGCGGATTTCGGGTGTACGTCGTGATTGCACGCACAATCTGCACCACATCGCCGGGGCCAATCTCCAGCGGCGTCAGGCCATTGTGCAGGGCGTTCTCCTGCTCTTTGCGCCCCGCGCGCGCCGTCAACGGCGTTACATCCAGCCC
>NZ_BAUC01000083.1 GCF_000474215.1 Edwardsiella hoshinae NBRC 105699 = ATCC 33379 | reverse complement strand
CCCATGTCCGGGATCGAAGACTTTAATCGTCCAGCGTTTCATGAAACGGCGCAGGCGTTACGTGCCGAAGGCCATACCGTTCTTAACCCCGCCGAGCTGCCCGATGGGCTAACCGAGGCGCAGTACATGCAGATCGGCCTCGCCATGTTGCAATGTGCTGATGTGATTTATCTGTTGCAGGATTGGCTGCACTCAAGCGGAGCCAGAGCAGAAAAGGCACTGGCGGAAAAACTGGGGTTAGAGATGTGCTTCCAGGTGGTTTGTCCCCCTCGTTCCTGCATCCCTGGATTCATGCGGCAGGCAAATCACTACTCTATCAGGGGGAATGATGATTAACGCTATCCGGTACTTTTTCTGGCGTCGTTTATTCATGGAGGCAGTCGCTATAAGCCAGGGGCAATTGGCGGCTGAACTGGCGATATCGTATTGGCCGTACCGCCCAGCCGAGGGTAATTTTTATTGGCGTAGCTATACCCCAAAAGGGGCGGCTAACTGGATGATTTCTAACTTCAAGGGGTTAAGTTATGACTGAATTATCATTGACGGAGGCTATTGTTCACGCTGAAATGCTTGCTAATTGTTTGACCGGTTCATGTGCACACCAGCATCAACAATTGGCAATGTGGTTGCGTGAACTGAAAGAGCGTCGAACGGTTGAGGTAACGCAGCAACCCGTAGCGTTTATGAATCGTTTTAGTGGCATGGTATTTAACAAACATCAGCAGCCGAACGCAATCGCTGAGCCTGAGATTTACATCCCGCTCTACATCAAGGATAGGTATCTATGAAACGGTCATGGTCAACGCAAGAAGAGCAGACTCTCACACGTCTCTACCGCGAGGGGAAGAAGGTGGCAGAAATCGCAGCTACGCTGGGGCGAACGCGATCATCTGTATGGCCGAAAATTAGTTCGATGGGGTTGGTTTCTCGCGCCCCTCGCACTGATCCGTGGGATGTTGAGATGGTTCATGCATTACGCGCGGAGGGGCTATCTGCCCCGATTATTGCTGAAAAGCTGGAACTCAAATACACCACGGTTCGGTACATCATTCAGCGCAAAAAACCGGAGGTACGTCATGGCTAAATCTGCCGCTGAGCGTAAACGCGAACAGCGCCAACGTGAGCGAGAAGCCGCCCAACGGGCGGCTGTCGGTGGCAATCGCCGGA
>NZ_BAUC01000084.1 GCF_000474215.1 Edwardsiella hoshinae NBRC 105699 = ATCC 33379 | reverse complement strand
GCTCTCGCGTCAATTGTGTCGGGCACGTGCTGAGTTCATTAGCGGAATGCGCAAAAACATCAAATCTGCAACCAAAACAGCACGCGCTGATGCGTATTGCGAGGCCTGGGTTGTAGGTGTGCGAGATAGTCTTATTGCGTTCGCCTGTACTGAGGCAGAAAAAACGCTCATGGCAGCATATAAGGCGCGTCACTTCGCCAGTGCACCGGAGACCTCTGGACGAGCCGTTAAAAAGGCTAAGGGTGTTGATGATGCGTTCTATGCCGGTTATTTCGATGGACGCCAGGTCGAATTGCATCAGGGCGTTGGTAGTGTTGGGCGAGCTGCATCCCCTGCTCAGATTGGGAGGGCATAAAAATGATGTCGTCGGCAAGAGTCATGGCCAAACAGAAAGGGGAAAAGGTTTATCAGGGAAAGGTCTGTACCAGGGGGCATTCTGGCGTGCGTTATACGAGGAGCGGGAAATGCGTGGACTGTACGCATGAAAACAATCAGGCACTAGCCAAGGCTCGATGTCGGGAGCGTATCTGGAGCCAGCGCCCGGTGATGGTTTTCGGTGATCCGGCTCGTGTGTGTCAGGGGGTGATGTGATGAAAATCTGTATGAAGGAGAGCGGAAAATGAGCGTGGTTTATATTGCTGGC
>NZ_BAUC01000085.1 GCF_000474215.1 Edwardsiella hoshinae NBRC 105699 = ATCC 33379 | reverse complement strand
AGCCTGACCGCCAGCAGCGGCAACCTGACGATTAATAATAAGGTGGGGGCGCTGGATCTGGTGAATAGTACGCTGAATGCGGCGCTGGGCAGTGTCACCTTACTGGGTGGCGCGATTGACCTGAATAATAGCCAGCTTACGGCCGCGCAGGCGTTAACACTGCGCGCGCAGCGAGGCGCTGGCGCGAATATCAGTAGTAGCAATAGCCATCTTATCGCCCGTCAAGGGGGGATTAGCCTGACCGGCCTAAACGGTGCCGGGATTCGTTTATCGGGCACGAGCACGATCACGGCACAGCAAGATATTTTACTGCAAGCCACGGCGGCGGCGGTAAATATTAGTGGGCCGAATACGACGTCTATGTCGACCCTGACGTCGAATATGGGGAATATCCGTATCGCGGGTAATGGAACGAGGCGGAATTTAAATGCGGTCCATATTAATAACTTGGCATTAACTGCTGAGCGAGGGCGCATTAGTGTCATCGGCGTGTCTGATGGCTCAAGTTATGGCGGGCCTACTGGCAATGGCATAGTATTGAGCAATACGGTGGTGTTTAACGCGAGTGAAAATAGTGTAGTAGGCCGGCATATTACTTATACCGATAGCCAAGTTGCGGCAGTTGCGATAGGGGGGGGAGCTCGAGCAAACATTACTTTTATTGGCAATACATCAATCGATGCGGAGTCAGATTATGCCTCGGGGTTACTTTTTAACACTAAGTATGAGCCCGCGGCGATTCTGACTTTCCAAAATGGCACGGCGTCTATTAAAGGGAAGACGCTGAAGCCTGGTGCGCTCGGTGCCCATAATAGTGCGGGTGTGGCAAATGGCGCATGGCGAAATAAGATTAGTGAGCCTGAGATTATTGTTAATAATGCAACGTTAGGGATTACTGCATCAAGTTATGACGTTGATGGCATGGCCTCTTTTCGAGTCCATAGCAGCGATACTCCTGACGATGGCGCTCGATGGTCTGGTTATAAATTCTCAGGTGATGGGGATGTTAATATAACCGCCACCTCAAACTCAGGCGATGGTATAAACTTAAGACTCTTCGATAATACCCGATTGACGGGGAAACTGACTATTCTCGGTGAAAGCCAGAGTGGTGCTGGAGTCTCGGTTCCTGAGTTCGGTAATGTCAGCCTGGTGAACGCCAGCATTACCGGTCGCAGTCAGACGGGAAGCGGGATATTGATGAACGCCGGAGATATATACGGTAAAAAAATTAACCTTAACGGTAACGTACTCAATGGCACATCAGCATCAGGCAGCGGTATCGATATCCATGGAAATAATGTTTCTATCACCAATGGCTCCTTGAATGGTACCTCTCAGGGGAATGGGGCCGGAGTTCAGTTGACCGGCGGCAGTAACTACACCATCGATGGCGCGACCCTCAACGGTCACTCCCGTGGCGGGGTGGGGGTCAGCATCGGTGGCAACCTGACGCTGGCGAATGGCGTGCTAGCTGGGGTGACCCTGACAGGTAGCGGGGTCAATATCACCGGTAACGTAAACAGCGCCAATACCACCATCAGCGGCCGCGCCATTGGCCGCGGTAATGGCGTCGAATTGGCGGGCACCGTCAGTGGCGGCAATATCAGCGGCGCGGCCATCGTC
>NZ_BAUC01000086.1 GCF_000474215.1 Edwardsiella hoshinae NBRC 105699 = ATCC 33379 | reverse complement strand
GCCAGCAATATAAACCACGCTCATTTTCCGCTCCCCTTCATACAGATTTTCATCACATCACCCCCTGACACACACGAGCCGGATCACCGAAAACCATCACCGGTCGCTGGCTCCAGATACGCTCCCGACATCGAGCCTTGGCTAGCGCCTGATTGTTTTCATGCGTACAGTCCACGCATTTCCCGCTCCTCGTATAACGCACGCCAGAATGCCCCCTGGTACAGGCTTTTCCCTGATAAACCTTTTCCCCTTTCTGTTTGGCCATGCCCCTTGCCGACGACATCATTTTCATGCCCTCCCAATCTGGGCAGGGGATGCAGCTCGCCCAGCACTACCAACGCCCTGATGCAATTCGACCTGGCGTCCATCGAAATAACCGGCATAGAACGCATCATCAACGCCCTTAGCCTTTTTAACGGCCCGTCCAGAGGCCTCCGGGGCGCTGGCGAAGTAACGTGCCTTATATGCCGCCATGAGCGTTTTTTCTGCCTCCGTGCAGGCGAACGCAGTAAGACTGTCTCGCACACCTACAACCCAGGCCTCGCAATACGCATCAGCGCGTGCTGTTTTGGTTGCAGATTTGATGTTCTTGCGCATTCCGCTAATGAACTCAGCACGTGCCCGACACAACTGACGCGAGAGT
>NZ_BAUC01000087.1 GCF_000474215.1 Edwardsiella hoshinae NBRC 105699 = ATCC 33379 | reverse complement strand
TTCGGCGATTGCCACCGACAGCCGCCCGCTGGGCTGCCTCTCGCTCACGTTGGCGCTGTTCGCGTTTACGTTCAGCGGCAGATTTAGCCATGACATACCTCCGGTTTTTTGCGCTGAATGATGTACCGAACCGTGGTGCATTTGAGTTCCAGCTTTTCAGCGATAGTCGGGGCAGATAGCCCCTCTGCACGTAACGCATGAACCATCTCAATATCCCACGGATCAGTACGAGGGGCGCGAGATACCAACCCCATCGAACTAATTTTCGCCCATACAGATGATAGAGTTCGCCTCAGCGTAGCCGCGATCTCTTCCACTTTCTTTCCCTCGCGGTAGAGGCGTGTAAGTGTCTGCTCTTCTTGCGTTAACCATGGCCGCTTCATAGGGGCATATCCTTGATTGCGTAGATTAACTCAGTCATAACTTAGTCCACTAAAGTTAGAAATCATCCAGTTAGCCGCCCCTTTTGGGGTATAGCTACGCCAATAAAAATCACCCTCGGTTGGACGGTACGGCCAATATGAAATTGCTAGTTCAGCCGCCAATTGCCCCTGGCTTATAGCGACGGACGCCATGAACGAACGACGCCAGAAAAAGTACCGGATAGCGTTAATCATCATTCCCCCTGATAGCGTGATTTGCCTGCCGCATGAAACCAGGGATGCAGGAACGAGAGGGATAAACCACCTGGAAGTACATCTCTAACCCCAGTTTTTCCGCCAGTGCCTTTTCTGCTCTGGCTCCGCTTGAGTGCAGCCAATCCTTCAACAGATAAATCACATCAGCACATTGCAACATGGCGAGGCCGATCTGCATGTACTGCGCCTCGGTTAGCCCATCGGGCAACTCAGCGGGGTTAAGAACGGTATGGCCTTCGGCGCGTAATGCCTGCGCCACTTCATGAAACGCTGGGCGGTTAAAGTCTTTGATCCCGGACATGGG
>NZ_BAUC01000088.1 GCF_000474215.1 Edwardsiella hoshinae NBRC 105699 = ATCC 33379 | reverse complement strand
AACCTGACCGCCAGCCGCGGCAACCTGACGATTAACAGCAACGGTTCACTGGGATTAGCGAATACGTCGCTGAATGCCTCGGCAGGTAATGTCAGCCTGACCGGTCGTGCCGGTATCAGCTTGACAGGTAACAGTAGTATTGCGGCTAAGGATAATATCACCCTGCATGCGCCAGTCGGGGGAATGAATATCAACGGAGAAGCTAACGCGAGTATGGGCATCCGTTCCAGCAACGGGAGTATTACCTTTACTGCCCATAATCCAAGTGCTGGAGAGGTGACGGGGATTAACCTGGGTAACGCCGATGTGCAGGCCAATAATGGAAGCATCGATCTGAACGGCTCTGCCATTAACGGCTCTTTGCAATCATCGGCCGTTAAGCTTAATACTGTTAAATTAACAGCGAAGAACAATATTTCGCTCAATGCAAGTGGCGCGGGTAGTGCCATTGTGGGGAGTAATATTGTACTTAATTCAAAAGATTCAATAAATGTGAACGCTACTGGGAAAAGTAGTGGTTACTCATTTGCTGTTGCCGGTTTTTCTTATTCATCGTTTACAGCAAAGAACAATATATCCTTTGCGTCAAGCGGAACGGAAGAGGAAGGGACGCACATGCAATCTGCCCTCGGCTTTTATGGTAACACCCTGTTTGATGCCAAAAATACCGCTCTTACCGGGAAGCACCGCAATCCAGGCTTGAGTACGCAGTACGCTACAATAGGTGTAACGATTACAAACTCCTCCCCCGGTTATACGGACGGCGTGGGGAACTTAACGGTTAATGGGAATCTGAGTATTAACGGGGACACCAAGGATGGCGGCCCTGGCGTTGTTATTGGTGCGAACGTTAATGTCATAGGACAGGTCGATATTAAAGGTACGAGTCCGTCGGGAGAAGGCGTTTCCTTTACTACATCCGCAGACGATGGTAACCCATCAAGAGTGGTGAATTTAAACATCAATATCAGTGAGGGTGGGAACATAAGCGGCACGTCTGATACTGGTACCGGACTGATGAATGGTAATAAAAAGAATGTTGTTAATATTGTCACTGGCAATCAGACCACGTTATCACTGACAGGTAAGTCATTATCAGGTGATGGCATTATTGTCAGAGGTATCGTCACTGGAAATACGCAGGGAAGTCATGACGGGGAGGTCATATTTACCGGCCATAGTGACGATGGGCGCGGCGTAAATTTAAGCGATGCAAATATGACTGGCGTTAGGGTTAGCGGCAACGCGAACCGCGGCGTCGGCGTGAGCCTGAGCGGTAGCGTGACAGACGGTAGTTTGGCAGGGAACTCTGTCAGCCGTTCGGGGGTTCATGTCGCGGGTGACAGCACCCTGACGGACGTCGCCCTGAGCGGTGGCAGCATCGACGGCAGTGGGGTGGTGGTTAACGCCAACCTGACTAATCTCGGCGACAGCCGCGTCAGCGGCCGCGCCACGGGTAACGGCACAGGCGTCGAATTGGCGGGCACCGTCAGTGGCGGCAATATCAGCGGCGCGGCCACCACC
>NZ_BAUC01000089.1 GCF_000474215.1 Edwardsiella hoshinae NBRC 105699 = ATCC 33379 | reverse complement strand
TGACGCCCCCACTGACGCCGCTGCGGGTGGTGCTGCGGCTGTTGCCGCTGGCGGCCATGGCAATCGGCGGGCTGGCGCTGAAGTTGCCGTAGGTCGGCAAGGTGGTGCCAGGCACCTGGTCGCCGGTGGCGGCCTGACCCTGCTGGTTGGTGCCGACACTGGCGCCGTTGCCGACGCTGTAGCCGCCACCGATGCCGACGCTGCCGGCCTTGTACTCGGCGCGGTTCTCGATGTCGCTGACGGTCAGCGTACCGCTGGTCAACCTGTTGAGCCCCTCCTTCACGGCCTGCCCGGAGGAGGCGATGGCGGCGCCCTTGAGGTCGGTGTTGCCCTTGACCTTTATCTGGAAGCCGCCATCGCCGGCCTCGATGCGTGACTGCCCGGTGACGCTGGCGTAGTCGCTGTCGATTTTCTGCTTGCCGACGTTGGCGCTGGCCGAGAAGCCCGCGCCGACGGCGACGCTGCCGCCGACATGGCTGTCCTTGCTCTTGAACGCGCTGGTGTCCTGCTGGCTCTCGATGTTGAGGTTACCGCCGACATCCGCCACCACCTGCCTGCCGCTGGCGAGCGCGCCGCGCAGGTGGGTGTCGTCGCCGGACACTAGGGCCAGGCGCTCACCGGCGCTGACCTGGGTGTTGCTCCAGGTGACCTCCTTGCCGTTACCCTTGCCCTTGCCGCGGCTGGCATTGGCGCTGACACCCATGGCGACCCCGCCCTGGCCGACGGAAATGGCGCCCCCCACGCCCGCGCTGGAACTGCTGCTGCTGCGGTGGGTCGCGACGATGTTTTGCGCCGCGAGCAGGTTGATGTCGCCGTCCGCCCTCAGCCGGGCGTTGCCGCCGGCGCTGAGGGTGCTGCCGCGCACAGTCAGGTCGGCCCCCTCCCCGGCACCGGTGGCGCTGAGGCGCAGGTTGCCGCCGGCGGCCACGGTGGAGCCAGCCGCCGTGTCGTAGGTGGTGGTGGACTTGCTGTCGCTCTTGCTGGAGCCGACCGTGATGGCGACATTGAGGCCGCCGGCGCGCTTCGGGTCCGCGCTGACCGCCTCGTAGGCGTTGAGCGCGGCAAGCCCGGTGGTGGCGGCGGCCAGCGCCTTCATGCGCATGTCCGGGGTATTGTCGGCGGCACGCTTCATCTGCCGGCCGCTCTGGAGCGCCGCAATCACCGGCGAGGTCAGGGCCACCGTCAGGCCGGACTGGCGGAACTGGCTTTCCTGGGTGCGCTTGCCGGTTTCCCGAGCTTCGACGATATCGACCTTTCTGGCGTGGATGCCGATGTCGCCCCCGGGTGCCAGGACATGGCTGCCGCTCTGCGAGTAGTGGTTGCCGGCGACCAGTACCGTCTCGCCCGCCGTGGAGCCGACGGTCGAGGCAGCGGCGCGGCTGCTGAGCTCCTGGCGGTCGTCGCTCTGCATTTGCTTCCCGACGGTGAACCCAATTCCTCCT
>NZ_BAUC01000090.1 GCF_000474215.1 Edwardsiella hoshinae NBRC 105699 = ATCC 33379 | reverse complement strand
GAACCCCAGGCACTCCGCCTCGATCGTCTGGCGCAGGTTGGCCACGTACTCCTGCAACTCGGCCAGCAGGTTTTTTTTGCTGTGTTTTTTCGCCATAGATACCGCCGTTCAAAATGGATGCCGGGTTTAACCGCCCGGCGCGGGTGTGGTACGATTGCCGCGCCTGCAAACCTTGGCCGGGAGCCAGGCACGACAGCCTACGAACCTGGATCGCGCATACGTTGTGCGCGGTGTTAATTCGTATCGAAGGAGTCACTATGTCCCCGGCTACCCCCTCATCTGAAACCTTGTTTACGCTGTATTACTGCTACTACATTGAAATCCTGAATAACACGCTGTTCCGCCATTTGGCCCATCTCATCGGCGCAAGCCAGATGCTGATTGCGGCCCTGCTGATGATGCAGCTTGTCCCTATGCAGTGGGGCGGCTTTTTCCTTGCCATGCTCATCCTGATGCAATTGTTCTACCGACCGACAGGGCGCAGCGCGCAGGCGGCTATTCAGGCCAGCAGATACTTTGATGTATTACATATGCCACCGTCCTTAACCGATGATGAGCTGCACCAGCGCCTCCAAGTAATCGCGCAAAATGACAGCCCGGCGTCACGCCGCGTCTGTGATCTCGCCTATAACTGTGCAGCCATTGCCACAGGTGCTAAACCTGATCCGCTAACAGGGTGGATTACGCGCCTGTTAGGGCGATTAACGTCTACCCCTCTGGCATAACCCACCTGTTAACGGCCTCCCATACATGGAGGTCGTTTACTTTTCTCGGTACGCCATGATGCGCTCGCGCGCGAAAAAGACGCGATGGAAAAAGAACTGATACAACTTAAACGCCACCTTTATGACGCAGAACGCTACGAGCTTTTCAAGCTGCCGGCTGGAAGCATAGTATTTCGGATGAAGCCAAACGAGAATGCCATTGACCCCTCGCATTACTGGTGCGCAGATTGCTACCACAAGCAAATCAAATCGATACTTCAACCATGGACGCCACAGAACAGCCATACCACCCTCCACTGCAATACATGCGGGGCAACGCTATTAAACGAACGCATCCCCATGACCATGGCCGTCGCCTATAACCCCAACAAGCGCGGCGCATTTTGATACTCGCCCTGTGCGGCCCATCGGGGCCGCCTCTTCATCACTCCAGTTCAATTACCGGGCTATCCGGCAGGGTTTCACTGTAGGCAATCAACCCGCTATAGGCGGGGATTTTCTCGCCCTCGCTAGACTCAAATGCTGGCACCTGACCACGACAAATGACGTACGGCGTCTCAATGTTGAGCGTTCCCGGCACGGTGACGCTCAGCCCAACTGACGAGGCCATGTTTTTGATTTGCTCTACGGTTAAAACAATACGCTCCACGCTTTACTCCTTATTTGGCATTTCGTTAACAACACACTCCAGCGCGGCGATCATCCCGCCG
>NZ_BAUC01000091.1 GCF_000474215.1 Edwardsiella hoshinae NBRC 105699 = ATCC 33379 | reverse complement strand
GGGTGTCATTGCCGGTGGTGCAGCGGCGTTTGGGGCGGCGTTCGTCAACCCGGTACGTAACAGGATGACATACGATGAGCGCCTGACTGCAATGAGTAATGACGCCTTTAATGATAAGAGTCTTCAAGAGCGCCAGGCAGGTAAGCAGCGGCTGGACAAGTTGATCCAGACGAATGTCAAAACCAGTGGCCTCAGCAAAGAGGCGGTGATGGAGGGAGCCGATACCCTATTGAAAAACGGGATGAAAGAAGAGGATGTTACCAACCTGCTTCCCATGGTGACGCGCTATTCTGTCGCTGCCAATGCAGCCCCACAGGATATTGCCAATGTCCTCACCAAAATGAAGGACTTTGGCATTAAGGGGAAAGATATTGAGACGGCTATGAACATGATGATTGCGTCTGGCCAGGCGGGGAACTTTGAAGTTAAGGACATGGCCCGTTATTTACCTACTCAAATGGCATCAGGGGCGAGTGCCGGTTTTTACGGTCTGGAAGGATTAAAAACCATTCTGGCGCTGAATCAGGTAGCGGTCAAAACGGCAGGGAATAATGATGAGGCCGGTAATAACGTCAATAACCTGATAGCCAAGATGAATGCCCGTGACACCGAAAACAACGCCAAGACCATCCCGCTGGGCGGCAATAAGGTACTTAAGTACACTGACACACTGATCCAGGCAAAAGCGCATGGGATGAACGCCCTGGAAGCAACTAGCGCCATCATCGACCGCGTTATGGCCAAAGATAAACGCTATCAAAAATTGAAGCGCGAGATGGAGCAACTCGACCCCAAAGATACGACCGGTCGGCGTGAAAAGCTGGAATCGATGAATCGCATGCTCAGCGGATCCGTGATCAGTCAATTATTCCCCGACCGCCAGGCCATGATGGCGTTCCTGGCGTATCGTTATTCGGGAGAGTATCGCGCGAGTGTTGAGCAGGATATTGAGAAGCAGCGTCACCTCAAGCCTGGCGAGCGGGGCGCTGGGGATGAAAACTTTGCATTCATCGAGCAGCAGGACTATTTCAAACTCCAGCAACTCAATAACACCAAGGATCTCGCCGAGCTGAATATGGTTAAACCGATTGCTGAGGCGAGTGGCAATGTGGCCAGTAAACTCAATGTTCTGGCAACAGAGTTTCCGGCGTTGGCTACAGCCGCCAGTGGAGCCACTACCGCCATCCAGGGCATGACCCAGGCGGCGATCGCCTTTGCCGGTATCAAACTGCTTACGGGGGGCATCAAGGCCGCAAAAGGAGTAGGAGGCGCAGCAGCGGCGGAAGTGGCCGCAGCGGGTACTAATGCGGTCAAGGGAACGGC
>NZ_BAUC01000092.1 GCF_000474215.1 Edwardsiella hoshinae NBRC 105699 = ATCC 33379 | reverse complement strand
AGGTGTCATTGCCGGTGGTGCAGCGGCGTTTGGGGCGGCATTCGTCAACCCGGTACGTAACAGGATGACATACGATGAGCGCCTGACAGAGATGGCCAATACGGCATTTAGTGATAATGACATGAAAGGCCGTCAAGCGGGAATGCAACGCCTGGATAAGATGATCCGCGATAACGCCATGTCCAGTGGGCTGAACAAAGAGTCGGTGATGGATACGGCCAATACGTTGCTCGCCAGTGGATTAAAAGAGGAGGCAGTTAGCAAGCTGCTACCCACAATCACCCGCTATGCCTCTGCGGCCAAGGCTGACCCTAACGAACTGGCCGATATCGCAGTGAAAGCCCGCAGTACCTTTGGGATCACCGATGAACAGATGCCCACCATGCTCAATATGGCGATTGCCGCAGGACAATCAGGGAATTTTGAGCTGAAGGATATGGCTAAATGGCTCGGCCAGCAGATGGCCTTTGCCAAAAAGGCTGGCATGTCCGGTTTGGGGGATTTTGGCAAACTATTAACACTCAATGAACTGTCGTCGGTCACGGCGGGCAATAGCGATCAGGCGGGTAACAACGTGGTCAATTTGTTGGGGAAACTGACGAGCCAGGATGCAGCTAATGCTGCCGCTAACATCAAAATCAAGGGAAAAGGCATCGACTTGCCAGGAACGCTAGCAGAGGCCCGAAAGCATGGGACTGACCCGATAGAGGCATTTTCCCGCGTCATTGATGAGGTTGTTGGAAGCGACAAAAAATACCAGGCTCTCCAGGCCAAGTTAAAGAGTCTACCTAAGGATGATAAGAGCGGCATTAAAGAAACCCTGGAGGCCATGAGCGCCATCCTTGAAGGTGCTGGAGTGGGGAAAATCCTAGCCGATCAGCAAGCGTTAATGGCCATCCTCGCTTACCGCAATGGCCAGGGATATAAAGACGAGATTGAGCGGGATATCAATAAACAACGCAATCTGAAACCCGGTGAACAAGGCGCGGGCGATCTGAATTTTGAATTCAATAAAGAGCAAGGCTGGTTTAAGGCACAGCAGTTCAATAACGCTAAGGAGTTTGCCGAGCTGGATGCCACTAAGAGACTAGCCGATGCCACCGGGAGCGCGGCGGGTAAAGCGGCAGAGTTGGCCGCACGGTTCCCAGAGCTTGCCACAGCGGTCAGCGGAGCCACTACCGCCATCCAGGGCATGACCCAGGCGGCGATCGCCTTTGCCGGTATCAAACTGCTTACGGGGGGTATCAAGGCTGCAAAAGGAGCAGGAGGCGCAGCAGCGGCGGAAGTGGCCGCAGCGGGTACTAATGCGATCAAGGGAACGGC
>NZ_BAUC01000093.1 GCF_000474215.1 Edwardsiella hoshinae NBRC 105699 = ATCC 33379 | reverse complement strand
CATGTTCCGGTCACTTATCCAGATGATGCTGGCGCTTAACGGTTTCGGCGATATCCCGCTACACCGCCAGCCGCGCCTGGTCTTTGATACTCGCAAAAAAGCCGATTTAGGCCAGTTTGCCACGGCTGTATCAACGTTGGTTAACGCTGGCATGGATACCATCCCCGTCAGTTGGGTTCACCGCGAGGGCGGTATTCCGCAACCCCAGGAGGGTGAAGCGGTGCTCCAGCCGCGCACCAGTGGCAGTGGGCTAGCCAACTTACGCCAGGCTTACCCCGTTAGCCCTGGTGTGGGCCTCGCCGCCCTATCCCAAACGGAAGAGGTGCCAGAGAGCGACCCCGGCCAACAGGCGATCGATACCATGCCACCCCTGTCTGATGCGGTGGGAGATGCCATGAACCAGCTACTGGCCCCGATGATTGCCGCCCTGCGCCAGGGGAAGAGCGCTGATGATGCGATGAATATCCTGGCCGAGGGCTATCCGCAGTTGGATGATACCCAACTGCGCGCCCTCCTGACGCAGGCTATTTTTGTGACCGACCTGTGGGGGCAGCTCCATGCCAACACCTGAGAAGGTAGAGCTGGCCTACGCCCTCCAGCTCGCCCCCGCCGAAGCGGTGGCCTATTTCGAGTCCAAGGGGTATGCCATCGGACTGCACTGGTACGACGTATACGCCGAGGCCCAGGCGAAAGCATTCACCATCGCTGGCGTGATGAAGCTGGATATTCTGAAAGATATGCGCGATGGCCTACAAAAAGCCCTCCAGGAGGGGGACACGCAGACGGACTTCAATCGCCAGATACTCCCCATTCTGGAGCGTAAGGGATGGCTGGGGAAAGGGGTGGTGATCGATGAGACCACGGGAGAACTCCAGGGCAAGCGGCTGATGCCGCGCCGACTGGACACCATTTTTCGCACCAATATGCAGTCGGCCTACAATGCGGGGCGCTACCGGGAACAGATGGCCAACGCGGCCAGCCGTCCGTATCTGGAGCGTGTGGCGGTAATGGATAGTCACACACGCCCGGTACATGCTGGCCTTAATGGGTTTATCGCGCCTATCGATAGCCCGGTGTGGGGCTTCCTCTACCCACCTGATGCCTACGGTTGCCGGTGCCGTGTGCGTGCCCGCTCAGCAGCGGAAGTGGAAAAACAGGGGTTGACGGTTTACCACCCGGACGTTATCGAGATCGATCAGGAGTTTGGGATACCGGGAGAAACCCGCAAGGTGCCGGCAATGATTAACCCCATGACGGGCGCA
>NZ_BAUC01000094.1 GCF_000474215.1 Edwardsiella hoshinae NBRC 105699 = ATCC 33379 | reverse complement strand
AGCGCCTGTCATGGGGTTAATCATTGCCGGCACCTTGCGGGTTTCTCCCGGTATCCCAAACTCCTGCTCGATCTCGATAACGTCCGGGTGGTAAACCGTCAACCCCTGTTTTTCCACCTCCGCAGCTGAGCGAGCGCGCACTCGGCACCGGCAGCCATACCCATCCGGTGGATAGAGAAATCCCCACACCGGGCTATCAACGGGCGCGATAAATCCGTTGAGACCCGCATGTACTGGGCGTGTGCGGCTATCCATTACTGCCACACGCTCCAGATACGGACGGCTGGCCGCGTTGGCCATCTGTTCCCGGTAGCGCCCCGCATTGTAGGCCGATTGCACATTAGTGCGAAAAATGGTGTCCAGCCGGCGCGGCATCAGCCGCTTGCCCTGGAGTTCGCCCGTGGACTCATCGATCACCAACCCTTTCCCCAGCCATCCCTTACGCTCCAGAATGGGGAGTATCTGGCGCTTGAAGTCCGTCTGCGTGTCCCCCTCCTGGAGGGCTTTTTGCAGGCCATCACGCATATCTTTCAGAATATCCAGCTTCATTACGCCGGCAGCGGTGAATCCTTTCGCCTGTGCCTCGGCATGTACGTCATACCAGTGCAGGCCTATGGCGTATCCCTTGGACTCGAAATAGGCTACCGCTTCGGCAGGCGCGAGCTGGAGAGCATAGGCCAGGTCTACCTTCTCAGGTGTTGGCATGGAGTTGCCCCCACAGGTCAGTCACAAAAATAGCCTGCGTCAGGAGGGCGCGCAGTTGGGTATCATCCAACAGCGGGTAGCCCTCGGCCAGGATATTCATCGCATCATCGGCACTCTTCCCCTGGCGCAGGGCAGCAATCATCGGGGCCAGTAGCTGGTTCATGGCATCGCCCACCGCATCAGACAGGGGGGGCATGGTATCGATCGCCTGCTGACCGGGGTCATTCTCTGGCATCGCCTCCGTTTGGGATAGGGCGGCAAGGCCCACACCAGGGCTAACGGGGTAAGCCCGGCGTAAGTTGGCTAGCCCACTGCCACTGGTGCGCGGCTGGAGTACCGCTTCACCCTCTTGGGGTTGTGGGATACCGCCCTCGCGGTGAACCCAACTGACGGGGATGGTATCCATCCCCGCGTTAACCAACGTCGAGACAGCCGTGGCAAACTGGCCTAAATCGGCTTTTTTGCGCGTATCAAAGACCAGGCGCGGCTGGCGGTGTAGCGGGATATCGCCGAAGCCGTTAAGCGCCAGCATCATCTGGATAAGTGACCGGAACATA
>NZ_BAUC01000095.1 GCF_000474215.1 Edwardsiella hoshinae NBRC 105699 = ATCC 33379 | reverse complement strand
GAATAATTTCCTTGGCGACGGATTTAGGCTGCCGAAAGGACTGACGGATTATGGTGCTGCGACGCAATCCTGGAATCAGTATGCTGATGCCAATAATCTCACTCCGGAACAGAAGCAGGCGGGGCTAGATAAGCTGGCAAAAGGTGAGTTACCTGAAGGATTTAATATAAGTAAAGTGATAGTTGATGGTTATAAAGATGGCGTATTGATTACAGGTGCCTGGTATTTGGGGCCGGCAGCATCAGTCGGTAAGGTGATTGGTGGTGGAGTTATTGCTGAAATAGCCAACGGAAGCTACCAGTGGTTTGATCTGAGTCAGCCTGGTAATGAAAACAAAAGCTGGGACTGGAAAAGTAGTGCTAGTTCAGGCATTGCAGGTATGCTTGCCCCGGGAAGAACAGTCTGGCAGAACGTTGGAATAGCGGCAGGTAGTGCATTCTTTACTGATGGTCTTGATACCGGATCTATTGGAGGAGCGGCTACTGGAGCATGGGCAGGTGGAATATTCAGGGGGTATGCACCAGGCATTGTAAATTCACTAACTGGTAAAGAAGTGCCTGGATTTGTTTATGATATTGGTGGCGCGTATATTTCAGAACAAGTGAATGATATTGGTAAGGAGATGTCTAAAAAGAAAGAAGGAGAAGGCAGATGAAAATCACCTATATATATATATTGATGTTCTTGTATTATTCGTCTGTTCTTTTTATATTTGGTTTAATTATCTCTATTGTTATTAGTTTTGCTTATTTGCATGTGTTCTACTTATCTTTTGAAAGTATTTTTAGTGCGTTTGTCAAAAGTATAATTGCTGGGTCTGCAATCACTTTAGCTGCTATAGTATTTAATTTGATAGATAAATTTAACGCCCGTAAGAAAACGCCATCAGATCCTAAGTAAGATTTGCAACAATCTCAATTCATACCGTTGGGATTGTTGCTGAGAATAATCCGCTCAGCTTGCCATAAGGAATGATGAGTTATGGTCAACTGGTTGCTTCCTGGAATCAGTGTGCTGATGCCAAGAATCTCACTCCGGAACAGAAGCAGGCGGGGCTGGATAAGCTGGCAAAAGGTGAGTTACCTGAAAGAGTTAATATAAGCAAAGTGATAGTTGATGGCTATAAGGATGGTGTGATGATCGCCGGAGCCTGGTATCTGGAACCAACTGTGTCAGTGAGTAAAGCCGTTGTCGGTGGGGTTACTTCTGCTGCTATGAACGGTGGTTTTCAGTGGTA
>NZ_BAUC01000096.1 GCF_000474215.1 Edwardsiella hoshinae NBRC 105699 = ATCC 33379 | reverse complement strand
AAACCCCAGACACTCCGCTTCGATAGTCTGGCGCAGGTTGGCCACGTACTCCTGCAACTCGGCCATCAGGTTTTTTTTGCTGTGTTTTTTCACCATGAATATCGCCACCTAATGTTGTGTATTACACACAGCCGCGATAGTTCCTATCTGAGGCTGACAAAATTAGAGAAACGAGATGATTACACAGGGATAGGCTCAGCCTGAGCCTTTTCAAGGCGCGCACAGGCGATGTCAAAATACTCTGTTGTCATTTCAATGCCGGTGAAATGCCCCCCTCGCGCCAGAATAGGTAATGCCGTCGTCCCGCTCCCCATAAATGGATCGAGTACTCGCGCAGATGGCGGGAGGGGATGCGCCAGCGCCTCCATGACCTGCACTGGTTTTCCTGTCATATGCAATTTTTCAGACGGTATCACCCGTTGGTTGATAACGCCGGGGAATGGGCCACCATGGGAGCACTTTCCCAGCTTCCCGCAGCTTCCCCAGACAACATATTCCGCCTGGTGGCGAAAATAGCCGGTATGAGGAGCGCGACTTGAAGCGCCTTTATCCCAGACAATCAGCCCTCGCCAAATAGCTCCGCCCGCTTGAAACACATCCGTCATTGTTGGCAACTGACGCCAATCACTAAAAACCATCACATAACCACCAGGGCGGATAAGCCGGGTCGCCATCCCCATCCACAATGAGCACCACATGAACCAACTCCGCTGATCGCGGTTATCGCCTAGGAATTCCGCATAATTACAGTTTCCGACGTATTTCATCGATGGTAGTTCAGTGCGTGCCGCCTTATGCGTCCCACCACTACTGTAAGGTGGGTCAGTGATAACAGCATCAAATCCGCCCTGTAGCGTTGCTAAAACCTCCAGCGCATCGCCGCAATAAAGCGTTGCGTTGCCAATCACTTGTTTTTGCATACTGATTTCATCACTCCAGCTCAATCACCGGGCCATCAGGCAGGGCCTCGCTGTAGGCAATCAACCCGCTATAGGCGGGGATTTTCTCACCCTCGCTAGACTCAAATGCGGGGACTCGGCCATGACAGATGATGTACGGCGTCTCAATGTTGAGCGTTCCCGGCACGGTGACGCTCAGCCCAACTGACGAGGCCATGTTTTTGATTTGGTCTACGGTTAAAACAATACGCTCCACGCTTTACTCCTTATTTATTTGGCATTTCGTTAACAACACATTCCAGTGCGGCGATCATTCCACCGT
>NZ_BAUC01000097.1 GCF_000474215.1 Edwardsiella hoshinae NBRC 105699 = ATCC 33379 | reverse complement strand
TTGGGCCTTGCCCCGGTGGAGCGACGCCGTTAAACCGCGCCGCCTCATCGCCGGGCTTTCACGCGCATTCGCATGCGGGCCCGCATAGCAAAAACTGTGCGCCGATGATGTTATTTTTTTCCACCAACGGCGCTAACCGCATTGATCTGCCAACAGGTTTTTACCCCGCGTTGTAAAGGCGTGCGTTTAACTTTCCCCGCGATTTCCAATTGTTGTAGATGATGACGTGCCTGGTAGTCGGTGAGCTTCATGGCCTCCGCTACGCAAGCGGTGCGTACCGTGTGATGTGCGGCCATGTATGCCAATATCGCTTTTTTTATCTCAATCGAGTCTGTTTTTTTCATTATCTTATTTCCATGATTATTAGTTTTTCTGTTATCACCAATCTTTAATATTAATTAATGGCGGCTTATTTTAGATTTTGTGGTTATTTTTTTATGTTATTTCTATTGTTTTGTTTTTTGTTATTTTCTTTTTTTCTTGTTGAAAGAAAAGCACTATTTTTTTAAGCGAAAAATAAAACAATATTTTGCAAAATACCACATTGACGATCTTTTGATCTGCACCCTAATGCTAATTTATATTTTAATCCTGCAATTTTGTTTGTGCATGGATGTATATGCTGATTATAAGGCCTTTATGCGATATAAAAGATCGCGCAATAGCTTTTATCCAGGTTAACTATTTGGTTAGAATGCTCCGCAACGAACGGCGTCGGACAATGTCCCTGCGCCGCGTCGCAAGGCTGAAAAAATAATCACCATGATGCATACGGCATTATTTAATGCGTGGCTTTAGATAATTTTTACGCAATACGGGCAGCAGCAGAACGCATGCGCCGGGCGATGGTTTTCGCTCCCTTTACCTATTAATGAAAAAGTCATCGTATCGTTATGGATAAGGGCCGCGCGCGCCAGGTTAACGTCACATCCGCTATTTGTCGCTATAACGCTTCAAGAGACGGCTATTACTTTTTATCGTTCCATTGGCTCTTTTATGTCATTTTAACAACGGAGACATTTATATGAAAAAAACAATTATCGCATCCATGGTTAGCCTGGCTGCCATCAGCATGTTTGCCTCTTATGCCACTGCGGCCACC
>NZ_BAUC01000098.1 GCF_000474215.1 Edwardsiella hoshinae NBRC 105699 = ATCC 33379 | reverse complement strand
TGCAGTGGCTCGATCAAGTCGTGCCCTGACATTTTGATCTCGAGTTGGTAAGCCCCCGACTCCGGCACACTCTTGCGCAGTAACCCACATAGCAATGCCTTATGCCGCAGTTGTGTGCGGATTTTTATTCTGATAACGGCTTGGCCAAATCACACCAGGCTCAACCCCAATCACTCCCGCAATAGTTAGCTCATACCCTGGGCAAGGCCGATAAAAAACATTTCGCATTGAGCCAGGTTTTAAGCCTTGAGCACGCTCAAGAGCGGCTATATCAGCCCCCTTATTCTCAAGGGCCGCATAAATCGCCTTTGCAGACCAGTCCTGACCACGGCGAACAAACAGGTCAGTTAGGTCTTGTCTCGACAACTGCATTATGTGATCCTCTCTAGTTTATAGAATCCGATAATCAAACGTGGTTATCGGATGTGATAAATGGTATGGCATAAAAATCCGCATGTAAAGCTGTTTTGCAGATTTTTATACAGATTTTTGGAATAAATGTACCAATGAAAAAAAATCATTCAGAAACAAATGGTTATAATGAAAAATCCATGAGGGTAGAAAATCATGGCACACGGATTATTGAAGATGATGGAATAATTCACTTCGGCTCACGATTACAGACTCTCATTGGAGAGCAGTCATACCGCGCTTTTGCAGATAAATGTGGTATGTCAGAGAAGGTCATACGTAACTATGTAAAGGGAGTTACTTACCCATCTCTGGATCGTCTATCCTCCATAGCTAAGGCATGTGATGTCTCAATGGAGTGGTTAGCGTTTGGCTCTTTGCGTGAGGATAAAAATGCCGAAGGCATGACTATGACGCAGGAAAAATCTGTACAGATCCAGGTACAACAGTCTCCCGACATTCTCCTGTTCATGTTAAACAGCATTACGCAAGAAGATCGAGCTCAGCTAATTACATCGTTATGTAATATAGGCATTAAAGGCGTCCTACAACGCTTGCAACAAACCCCAGAGCAAACGGAAAGCGAAGAGATGGCCATTAGAGCACTTCCAATTAGAG
>NZ_BAUC01000099.1 GCF_000474215.1 Edwardsiella hoshinae NBRC 105699 = ATCC 33379 | reverse complement strand
CGCAGTGGCTCTATTTAGCATCCAACGAAGCCCTTGAACCGTTCCAGGCAAACCGGGTAGTCCAAGTAACTCATTTGCAGAATAGAACATCATGCAACCTTACTGGCATAACGACTTGGCCAGATTTCCTCAGGTTCAACACCGATAGCATCAGCGATAATGCGTTCATATTTAGGGCATGAGCGATACAGCGCATTCTTTAAAGAATCTTTTTTTAGACCAGCCCTGATCGACAACTCTCGCAACGTAACACCTTTTGTATGAACTGCTGCCACGATGTATTCGCGGTGCCAGTCCTGATTGATCACTTCATTTCTATGCATCATTCAGCTATCCTCGAATGTTATCCGCGCGGATAACACCTGCGTGTTATCCCTACGGATAGAAGTATTGATCCATGAATAGAAAATTACAAGCTTTCTTTTCTACTTTTAGGTCAAAAGAAAGCAACTTGCATAAAACGTAATTAAATCAACATGATAATGAAAAAGAAAATGAGTAACAAAACTGACGATGGGCTTTCTTTTGGTAATGATAGAAAAGAAAGCATCCAGGATAGGATCAGGCAGCTTGTGGGAGAGAGGAGTCTACGCAAGGTAACGGAGGCTTGGGGCTTGCCATACTCTACGATTAATAACTACTTCGAGAAAGGTACAACGCCAGGTCTAAACGTAGTGGCAAAAATAGCAAGAATAGAAAACGTCTCGTTAGAGTGGCTAGTCTATGGAGAGATCAACTCACATCCTATTCACAACACATGTTCAGCGATTCCAGCTTCTTCTGCTCCTACGACTGAATCAGGAACAGTTGCGGGCACCGATATCATTAGCGAAATGCTGCGAAGGGCTGAGCCATGTGATAGGGAACGCTTGATTAATACACTTTGTAGCATAGGTGTTAAAGGTGTACTACAACAGCTTCAAGTGCAGCCAGAGGATACGGAAGAAGCTATCAGGGCGCTTCCCATTAGGG
>NZ_BAUC01000100.1 GCF_000474215.1 Edwardsiella hoshinae NBRC 105699 = ATCC 33379 | reverse complement strand
ACCCGAGGCGGTGGCGTTGGCGCTAGTAAAGCGCATCGTCCAGGTATCGGCGCGTCCACTGCCGGAGGCTTGCCACCTCAGCGTCTTGACCTGCGGCGTCGTGCTCCCCATCAGGGTGGGATTGAAGGTGATGGCGTTATCCAACAGCGTCAAGGTTAAGGGCGTCGCCGGACGCACGCAGCGTATTTCCGAGACGATCGGCCCGCGGTCAAACGAGAGGGTTCTATCGCCGCCGGGGATATTAACCTGATTCATGGTAGAGATGCCGATGACGGCATTTTGTATAGTATGGGTAAAGCGTATTTCATGGTTGCGATACTCATTTCTTGGCGCAGACGGCAACACAATGCGTTTTTGTAATACGGGGCTGTTGATATTGGCGCCGTCGGCAAAGGAGAGCCGTTTATCCATACTAAATCTAAAATCCTGCGCGCCGGTAAATCGTACCAATGCGCAATGATTTAGATTCTGACAACCTAGCTCAATATACATTTGACCTGAGCTGGTGGGGCCGGGGACGCCTGAGGCTCTGAATAGATTATTGCGCCCTTGATATAAGGTGGCCGAGGCCCGAGAGGCCACGAAATTATACTGGCCGAGCACATCTAAGGTCGAGCGTAGCGTGGCGATATCGTTATTGATCGCGGCCGCATCCAGGTTTTGGTCATCGGACTTCAGCGTTATCGTGCTATTTGCCCATCCCCCCCACAGACGAAAGCTAGAGTAATACGAACTTGCGCGATATTGCGGTGAATTCCAGCGCCCGTAGGGCGCACTGGTTATCTCACACTGGTACTCATTGCTGGCATCGACAGCGAAACTGGCCAGTAGCAGAGTATGGATAAGCCATAGCCTGGCTAAACGCCTATTTTTTACTTTAATCATGTGAGTTCCCATTTTTGCTAGCCTGCGCGGCGCGCCCGGG
>NZ_BAUC01000101.1 GCF_000474215.1 Edwardsiella hoshinae NBRC 105699 = ATCC 33379 | reverse complement strand
GGAGTAATGCCAGTCAGTTAAGCAACTGACTGGCTCTTTTTTGGGGCTCTGGGGTATTTCCAGGGTCTCTCCTTTACCACTCTCGGGAAGGCTCTTTCCCTTCTTGTCGGTAATTTTACCAGGTGTCCCATACTTGCAAGATCGTGCATCAGCTCCGGGATTCGGCCCGGTGACGCGCCCTGCAACGTCATCAGCATTCTCATGACCATTCCACATGACTCTGAGAAGCTTAGCTGATTCGGCCTGTACCCTTTCAGATGTCCTGCCATTTTAATCATCTGATATCTCACTAGGTTATAAGCCAGTAATCCCCCCCAGAGTTCCTGCTCCACAAGCTCCGGCTTTTTACTTCTCAGCGTCAGTCTACTCAGTTGCATTGTCTGCTTTATCTCTCTGTATCCCAGGTCGATTTCCCAGCGATGACTGTACAGCTCTGCCATTTCTGTGCCCGGGTAACGCATGGTGTCCGTCATCGACGTCAGCAGCTGGCAGACTTTTCCTTTGCGCGTCACAGTCAGCAGGCGGGCTGTCACCTCATTTCCCAGAGCAGGCCACTTTTTTCGTGCCTGTGGACTGGTTTTCAGCTTCACTAGATGGTCGCCTTTACCCAATTTTCTGACCTCTTCATACTGGGCCCCCCTTCTGAGCGCTATCATCCAGTGACGCTCTTCTCCCGCCTGGCTCCAGGCATTTAACAGCCCCAGTGAGTAATACCCTTTATCCATTAACGTCAGCGTGTTATCGCCGGTTTGTCCTATAAGTTGCTCAGCAAGCTCAGTTTCGCTGTTTTTCATCGTGCCGAAGGCCGCCGCCGTCAGCAGATGGCTGGTCAGCTCCATCTGACAGACCATTTTGACCTGT
>NZ_BAUC01000102.1 GCF_000474215.1 Edwardsiella hoshinae NBRC 105699 = ATCC 33379 | reverse complement strand
GCCGACTATATTCCCTATTTGGCCAGTGTGCCGAGCCAATTGGCGGCGCTGGCCATCGTCACGCATGACGGCGCGGTGTACTGCGCCGGCGACAGCGCCTATCGCTTTGCGTTGGAGTCGATTTCCAAGGTATGCACCTTGGCGCTGGCGTTAGAAGATGTCGGACCGCAGGCGGTGCAGGATAAGATCGGCGCCGATCCGACCGGCCTGCCGTTTAACTCGGTGATGGCGTTGGAGTTACATCGCGGCAAGCCCTTGTCGCCGCTGGTTAACGCCGGGGCGATGGCGGCGGCGAGCCTGATTCAGGCAAGCGATCGCGAGCAACGTTGGCAACGCATCCTGACCATCCAGCAGCAGCTGGCGGGAGAGAAAGTGGCGCTGTCGGACGAGGTGAACCAGTCAGAGCAGACCACCAACTTCCATAATCGCGCCATCGCCTGGCTACTCTATTCCGCCGGGACGATGTATTGCGACCCGATGGAGGCCTGTGACGTGTATACCCGCCAATGCTCGACGCTGATCGATACCGTCGAACTGGCGACCCTGGGGGCGACCCTGGCGGCAGGCGGGGTGAATCCACGCAGCGGGCAGCGCGTGCTACAGCGTGCTAACGTCCCCTATATCCTGGCCGAGATGACCATGGAGGGCTTGTATGGCCGCTCTGGCGACTGGGCCTACCATGTCGGCCTGCCGGGTAAGAGCGGCGTAGGCGGTGGCATTCTGGCGGTGGTGCCCGGGGTGATGGGGATTGCGGCCTTCTCGCCACCGTTGGATGAGGCAGGCAACAGCGTCCGCGGGCAGAAGATGGTAGCAGAGGTCGCAGCACAACTGGGCTATAACCTGTTTAA
>NZ_BAUC01000103.1 GCF_000474215.1 Edwardsiella hoshinae NBRC 105699 = ATCC 33379 | reverse complement strand
CGGAGGAATTGGGTTCACCGTCGGGAAGCAAATGCAGAGCGACGACCAGAAATCCGTTCGTACCACGGCCGCGGCAAGTACCGTCGGAAGTGTGGGTGGAAACGTCAGCCTCTCAGCCGGCAATCAGTATCGGCAAATCGGCAGCGATGTTCTCGCCCCGGAAGGCGATATCTCGGTGACTGCCAAGAATATTGAAATCTCTGAAGCCAGACAGACGGGCCGCTTCGAGCAAGAATCCAAGTTCAAGCAAAGTGGATTGTCGATCAGCATATCGTCACCAGTCATCAGCGCGGTGGAAGCTACTTAGAAATAAAGGCGAAGGTGGAGCCATGAGGAGACTGCTTGCATCATTGACCCTTCTGTTATTTGTGACAATGGGGGGATGTTCGGAAAAAATGTTCCAGCCCCCACCTCCTGAATTTAAGAACTGGTCAAGGCCAGGTGCAGATGCCCTACAGATAAAAAAGAAGCTCTTAGAGTGCGGGCTCAGCTCTCCTGCTTGGCTAAGCAATTCCAGAACCTACGATGAGATGGCGTCTGCCTATTTTTGTATGAGGCAAGCAGGCTATCAATATTTAAATGACCCTTTGGACTGGTGTAAAAACCATCGTGATAAAAATCTAGCAGTGTGTGCACCAGGGGCGACCATACCCGCCCCCAGCATCAGCCGAAGATTGAACAGTCCATATTGCAGGAGAGCGACGGATTATGAGTACTGCAAGCAGAATGCGCGCTATCCTGATGCCTGCGACGACATCGACTATGAAAACCCTGTACCAGAGTGCCTGCCATAAGGTGCAACACCTCGAGAATCAAAGGAGAAAGTATGCGGATCTTCCAT
>NZ_BAUC01000104.1 GCF_000474215.1 Edwardsiella hoshinae NBRC 105699 = ATCC 33379 | reverse complement strand
GCCCACTTTGCTTGATCAGTTGCGCCATTTCCCCATGGCCGATCACGATGATGGCCCGGATGCCCTGCATATGCTGTGGTCGTTGGCCGTCTCTCGCGCCAGCTCCACCCAAATTCACACCCGATCACGACACAGTTACGACGGCGCGCGCTTAGGCGGCGGTGCCTGGTGAGGACGTTATGCCACAGATTGTTGACCAGTTTGGTAATCCACTCAAAAAAGATGCATTAAAAACCCGTCAGACCATCCAGATGGCCGGGACGGTGCAACGCTACCCGGATCATCTCTCCAAGGGCATGACCATCAAAAAGCTGCCCCGTATTCTGCAACAGGCCGAGCTGGGGATGCTTAGCGCGCAGGCCAGCTTTTTCGAAGATATGCTCGAGCGTGATGGTCATGTTTTTGCCGAGATGGAGAAGCGTAAAAATGCCCTGTTAACGCTTGAGCGCACTATCGAGCCACCGGAGAACGCCAGCAGCGTCGAGAAGAACGCCACCGCCGCTATGAAAGAGTGGTTTAGTGGCATTATGGAATTGGAGGATGTGATCCTAAATGGCGCGACGGCCATCGGCCATGGCTTCAGTTGCCAGGAGATCCAGTGGGCCACAGTAGAAAAGGTGCTTATCCCGCAATACCTCCATTTACGCCCGCATCATTGGTTTAACTCCTTGCCGGAAAAAGGCGATGAGCTGCGCCTGAATAGCACCAACCCGGACGGGGATGCCCTGTGGCCGTTCGGTTGGCTGATACATCGGGCCAACGCCCGA
>NZ_BAUC01000105.1 GCF_000474215.1 Edwardsiella hoshinae NBRC 105699 = ATCC 33379 | reverse complement strand
TCCACGTTGTTGGATCAGTTACGTCATTTCCCCATGGCCGATCACGATGATGGCCCAGATGCCCTGCATATGCTGTGGTCGCTAGCCGTCTCTCGCGCCAGCTCTACCCAAATTCACACCCGATCACGACACAGTTACGACGGCGCACGCTTAGGCGGCGGTGCCTGGTGAGGATGTTATGCCACAGATTGTTGACCAGTTTGGTAATCCACTCAAAAAAGATGCGTTAAAAACCCGCCAGACCATCCAGATGGCCGGGACGGTGCAACGTTACCCGGAGCATCTCTCCAAGGGTATGACCATCAAAAAGCTGCCCCGCATTCTGCAACAGGCCGAGCTGGGAATGCTCAGCGCGCAGGCCAGCTTTTTCGAAGATATGCTTGAGCGTGATGGGCATGTTTTTGCCGAGATGGAGAAACGTAAAAATGCCCTGTTAACGCTTGAGCGCACTATCGTGCCACCGGAGAACGCCAGCAGCGTCGAGAAGAACGCCACCGCCGCTGTGAAAGAGTGGTTTAGCGGCATTATGGAATTGGAGGATGTGATCCTAAATGGCGCAACGGCCATCGGCCACGGCTTCAGTTGCCAGGAGATCCAGTGGGCCACGGTAGAAAAGGTGCTTATCCCGCAATACCTCCATTTACGCCCGCATCATTGGTTTAATTCATTGCCGGAAAAAGGCGATGAGCTGCGCCTGAATAGCACCAACCCGGATGGTGATGCCCTGTGGCCGTTCGGTTGGCTGATACATCGAGCCAACGCCCGC
>NZ_BAUC01000106.1 GCF_000474215.1 Edwardsiella hoshinae NBRC 105699 = ATCC 33379 | reverse complement strand
CCACTGAAAACGCCGCTCCGCCTGGTTTCCCTGACGTGGCGCTCGCTGGAGCTCTCCGTCGCCGCCTGGATAGTCAGGTCGTTTTGGGCGACGGTGACGGTGCCGGCGTCGGAGACCAGGTTGCTGCCGGTGACGGTGACGTTCCGCCCCCGCACCGCCACGCGGTCGCCGCTGACGGTGCCAGCTAGCGCCGTGGTCTCTTCCAGGCTGTCGCGGGTGCTCTTTTGGCGGGAGCCCAGCAGGCTCCTGGAGTTGTGCTGGCGGCCTTCGCTCCAGTGGCTGCTGGCTTCGCCGGCCAGGATGCCGACGTCGCCCCGGGCGACGACCAGCAGTGCGCCTTGCTCGCTGGTGACGTTGGCGGCGATGGCGGTCAGGTCGCGGCCGGCTTGCAGGCGTACATCGCCCGCCGTGGCGATATCAGTGCCGACGTCTTGTACATAACCTTGCTTGAGGTAATTGCCGGCATTGCGGACGTTGTTCTCCTGTTCGGCAATTTTGACGCTGCCGAGGCTCAGGTCACGGCCGGCGACGATGGCGCTCTGGCCGCCGTTGCTGACCCGGGCCGCCATCAGACTGGCGTCGCGCCCCGCCGAAGCCAGCAGA
>NZ_BAUC01000107.1 GCF_000474215.1 Edwardsiella hoshinae NBRC 105699 = ATCC 33379 | reverse complement strand
GCTGCATACCTTTCTGCATGCCTTTCTGTTCAAGTTGTTCAGCGATGGTCATCAGCGTGTCTCCATGTTGCGGCACTTGCGATGCCAGAGTGGTTAACAGGGCCTCCGGGTTTTGTGTCTCCCCCACCTGGAACATATAGTTCATCAGGGAGCGCACCTGCTTTTCGGTAGTGTAGCCTGCCAACAGTAACGTGACCACCTGGTTTAGCAACTCAGCCAGGTCACGCTGCCGGATATGCTTCTGCAGCAGCTCCAGCAAGGCGATGCGCTTGTGCTGCATGATGTCGTCATCCGGGATGACGGTAATATCCACCAACGGGAAATCACCGCAGTATAGCTGCCTGGCCAACGCCGGGTTGGCAAACTCCTGTAGCCAGGACAGGCTGTAGGGATACGGCGACGTCTGCCCCTGGTAGAACAGGATGGGTATCACCAGAGGCAATGTGTCGTGGCCAGCATCGAGGTGTTGTTGCATGGCAGCAATCGCATAACGCATCAAACGAAATGCCATGTGCTTGTCCGGTCGGGATTGATGCTCGATCAATGTATAGATAAAACC
>NZ_BAUC01000108.1 GCF_000474215.1 Edwardsiella hoshinae NBRC 105699 = ATCC 33379 | reverse complement strand
GGGGGCCCGATCGGGATGTGGATCATCGGCGGCGCCGGTCTGGTTGGCTCGATCCTGGCCTTCATTTTCAGCTTCATCCCGCCGAGTCAGATCGCGGTCGGCAGCCCGATGGAGTATGTCGGTATCCTGATCGGTCTGTCGCTGTTCTTCTGTCTGGTACCGTTCGGCATCTATGCCATACGTAAGCCGCACTGGCGTGATGAAAATGCCGATTTTGCCCCCTTCACCTGGCAAGCGGAAGGCGGCCATCCGGGGATCCCGACCGAGTCGGCGACCCATACCAGCATCGTAGTTGCCCAGGCTCGCGCTCAGCGCGCTACCAACGACACGAGCAAGCCACCGCTCGCCCATCCCTAATCCCCGACGATAAAGGATCGTCTCATGACACATCAGGGCAGAGCCCAGGCTCTGCCCGCTCCGTTGAACAAGGAGGGGTATCTGTATGACCTTAGATGCACAACGTTTACAACAGGCCGTCGATCAGGCGTACCGCCAATATGGCGCGTTGGCCGGCGGTAAGAAT
>NZ_BAUC01000109.1 GCF_000474215.1 Edwardsiella hoshinae NBRC 105699 = ATCC 33379 | reverse complement strand
CGATATCATCCAGGAGAATGAGATCGGGACGGTAAGGGCCATGACGCAAGCCACGGAGCTTTTTACCTGAGCCGGCGACGGTGATTTTGACGTTATTGGCGGTGACAACCGTCCCCATCTGCCACACGCGCCCCTGACCACAAACAGCCGGGAAATCGTGTTTTAAACGCGGGTTAAAGGTCAGCTCAGCCTTGATGGCTTCCAGCATCGGATACGCCTGATCGATACTGTCCATAATGATGACCGGATAGTGTTTAATCCCCCGGATAACACACCATAGGGTAAACAACTGCGTGACCAGGGTTGATTTAGCCTCACCGCGTGGAGCGGCGATCGCGTCGTTCTCGGCAACAGAGCTGGCGACAACCTGCGGCAAGCGCTGAAACAGGTAGTGATGCAACTGGCTGCGCTCCGCGTTGCGGATATAGTGCGGAAAGTAGGTGGCAACAAAGAAGTCATAGCCCGATACCGGATCGGCAACCTGGCGACGGCGTTCGGCGCAGGCGGCAGGGTCAACGTC
>NZ_BAUC01000110.1 GCF_000474215.1 Edwardsiella hoshinae NBRC 105699 = ATCC 33379 | reverse complement strand
GGGGGGGCGCTCGGGATGTGGATCATCGGCGGCGCCGGTCTGGTGGGCTCGATCCTGGCCTTCATTCTCAGCTTTGTGCCGCCGAGTCAGATCGCGGTCGGCAGCCCGATGGAGTATGTCGGTATTCTGATCGCGTTATCGCTGTTCTTCTGTCTGGTACCGTTCGGCATCTACGCCTTGCGTAAGCCGCATTGGCGGGCGGAGAACAACGATTTCGCGCCCTTCACCTGGCAAGCGGAAGGCGGCCATCCGGGGATCCCGACCGAGTCGGCGACCCATACCAGCATCGTAGTTGCCCAGGCGCAAGCGCAAAAGGGTATGCCGTCCGCATCTGATGACAAGTCGACACCACCGCGCCCCCTCCTTTGAGGCGGTGAAGGGGCAGGGGGAGGCCCTGCCCCCTGTTAACATGGGAGTGATATCATGACGTTAGATGTACAACGTATTCAGCAGGTGGTCGAGCAGGCGTACCGGCAGTTTGCAACGGCGGCGGGAGGGAAAAAC